>ABYL01000150.1 GCA_000173575.1 Burkholderia sp. H160 | reverse complement strand
CAGGCGCTGGTCGCCGCGCAATGACGGGCGGGCAGCGCACACTACGGAGCGCTGCATGAGCGAGCGCCCGTGGCTGCGGCGCCCGTCGGCGTTGGCCCGTCAGGCGCTGCTGCTGTACACGGCGCTGATCGTCTACGGTTCGTTGTATCCGTTTTCCGGCTGGCGCTCGCTCGGCCTCGGGCCGTTTGCCTATCTGTTCGATCCGATGCCGCAGTACCTGACGGCGTTCGACGTCGTCGCCAACGTGCTCGGCTATATGCCGTTCGGCGCGCTGGTGGTGCTCGCCGTGTATCCACGCTGGCGCGGCACGCTGGCCGTCGCGCTCGCGTTCGTATTGGGCGGCCTGCTGTCGAGCATGATGGAAGCCGTGCAGACGTATCTGCCGACGCGCATCGCCTCCAATCTCGATCTCGCCGCCAATACGCTCGGTGCGCTGGTCGGCGCGGCGATGATGTCGCCCTTGACCGGCGCGCTGCTCGATCGCGGCCTGCTCAGGCGTCTGCGGCTGGTATGGTTCGAGCGCGGCCATGCGGCGCTCGCGTGCCTCGTCGCCGCGTGGCCGTTCGCGACGATGTATCCGGCGCCGCGGCTGTTCGGTCTCGGCAACTGGCCGCGCGCGCTGTGGCTGAGCCTGGATCCGGCCACGCAGGATGCGCTGCTCGCGTGGACGCCGTCCGCGTGGCAGGTCGGCGCATGGCCGGCGGCGGCGGCCGCGTGGCTACCCGACGCCATGTGGGAAGCGCTGATCACGACGCTCAACCTGTTCGCGGTGCTCGCGCTCGCGTCGGTGCCGGTGCGCCGTCATGCGCCGCGCGTGGGGCTGCTGTCCGTGTACATCGTCGCGACCTTGTGCGTGAAGGTTGGCGCGACATTCCTGCAATCGCAATCAGGCCTCGCGTTCAACTGGGCGACGCCTGGCGCGTTGCTCGGACTCGTGTGCGGCACCGTCGCGGCGCTCGCCGCGCTGCCGCTGCGGCGGCACGTGCGCGCGACGCTCGCGGGGATCGCGCTGGTCGTCGCACTCGTGTTCGTCAATCTGCTGCCCGTGAATCCGTATTTCGACGTCGTGCTCGCCGACTGGCGGCAGGGGCGTTATCTGCATTTCAACGGGCTCGCACGCTGGCTCGCGTGGATGTGGCCCTATGCGGCTCTGGTGTGGCTCGCGTTCGCGGTCGAGCGGGCGTGGCTGAAGCGGCGCGCGAAGCCGGTTTGATGTGCAAGGGCGCCGCCCGCCAGGCCCCAACGCCTGCTCAGCCCGGTCGCTATAATCGTCCGCACGATGGGCGCTGCGCCATACGGTGTGCTGACAGCGCCATTGCACTCCCTTTCAGGCCCCCTTCCCGACATCATGGATTCCTTCTACAAGCACCACGTCTTCTTCTGTCTGAATCAACGCGAACCCGGCGCCGAGCGTCCGAGCTGCGCGAACTGCAACGCGCAGGCGATGCAGGAGTACGCGAAAAAACGCGTGAAGCAGCTCGGCCTCGCCGGTCCCGGCCAGGTGCGTATCAACAAGGCCGGCTGCCTTGATCGCTGCGAGCTGGGCCCGACTCTGGTCGTTTATCCCGAGGCTGTCTGGTACACCTACGTCGACGAGAGCGACATCGACGAGATCGTCGAATCGCATCTTGCGAAGGGCAAGGTCGTCGAGCGTCTGAAGATCGATTAAAAGCGCGAACCACGAAACGATCCACAGGCATCCTGATGAACGTCAACACGAAGAAGTATCTGATCGACGGCCCGGTCGGCAAGATCGAGGTCGCGCTGGACCTGCCCGACGGCGTGCGCGAGAACGGCGCCGCGCCGCGCGGCATCGCGCTCGTCGCGCATCCGCATCCGCTCTTTGGCGGCACGATGGACAACAAGGTGGCGCAGACGCTCGCGCGCACGCTCGTGCAACTGAATTACGTCACCTATCGGTCGAATTTCCGCGGCGTCGGTCACACCCAGGGCGAGCACGACGCGGGCGTCGGTGAGCGCGACGATCTGTACGCGGTGCTCGAGCACATGCGTGCCGATCCGGACTATGGCGGTCTGCCGCTCGTGCTCGCGGGCTTTTCGTTCGGCACGGTGGTGCTGTCGCACGTCGCGGCGAAGCTGCGCGACGAAGGTCAGGAAATCGAGCGCATCGTGTTCGTCGGAACCGCGGCGAGCCGCTGGGACGTCGCGCCGGTTCCCGAGAGCACGCTCGTGATTCACGGCGAAGTCGACGAGACCGTTCCCATTCAATCCGTTTACGACTGGGCGCGTCCGCAGGAATTGCCGATCGTCGTGATTCCGGGCGCCGAGCATTTTCTGCATCGCAAGCTGCATATCCTGAAGCGGATCATCGTCGACGCCTGGCGTTGAAAACGCGCATCGCGCGTTTTGCGGGGGACAGGTGCGCGCAAACGTGTGCAAATCGGCATCACGCGCACAAAACTGACCTGGCAGCGCGCGTATAATGAGCGCTCTTTTTTTGGGCACAGCACCGCCCGTCCGGCAGATTTGCGCGCCGCGGAATTGTTTCGCGAGACAGCGCGGCCGGGTGCGCAGCGCTGTGCTCGCGAACCGATTGTGTCGCCGGAAGTCCAACGGGCGCCGCGCCGTTTTACGGCCAGATGCCCCGCCAACCGGCTCCCCCAACTCCGCGCGCTGCGCGCAACGTATATTTCTGCACGAACCGACCCTATGCGTTTCTCCACCTCTGGCCGCACGTCATTCCCGTCCGTCGCTTCTTTCGTTCCCGCTTCGCTTAATCGTGTCATTGCCGTCAGCCTCGTGCTGCCGGCCACGCTCGTCGCGAGCTCCGCGTTCGCGCAGGTGCCGCCGCCGGGCGTCAACGCTCGCTCGTGGGTGCTCGTCGATGCGACCAGCAACCAGGTGCTCGCGTCCGCCAATGCCGACGAGCGCGTCGAGCCGGCGTCGCTGACCAAGCTGATGACCGCGTATCTCGTGTTCGAGGCGCTCGACACGAAGAAGATCACGATGGACCAGTCCATCGAGCCGAGCGAAGCCGTGCGGCGCGTGCGCAATGACGAATCGCGCATGTTCATCGAGGCGCTCAAGCCGGTGACCGTGCACGACCTCGTCTACGGCATGATCGTGCAGTCGGGCAACGACGCGGCGATCGCGCTCGCCGAACTCGTGGGCGGCAGCGAAGCACAGTTCGTCGATATGATGAACAAGGAGGCGCAGCGCCTCGGCATGAAGCACACGCACTTCGCCGACGTGAACGGCATGCCCGACCCGCAGCACTACACGACCGCGGGCGACCTCGCGATCCTGTCGGCGCGCCTGATCCGCGACTATCCGGACTACTACAACATCTTCTCGGTCAAGGAATTCACGTACAACAAGATCAAGCAGCCGAACCGCAACCGTCTGCTGTGGATTGACCCGACCGTCGACGGTCTCAAGACCGGCCACACGCAAGCCGCCGGCTACTGCCTGATCGCGAGCGCGAAGCGTCCGATGCCCGGCGCGACCGATGCGTCGCGCCGCCTCGTCTCGGTGATGATGGGCGAGACCAAGGAGCACGATCGCGTCCAGGACAGCCTGAAGATGCTGAACTACGGCTACACCGCGTACGACACGACGCGTCTGTACAAGGCGAACCAGGTCGTTGCCACGCCGCGTGTCTACAAGGGCGCGCAGGATAGCGTGCAGGTCGGCGTGAAGGGCGACCAGTACATCACGCTGCCGAAGGGCGCGGGAGACAAGGCGAAGCCGCAGATCGAACTCAACGATCCGCTCGTCGCGCCGATCGCGAACGGTCAGCAGGTCGGCACCGCGAAGCTCGTCGCCGACGGCAAGGTGCTCGCGCAGTTCCCGGTGGTCGCGCTGCAGCCGGTTCCGCAAGCGGGTGTGGTCGGCCGCGTGTGGGATTCGCTGATGCTGATGTTCAACAAGAAAAAGTAAGGGCTACGTCGCGGTGACCGCTGTCCCCGATGTTTCGCTGGACCCGATCGCGTCCATCCAGGTCACACGCGGCGAGTAAGGAGTAGAGAATGAATCCCGAGAACGACTCACTGTTCGAATTCCCCTGCGATTTCCCGATCAAGATCATGGGCAAATCGCACCCCGAGTTTGCCGCGACGATCGTCGAAGTGGTGCGCCAGTTCGATAGCGACGTCGATCCGTCGCGCGTCGAGACGCGGCCATCGAGCAGCGGCACCTACACGGGGCTGACCGTTCACGTGCGCGCGACGAGCCGCGCGCATCTCGACGACATCTATCGCGCGCTGACCGGCCATCCGATGGTCAAGGTCGTGCTGTAACCCGGCACGCGATTTTTCACCTCATTTTTCACCTCATGGCGCGACGCGCAACGCGTCCGCCATCGCTCCCTCCGCCGCGAGGCGCGCACTCGCCGCGGGACCCGCCTCGCAGGCGAGATCGAACAACAGCCTGAAGCGCGCCACCTCGTCGAACAGCCAGTCGCGAAACGCCTTGACCCGCGCGGTCTCCAGCATCTGCGGGAGGCAGACGAAATAGTATTGCCACGGGCTTGGCCCATCCACATCGAACAGCCGCACGAGCCGGCCTGCCGCGATTTCATGCATCGCGAGCGAGCGGCGCGTGAGCGCGACTCCCTGGCCGTCGACGGCCGCCTGCAGCAGATTCGACGAATCCTGATACAGCACGCCGCGCTTCGGCTCCGGCCAGTCGGTCAGGCCGGCGGCGTCGAACCAGGGGCGCCATAGCTCGTCGTCGGAGCGCAGCAGCGGGAATTTGGCAAGATCGGCCGGGGTTTGCGGCAGCTTGCCGCCGTTGAAGTTCGGCGAGCAGGCCGGGAAGAAAATCTCATCGAGCAGCAGCTCGGAGTGCAGCCCCGGATATTTGCCGAAGCCGAAGCGGATCGCGACGTCGACGTCGTCGCGCGCGAAGTCCGTCAGCGCATTGGTGGTCAGCAGTTCGAGATCCCACTGCGGATGCGCCTCGATAAAGCTGCCGATGCGCGGCGTCACCCAGCGCGCCGCGAACGACGACAGCATCGATATCACGAGGCGCCGCTCGCGGTCGCCGGCGCGGATCGAGCGGGTCGCGTCGGCGAGCTCCATCAGCGCGGAGCGCACCTGGGTGGCGTAGCGGCGGCCAGTTTCGGTGAGGCGCACGCGCTTGCCGTCGCGCGCGAACAGCGACACGCCGAGCTCGGCCTCGAGCGCGCGGATCTGGTGGCTGACCGCCCCATGCGTGACGAACAGCTCGTCGGCGGCGCGCGAAAAGCTTTCGTGGCGGGCGGCGGCTTCGAACGCCTTGATCGCGTTCAGGGCGGGAAGTTGACGAAGGTCCATCGCAATATTTCTCACATAGACGTGAAAATTGATCGTTTTGCCGAAGTCCTTGCTACACCTAGGATTCTAGTCATGAAACGATTTTTGGCGAGGGCATCATGCGAGAAATTTCCTCTAGCATCGCGTACGAAATCCGCACCGGCGACACGCTGCCGCTGAAGGTGGCGCGCAGCACGAAGCTGCGCGTGCATGGCGGCGCAGTGTGGGTCACGCGCAGCGACGACATCAAGGACTACTGGCTGCAGCCAGGCCAAACGCTGCATCTGCGGCGCGGTGAGCGGCTCTGGCTCAGCGCCGAGGGCGCCACGTTCGCGAAGGTCGCGTTCTCGGTGCCGACGCGCTGCGACGAGCGCGCGCTGAACTGGCTTGCACGGATCGGTGAGCGCTGGATGATGCGCGTGCGCGGCGGCTGGCGCACGGTCTGAGTCTGGCGCGGCGTTCCCGCCCCCTCGGGCGCGGTTCGCCAGATTTCGGTAAACTTCCGGAATCATGCGCGCCACCCCGGTTTCTCCATCTCTTCTGCCTGCCATCGAGCCGCCCACGCTGCGCTGGCTCGGCCGCGAACCCTACGAAGCCAGTTTCGACGCGATGCGCGCGTTCACCGACGCCCGCACCGCCGACACCCCAGACGAAATCTGGCTCGTCGAACATCCGCCCGTCTTCACGCTCGGCCAGGCCGGCGATCCGGCCCACCTGCTCGCCGCCGACAGCAACATTCCGCTCGTCAAGGTCGACCGGGGCGGGCAGATCACGTATCACGGCCCCGGACAGGTAGTCGCGTATCTGCTGCTCGACTTGCGCCGGCGCAAGCTGATGGTGCGCGAGCTGGTCACCCGGATCGAGCAGGCCGTGATCGACACCCTGGCGGCGTATAATCTCGCCGGAGAACGCAAGGCGGGCGCCCCCGGCATCTACGTGGCGCCCGGGGCCGACGCCGGGCCGCATGCCGGCGCCAAGATCGCGGCGCTTGGCCTGAAAATCCGCAACGGCTGCAGCTATCACGGCGTGAGTCTGAACGTGAACATGGACCTGCGGCCGTTTCTGGCGATCAATCCATGCGGCTACGCGGGGCTCGAAACAGTCGACATGGCGACGCTCGGCGTCGCCGCCGGCTGGGACGACGTGGCCCGTACCCTCGCAGCAAGTCTCACCGCAAACCTCGACGGCAATCCCGCGGCCGTCGCCCAACCGCAGGCCGGTGCGCTCACCGCCTGACTGGATCGAACGAATGACTGACGTAACCGCGAATCCCGCAGCAGCCACCCCCGCGCCCGAAGGCGTGCCGGCCCCCGCCGCCTACGACGCCACCGCGAAGCAGAAAGCGCAAGCCAAGACTGCGCGCATCCCCATCAAGGTCGTTCCGATCGAAAAGCTGAAGAAGCCGGACTGGATCCGCGTGAAGGCGGCCACGGGCAATTCGCGCTTCTACGAGATCAAGCAGATCCTGCGCGAGCACAACCTGCACACGGTGTGCGAGGAAGCGAGCTGCCCGAACATCGGCGAATGCTTCGGCAAGGGCACCGCGACCTTCATGATCATGGGCGACAAGTGCACGCGCCGCTGCCCGTTCTGCGACGTCGGCCACGGCCGTCCCGATCCGCTCGACACCGACGAACCGGCCAACCTCGCGCGCACCATCGCCGCGCTGAAGCTGAAGTACGTCGTGATTACCAGTGTCGATCGTGACGATCTGCGTGACGGCGGTGCGGCGCACTTCGTCGAATGTATTCGTCAGACGCGCGAGCTGTCGCCGGAGACGCGCATCGAAATCCTGACGCCGGACTTCCGCGGCCGCCTCGACCGCGCGCTCGGCATCCTGAACGCCGCGCCGCCCGACGTGATGAACCACAACCTCGAAACGGTGCCGCGTCTGTACAAGGAAGCGCGCCCAGGCTCGGACTACGCGCATTCGCTGAAGCTGCTGAAGGACTTCAAGGCGCTGCATCCGCACGTCGCGACCAAGTCCGGCCTGATGGTCGGCCTCGGCGAAACCGAAGAGGAAATCCTCCAGGTGATGCGCGATCTGCGCGAGCACGACGTCGACATGCTGACGATCGGCCAGTATCTGCAGCCGTCGGAGCACCATCTGCCGGTGCGTGCGTACGTGCATCCCGACACCTTCAAGATGTACGAGGAAGAGGCGTACAAGATGGGCTTCACCCATGCCGCGGTGGGCGCGATGGTTCGTTCGAGCTATCACGCCGACGTGCAGGCGCATGGAGCCGGCGTGGTCTGACGCGCTGGCAATCCGCCTCACGCTCGCAACAACGAAAAAGCCCGCCGATGTGCGGGCTTTTTTCATAGACCGCTGTTCAATCAGCAAGGAAACGACACGTGGCAGCTTCGATGGATCGCGGGACCCCCGCACAATGGCCTTATCCGCGGCTGATCGCGCATCGCTGCGGCGGCACGGTCGCGCCGGAAAACACGTTGGCCGGTTTCGACGCCTGCGCGCGCTACGGCTATCGCATGGTCGAATTCGACGCGAAGCTATCCGCTGACAACGCGCTGTTCCTGCTGCACGACGACACGCTCGATCGCACGACCAATGGCCACGGGCCGGCGGCCACCCACACCTGGCAGCAACTCGCCGTTCTGGATGCCGGTGCGTGGCGCGGCGCCGAGTTCGCCGGCACGCGGCTGCCGACGCTGGCCGACGCAGCGCAACGTTGCGCGCGCGACGGCATCGCCGCGAACATCGAGATCAAGCCGTGTCCGGGACGCGAAGTCATCACCGGCACGCTGGTCGCCCAAGGCGCGCTCGCGCTGTGGCAAGGGCAGACGCCGCCGCTGCTGTCGTCGTTCTCGTTCGACGCGCTCGCCGCCGCCCGCACTGCCGCGCCGACGCTGCCGCGCGGCATGCTGTTCGAGCAGGTGCCGGCGGACTGGCTGCGCATCGTGCGCGAACTCGACTGCGTGTCGCTGCACGCGAGTCACCGTTATCTGAGCGAACCGCTGGTCGCGCAGATCCGCGCGGCCGGGCTGCGGGTGCTCGCCTACACGGTGAACGACCCGGCGCGCGCGCGATTGCTCGAAGAATGGGGCGTCGACATGATCTGCACCGATCGCATCGACCTGTTGGCGTGACGCCGCGCTCGCAAGCTCCGCACAAACCCGTGCGGGTTTCCCCGCAAGCGCTCGCGCCCTGGTTTCTGGATTCCCCGACAGCGGTCGTCCGGATTTCCGGAAACCCGGACGGCGCGCGCCGAGCCTTGCCGAAAAATCCATAAGAATCAAGGCTCCCAGTCTGATATTGAGCTGGCATCGACCTTGCAAAATAAAGCGCGTGGCCGCCACGGCCCGACAAAAAAGCAAGGAGACAACGATGTCCGATTTCCCTTCCCGGTATTTCTGAATTCGTCGCCTTGTAGGGGCCCGCTAGCGTGCGCCCGCGCGACGACGTTTCGTTCGCGTGTCGCGCATCGCGGCGGGTCATCAGCTCACCCCCTCGCAGGAATCATCGTGAAGAAACCTATCTATAAAGTGCTGTACGTCCAGGTGATCGTGGCGATCATCATTGGTGTCGTGCTGGGCCATTTCTACCCGAACCTCGCCATCGACATGAAGCCGCTCGGCGACGGCTTCATCAAGCTGATCAAGATGGTGATCGGGCCGATCATCTTCTGCACGGTCGTGACGGGCATCGCCGGCATGGAGGACATGAAGAAGGTCGGACGCGTCGGCGGCAAGGCGCTGCTGTACTTCGAAATCGTCTCGACCTTCGCGCTCGTGCTCGGCCTCGCCGCCACGCACCTGCTGCGTCCGGGCGCCGGTTTCAACGTCGACCCGGCCTCGCTCGACGGCCGCGCGGTCGCGTCGTATGCCGAGAAGGCGCATGGCCAGTCGACCGTCGACTTCTTCATGCACATCATTCCGGACACGATCACGTCGGCGTTCGCACAGGGCGAGATCCTGCAGATCCTGCTGATCGCGCTGCTGTTCGGCGCCGTGCTCGCGACGGCCGGTGAGAAGGGCAAGCCCGTGATGAACATCATCGAAGGGATCTCGCACGCCCTGTTCGGCATGGTGCGCATCATCACGAAGCTCGCGCCGATCGGCGCGTTCGGCGCGATGGCCTTCACCATCGGCAAGTACGGCATCGGCTCGCTGCTGCCGATGCTCAAGCTGGTCGGCACGTTCTATCTGACCTCGATCGTGTTCGTGGTGTTCGTGCTCGGCGCCATCGCGCGGATGGTGGGCTTCAACATCCTGCGTTTCGTCGCGTACATCAAGGAAGAGATGCTGATCGTGCTCGGCACGAGCTCGTCCGAAGCCGCACTGCCGCAGTTGATGCAGAAGCTCGAAAAGCTCGGCTGCTCGCGCTCGGTGGTGGGCCTCGTGGTGCCGACCGGCTACTCGTTCAACCTCGACGGCACCAACATCTATATGACGATGGCCGTGCTGTTCATCGCCCAGGCGACCAACACCGATCTCTCGTGGGGCCAGCAGCTGACGCTGCTCGCAGTGACGATGCTGACCTCGAAGGGCGCGAGCGGCGTGACCGGCGCGGGCTTCATCACGCTCGCGGCGACGCTCGCCGTCGTGCCGACGATTCCGCTGTCGGGCATGGTGCTGATCCTCGGCATCGACCGCTTCATGAGCGAGTGCCGCGCGCTGACCAACATCGTCGGCAACGGTGTCGCGACCGTCGTCGTGTCGGCCTGGGAGAAAGAACTCGATCGCGCCCAGCTGAACAAGGTGCTGCGCGGCGAGGTGGAAGTCAAAGAGGCGGCCGGCGTTTGAGCCGCGCCTCGCCAACTCTGTCGTGACCAGCGTGGACGCTTGCTTATGAAACCGGCGTCCGCGCGTCCCGGCGAGACCGGCAGCAAAACCCGCAGCCCGGCTCGCGACCCGTCTGGCGGCAACCCCTTGCCGCCCTATGCCACAATGTCCGATCCCCATCGATTGGACTTTGCCACCGTGACGCGCCGCCTGCTGATCCTCTTCGCGCTCGCAGCCGGGCTCGCGGCGGCCTGCTGGCTCACCTACAGCCTCGCGTGGAAAAGCGGCGTCGACACGCTGCGGCGCAACGCCGCCGTGCGCGCCGAACGCACCGCGAGCTCGCTCAAGAGCACGCTCGAGCGCTACGAGTCGCTGCCTTATCTGCTCGCCGAGCATCCGATCGTGCAGGACGTGCTGATCGATCCGAATCCGGCCAACGTCAAGCGCGCGAATCTCTATCTCGAAGACCTGAACCGCCACGCGCGCGCCACGGTCACCTACATCATTTCGATCGATGGCTACTGCGTCGCCGCCAGCAACTGGCGCGGGCCGGGCAGCTTCGTCGGTGCGAGCTATCAGTTCCGGCCATATTTCGTCGATGCGCTGAACGGCGGCGTCGGCCGCTTTTTCGGTATCGGCACGATTTCACAGGCGCCCGGCTACTACATCTCGCAGCCGGTGCGGCGAGACGGCAAGATCGTCGGGGTGGCGGTCGTCAAGCTCGATCTCGAATGGTTTCAGGGCGTCGACTCGTCCGAGCCGCTCGTCGTCACCGACGATCATGGCGTGATCTTCCTGTCGTCGGTGCCGGCGTGGAAGTACCACACGATCCGGCCGCTGACCGGCCAGGTCGCCGATTCGATTTACCAGGCGCGCCAGTACGCGCAGCAGCCGATCGCGCCGCTGCCGATGACGATCGAGCGCGTGCTTGAAGGCAACGCACAGATCGTGCGCATCGGCGGCGGGCGTTCCGCGCCGCGCTACCTCGCGTCGCGGCGCGCGATGGGCGAGCCGGACTGGCATCTGATCACGATGTCGCCGGTCGATCCGGTCGATGCCGACGCGCGCAAGGCCACCATCGTCACCGGTTTCGGCTATGTGTCGGTGGTGCTGCTCGCGTTTTACTGGCGCATGCGGCGCGCGCGCGTGCGCGAAATGATGCGCAGCCGCGCGCTGCTGCAGAAGGCCTATGCCGAGCTGAACGAGCGCGTCGCCGAACGCACTGCCGATCTGTCCGAGGCGAACCAGCAGTTGCACAAGGAAGTCGCCGAGCGCACGCGCGCCGAGCAGGAACTGCGCGCCGCGCACGACGAGCTGATCCAGGCGAGCAAGCTCGCCGCGCTCGGACAGATGGCGGCCGGCATCACGCACGAGCTGAATCAGCCGCTCGCTGCGCTGCGCAGTTTCTCGGACAACACGCGCGTGCTGCTCGAACGCGGCGATCAGGCATCGGCGCGCGAGAATCTCGAAGCGATCGCGGCGCTCACCGAGCGCATGGGCAAGATCACGAACCAGCTGAAGCTGTTCGTCGGCCGTGCGCGGCCGCGCAGTGCGCGCGCGCCGATCGTGCGCGCGTTGCGCAATGTCGTCGCGTTGCTGCAGAAGCGCCTGCAGGGTGTCGAGCTCGAATTCGTGCTGGTCGATGCCGACGCCGGGACCGCCGTTGCGCCAGGCGGCACGCGCGCACCGCTGAATCTTGCCGACGATCATCCGGAGCTGGTCGCGAATTGCGACGATCTACGGCTCGAACAGGTGCTGATCAACCTGCTAGGCAACGCGCTCGACGCCACCGCCGGCATGAGCCTGCCGCGCATCACAATCGAGGTCGAGGCAGGCGCGGCGAACCTGTCGATCGTGGTCGGCGACAACGGCCCCGGCATTCCCGATGACGTGCTGCCGCACCTGTTCGAGCCGTTCTTCACGACGAAGGAAATGGGACAGGGGCTCGGCCTCGGTCTCGCGATTTCGTCGTCGATCGCGCGCGATTGCGGCGGCTCGCTCGTCGCGCGCAACGCACCGCACGGCGGTGCATTATTCGTGTTGACGCTGCGTCGCGCGCGCGTGCAGACGAGCGCCACGCACGATCCGCTTACCGCGGGCTCCTGATTTCACCTCGAAGCATGACCCGGAACACGCAATGAACGACGGCCTGCAAGTGCTGTATATCGAAGACGACGAACTGGTGCGGCGCGCGAGCGTGCAGAGCCTGCAACTGGCGGGCTTCGACGTGATCGGCCATGCCTCGGTCGAGGCTGCGGCGAAGCTGATCAGTGCGGACTTTTCCGGGGTGATCGTCAGCGATATCCGGCTGCCCGGCGCTAGCGGCCTCGATCTGCTCGCGCAGTGCCACGAGCGCGCGCCCGACGTTCCGGTGATTCTGGTCACCGGTCACGGCGATATCTCGATGGCCGTGCAGGCGATGCGCGATGGCGCCTACGACTTCATCGAAAAGCCGTTCGCGTCCGAGCGGCTGATCGAAACCGTGCGGCGCGCGCTGGAGCGCCGCAAGCTCGTGCTCGAAAACCTTGCGCTGCGCCGTGAGCTGGCTGGGCAGAACGCGGTGGCGCCGCGCATCATCGGCCGGAGTCCCGCGATCGAGCAGGTGCGGCGCCTGATCGCCAACGTCGCGCCGACTGACGCGTCCGTGCTGATCAACGGCGATACTGGCGCGGGCAAGGAGCTGATCGCGCGCAGCCTGCACGAGCTGTCGCCGCGGCGTGACAAGCCGTTCATCGCGGTGAACTGCGGCGCGCTGCCCGAGCCGATGTTCGAGTCGGAGATGTTCGGCTACGAGCCGGGCGCGTTCACCGGTGCGGCCAAACGGCGGATCGGCAAGCTCGAACATGCGTCGGGCGGCACGCTGTTTCTCGATGAGATCGAGAGCATGCCGCTCGCGCTGCAGGTGAAGCTGCTGCGCGTGCTGCAGGACGGCGTGCTCGAGCGGCTCGGCTCGAATCAGCCGATTCGGGTCAATTGCCGCGTGGTCGCGGCGGCGAAGGGCGATATGGCCGAGCATGTCGCGGACGGCTCGTTCCGGCGCGATCTGCTCTATCGGCTCAACGTGGTAACGATCGCGCTGCCGCCTTTGAGCGAGCGTCGCGAGGACATCGTGCCGCTGTTCGAGCATTTCCTGCTCGATGCGGCCGTTCGTTATCAGCGGCCGGCGCCGATGCTGACCGATCGGCAGCGCGCGAGCCTGATGCAGCGCGACTGGCCGGGCAACGTGCGCGAGCTGCGCAATGCCGCCGACCGCTTCGTGCTCGGTATCGCCGACGAACCGGTGCTGTCCTTCGGCGACGATGAAGGGGTCACACACCCGCTGAAGGAGCGTGTCGAGCAGTTCGAGCGCGCGATGATCGCCGAGGCGTTGGAGCAGGCGGGCGGCGTAGTCGCGGTAGCTGCGGACCGGCTGCAACTCGGCAAGGCGACGCTCTACGAGAAGATCAAGCGATATGGCCTTGCGGCCAAAGGGGAAGGGGAGCGGTGAGGAATGCTGGCGCCGGCAGCGGGAGATTGCGCCGGCGCGGGTGGGATCTGCGGGTGGATCTGCCTGAGCGGGCTTAAGCCGAGGGACCCTTCAGCGCCTTCGCGAGCAACTGGTCGAGTTCCGCGAATTGCGGCTCGCCGACATAGCGCTTCAGGATCTTGCCGTCTTTATCGATGACGAAGGTGGTCGGCGTGAGCTGCACGTTGCCGAACTGCTTCGCGGCCGAGCCGTCGTCCATCGCGACCTTGAACGGCAACTGGCGCGTTTGCGTGTAGTTGGTCACGTACATCGGCGCGTCGTAGTTCATCGCCACCGCGACGAATTCGAGGCCCTGGCCCTTGAAGCGGTTATAGGTCTCGACCATCTGCGGCATTTCCTTCATGCAGGTGTCGCAGCTCGTCGCCCAGAAGTTGACGAGATAAACCTTGCCTTTCAGGTCCGCGGTCGTGAGCTTCTGCCCCGACAGCAGCGTGAAGGTCGCATCGGGCACGCGCTGCTGGCCGGCAAACGCGAAGTAACCGGCGACGGCGAGCGCAATGGCCACGGCCACCGCGATCAGATAGCGAAGCGGGCTCGTGCGCCGGGCGGCGGTCGGTGAATTGGAACTCATGAACGGAACCTCGTGAGTCGCGCGCGGCGCGGAACAATGGGTCGGTGTGATGGCGCTCTGGCCGGTGCTGAATAGCCTTTCCATTGTAGCTCCAACGGGGCGGCTGCGCCGCAACGGCGTGGCTCCGCGCGCCGGCCTGGCGGCCGATCAGCGGATAATGATGTTTTACGCTCCGCAAGCCCGATCTTCCGTCCCATGCTCCGAACCGTTCTTTGCGTCCGCCGTTTTGTTGCCCGCGTTTGGTCCCGTTTTCCGCTGAGTCACCGTTTGCCTGCCCGCCGCGTCGGCGTGGCGGCGGCAGCGCTGGCACTCGGCGTCGCGCTCGGCGCATGCTCGCCGACCTTCGACTGGCGTACCGTGATGAACAACGACAACGGCTACACGGTCGACTTCCCGGCCAAGCCGGGCAACGACCAGCGCGCGGTGCAGATCGACGGCACCCCGATGCAGATGGCGATGCAGACCGCCGAAGCCGGCAATGCGGTGTTCGCGGTCGGCACCGTGATGCTGCCTGACGACAGCGACGCGACGCAGCGCGCCGCGCTCGATTTCCTGCGCGCGGGACTGGCGCGCAACGTCGGCGCGGCACCCGATGCACACGCGGTGCAGATCCCGCTGGCGGCGGGCGGCAAGACGCCAGGCCTGGAGATGAAGGTGAGCGGCGCCGCGGGCGCCCAACACGAAACGCGCACGGTGTATGCGCGGCTCGTCGCGCGCGGCCGGCACGTGTACCAGGCGGCGATCATCGCCGATCAACCGCTGCCGCAAGACCAGGTCGATCAGTTTTTTTTATCGTTCCAACTGTACTGACAACGGCATTTTTGGCTGATCGAGCGCGCCTCAGAGTGTCGCACGCAGTGAAAGTTCCTTCGCAGGTTTGCGCGCTAATTGCCGGTTTACGTTGAAGTTTTTGAATTGCGCGCACCACCTGTGGATAACTCTGTTGAGAAGTCGGCCTCGATTGCTGGAAAAGCCCATCTGGCGGGCCTTCCGTCAGAAGATACGAACCTGGCACGTTTTAAAAAAATCAATGAAATCAATGTGTTGGTGAGTTGCCTGTCAGAGGGGCTTGCAGTTGTATCAAGATCTGTCAGAAACGCGAACATGTGTATAAGTCAAGTCTTGACAGTAGATTTTTCTCCTCATAACGAGCCAAAAGCGCGGCGGTATTGAATTGCCTCGGCGACTTGTGCCGCGCTCGGCATCGTCGCGCCAGCCAGGTCCGCGATGGTGCGCGCGACCTTCAATACCCGGTAGTACGCCCGCGCCGACCAGCCGAAGCGCTCACCGGCTTCGCGCAGCAGCGCTTCGCCCGCCGCGTCCGGGCGGCACACCTCGTCGACTTCGCGTCCGTCCAGCTCGCGGTTGGTCTTGCCTTGCCGGGTCAGTTGCCGCTCGCGCGCTGCGCTCACTCGGTGTGCGATCGCCGCGCTCGCTTCGCCGGCGCTGGCGGCGCGGCCCGCGAGTTCGGTGGCCGTCAGCGCCGGAATGTCGAGCTGGATGTCGATGCGGTCGAGCAGCGGTCCCGATAATTTGCGCAGGTAGCGCGCGGCAACTTCAGGCGTACAGCGGCAGCGCCCACCCGGATCGCCGCGCCAACCACACGGGCACGGGTTCATTGCGGCGATCAGTTGGCAGGCGGCGGGGAAATCGGCTTGCAATGCGGCGCGCGAGATCGTGATGCGGCCGGCTTCCAGCGGCTCGCGTAGCGTTTCGAGCACCACACGATCGAATTCGGGAAGCTCGTCCAGAAAGAGCACACCCAGATGCGCGAGCGTGATCTCGCCAGGCTGCGGCGGATTGCGGCCACCGACCAGCGCCGCCGCGCTCGACGAATGGTGCGGCGCGCGAAACGGCCGCTGCCGCCACTGCGACGGCTTGAAGCCGACCCGGCTCGCGGACAGCAGCGCGGCGGAGGCGAGCGCTTCGTCGTCGGTCATCGGCGGCAGCAGGCCGGGCAGGCGCGCCGCTAGCATCGACTTGCCGGCGCCGGGCGGCCCAATCAGCAGCACGTGATGGCC
>ABYL01000151.1 GCA_000173575.1 Burkholderia sp. H160 | reverse complement strand
CTTGCGGTATCGAACATCACGCCGGCGAAGCCGAGCGCCGCGGTCTGGTTGACCAGCTCGTCGTCCATGCCGCCGTCGCACAGCAGCACCGGCACGACGGTGGCCGGCAGATTCGCGAGTTGCTCGACGCAGCGTGACGCGGCCGGTCCGCGCGCGACACCGACCTTCACGTAATCGACGCCCGCGTCGCTGACGTCGATCACGCGCGCAGCGATCTCGTCGAACGCGTCGGTCGGCACGTCGCCGATCGCCGCGCTGATCGGCTTCACCGGGTAGCGCGCGCGCAGCTGCCGCGCGATGTTCGTGATGACGGCGATCGACAGGCCGCCGAGCGCGCCCTCGTTCGGCTCCTTCAAGTCAATCAACTCGGCGCCGGCGCGTGCGGCGTCAAATGCTTCGTCCTCCGAGCGGACGCTCGCGAGCAAGGCGGTCATCGGTGTTCTCCGAGAAACGGGTTCAGTGATGGATGGAGGTGGCGGCGTGGTTGGCTGCCCCTTCGAGATTCGCGCGATAGCGCGCGATCGCGGCGACGAGCCAGGCCCATGCGGTGCGCTCGTTGTCGCCGGCGGTTTTGTCGATCGCGATCTGCAGATACGCCATTTCCCGATCGACCTTGTCAGCCGGCAGCATGAAGAGCCGGCTCACCAGAATCGCGCCTTCCACCACCGCCGACTGCGCGCGATTGAAGCCCGCGAACGGCGCGTGGTTTTCGCGGTGCACGGATTTCATCACCAGCACGGGGCGCTGTTCGTCGTCGCGCAGTTCGTCGAGTTCGAGCTCGGCATGCGCGAGCGATTCGGCGAGCCGCACGCTCGCGACGCGGCTCGCCGGCACGGTCGGCCAGTCGGTCGCGCAGTGCGTAACGCAGCCCGCGAAGATGCGCACGTCAGTGGTGAAGTTGAGCACCGCCGCACGCGACGCGACGATGTTGTCGAGCGTGACGGACGGACGGAAGGGCGAAAGGATGATGCGCTCACCCTCGTAGCGCGCGCCCATCGGCGCGATATGAGGACGGCCATCGCACGCTGCGGTGGTGACGATCGTTTCGTGGATCATGGCTGGGAACGTGTGTCCCGACAGCGCCGGAAGGCCGGCCGTCAGCAGAGGTCAAACACAAACGGGAACCGCAAAGGGGCCGCGGCGTGCGGCCCCTTTGCGGGCTTAACGCGTTGCGACATACATCACGATTTCAAAACCGAGGCGTACGTCGGTATAGCTCGGGGTCGTCCATTGCATACGTGCTTCCTCCATGAGTTGAAACGGCGTTGCGCCGCCGGCCCGGCGTAATGCCCGGTATCGACGGCAGCCGGCATCACGCAAACTCCATGCCCATGTGCGTACCGGCCGGTCAGGCGGGCGTGCATTCGACACGCAATACAGCGCCCGGCGAATTGCGCCGCGTCGCGGCGCCCGCGCGGCATGCCAGACGCAAGCCGCCGCGTGCTGTGGCGAAAACGAAGCAAAGTGTTCCATCGCGGTTCGCTAATCCGATTGCGCTGTCACGTCGTGCCCGCATCGACCACCGACACATTCTGCTCCCATTCCCGTCGCGTTGCTCGAAACAGAACTTCACGATGTGGTAGCGATAACCGATCCGTTAAGTCTGCCAAAGAAAATCGTGAATTCCCCTTGGACGTGTCCGTGCCTACAGTGCAACTCAAGCGCTGCGTTCTTCCGGCAGTGCGCTTGGCCACCTTCGAGGACACGTCATGAACGATTTCAGTCAACCGCCGATCCAGCCCGAACCTCATGCGCGTGATCCGCACAATCCGCGCGAGCGGTACGCGGCAGGCGTGATGAAATATCGCGAGATGGGTTACTGGCAACCGGACTACGAACCGAAAGAGACCGACGTGATCGCGCTCTTTCGCATCACGCCGCAACCCGGCGTCGACCCTGAGGAAGCGGCGGCCGCGGTGGCCGGCGAATCGTCGACCGCGACATGGACGGTGGTGTGGACCGACCGGCTCACCGCCTGCGACATGTATCGCGCGAAGGCGTATCGCGTCGAACCGGTGCCGGTTTCTCGCGCCGACGAGCCGCAGTACTTCGCCTATATCGCTTATGAACTCGATCTGTTCGAAGAAGGCTCGGTCGCGAACCTGACCGCGTCGATCATCGGCAACGTGTTCGGCTTCAAGCCGTTGAAGGCACTGCGGCTCGAAGACATGCGCATCCCCGTCGCGTATCTGAAGACGTTTCAGGGGCCGCCGACCGGCATCGTCGTCGAGCGCGAACGGCTCGACAAATATGGACGGCCGCTGCTCGGCGCAACGGTCAAACCGAAGCTCGGTCTGTCGGGCAAGAACTATGGACGGGTGGTCTACGAAGGCCTGCGCGGTGGCCTCGATTTCCTGAAGGACGACGAGAACATCAACTCGCAGTCGTTCATGCATTGGCGCGACCGCTTCCTGTTCTCGATGGAGGCCGTGAACCGTGCGCAGGCGGAGACTGGCGAGGTCAAAGGGCACTACCTGAACGTGACGGCCGGCACGATGGAGGACATGTACGAGCGCGCCGAATTCGCGAAGGAGCTCGGCTCGTGCATCGTGATGATCGACCTCGTGATCGGCTGGACCGCGATCCAGTCGATGTCGCGCTGGGCCCGCAAGCACGACATGATCCTGCATCTGCATCGCGCGGGGCATAGCACGTACACGCGCCAACGCAATCACGGCATCTCGTTTCGCGTGATCGCCAAATGGCTGCGCATGGCGGGTGTCGATCATGCGCATGCGGGCACCGCGGTCGGCAAGCTCGAAGGCGATCCGCTCTCGGTGCAGGGCTATTACAACGTGTGCCGCGATGCGCACAACGCGGTCGATCTGTCGCGCGGCATCTTCTTCGATCAACCGTGGGCCGGCTTGCGCAAGGTGATGCCGGTCGCCTCGGGCGGGATTCACGCGGGGCAGATGCATCAACTGCTCGACCTGTTCGGCGACGACGCGATCCTGCAGTTCGGCGGCGGCACGATCGGCCATCCGGCCGGCATCCAGGCCGGCGCGACGGCGAACCGCGTCGCGCTCGAAGCGATGGTGAAAGCGCGCAACGAAGGCCGCGACATTCTGCGGGAAGGGCCCGACGTGCTCGAAGCCACCGCGCGCTGGTGCACGCCGCTCAAGCAGGCGCTCGATACGTGGCGCGACGTGACTTTCAACTACGCATCGACCGATACACCCGATTTCGCCGCCACGCCGACGGCGGCCTAGTTGAATTGAGTTTTTCCCGGTAACGCTTCACGAGCGCATCCGCAACGCGGTGCCCATCACCGCGCGGGGCACCGTTGACGCCGTTCTGAACGCGACATCCATCAACGAGGTTCGTCATGCGTATCACTCAAGGAACGTTTTCTTTTTTGCCCGAGCTGACCGACGAGGAAATAGGCCTGCAGATCAACTACGCGCTGCGCCAGGGCTGGGCCTGTTCGATCGAATTCACCGACGACCCGCATCCGCGCAACACGTACTGGGAGATGTGGGGTCTGCCGATGTTCGACTTGCACGACGCGGCGGGTGTCTTGCAGGAGGTCAGGGCGTGCCGCGAGGCGCGGCCGCAGCACTACATCAAGGTCAACGCATTCGATTCGGTGCGCACCTTCGAGACGATGCGGCTGTCGTTCATCGTCAACCGGCCGGACGTGGAGCCGGGCTTCCGTCTGTCGCGCCAGGACGCGCAGGGGCGTACGCAGCGCTACAGCATGGCGAGCTATGCGGGCGACCGGCCGGCGGGCGAGCGTTATGGCGCGGCGGGCTGACCCGCGCCCGACGGGTCGCACGACAACCTGCACGACAACCGGCAGCAAGGAGGAGCAATGACAGATGCCGCCATCGCGGACGCACGTCCCGCGTCCACCTCGCCTCGCATCGACCTCGCGGCGCTGTACCGCGACTCGGGCATCGGCGAGGTGCTCGGCGAACTCGATCGCGATCTGGTCGGGCTCGCGCCGGTGAAGACGCGCATTCGCGAAGTGGCCGCGCATCTGCTAGTCG
The DNA here is from genome assembly GCA_000173575.1 of Burkholderia sp. H160. Classification (GTDB taxonomy): domain Bacteria; phylum Pseudomonadota; class Gammaproteobacteria; order Burkholderiales; family Burkholderiaceae; genus Paraburkholderia. The sequence goes on along the minus strand of ABYL01000151.1, from coordinate 11,968 downwards.
AACGCGCGCGTGCCTCGCTGGGCCTCGCGGGCGGCGCGCCGACCTTGCACATGTGCTTCTCCGGCAACCCCGGCACCGGCAAGACGACGGTCGCGCTGCGCATGGCCGAGGTGCTGCACCGGCTCGGCTACATTCGCCGCAATCATCTGGTCTCGGTGACGCGCGATGACCTGGTCGGCCAGTACATCGGCCACACCGCGCCGAAAACGCGCGATGTGTTAAAGCGCGCAATGGGCGGCGTGCTGTTCATCGACGAAGCGTATTACCTGTATCGCCCGGAGAACGAGCGCGACTACGGGCAGGAAGCGATCGAAATCCTGCTGCAGACGATGGAGAACCAGCGCAGCGATCTGGTCGTGATTCTGGCCGGCTACGCGGCGCGGATGGAAGTGTTCTTCGAGAGCAATCCGGGTTTCCGCTCGCGCATCGCGCATCACATCACGTTTCCCGATTACACCGAATCTGAACTGCTCGACATTGCCGAGCGGATGCTCGGCACCCTGCATTACCGCTTCGACGCCGCGTCGCGTCGCGCGTTCGCCGACTATCTGGCGCGCCGCATCCGCCAGCCGAATTTCGCCAACGCGCGCTCGGTGCGCAATGCGCTCGACCGCGCGCGGCTGCGCCAGGCCAACCGCCTGTTCGCGACTGCCTTGCATGGCGGCGAGCCGATCGACGCCGCCACGCTGACGCTGATCGACGCCGCCGACGTGCGCGCGAGCCGCGTGTTCGACGAGCCGCCGCAGACGTCCTCGCCATCGCCATCCACCGCGCGCGCCGCCACGGCGCCGCCGGGCTGAATCACGACACTCTCCAGGGAGAACGCCATGCAGGACGGACGCACGACACTTTCGAAGTTCCTGATCGACACGCTCGATCGCCCGCCGTGCACGGAGCGCACGCGGGACACGGCGGGACTCTCCGCGCTGCTGATCGACGTGGCGGCTGCCATCAAATCGATCTCGGCCATGCTGACGAGAGGCGCGCTCGGCGGCAACTACGGCTCCGCGCAGACCCTCAACACGCACGGCGAGGAACAGAAGAAGCTCGACGTCGCGAGCAACGAAATCTTCGTGCAGCAATGTGAGTGGGACGGCCTGTTGGCGGCGATGGTGTCCGAGGAAATGGAGCACGTGTACGCGATTCCGCCGGACTATCCGCGTGGCGAGTATCTGCTCGCGTTCGATCCGCTCGACGGCTCGTCGAATATCGACATCAACGGCGTGGTCGGCTCGATCTTCTCGGTACTGCGCACGCGCGACCCGGCCGAGGATGCGACGAGCGAAGCCGCCTTCCTGCGGCCGGGCTGCGAGCAGGTCGCGGCCGGCTACGCCGTGTACGGACCGTCGACGATGCTGGTGCTGTCGGTCGGCAGCGGCACGCATGGCTTCACGCTGGAGCGCGACATCGGCAACTTCGTGCTCACGCATTCGAACATCAGGATTCCGGAAGAGACCGGCGAGTTCGCGATCAACGCGTCGAACGAGCGGTTCTGGGAGCCGCCTGTGCGCCGCTACGTGCAGGAGTGCAAGGACGGCCGCAGCGGCTGCCGCGCGCGCGACTTCAACATGCGCTGGATCGCGTCGATGGTCGCGGAAGTGCATCGCATCCTGATGCGCGGCGGCGTGTTCATGTATCCGCGCGATTCGAAAACGCCGGCGATGGAAGGGCGCCTGCGCCTGCTCTACGAAGCGAACCCGATGAGCTTTCTGGTCGAGCAGGCGGGCGGCCTTGCGATCACGGGACGCGAGCGGATTCTCGATGTCGAGCCGCGCGAGCTGCATGGCCGGGTGCCGGTGATTCTCGGCTCGAAGAACGAGGTCGAGCGCATTGCGCGCTATCACGGCGAATACGACCGCGGCGAGGACAAGCCCTTCACGTCGCCGCTGTTCGGCACGCGCTCACTGTTCCTGCCGGATTTCACGGCGTGATGAGCGGCTGACCGCATTTGCGTACAGCGTACGGCCTGCAGAACACAGCCATCCGGAGACAAACGCATGTCAGTCAAACATCCGATCATCGCGGTGACCGGCTCGAGCGGCGCGGGCACCACCACCGTCATGAAGAGCTTCATGCATATCTTCCGGCGCGAGCATATCAATGCGCAGATCGTCGAAGGCGACGCGTTCCATCGCTACGACCGCAACGGCATGCGCGCCGCGATGCAGGAGCGCGAACGCGACGGCGTGCCGAATTTCAGTCACTTCGGCCCCGAGGCGAATCTGCTCGAAGAGCTCGAAACCCTGTTCACGCACTACGGCGAAAACGGCAGCGGGCAGCTTCGCCACTATGTGCACGACGCGAGCGAAGAGCAGCTCTACAAGCAGGACGGCGGCACCTTCACGCCGTGGGAAGACGTCGCGGCCAATACCGACCTGATGTTCTACGAAGGACTGCATGGCGCTGCGGTGACCGAGAAGGTCAACATCGCGCGGCATGCGGATCTGCTGATCGGCGTCGTGCCGATCATCAACCTCGAATGGATCCAGAAGCTGCACCGCGATCAGACGATGCGCGGCTATACGCACGAAGCGGTGGTCGACACGATCCTGCGGCGCATGCCCGACTACGTGAACTACATCTGCCCGCAATTCTCGCGCACGCATGTGAACTTCCAGCGTGTGCCGACCGTGGATACGTCGAATCCATTTACCGCTCGCGAGATTCCACAGCCCGACGAGAGCTTCGTGGTGATCCGCTTCGCGCGGCCGAAGGGCATCGACTTCCAGTATCTGCTGACGATGCTGCACGACTCGTTCATGTCGCGTCCGAATGTGATCGTGGTGCCGGGCGGCAAGATGGGACTCGCGATGCAGCTGATCTTCACGCCGATGATCCTGCAGCTGATCGACCGGCGCTCGCGCGTCTGAGCGGTACGTGGTGCGTGCCGAGGTTCATGTCACAAGGGGAGATTCGATGAGTGCAGTCGCGCAACCGCTTGACGCACCCACCACACGCTCGATGGCCGACGCGCTGCGCATGCTCGCGATCGACGCGGTAGAAGTCGCGAAGTCGGGACATCCGGGCATGCCGCTCGGCATGGCCGAGATCGCGGTCGCGTTGTGGGACCGGCATCTGAAGCACAACCCGCGCAATCCCGCGTGGCGCGACCGCGACCGTTTCATCGTGTCGAACGGACATGGTTCGATGCTGCTGTATGGGCTGCTGCATCTGAGCGGCTACGACCTGCCGATCGACGAATTGAAACGCTTTCGCCAGTTGCACAGCAAAACGCCGGGGCATCCCGAAGTGGGCGCGACGCGGTGCTGCCACCGGGCGTGCCGCGCGTCGCGATCGAGGCGGGCGTGCGCGCATTCTGGCGGCAATACGTCGGGCTCGACGGCGGCGTGGTCGGTATCGATACGTTCGGCGAATCGGCCCCGGCCGCTGCGTTGTTCGAGCATTTCAGACTGAACACACAGGCGGTGGTCGACGAAGCGCGCCGCGTTGCGGACCGTGCGCGTTGAGCACGCCGCTCGAAAAGATTTCATTTCCTATCGAGGAGCTCGCAATGGCCTTCATCACCCTGCGGCAACTGCTGGACCACGCGGCCGAACACGACTACGGCGTGCCGGCGTTCAACGTCAACAACATGGAGCAGATTCACGCGATCATGCGCGCGGCCGAGGCCACCGGCAGCCCGGTGATCCTGCAGGCGTCGGCGGGCGCGCGCAAGTACGCGGGCGAGCCGTATCTGCGTCATCTGGTGCTCGCCGCGCTCGAAGCGCACCCGGACATTCCGCTCGTGTTGCATCAGGATCACGGCGCGAGCCCCGCGGTGTGCCACCAGGCGATCCGCTCGGGCTTCACGTCGGTGATGATGGACGGCTCGCTGCTGCCCGACCAGAAAACCCCCGCCGCGTACGACTACAACGTCGACGTGAGCCGGCGCGTGGTCGATGCCGCGCACGCGGTCGGCGTGTCGGTGGAGGGCGAACTCGGCTGCCTCGGCTCGCTCGAAACCGGCACCGCGGGCGAGGAGGACGGCGTCGGCGCAGCCGGCAAGCTGACGCGCGAGCACCTGTTGACCGACCCGGACGAGGCGCGGCGCTTCGTCGATGCGACCGGCGTCGATGCGCTCGCGATCGCGATCGGCACTTCGCACGGCGCGTACAAGTTCAGCCGCGAGCCGACCGGCGACATCCTCGCGATCGACCGGATCGCCGACATCCACGCGCGCATTCCCAACACGCATCTGGTGATGCACGGTTCGTCGTCGGTGCCGCAGGAATGGCTCGCGGTGATCCGCGAGTACGGCGGCGAGATTCCAATCACCTACGGCGTACCCGTCGACGAAATCCGCCGTGGCATTGCGCACGGTGTACGCAAGGTCAATATCGACACCGACATCCGTCTCGCGATGAGCGGCGCGATGCGCAGGTCGCTCGCCAATGCACGTTCGGAGTTCGATCCGCGCGCGGCGTTGAAGGCCGCCACCGCGGCGGCGAGCGCGATCTGCGTCGAACGCTTCGAGGCGTTCGGTTGCGCGGGGCAGGCGGCGCGCATCAAGCCGCTGCCGCTCGACGCGATGGCGAGCCGTTACCACTAACGCCACAGCCACGGAGAACGCGATGCGCGAATTCCTGATTGCTCCGTCGCTGCTGTCGGCGGATTTTGCCCGGCTCGCCGATGAGATTCGCGACGTAACGGCGGCCGGCGCGGACTGGATTCATCTGGACGTGATGGACAACCACTACGTGCCGAATCTGACGGTCGGGCCGCTGGTGTGCTCGGCGATCCGGCCGTACACGTCGCTGCCGTTCGACGTGCATCTGATGACCACGCCGGTCGATCCGCTCGTGACCGCGTTCGCCGAGGCCGGCGCGAACCTGATCAGCTTTCATCCTGAGGCGACGCTGCACGTGCATCGGACCATCGAGCTGATCCGCTCGCACGGCGCGCGTGCGGGGCTCGCGCTGAATCCGGCGACGCCGCTCGCGGTGCTCGATCACGTGCTGGAGATGCTCGACGTCGTGCTGGTGATGTCGGTCAATCCGGGCTTCGGCGGCCAGGCGTTCATTGCCGAAACGCTCGATAAATTGCGGCTGCTGCGCGAACGCGTCGACACCACGATGCAGCGCACCGGACGGCCTTTGCTGATCGAAGTGGACGGCGGCTTGAAGGCGTCGAACATCGCGCGTGTCGCCACGGCGGGCGCCGATGTGTTCGTCGCCGGATCGGCCGTGTTCGGCGCGAGCGATCGCGCGCAGGCGATTCGCGCGATGCGCGGCGAACTGGCTACGGTCGATGAACCCGTGCGCGTGGCCGCCATGCATTGAGGGCGCTGCTCGTTCAGCGCTTTTTCATCGTCTCACCGGGCGCGCGCCATGTGCTGAGATCTTCCTCAGGCCGGTCGACCGCGCAGCCCCAGTCGAGCGGCTGGTCCTGATCGAAGCGCTTGCCGAGCCGCCACGCGATCTCCGCGCGCGCAAGCTGCACGCCCATATAGAACGCGTGGCCGCCGTCGGTCTCGAGATTCAGTTGCGGGTACAGCGCGAACGGATCGTCGCCGAGCCGGTGGCCGTCGCGGTTGTACACGTGAATGCCGTCGGTGCTGACCTGCACGCGGAAATTCGGATCACGCACGGCGCGCGCGAATTCGTCGATTTCGTCGGCGCTGTACGGAAACGGGCGTTTCGCGTGGACGGTCGCGAGTTCGGTGCTGATGCCCTTCGGCAGCACCTGCGCGTCGCGCGCGGCATGCATCACGCGGCGCGCGACATCGGCCTCGCGCAGCGCGCGCCGCGCATGCTGACTCACCGACGTCGTCAGCACCGCACTAACGTGCAATTCGGCCGCCATGCCGAGCAGCACCGCGTTGATGCCGCTCGTGTCGGCCTCGGTCAGCTCGGTCACGTTGCCGATGCCCATCATGATCGCGATGCCGGGATAGCGTTCGCGCAGGCGGACATAGCGCGCAATCGACGCGGCCAGCCCGAACGGAATCGGATCGAGAATCGGATCGGCGAGAAACGCGCGGCCGCGTGCGGATAGCGCGTCGATCGCGGCGTCGAGCGAGGCCGCATCGCCGGGTTCGCGTGCGACCAGGATCGGTGTCGATGGCACTTCGTCGGCGATCCACAAACTGTCGACATTCAGGCTCATCAGATAGTCGGCGCCCGCGTGGCCGCCGCGCAGCAGTTCGTCGTTGCGCATCGAGTCGACGCTCACGCGGTAGCCTTCGGCCTTCAACCGCCGTACCGCGTCTTCGAGATGCGGAAACGGCGTGTCCGGCAGACAGCCGATGTCGATCACGTCCGCGCCCTGGCTCCTGTATTCGCGCGCCCGCGCGGCGATGCCGTCGAGATCGAGCCGCGGCGCGTCGACGATCTCCGCGAAGATCTCGGTGTCGTAGCGGCTCAGATCGAATGGTTTCGCCTTGTGGCCGAAATACTGCGGCAAGTCCTTCACCTCCTCGGGGCCGCGTTCGAACGGCACGCCGTAGTGCGTGCTCAACGTATCGAGATCGCCACGGCAGCGGCCCGGCACGATCACGCGCTGCGCGGCGAGCGGCGCGGGCACACGGCGCTGGATCAGATCGGCGGTCATCAACGCGGCGACCTGCAGCCCGATTTCGCGCACCTCCCAACTGAACGGCGTCGGCGCCATGCCGTTGAGCACGCGCAGCAGGCTCGGTTCGGCCAGCCGGCCGGTCAGGAAGAGGATGTGGTCCATGCGAGGTCGAGGGTCGCGAGGCGTTGGGCGAGCGCCGCTTCGAGTTCGTCGAGCGAGCGCGCGAGCGTCGTGTATTCGAAGCGCGCCAGACGCTCGACGTTGTCGAGTTCGATCGCCCGTGGCCGCAGTTCGACCCATTCGTCCGGGCTATGCGTGATCACGCTCGGTTCGGTGTCGCAAGCAAAGACGATGCCGGGGATGCATTGCTTGCCGGCCTGCGCGAACATGTTGGTCGGCAGCGTATCGGAGATGCCGTACGCGCATTTGGCGACTGTGTTGCCGGTGGCGGGCGCGATCACGACCGTGTGATAGATGCCGTGATACAGCATGCCGACCGGCACGCCGCTCGCGCTGTTGTCGCGCAGCACGCGAAAGTGTTCGCGCAGCTTGTCGAGCGGCCAGCCGTAGAGCGGCAGCACTTCCTCGGCGGCAGCGGACAGAAACAGGTCGACGCGCGGCAGGCGCCGCGCCAGCGCGATCGATTCTTCGAGCATGTGACCGGAGCCGGTCACGCACCACGCGAAGCGCGCATCCGGCTTGAAGTCGGCGAGATCGCGGGCGGCCTTCGGTGCTGACTCGCTGGGGGACGACTGGGTCATGCGTCGAGATCGAGCGGCAGCCCGTCGGGCGGCGAGCCATCGTGCGACAGCCGGATGTGCAGACGGCGCATCTTGCGGTACAGCGTATTGCGGCTGATGCCGAGCGCCTTCGCGACGTTGCTGACGTTCCAGCGATGCTCGTCGAGCAACGACAGCACCGTTTCGCGCTCGTTGAGCTGGATCGCGTTCAGCGAAGAAATGTCCGCGTCGTCGGCGAGGTGCGAGTCGATGTCCGCGCTGGCGAGGCGCAAGGCGGTGGGCATGTCGGCCGCCGACGTGCGTTGCGTGACCTCGGGCGGCAGATGCTCGCAACGGATCGGCTCACCGTCGGACAGCGCGATGGCCATCTGCAAGACGTGGAGCAACTGACGGATGTTGCCGGGCCACGCGTAGGTCAGCAACGCGTGTTCGGCTTCCGGCGTCAGCTCGGGCGGATCGTCGGTCTCGTTGGCGAGCAGATGATGGATCAGCGGCAGCTTGTCGACGCGCTCGCGCAGCGTCGGCAGATTCAGCTCGACGCCTTTGAGCCGGTAGTACAGGTCCTCGCGGAACTGGCCGCTTTGCACGAGTTCGAGCAAATTGCGGTGGCTCGCGCTGATCAGCTGGAAGTTGACCTTGACGGTGGTCTCGGCGCCAAGCGGCGTGACCTCGTGCTCCTCGATCACGCGCAGCAGGCGCGCCTGCAGCACCAGCGGCATGTCGCCGATCTCGTCGAGAAACAGCGTGCCGCCGTTGGCCTGCACGATCTTGCCGCGCCGGCCTTCGCGCTGCGCGCCGGTGAACGCACCCGCGCGATAGCCGAACAGCTCGCTTTCAATCAGGTTCTCCGGTAGCGACGCGCAGTTGACCGGCACGAACGGACCGTCCGCGTGCGGGCTGATGCTATGCAGCGCCTGCGCGAAGACTTCCTTGCCGGTGCCGGTCTGGCCGCGCAGCACGATCGGAATCTTGCGCTGGATCACACGCGCGGCCAATTGAATCTGCGAGGCCATGCGCGGATCGCCGAATTCGAGGTGCGCGATTTCGTCGAGCTTCGGCGACGGCGCGTGTTTTTCGTGTTTCTCGGGTGTGCTGCTGCGCGCGGCGAAGTCGGTGACGAGCATGCGCGTCACGCGCCCGGTGCCGTTCTGCGGCGTCTGGGCGACGAGGAAAAAGCGGTTCGTCTGGTTCGCGCTGTAGACGGTGACCGGATGGAACGAGCCGCGAATGCTGCGCGCGATCATGTCTTCGAGCGACGCGTTGAACGCTTCCTCGATGCGCCGTCCGCGCAATTCGCTGAGCGAGCGGAAGCCGAGCTGGAAGAGCGCGCTGCGATTCGCGGCGAGCACGGTGCTGTCGTCGCCGACGGCGAGCTTGCCGCCGTGCAGCGTGCCGACGAATTCCGGGCGGCTGTGGAAATGGATCATGTTCGCGTGCCGGTAGCGCGCATCGAGCAGACGGTTTTCGATCATCTGCCGCGACATGCCGACCAGCACCAGCGAATGCTGCTGCAGCAGCTTCGAGCGGCTCGTAACGTCGAGCACGCCGGCGATTTCGCCGCTGTCGTCGAAGATCGGCGCGGCCGAGCAGGTCAGCGACGTGTAGCGCGGATAGAAATGCTCGTGCTGACAGACGGCGATGCAGTCGCGCTCCGCGAGACACGTGCCCATGCCGTTGGTGCCGGCTTCGCGTTCACTCCACAGCGCGCCGACGCGAAAGCCGTCGCCCGCGACCGCCTCGGCGAACGGCACGGACGACACCTGATGCACGATCACGCCGCCCGAATCGACGAGCACAACCGCGAGCTCGGGGTCGGCCAGTTGCTGATAGAGCGTGGTCATCTCGAGCTTCGAACACGCGATCAGATCGCCGAGCGCCTCACGGCGGGCTCTGAGTTCGTACTCGGTCAGCACCGGCGGTGGTACGAAACGCGCGGGGTCCAGCTGGAATTCGTTGATGCAGCGCGTCCATGATTGAGCGACGGATTCGCTGGTCGGCCGGGTGGTCAACTGATGGTTGACGACGTTCAGAACTTCCCGGACGTGCGAACTGCTGTCAGCGAGCAACGACATGGGATTTGTCTCCGATGCGCCATTTCGCAAGCGTGGGTGCTTCGCACGCCGCGAATGCCGCTTTATCAAACCTGTCTGCCCTTGGTGTCGCGAAATCTCGGTTCGCCTGCACCCTCGCGACCGGCCCTGCTACCAGGCGGGTATTTAAAACTGTACGCCCGATGCTAAATTGGTTCAACAGGAAGTGACTTTGGGTTTACCTCAGCGTGCCCGAAATTTGCTTTTCTCGCTCCGGGCGCCTTAAACGGGCAGCATCTTGCGTGCCTGTCGCGGCTTCGGTACAGAGTGTGCCGCGCGGCATTCTACTGTTCTACTGCATGTCTTGCTCTTCATCACAAGCTGTTCAATTCTGGGGCCGCGCCGCGGCGGAGGAAATCATGGACCGTATCGATACTGTTCGCCTTGCCGCATTTTCCAGCCTCGGCGCGACCTCCGGCTCGCATGCCGGCGCGTTGCCCGAGCGCCTCGACATCGTCTTCATCGAGAATTTCATCGGCCAGACGGTCATCGGTATCGATAGCAGCGAGCAGCATGTGGCGCAACCGGTGCGCGTAAATCTTGCGATCGGCGTGCCCGCGATCCGCGCGTGCACGACGGACCGGATCGAAGATACGGTCAACTACGCGGCCGTGCGCGAGGCGCTGCTCGCACTGTTCGCCTCGCATCGCGTGCGGTTGCTGGAGGCGCTCGCCGAGACGATCGCGCAACTGCTGATCGCCGATTTCGGGGCGCACTGGGTACGGGTATCGCTCGCGAAACCGGCCAAATTCGCCGACCTCGCGGCCGTCGGCGTGCAGATCGAGCGGCGTCGCGGCGATGGCTCGGCGGCGGGTGTGGGGCTCGCGCGTTACGCATCGCTGGGCGAGGGGCTGGTGCCGAATTGAGGGGGGCGCCTAGCTGGGGGCGCCTAGCCGGGGGCGCCTAGCTGGGGGCGCCTAGCCGGGAACGCCTGGCGCGTCGCACCGGGCGCCCTGCGCATCTCAGGCGGCAGTCATTTCGCCACCGTCGGCGTCTTCTGCGGACCGAGTCCGCACGCCTGATACGCGCTCGTTTGCAGCGCGCGGAACTGCTTCGTTTGCGCCTTCGCCTGGTCAACGCGGAATTCCGCGCCGCCTTCGCCGCCGAGCGTCGCGTACTTCGAGAAGGTCGACTGGTCAACGAATTCGTCATACGGCAACGACGCGGCCATCTTGTCGATCACGCACGAGCACTTATAGACGTTCGCGAAATCGTGGCCGTTATCGTCCATGCAACTGAGCACGTATTCGACGCGACCCTCGGTCGGATAGTTGTAGCCCTCCGCCCACGCGAGCGGGGCGGCGAGCATGAGCGAGGTAAAGGCGAGAAGCGCGCGACATCTGATAGTCATTGAATGCCTCTGCGAGAGTGCCTGCTTCGCGAACCGTTGTGTGACGTGCATCCGATGCGGCCGCGAGGCGACGGGATGCGCGAGGAGGCGGGGCCGGCAATGACACCGCTGACGGCGCCGCGTCTCCTGCGCTCACATACACCGTCAGTTCGGCGCGAACGGATGGGCGACGGTGCCCTTCTTCGCCACCACTTCAGCCGCGCTCGGCTCGCCAGTGACCGCGCGCTTGATGGCCTCGCGCGTGGCCTGGTAGTTGAACTGCTGGATCTTCTTGTCGTCCTCGGCCTGCCAGTGAATGAAAACGCCGACGCAGAGGAACAGATCGTCGGCCTCGTCCGCCGGGATCGTGCCGTCCTCGACGCTGTCGGCCACCGCGAGCGCAACCGCGTGCTGTGCCGGGCCGAACATCTGCACGGCCTGCTTGGCGCCCTTGATCGTTACCTTGTTGAACAGGATCGTGTTGGGCTTCGTGATGAGATTGGGGGCGACGACGGCGAGCAGCGAGGTGAAGCCGTCCTTGTTGTTGGTGAGGGCGTTGCAGAACGCGGTCTCCGCAGCCGAACCTCGCGGTCCGATCAGCAAGTCGATGTGCGCGACCTCGTTGCCGTCGCCGATGAGCGACTCACCGATCATGACGCGGTTGATCTTGGCCATTCTGTTCCTCCAATGAGTAGGTATGGACCTGCTGATGAGGCGCCGCCTGCGACCGTCCAGCAAAGCATCGCGCGGCGGAGCGTGAATGCACGGCGGTAATAACTAACAGGTTCCGTGCCAGTGCGGCTGCGGTCAGGCTGGAGGGAGGACGGGAAGGGTTTGGCAAGCGCGATACTGGGCTAGCGGTGGGCTTCGATGCAGCGCGCAACGAACAGCGTGGCCACCGCAAGGTCCGCGCTGGTGCCGGGATTGATCGCGCGCGCCTTCAGTTCGGCATCCCAGGCATCGAGCTGTGGATTGCTCGTCGAGCGGCGCGCGGCGGGTGGCGTTTGACGCCAGCGCGCGTGCTGCTCGCGTGCCGTGAGCGTGACACTCTGCGCCAGCGCGACGCCGTGCTTGCGCACAATGTGTGAGTCGGGCCAGCCGCCGAGGAACGCGAGAAACACGTTGAGCATAGCGATTTCGTCAGCGGTTTCGGGCGTCCGCGGCGCGGCCTCGTGGTATGCGGCGAGGCCGGTGTCGAACAGGTCGGCGAATCCGTTTGCGTATTGCCGCGCGATGCTGTCGCGCTCGCTGGCGAGCCGCATCGCGTCGCGCAGGCCGATCGTCGGGGGCGCGTG
>ABYL01000152.1 GCA_000173575.1 Burkholderia sp. H160 | reverse complement strand
CGCGCCCGGCTGCAGACCGTAGGCTTCGAAACCGCATGCGCGCGCGGCGACGCCGCTCACGCAATCGAACGCGAGCGCGAGATCGTCGTCGCGGCGCAGGCCGTAGCGCATCGCGATCAGCATCGCGCGTTCGAGCATGTCGGGCGAGCCGTACGGCGTCCATGTGTCGCGAATGCCGTCGTTGCCGCCGAACAGCGTGACCCCGTGCGCGAGGCAAGCCGTGAGCGGCGGTACCGGCACCGTCGGCGGCGCGGTGGTCAGCAGAGCGACGCGCAGCTGCGCGATCCGCGCGAGCAGCGCATCGCGTTCGCGCTCGGGCAGCGCGCCGAGACAGAACGCGTGACTGACCACCACTTGCCCCTGCATGCCGTGCGCCGCGACGCGATCGAGCAGCAATCCGAGCGTGAACGCGCCGATTTCGCCGGGCTCGTGCAGATGGATGTCGATCGGCTTGCGGTGACGCTCGGCGAGCGCGAACGTCAGATCGAGCGATTTCACCGGATCGCCGTCGATCAGTGCGGGATCGAGCGCGCCGAGCACGTCGGCGCCCACGGCCAGCGCGCGATCGAGCAGCGCGTCGGTGCCGGGCCGGCCAAGCAGCCCCGATTGCGGAAACGCGACGATCTGCAGGTCGAGCACGTCGCGCAGCGTGTCGCGTGTGGCCAGCACGCCGTCGAGATGGCGCAGGCCCGCGTCGGTGTCGATATCGACGTGCGTGCGCACGCGCGTCGTGCCGGCCGCCAGAAACGCGCGCGCGAGCGCGAGCGATTGCGTGCCCGCATCGTGGCCGCTCGCGGCGCGCCAGCGGCGCTCGTTTTCGATGCGGTCGGTCAGCTTCGGCCCCACCTCGTTGCGATACCAGCGCAAGCCCCAGTTCGTCTTGTCCAGATGCGTATGCCCCTCGACGAAACCAGGCAGCAGCAGCGCGTCGCCACCGTCCTCGACCGGGACACCGGGCTCGCGCGGCAGATCGGGGGCGAGCGCCGCGATCCGGCCATCGGCGAGCGACACGTCGACCCGGGTGCCGTCGGCGAGACGCACGTTGGTGATCAGCGAGGCGGTCGTGGTCATGGGCGGCAGGCGAGGGGAGTGAACGGGTCGAACTGGGCAAAAGGCCGGGTGATGGTGCAACACGCGCGATGGTACGCGTAGACGGTAGTAAATCGGTCCCTTTCAGGACAAATAATGCGTGAATTATCCGGGAATTCGACCCGGCGAGATGGCGGTGCAAGGCAGCGCCAGCGGGCAAAATCCAAGGCCGCAAGGCGGTTCACGGTATACTCCCGCGTAACTTGCCTAATCGCCAGGCTTGCCCGATACTCAGCTGTTACCTCCCAAATCCCCCCGTACGTCGAGTTTACCGCTACTGCTTATGAGTACAATCCTTGAAAGTCTTCCGATCGGCCAGAAGGTCGGTATCGCGTTTTCCGGCGGCCTCGACACCAGCGCCGCGCTGCACTGGATGCGCAAGAAGGGCGCCGTGCCGTACGCCTATACGGCCAACCTCGGCCAGCCGGACGAAGACGATTACGATTCGATTCCGCGTCGCGCCACGCAATATGGCGCCGAAGGCGCGCGTCTGATCGACTGCCGCGCGCAACTGGTCGCGGAAGGCATCGCGGCGCTGCAGTGCGGCGCGTTCCATATCTCGACGGCGGGCGTCACCTACTTCAACACGACGCCGATCGGCCGCGCCGTGACGGGCACGATGCTCGTCGCCGCGATGAAGGAAGACGGCGTCAACATCTGGGGCGATGGCAGCACGTACAAGGGCAACGACATCGAGCGTTTCTACCGCTACGGTCTGCTCGTGAATCCGGACCTGAAGATCTACAAGCCGTGGCTCGACCAGCTGTTCATCGACGAACTGGGCGGCCGCTCGGAAATGTCGGAGTTCATGCGCCAGTCGGGCTTCGACTACAAGATGTCGGCTGAAAAAGCGTATTCGACCGACTCGAACCTGCTCGGCGCGACGCACGAAGCGAAGGACCTCGAAAGCCTGGAGTCGGGCATCAAGATCGTCAACCCGATCATGGGCGTTGCGTTCTGGCGCGACGACGTGCAGATCGCCAAGGAAGAAGTGACGATCCGCTTCGAGGAAGGCCAGCCGGTCGCGCTGAACGGCAAGACGTTCCCGAATGCGGTCGAGCTGCTGCTCGAAGCGAACCGGATCGGCGGCCGTCACGGTCTCGGCATGAGCGACCAGATCGAGAACCGCATCATCGAGGCGAAGAGCCGCGGCATCTACGAAGCCCCGGGCCTCGCGTTGCTCAATATCGCTTACGAGCGTCTCGTCACCGGCATCCACAACGAAGACACGATCGAGCAGTTCCGCGAGAACGGCCGGCGTCTCGGCCGTCTGCTGTACCAGGGCCGCTGGTTCGATCCGCAGGCGATCATGCTGCGCGAAACCGCGCAGCGCTGGGTCGCGCGCGCGATCACCGGTGAAGTCAGCGTCGAGCTGCGCCGCGGCAACGACTACTCGATCCTCAGCACGAAGTCGCCGAACCTCACGTATCAGCCCGAGCGTCTGTCGATGGAGAAGGTCGCATCGACGTTCTCGCCGCGCGACCGCATCGGTCAGCTGACGATGCGCAACCTCGACATCAAGGATACGCGCGACAAGCTGCGCATTTACTCGCAGGTAGGTCTGCTGTCGTCGAACGAGACGTCGGCGCTGCCGCAGGTGAAGGGCGACAAGGAGTAAGGCTGCACGTCCGTTCACCTGAACGTCGCATCCATCGATGGGCCGGCTCGCGAGAGCCGGCCCATTTTCTTTGGGACTGCCGGCTGCGGTCCGGCGCTTTCACGCGAGCCCACATTCCGTTCCGTGCTCAAGTTTCGCGCGCCTATGCCGTTGACATAGCCAAGCCCATTCTGGAACCCCGCCGTGCAACTCGCTTACCGTAACGATCGGCTCACCAGCCGGATGCCAGTCGACTCGCCAGCCAGCGGCGAACCCGAGGTGGAATCTTCGGTCATCGAGTGGCTGTTGCACGACGATCAGGTGATGCGCGAGTGCTTCACGCACGCGGCGGAGATTCTGAAGAGCGTGACCGGCGCGGCGATTACCGCGATCGTGTTGCTCGACGAGGAGCATCAGCACTATCGCGCCGAGGTCGGCATGGCGATGCCGCTCGTCACGCGGGCGCGTTCGCTCGCCGACTATGCGGTGCGCGATGCCGATCTGTTCGTGATCGAGGATGCGCACAATGACAGCCGCTTCGGCGAATGCATGCTCGTCAAGCGTCATCCGTTCGTGCGCTTTTACGCGGCGATCGCGTTGCGCGCGCCGAACGGCGAGATCGTCGGTGCGCTGTGCGCGATGGACCCGGCGCCGGGCCGGCTCGATGCGGGCCAGCGCGGCGTGTTCTACCACCTGCGCGCGATGATCGAAAACGATCTGAAGATGCGCACGGCCACCGCGATCGATCCGCTTACGCAGCTGTACAACCGGCGCTTTCTGCTCGAAAGCATCGCGCGCCGCTGGAAGGAAGCGCGCGACGGCGATGTGATGGGCTCCGTGGTCGTCGACGTCGACTGGTTCAAGCAGTACAACGACACCTACGGTCATCAGGCCGGCGATCATTGTCTGCGCCTCGTCGCCTCGGTGATGCAGGCCGCCGCCGACAGTGAGCGCATCGTGGTCGGGCGCATGGGCGGCGAGGAGTTCGGGCTGCTCGTGCTCGAAGCGCAGCCGTCGCTGCTCGAAGACACGCTCGAAACGCTGCGCCAGGGCGTGGCGGATCTCGCGATCGAGCATCGCGCGTCGCCGCTTGGCGTGGTAACGGTCAGCGTCGGCGCGTCGCTGACGCGTATCAGCGATCTGTCGCGCCCCGCGCATCGCGACGGCTTCGCGAGCGCGGATCGAGCGTTGTATCGCTCGAAACACGATGGACGCAATCGCGTGACGATGGCGTAGCGGGTGTTGGCGAATGCTCAGTACTGCTGGTGAAAAAAACGCCCGGAAAATCCGGGCGTTTTCTTTGGTGCGTTGATTGGCGGCGCTACGACGCGAACAACACGCCGTAGCCCGTCAGCACGCTTACATCGCGACGGTGTCAGCCACTTCCTTGAAGTCCTCGATCTGGTCGAAGTTCATGTATTGGTAGATCTTGTCGCCGTTGGCGCTGAGCACACCCATGTCGGCCATGTACTCTTCCCTGGTCGGGATCTTGCCGAGACGCGAGCAGATCGCCGCCAGTTCCGCCGAGCCGAGGTACACGTTCGTGTTCTTGCCCAGGCGGTTCGGGAAGTTACGGGTCGAGGTCGACATGACCGTCGCACCTTCGCGCACCTGTGCCTGGTTGCCCATGCACAGCGAGCAGCCCGGCATTTCGGTACGGGCACCGGCCGTACCGAAGACGCCGTAGTGGCCTTCCTCGGTCAGCTGCTTCTGGTCCATCTTGGTCGGCGGGGCGACCCACAGCTTGACCGGGATGTCGCGCTTGCCTTCGAGCAGCTTCGATGCGGCGCGGAAGTGACCGATGTTGGTCATGCACGAGCCGATGAACACTTCGTCGATCTTGGCGCCAGCGACATCAGACAGCGTCTTCACGTCGTCCGGATCGTTCGGGCAGGCCACGATCGGTTCGTGGATGTCGGCCAGATCGATCTCGATGACGGCTGCGTACTCGGCGTCGGCATCCGGCGACAGCAGTTGCGGGTCGGCCAGCCACTGCTCCATCGCCTTGATGCGGCGCTGCAGGCTGCGCGGGTCCTGGTAGCCCTGGGCGATCATCCACTTCAGCAGCGTGATGTTGCTGTTGAGGTATTCGATGATCGGTTCCTTGTTCAGGTGCACCGTGCAACCGGCGGCCGAGCGCTCAGCCGATGCATCCGACAATTCGAACGCTTGCTCGACCTTCAGATCGGGCAGGCCTTCGATTTCGAGAATGCGGCCTGAGAAGATGTTCTTCTTGCCTTGCTTGGCAACCGTCAGCGTGCCTTGCTTGATCGCGTACAGCGGAATCGCGTTGACGAGGTCGCGCAGGGTCACGCCCGGCTGCATCTTGCCCTTGAAGCGGACCAGCACCGATTCCGGCATGTCCAGCGGCATCGTGCCGGTGGCGGCCGCGAAGGCGACCAGACCCGAACCGGCCGGGAAGCTGATGCCGATCGGGAAGCGCGTGTGCGAGTCGCCGCCGGTGCCGACGGTGTCGGGCAGCAGCATGCGGTTCAGCCACGAGTGGATCACGCCGTCGCCCGGGCGCAGCGCGATGCCGCCACGGTTGCTGATGAAGTTCGGCAGGGTCTGGTGAGTCTTCACGTCCACCGGCTTCGGATAAGCGGCGGTGTGGCAGAACGACTGCATGACGAGGTCGGCAGAGAAGCCGAGGCACGCCAGGTCCTTCAGTTCGTCGCGGGTCATCGGGCCCGTGGTGTCCTGCGAGCCGACCGAGGTCATCTTCGGTTCGCAGTACGTGCCCGGGCGCACGCCCTGGCCTTCCGGTAGGCCGCAGGCGCGGCCGACCATCTTCTGGGCCAGCGAGAAGCCCTTGCCGCTGTTGGCCGGCTGCTGCGGCAGGCGGAACAGCGTCGAGGGGGCGAGACCGAGCGCTTCACGCGCCTTGGCGGTCAGGCCGCGGCCGATGATGAGGGGAATGCGGCCACCGGCGCGCACTTCATCGAACAGCACGTCGGACTTGACCTGGAACTCGGCGATCACGGCGCCGTTCTTCAGCGCCTTGCCTTCGTACGGGCGCAGTTCGACCACGTCGCCCATTTCCATCTGCGACACGTCGAGCTCGATCGGCAGGGCGCCGGCGTCTTCCATCGTGTTGTAGAAGATCGGGGCGATCTTGCCGCCGAGGCACACGCCGCCGAAGCGCTTGTTCGGGATGAAGGGGATGTCTTCACCCGTGAACCACAGCACCGAGTTGGTGGCCGACTTGCGCGAGGAGCCGGTGCCGACCACGTCGCCCACGTACGCGACCAGGTGACCCTTTTCCTTCAGCGACTCGATGAACTTGACCGGGCCACGCTTGCCGTCTTCTTCCGGCGTGATGCCGGGACGCGCGTTCTTCAGCATCGCCAGCGCGTGCATCGGGATGTCCGGGCGGGTGGTGGCGTCCGGGGCCGGCGACAGGTCGTCGGTGTTGGTTTCGCCGGTCACCTTGAAGACGGTGATGGTCAGGCTTTGCGGCACTTCCGGACGGCTCGTGAACCATTCGGCATCGGCCCAGCTCTGCATCACGGCCTTCGCGTTGGCGTTGCCCTTGTCGGCCAGTTCCTTGACGTCGTGGAACTGGTCGAACATCAGCAGGGTCTTCTTCAGCGCGTCGGCGGCCACGGTGCCCACTTCGGCGTCCGACAGCAGCTCGATCAGCGGCTGGATGTTGTAGCCGCCGAGCATCGTGCCGAGCAGTTCGGTGGCACGGGCGCGCGAGATCAGCGCGCAGGCGGTCTCGCCTTTGGCCACGGCGGCGAGGAAGCCTGCCTTCACGCGGGCGGCTTCGTCCACGCCGGCGGGCACACGATGGGTGATCAGCTCGAGCAGGGTCTGCTCTTCACCGGCGGGCGGATTTGTCAGGAGTTCCACCAGCTCGGCGGTCTGCTGAGCCGTCAGCGGGAGGGGAGGAATGCCGAGCGCGGCGCGGGCGGCCACATGAGCACGAAAGTTTTCAAGCATGGGGGACCTGCTGGTGTTTGCGTTTCAGGGAAAGGCTTCCAAGGCACGCCGAGGCTGTGCCGGGCACTGCGTTGGTCGCGATTTTAAGGGCAATACCGGTGCAAGGTCAAATGTCTTATGTCTTATATAAGAGTTGGAGCATAAAAACGTTGAAAATCATGAGGTCACTTCTGATTGCTTCGAGCAGGCTGCGGGCTTCAACCCGGCTTGCCGTCGGCTCGGGAGAGGAAAAGCCACGCGGCGTATCGAACGCAGTAGAGAACCAGCGCGGCCGCCCAGCATAGGCCGGAAGCGTAGATCCACTCCATCGTGAACTGCGGCGCGAGCCAGGGGCCGAGTACGCGGATCAACGTCGCCAGAATGAAGAGGCCGTAACAGGCGATTTCGACCCGACCAGCCACGAGTGCGCGGCCGGTATGTCCGCGCGCGGTGCGCGTGATCATCGCGATGATCGCGCAGCTGATGACGCCGACCGTGAACGTATGAATCGCGAGCGAATGCGGGGCGACCCCGAGCGCGGCGAGTGCCAGCATGACGAAGCCCGCCGGAATGCCTGCGTAGGCGATATGCAGGATCAGAAGGATGGGGCGATAGCCGACGCGCCACGAACGCCAGCCGCCGAGCCGAAGCCCATGAATGGCAGCCGCTGCGAAGGAGGCGGCAACGATTGCCACCCACGGCGCACCGAGCGAGTCCAGCAGAAACGCAAGCAGCGTCGCCGGCATGACGGTGGCTTCGACGAAACGCCAGCGCTTCGCGCTAAACCCCAGAACGGCATTGGCGGTAAACGAAGGAATGATGCGCCCGCCGATGATCGTCACGAACAGAACGAGCATACCGACCGCGAGCCAGGCGCTGCGGCGCCCAGTCGCCGTGACCATGGCCTGCCCAGATATGGAAGAGGGCGTTGAGAAGCGCGAGCAAGCCGAGCGCGAGCGGCAGAAAGATGTTGTGGCGATTCTTTGCCTTCAGGAGCACGCGCAGCAGAACCAGCGCAACGATGGGCAGAAACGCCACGTCCACGATGGCGCCAAGCGGACCCGAACCGCGCCACATCATGATCCGGCCCGCAAGCCACAGGAGCCACAGCGCTGCGAGACCGGCGCCATAGGCGGGATTCTTGCTGGTCCACGCCCGCACCGCCGTGAGGAGAAATCCCGTGACAATCGCCGCGCCAAATCCAAAGATCATTTCGTGGACGTGCCACAGCGTTCCCGACATGTACGACGCGGAGTCCAGCAGCGGCCACCCCGCCAGTGCGCCGAGCCAGAGCAGCATGGCGATGCTGCCAAACAGCGCGCCGGCCAGATAGAAAGGCCTGAATCCGAGCGCCCACAGAGCGATGCGCGGTGGTCTGTCGACTTGATCTGATTCGATCCGGACGGTGGGCTTCATGACTGCTCCGAACAGCAACTAGGCGTTGATGCATCTTGGACGCGGCCCTATTTCGCCGCATGCGACGAATGTTCGCGGTAGCAGCCGTTCATCCTCGACGTCACTGCGCAAACCGAACGTAACGCTGCCGTGCTAACGTGCAAGGACATCGCGGCCAGAACAGGAACAGTTCAAGATGATTTCGCATGTATTCGTTGGGGTTAATGACTTTGATCGTGCCTTCAAATTCTATTCGGCCGTTATGAGCGAACTCGGGCACAAACTGAAGTTTTGTGAGCCGGATAAACCGTGGGCGGGTTGGATGGCTGAGGGTCTGCCGCGTCCGCTGTTTCTGATCGGCAGGCCCTATGATGGCAACCTGGCAGAACACGGAAACGGTCAAATGGTGGCGTTGCTCGCGCCCGATCGTCGTTCAGTCGATAACGCCTACGCTCGCGCATTGGCCAACGCAGGCTCTTGCGAAGGCCCTCCCGGCTTACGGCCGCACTACCACCCGGACTATTACGGGGCGTACTTCCGGGACCCGGAAGGAAACAAGATTTGCGTTTGTTGCCACGGTCCTGTGACGGTCCTGTGACGCAATATGATTGAGGAGTGCGATGAATGCCAGTGTCCGCATCGACGGATTCATCACGCGGTGCGAGAGCTGCCACACTATTGACATATCGCCGTCGCTGATACGGATCGAGGGTGGCGAAGAGGCTCGAGCGCTACTGAAAAGGTCGCGCTTTGACGCGATCAGACAGAGTGATTGTCCGAAAGTAAAGGGAACTGAACCTTCCTCGCCCCCATCAGACCAATTAGCATATTCGGGGGCGCACGAAGAGCACAAAATTTCGGTCGACTAAGCGCAGCTTTGTCTGTATTACTTGATAGTAAGCCCGCGCTATCGCCGCCTATCCCATCTTCAGCACAGCGCTGCCCCGCCATTCTTTGCAACATTGCGTCAGAAGAAAGATTATGAGCTTGAAGGGAGAAAACCTCGCATCCGCGGGACATCGAAACGGTCGCGGCCACGACGAACAATGCGCCGCAATTCATACGAGCATTTCTGCGTTGGCACCATCTGTCACTGTCGTCATGGCCAACTTCAATGGAGAGCACTGGATCGGAGAAGCGATCAAGTCAGTCCAGAGACAGAGCGTGACTGACTGGGAACTCATCGTTGTGGACGATGCATCAACCGACGCCAGCACGGAGATTGTCCGCGCCGCTGCCGCTAACGATCCACGCATCGTTCTCCTAACATCGTCGTCCAACGCGGGGCCTTCGGTTGCACGTAATCGTGCGCTGGCGTGTGCGCGAGGGCGCTGGATCACTATCCTCGACAGCGATGATCTGTTCGCGGACGGACGGCTCGAGTCGTTGCTCGCAAGGGCCAGGTCGGACGGCACGGGGATCGTGGCGGATGACTTGCTCATCATGGACGAAAGCGGCTCGCTCACAGGGTATTCGCTGCTTGGCCTGCGGACGGTCAGGACTGTCGATGCCGTTGCGCTTGTCAAAGCGCCGCATCTCGGCTATCTCCAGCCCATGATCAAAACTGAACTTTTAGCCGATCTTAGGTATGACGAGCGGGTTCGCTCTGCCGAAGATTTCGATCTTCTGTTGCGCGTGTTGGTCAAGCAGGATGCAGAAATGGTCGTCTATCCTGCCATGGGTTACCACTATCGCAGACGTGATGATTCGCTTTCCACCGACAAATCCGCGGATCGACAGGCACTCCAGGGCATGCTCGACGCGAACGAGCGTTTCCGCGCATCGCACGCGTTGTCCGGAAGGTTAGCCGACGCGTGCGCGCGTCGGCAGCGAAAACTCGAAACCTCGCTTCGCTGGGTCGATGTCACGGAGGCAGTTCGTGAAGGGCGTTTCGCGCAAGCCCTCAGGCACACGATCGATCACCCTTGGGTCCTAAGTTGCGCCGCGCGATTCCTTGCGAAGCATTTTCACTTTCTCGTACTCCGAAACAAACGCCGCGTCACGACATTGGGGCTTTGAGCCGGGACGCGCGTGCGCAAAATTTACCGCAACCTCAGCACGGCCACGTCCCATTTGAATCGTGTGGGGGCGTGCGTGATACGGACACGATCGAGCTCGTCGAAACCCGCCTTTAGCCTCTTCCACGTCCTTATTCCATCGTCGTGATACCAGATACTGACAATCAATAGACCACCGGGCGCAAGAGAGCGCGCGAATCGCCGAACATGTTCCTCGGGGTTTTCCAGGTAATAAAGCATCTCGTTGAAGACGATGACGTCGAATACCTGCGAAGGTTCGAAGGTAGCGGCATCGGCGACAGCGAACTCCGCTCCACGGATGTTCAACTGGCGCGCCTGCTCAATGGCGACTTCGGAAAGATCGACGCCGAAATAGCTCGATATCGAGGCGCTAGAGAGCCAGGTTGCAAGAACGCCAGCGCCGCATCCAACGTCGAGGACACGCGCCGAGGGTTTCAGGTGCCTGCAATATCCGGCGATCACACTGTAGCGGGCAAACTCCCGCGTCGTCCCTAGATAATCCCAGGTGCCGGAACCGTACTCCTGATTCCACGTCGCATCCGAGATCGAGACGCTGCGGGCCGGCAGAATTCTGGCCTTGACCGCAGGCGGGAGAAACCTCTTCACGGGCCATCTGATCGCTTTGGCAAAAAATCCGACCATTTCTCGTCTATCTGTCTGATTAAGCACCGTCGGCTCTCATCTCCAACCGGCTGATGCTATGTGGCTTCTTCAGGCCAGCACCGGATATTCCCGCGCGAGTCGAGGCGCGCGACAAAATCGCCACTAAGCCTGTGCTGTAACGGACTGTCTGTTGCGATTGCTCGGATTGGCCAGCAACCGTTCGAAGACGTTGCTCGTAATACGATCAACGACCGCATGGCTTTCGGCGTGCGCATCCATGAGGACGCGAGCCCAGTCCGTCGTGCCAGCGTTAAAGACGATGCCCGGCTGAACTCCTGTTCCAGTCGCCCGTTCCAGCACGCCAAACGCGCCGCGTCCGCCGACGTCCCACCCATTGAGCACGCTTGTCATACCAAGCGCATGGAAACCATTTGGCGTCGGTGGCAAGCCGTCTACTTCGTAGCCCACCAGACGATCTTCAGCACCAAAAATGTCGCCGTTTTTCAACTGCGTACCGGCAAGCGCCCAGTGACTCGCGTCCTCGACCCGGAATCCAACCGCTGGACGCTCCCGCCTGATCCAGCCACCACGCAGCAGGCGCCATTGTCCCCACCAGCCACCGCCATAGCCATAACTTAGCCCGATCAGATCGCTTTCGTCGTGACCGGGCCAGTTTTCTGCGAGCCGAGTCACGCGCAGATCGGGCGCATGAGGGCTACCACGCGAAAACTCGACTGGCCTATAGCAGGTGTTGCCACTAAAGATGGCGTAGTGTCCACCGTTTGCAATGAAGCCGGCCATCCTGCTGCGCATGCGCCGGCTCCAGTATTCATGATGACCGACGCTAAGCACGCAGCAATACTTCGCTAGATCGAGCCTGTCACTTTCATCGAGATCCAGGTCGGTGTAAAAGTCGCAAGCAATGTTCTTCGCCTGCAGCCAGCGCACGAACTTCGCGTCCCAATGTGGAAACTGTTGGCGCGGGGAATGAGGTTCATAGGGATCAACAGGCTCGCCGAACTGGGCACCCAGGCCGCCACCAGGTCTTAGCAGCGTCACGGTCGTCACAGGTTTCGCACGTCGAACGGGATCGTAATAGAAACCACCGCCGCCGATCGAGTTATACGCTTGATATGTCGCGACAGGCACGATGTAAGCGATCGACGCCGATGGGCGCGGGGGGCGCGCGACCAACATCGCCATACTCTTGCTGTCTGGCGGCAACCCGTATAGAGGCTCATGCCCCGTGCAGCGGCGCCCCAGTGAGCGCACGGGCTCGCCGCTAGCGCGCACTTCGTAAGCCACCGCGACATACACCCCCGTCGCCACATCTGCACGATCGAAGCGAAACCGGAAGCTCGGCCACAGCCACGCAGCGTCGCAACGCGCGGCTGTTCGTCCGCGCGGCGAAGTCAGTACCCATTGGCCGCTCACCCTGTCGCAATGCAGGGCGCCGCGGTCCTCTACATGTATGCTGCAGTGGAAGACGAGCGCTTCTCCGACGCCTTGCCGGTAGATTGCAATAGAAAAGCGGCGGCCTGGTTCGACGGCGAGTTCGAAAACGCCGCCAGCATCATAGGCGGGCGCGAGCGGATATAACATCATTCGTTCACTTCCTCCGATCTTTGCCGTAGCTGCACCTGGACGAGGTGGCTACTCATAGTCGCCACGATGTCCCGCACCGAGGTAATTTCACGCAGGGTTACCCACTACGACGTGAATGCTTTGGGCGCCTTTTCGGTCTGTTCGGAATTGAGAAAATGATACGCCCCGCGCTGCGTTTTCAGATCCGCGGTATGTGCCATAAGTTAAGCGGTATGCGCCGAGCGACATCGACATGCTCGACACTGGCAACAATAACGATGCCCGATCGACCCAAACCCGGCCGACAAGCCGAAATCGCGGGCTGCTCGCGGAAAGCCTCGAAGATCGCGGCGATCTCAACGCCGCGCAAACGCCTCTAACCGCCGATCAGCTTCAACCCCACCGGCAGCGATTCACCGAACACGCGGCCTTCGTCGGCGTTATCGAGCGTGACGACTTCGCTGACCATCGTGATCCACGCGCGCGGCGCGCTCGCCGCTTCGAGGCGTCGCACGACGCTCGCGCGCAGCACGTCGGGCAGATCGCGTGAGCGGTCGCCGGTCATGCGCGCGATCTGCACGGCCGCGAACGCGGCGGGGTCGACCTTCTTCCAGTCGAGCGCGAGGATCGCGTCGAGCCATTGCGCGGCGACCTCGGGCGGCACGACGCTATGCGCGCTACCGTAGAACGGCTGTCGCGCGCCGATCCGTCCGACCGCCCACCAGCTCTGATGATTTTCAGCGGGCTTTTTCAGGCGCGCGAGCACCGCCTCGCCGAGTTCGATCTTGCGCTCGGCCGGAATCCGTTCAAGCGATGCAGACAGCCGCACCATGTCGGCGAAGCCGGTCTTCGCGACATCGAACGGCAGCTTGTGACGCGAGTGCGCGGCCTTCTGCAGATAGTCCATCGCGTCGAGCACGCGCAACTGCGCGTCTTCGCCGAGACCACCGGCCGCGCGGCGCCACAGCGTCCACCATTCGGACCATACCTGGCTGTCGGTCACGTACTGGATGCCGTCGTCGAACAGCGTCCACAGTTGCTCGACGCGCCATTCGTCGAGCGGATAGCCGAAGCCGGGCCGCACGCAATAGCCGGCCAGATTCAGCCACAGCCGCTCGTGATCGGCCGAGCGGCGTCGGCGGCGCGCGCGTTCCCACAGCGCGCCGAAAAGTTCGCGTAGCAGCGCGCTGTTCCAGCTATCGCGCGCGCCGAGCAGATGTTCGAGCTGCGCGCGCAGTCGTTTGATTTCCTTCGGGTCGACGTTATGCGCGCGGGCGCCGAAGCAGCGGTCGATCAGTTCGAGCGCGCGATCGAGCGCGGGGTGGCGTTGCTGCGCGCCATCGGCGGGCAGGTCCACTTGCGCATCGTCGCGGCGTAGCTGGAATTCGAGCAGCCAGCGTTGCGACGGCTCGTCGAGTTCGATGCAATGCACGTCGAGCGTGCCGACCTCGGTCAGCGACGTCGCGATGCGCACCGCGGTTTCGCGTGCGCTGTGGCCGTCGCGCGGTTGCACGATCGTCGCGATCGGCGGCAGGCGCACGAAGTCGCCGCCCGTGAGATCGACCAGCTCACCGGGCTGCCAGGCGGTATCCGCGCTCGACGACACCAGATGAAACCGCACTGGATGCCCGAGCCGCAGCGCGAACGTGCGATCGGCGATCAGGATCTCGTGGCCTTCCTCGGTGCCGCGCGGCAGCAGGCAGATGCCGCGTTGCTGCGGCGCTGCTTCTGGCTCGGCGCCGTCTTTGCCAGCCGGCGTTTCGTCGAGCACCAGAAAATAGCTGCGCGGCGAGCCGCCGCCGATTTTCGGCGCGAAGCCCGCGCGCGCGAGCGTATAGGCGACCGCGCCGCGCGCGACCGCGACGTCGGGGTTGTCGTTGTGCAGCACGTTGAGCGGCGCGCCGCGCCAGCCGCCGAGCGTGTCGGCGAGACGCCGCGACAGCGCGTCGGCGCGGAATACGCCGCCGTTGAGCAGCAGCGTATCGGGAACGGGCGGGGCGGCCGCGTCGGCTGAGCCGGAATCCACACCCAGGGCTTTGCGCGATTGCGCGGCGAAGCGTTCGAGAAACGCTGCGATATGCCGCGTGACCGCCGCATCGGTCGCGTACGGCAGGCCGAATTCGACGATCGCGCCGCGCGGCCGTCCGGGGCGCTCATGGGCGGCCACCCGCGGAAAGAAACCATCGACGATGATCTTCTCGACCTCGTCGCGCGTGACCTGCGCGGAGCGCGCGCCACCGATCAGCTTCGAGCCCGCGCCGAGCAGCGTGACCGAGGCCGACTCCGGCGCGTGCGCGCCAAGCAACTGCTCCTTCGCGACGCGGCACCGCTCGACCAGTTGCGACAGGCTCGCGGCCGATAGCCGCTGCGGCGCCTGTCCACCGGCCGCAGCGCCACCCGGCAGCCGCGCCTCGAGCAGATGCGCGAGCGCGAGGTCCATGTTGTCGCCGCCGAGCATCAGGTGATTGCCGACACCGACGCGCGTCAGGCGCGGCTCGCCGTCGTCGGTGAGGCCGACTTCAATCAGTGTCAGATCGGTCGTGCCGCCGCCGACGTCGCAGATCAGCACGAGCCGGGTCGCCGCAAGCTCGTCGGCCAGTGTCTCTCGATGTCGGAACAGCCAGTCGTAGAACGCGGCCTGCGGCTCCTCGAGCAGCCGCAGCGACGGCAGGCCCGCGAGCCGCGCCGCTTCGACGGTCAAAGCGCGCGCGCCCTCGTCGAACGACGCGGGTACCGTCAGCACCACGTCCTGCTGTTCGAGCGGCGCCTTCGGAAAGTGCTGGTTCCACGCGGCGCGCACGTGCGCGAGGTAGCTCGCGCTCGCGTCGAGCGGCGAAATCTTGCGGACGTCGTCGGGGGCGCCCCACGGCAGGATCGGCGCGACGCGATCGACCGACGCGTGCGACAGCCAGCTTTTCGCGCTCGTGACGAGCCGCCCCGGCACCTGCGCGCCGAGCAGCCGCGCGAGCCGGCCGACCACGACCGGCTGCGCGGCGTCCTTGCCATGACCGGCGGCCGCCCGCGCACCGGACCACGGCAACTGCAGATCGGCCGCGCTCAGCTCGCCATCGGCCGCCTGATAGCGCACCGACGGCAACAGCGGCC
The DNA here is from genome assembly GCA_000173575.1 of Burkholderia sp. H160. Taxonomy (GTDB): domain Bacteria; phylum Pseudomonadota; class Gammaproteobacteria; order Burkholderiales; family Burkholderiaceae; genus Paraburkholderia. The sequence continues at coordinate 561 of ABYL01000152.1, read as the reverse complement.
GCGCGGCAACCTCGCCGGGGCTCACCAGCTGCTCGATCTCGAACACGCGGATCTGCTGCGATCCGGCTTCCGCGTAGGCGAGCACCGTGTTGCTGGTGCCGAGATCGATGCCGACGCTGTACCGCTTCATGTCAGTCATGCATTCGCGTTGCCGCGCACGTCGAATTCGACCTTCCAACGCTCGTCGGAGCCGCGCGGGATGGCTTCCAGTTCGAGGGTGCCCGTTTCGGTCACGCGCGCATGCAGCTTGACCGGCACGACTTCACCCGCAGTGCGGCCGGCCGCCGGCAGTGTCGCCTGGATTTCCTCGAGCTCCTGCAACTCCTCGGGGCCCCAGTAATCGAGCAGCGTGCCGACCTGATCCTGACGACGCACCGACGAGCCGAAGAAGCGGAAATGCACCGGCTCGCCGACGACCAGCCCGAATTCCTGCGCGGGCAACTCGGCGTCGGTGCCTTCTTCCATGCCGAACGGTGCGATGCACAGCGCCTGCACCGGCGGCTCGAGGCCGGGCACCGCCGGCATCGCCGATTCGACCGCGATGTAGTACGCGCGCGCGGT
>ABYL01000153.1 GCA_000173575.1 Burkholderia sp. H160 | reverse complement strand
CCCGCCTTCGCGGTGTAGAAGTCGTTCTGGCCGTCGTAGGTGATCACGCTGCCGTGCACCTGGTCGAGCAGCGTCGTCATGCTCTGCAGGCGGCGCACCGTCGCGTTGGTGGTCAGCGTGGTCAGGTCCTGCTTGCCGTCGTAGTCGATACGGATGGCCGTACCCTCGATGTATTCATCGAGCCCTTCGCGCTTCTGGCGGAAATACGACAGATTGTTGCCGCTCGAGGTGCCGGTCGCGAACTGGTAGCCCTGCGGGTCTTGCGACACTTCGACGCGATCGGCCTTGATCAGGATCGTCCCTTTGGTCGCCACCACGTGGCCGGTAAAGATGCTGACCTGCCGTAGGTCGTCGTAAGTCATGTTGTCAGCTTCGATGTTCAGCGGCTTGTCCTTGTCGGCGCGGTCCGCGTGCGCGAGCGGCGCGAAGCCGACGAGCGGCAACACGACGACGAGCGCAGCGAGTGCGGCGCGGCACGCGGACAGCGCGCGCGAGCGGCCGGTATCAAAACGGGGGAACGATTCGTTCATGCAGTCACGCCTGGAATGGATTACCCGGTATGTGCTGGATCAATGGCCGGCATCGGACGCGGCGATTGCGCCTCTTACATTGCCGAACAGCTGCATAAACCGGGTGACATTGTTGTATTTCATGCCGCTGGCAGTCATCACCGACATGCCGCGCTGAAGTTTAACTGGCTTTTCAGTCTCGATCACATCGTCGTTGACAAGGACCCTGAAATGCTCGGAATCGGCTTGCATCTGCGGATCGCCGCCGCCGGGCGCGCGCAGGATGCGCGCATTTTCGTACAGATTGACGATCGAAGCATCCGCGTTGACCGTGCCGGTGTCGCCGGTCGCGGTGACGATCGGCTTGCCGGGCTGGAACGCCCGCATCGCCGGCTTGACGAGGTCGCTCGTTTCGTCGTCCTCATAGTGGATCAACGACTGCGCGGTCAGCCGGTACTGCGTCGCGCCCGACTGGTCGAGTTCAGACACCGAGAAGTTGTCCGCGAAGTAGTCCGGGGTGTGTTCCTTCGGGCGCACTTCGTTGTCAGTCTTGTTCGGCATCGTGGCTTGCAGCAGCCACCACGTGATGCCGGCGAGCGCCGCCATCGCGATGAGCGGGATCAGCGAAGTCAGGCGAAACTGGTTCATCCCACGAGGCCTCGTTGCTCGCCGCTGCACGCCGCTGCAAGCAGTGCTTCATATTTGTGCTGCGCGCCCAGCAGCGTGTCGACCACTTCGCGTGCCGCGCCGTGGCCGCCGCGCGCCTCGCTGACCCAATGCGCGCGTGCGATCACCTCGGGATGCGAATTAGCCGGCGCGGCCGCAAAGCCGACGCGCAGCATCACCGCGAGATCGACCCAGTCGTCGCCCATGTAGCCGCAGTCCTCAGCGGTGAGGCCGGTTTGCTGCAGCAGGTCGGCGAACGCCTGCGGCTTGTCCTGCACGCCCTGGTAGACGTGCGTGATATTCAATTCTTTTACCCGCGCCGCCACGATGCCCGACGTGCGCCCCGTGATGATCGCCGTCTCGATGCCGGCCTGGCGCAGCAGCTTCATGCCGTGGCCGTCCATCGAGTTGAAGCCTTTCATTGTGTCGCCTTCCGCCGTGAACAGCAGGCCGCCGTCGGTCAGCACGCCGTCGACGTCGAAAATCATCAGCTTGACGCGGCTTGCGCGTTCAGTAGCGGTAGGAGGGGCAACGGCCATCAGATCACCTTCTTCGAAAACAGGTCGTGCATGTTGAGCGCGCCAATCAGCTTGCCCTTTTCATCGACGACCAGCATCTGATTGATGCGATAGCGTTCCATGAGTTCCACGGCTTCGACCGCGAGATGGTCGGGACCGATCGTACGCGGGCCGGCGGTCATCACCGAGGCGATCGGCAGCTGGCGGAAATCGCCGTCGCGTTCGAGCACGCGGCGCAGGTCGCCGTCGGTGAAGATGCCCGTCACACGGCCCTCGTGGTCGACGATCGCGGTCATGCCCATGCGCTTGGACGTCAACTGAAAGAGAGCATCACGGACCGTCGCGTCGGGTGTGACCTGCGGCAACTGGTCGCCGGTGCGCATCACGTCACGCACGTAGGTCAGCAGGCGCCGGCCGAGCGCGCCACCCGGATGCGAGCGCGCGAAGTCGTCGCGGCCGAAGCCGCGCGCGTCGAGCACCGCCACCGCGAGCGCATCGCCGAGCGCGAGCGCGGCGGTGGTGCTGGCGGTGGGGGCGAGATTCATCGGACAGGCTTCCTTCGAGACGCCGGAATTCAGATGCACATCCGCGAGCTGCGCGAGGCTGGAGCCCGGGCGGCCCGTCATCGCGATCAGCTTCGCGCCGATCCGCTTGATGAGCGGCAGGATCGCCATCAACTCCTCGGTTTCGCCCGAATTGGACAGCGCGAGGAATACGTCGTCGGCGGTGACCATGCCGAGGTCGCCATGGCTCGCTTCCGCGGGATGCACGAAGAACGCCGGCGTGCCGGTGCTTGCCAGCGTGGCCGCGAGCTTGCGGGCAATGTGGCCGGATTTGCCGATGCCGGAGACGACCACGCGTCCACGGCAACTCAGGATGTGGTCCACCGCGCCGACGAAACCGCCGTCGAGCTGGTTGCGAAGCGCGCGCACGGCGTCCGCTTCGATGTCGAGCACGTCGCGCGCAAGCGCGAGTGCCCTGTCGCCATTGATTTTCGCTATCATTCGCGGAGTATAGCAAAGGCGCCTGTTCGCCGCGCCGGGCCTGCCGCGCCGAGCCGCTGTCTGCATCGGCCTGTCGAGAATTCCTGTTTCGGCCGCTTTGCCGCTCTTTAGCAGCTTGTTACCGGCCCAATCAATCATGTCGCACGGCGTGCTCGTGCGTGGTCCCGCTGACGAACGAGGACGCTTCACCGATGCGTTTTTGCATATGATTTCCCCGCTCGAAATGACGCTGTTTCTGCTGCTGGCATCGGTAGTGGGCGTGGTGATCTTTCGCTTCCTCAATCTGCCGCCGATGCTCGGCTACCTGACGGTAGGCATCGTCGTCGGGCCGCATGCGTTCGGGCTGATTCCGGATTCGGCGGGCGCGCAGAATCTCGCGGAATTCGGCGTCGTGTTCCTGATGTTCTCGATCGGCCTCGAGTTTTCGCTCGCCAAGCTGCGCACGATGCGCCGGCTCGTGTTCGGACTCGGCTTGCTGCAAGTGATCGGCACGGTCGCGGTGGCGGTGTCGCTCGGCTTCGTGCTCGAGCGCTGGGTGCATATCACGTGGCAGGCGAGCGTCGCGCTCGGTGGCGCGCTGGCGATGTCGTCGACGGCGATCGTCAGCAAGATGCTCGCGGAGCGGCTCGAAATTGAAACCGAGCACGGCCGCAATATCTTCGGCGTGCTGCTGTTTCAGGATCTGGCGGTGGTGCCGCTTTTGATCATCATTTCGGCGCTCGGCGGCCGCTCGGAGAATCTGGTCAGTGCGCTCGGCGTCGCGGCGATCAAGATCGTCGTGGCCCTCGCGCTGCTGCTGATCGTCGGGCAGCGCGTCATGACGCGCTGGTTCAACGTGGTCGCGCGCCGCCGCTCGCAGGAGCTGTTCATCCTCAATCTGCTGCTGGTGACGCTCGGCGCCGCGTTCATCACCGACAAATTCGGCCTGTCGCTCGCGCTCGGCGCGTTCATCGCGGGCATGCTGATCGCCGAGACGCCATACCGCCATCAGGTGGAAGAGGACATCAAGCCGTTTCGCGATGTGCTGCTTGGACTCTTCTTCGTGACCACGGGCATGCTGCTCAATCCGCGTGTGATCTGGGAGCATCCGCTGATCGTGCTGGCCTTTTTCATCGGCCCCGTGCTGCTGAAGGCCGTCATGATTACCGGCCTCGCGCGGCTTTTTGGCGCGACGCCCGGCGTCGCGATGCGCACCGGCATCGGTCTCGCGCAGGCGGGCGAGTTCGGCTTCGTGTTGTTGAACCTGATTCTCGACCGGCATCTGGTCGACGCGACGCTGTTGCAGGTGATTCTCGCCGCGATGCTGCTGTCGATGCTCGCCGCGCCATTCATGATCCAGAACGCGGACCGCATCGTGCTGCGGCTGTCTTCGACCGAATGGATGATGCAGTCGTTGCAGATGACGCGCATCGCGACGCAAAGCCTGAAACAGAGTGGCCACGTGATCATCTGCGGCTATGGCCGCGCCGGGCAGAACCTCGCGCGCATGCTCGAGCATGAAGGGCTCTCCTATGTCGCGCTCGACCTCGATCCCGACCGTGTCGCGGCGGCCGCGGCGGCCGGCGAATCGGTCGTGTTCGGCGACGCGGGGCGGCGCGAGTCGCTGCTGGCCGCGGGCCTGCATCGCGCGGGCGCGATCGCGATTACCTACGCGAACACGCCGTCGGCAATGCGGGTGCTGCACAACATTCACGAGATGGAGCCGACGCTGCCGGTTATCGTGCGCACCGTCGACGACGCCGATCTGGAGAAACTGCTCGCCGCCGGCGCGACGGAGGTGATTCCGGAGATCGTCGAGGGCAGCCTGATGCTCGCGTCACACACGCTCGTCGTGATGGGCGTGCCGATGCGGCGCGTGGTGCGGCGGGTCGAGGAGATGCGCGACGAACGCTACTCGCTGTTGCGCGGCTATTTCCACGGCGCCGACGACGTCGACGACGACGACGGCCACGAGCAGGTGCGGCTACAATCGGTGCCGGTCGACGAAAGCAGCGATGCGGTGGGCCGCACGCTCGCCGAGCTGGGCCTGTTCGAACTCGGCGTTGAAGTGACCGCGATCCGCCGGCACGGCATTCGCGGCGTCGAGCCGGACCCGTCGACAAAACTGCGCGCCAGCGACATCGTGGTGCTGCGCGGACTGCCCGAGCAACTGGCGCAAGCCGAGGAGCGGCTGTCGAAGCATCGCCGCGCCGCCGCGGCCTGATCCCGCGAAGCGGGCCCGTTCTGTCGGGCGACCCTGATTCAAGCTTTTCACCGGACCTGTCGAGGTCCATCCGGAGACATCATGTCCAACGCGCTCACGAGCGCGCCGCTCGATGCGGCCGACTACATCAGAAGTCACATTCGCACGGTGCCCGACTGGCCGCAGCCGGGTGTGCAGTTCCGCGACATCACGCCGCTGTTGCGCGAGCCGAAGTCGCTGCGCGTGCTGATCGACCTGTTCGTGCAGCGCTATATCGACGCGAAGCTCGACTACATCGCCGGGCTCGATGCGCGCGGCTTCATCATCGGGCCGATCGTCGCGCACGAGCTGAGCCTCGGCTTCATCCCCATCCGCAAGGCAGGCAAGCTGCCGTACAAGCGGATCTCGCAATCGTATGAACTGGAGTATGGCACCGCGACCGTCGAGATTCACGAGGATGCGTGCGAGCCGGGCGACCGCGTCGTGATCATCGACGATCTGATCGCGACCGGCGGCACGATGATGGCCGGCAAGCAGCTGCTCGAGCGGCTCGGCGCGGTCGTCGTGGAAGGTGCGGCGATCGTCGATCTTCCCGAGCTGGGCGGCTCGAAGCTGCTGGGCGACGGCGGCCTTGCGCTCTATACAGTGACGAGTTTCGACGGTCATTGAGCCGGAAGGTCGTTAGCCGCCCAACCAGAAGGTCACAACAATGCCCAACTTCCTGCTGTTTCTCGCCACCTCGATCGCGATCACCGTGGCGCCCGGCCCGGACAATCTGCAGGTGCTCGCGCGCGGCATCTCGCAGGGCCGCGTGGCCGGTCTCGTCGCCGCGCTCGGCTTTGCCGCCGGCATTACGTTTCACACGACGCTTGCCGCGCTCGGCGTCGCCGCGCTACTGCGTTCGTCGCCGCTCGCATTCGAAGCGATCAAGCTCGCCGGCGCCGCGTATCTGGTGTGGATCGGCATCAAGGCGTTGCGCAGCCAGGGACTGGCGACCGCGCACGAGCGTGTGCCGCAGCCGCTTTCGACGGTGTTTCGCCAGAGCGTGCTCGGCAATCTGATGAACCCGAAGGTGACGCTGTTCTTCGTCGTGTTCTTGCCGCAGTTCGTGCAACCGCACGGCGCGCAGAGCGTGACCGTGCAGATGCTGGAGCTCGGCGCGCTGTTCATGTTGCAGACCGTCTTGGTGTTTTCGCTGTTCGGCGTGTGCGCGGGGATCATCGGCGGCTGGCTCAGGCGGCGGCCGCGCGTGGGCGTGTGGCTCGATCGAGTGGCCGGCGCGACGTTCATCGCGATCGGGATTCGCGTCGCGTTGCGTGACTGACGCGCGTCACGCAACAGGCCCGCTTCTGCTTTGCCCCGGTTCGCCGCGACGGCGGACAGTCTGGAGTTTTCAATGAGTTTGCCTTGCATCACCGCCGCGCGCCGCTTCGACGCGAACGCGCATTGGCCGTTTCTGATCGGCGCCGAACAAGTCGGCTGGATTCGCGAGTTCGACGTGCCGCTGCTCGCGCGCTGGCCCGACGTGTTCGAGATTGCGGACCACAAGGTGACGCTCGCCGCCACGTTCAATACCGTCGATCTGCGCAGCGCGGCGCTCGCTTCCGTGATCGGCGCGCTCGCCGCCGATGGCCGTATCCCCGGCTGGCGCAACGAAACCTACGCGATCCGCAACGCGTTCGACGCGCCGCCGCTCGCCTATATCGAACGCGCGGCGTCGCGCTTCTTCGGCACGATGACCTACGCGGTGCATCTGAACGGCGTCGTAGAATACGCGGGTGGTGGGGCGCCGCAATTGTGGATCGCGCGCCGCAGCGACACGAAAGCGACCGACCCTGGCATGCTCGATAATGTCGTTGCGGGCGGGATCGGCTGGGGCTTCGGCATCGCCGAGACGATCGTCAAGGAGTGCTGGGAAGAAGCGGGCATTCCGGCGGAGATCGCCGCGAGCGCGGTCGCGGGTCGCACCGCGCACGTGTTGCAATCGCTGCCGGAAGGCACGCAGGCCGAGCAGATTTTCATCTACGACCTCGCGCTGCCCGCCGACTTCGCGCCGCACAACCAGGACGGCGAAGTGGGCGAACACCGGCTCGCGCGCATCGACGAAGTCGCGCGCTGGATCGAGGAAGGCGCGCTGACCGTCGACGCCAGCCTCGCGACGCTCGATTGCCTGCTGCGCCGCCGCTGGATCGACGAGGACGCGTGCGCGGGCATCGACGCGCTGTTCGCGCCGCCGGCGCTGGGCTAGCTCAGGCTCATGAGTCAGGCTCACCCCGCGCAGCCATTACGCACTGAAACAAACCACGCATTGAAGAAGGGAGTCACCGAGGTCATGTCGACCGATCACAGCTTTATCCTCAAACTGTCGTGCGCCGATCGGCCCGGCATCGTTCACGCCGTGTCGGGCTTCTTGTTCGAGCGTGGCAGCAATATTCTCGACTCCGCGCAGTTCGGCGACAGCGGCACCGGTGAGTTCTTCATGCGCGTGCATTTTCAGCAGGTGGGCGGCGATCCGGGACTCGACGCGCTGCGCGCATCGTTCTCGACGCTCGCCGAACAGTTCGGCATGCGCTGGGAGTTGCACGATGCGAACGTGAAGCCGCGCGTCGTGATCATGGTGTCGAAGATCGGTCACTGTCTGAACGATCTGCTGTTCCGCTACCGCACCGGTCAGATCAACATCGACATCCCGGCGATCATCTCGAACCACAAGGAGTTCTACCAGCTCGCCGCGAGCTACGACATTCCGTTCCACCACTTCCCGCTGCTCGGCGGTACGCCGGAGGCGAAAGTCGCGCAGGAAGCTCGCGTGCTCGAAGTGATCAACGAGCATCAGGCCGACCTCGTGGTGCTCGCGCGTTACATGCAGATCCTGTCGCCGAACCTGTGCGAGGCGCTGGCCGGTCGCGCGATCAACATCCATCACTCGTTCCTGCCGAGCTTCAAGGGCGCGAAGCCGTATTACCAGGCGTTCGACCGCGGCGTGAAGCTGATCGGCGCGACCGCTCACTACGTGACGACCGATCTCGACGAAGGTCCGATCATCGAGCAGGAAGTCGAGCGCGTGGACCACAGCATGACGCCGGAGCAACTGACGGCGATCGGCCGCGACGTCGAGTGTGTGACGCTTGCGCGCGCGGTCAAGTGGCACGTCGAGCATCGCGTCGTGCTGAACGGCAGCAAGACGGTGGTGTTCCGCTAAAAGCGGCGCTGGAAAGTTGCGTTACGAGCGCGCCGCCGCGCCGCCTGTGCTTCTCGCGAGATTCGCGTTTTGCGCAGAACGGCGGCGCCCATTCAGTTTCTTCAGCCAGATCACGAGGCCCGTGATGCTCAGCACGGCCACCGCTACCCCCACCGCACTGATCAGAATCCGCCCTACAGGACCGAGGATGCGCCCCGAGTGCAGCGGAAACTGCACCTGCATGAAGATGTCGCCGGCCGTGCCCTTGCCGGGAATCTGCGCGGCGAGCCGCTTGCCGGTGGCGGCGTCCCAATACATCCACGGACTGCCGAGGCCACTGTCGCCGTGATCGTTGCCGGGCGCGTAGAAGCCGACGCCATACGCGTGCATGAACTCGGCGTAGTAGAGCCCACCCGGCGGCGCGGCGATATGCATCTCCTTGCCGGCCTGCCCGGCGAGTTCGACGATGCGCTCGCGGCTCAGCACCTGATCGCCTGGTTGTGGTGCGCGCCGGATTTCGGGGTTGTTGATCGGATCGGGCGTCAGCGTCGACAGCCGTGAGATGATCGGCCGCGCTACCTGCGACGACAGATTCATCGAGATCGACGTCAGCGCGACGATCATCAGCAGGCCCCAGATCCACACGCCGCCGGAGCGGTGCAGATCGAAAGTCAGCGCATAACCGCCGCGTCTCAGGCGGAACGCGAACGACTTGCGCCAGGCCTTCAGGCTCGGAAACGACAGGCACAGTGCAATCACGCTATCAATCAACCACACGATACCGACGGTCCCCATCACCCACGTGCCGATGTCGACGTCGCCGGTAAACGGCAGTTGCAGCGTGTAGTGCAGCTTGTAGATGAACGGAATCAGGTTGAGCCGTGCGAGCGACACGGCGCCCCATTCGCGATGTCCCTGGATCTCGCCGGTGACCGGATCGACGGCGACCTGGTTGAAGTCGAGCGGGTAGGGCTGCTTCGTCGCCGGGTCGGTGCGCGGCAGAACCATCATCTGCAGCGTGTGGCCCGGTTCGACCGCCAGCGGCAGATAGGTCACCTGAAGACGCGAATCGGCGGCCTCGACGCGGCGCGCCAGTTCGAGTCCGGACAGCGTCGGCCCGGCCGTGCGGGCCTGGTAGAACGACGGGTTCAGCGCCGCATCGAGCTCGTGGTCCCACGCGATGATCGCGCCCGTGAGGCCGGCGACGAACAGAAACAGCGCGGTCGCGACGCCGAACCAGCGGTGCAGCCGGACCAGCTGGCGTCTCATGCGCAAGGCGGCAAGGAGTCGCGGAAATGCGAGCGGGAAATCAGGTGAAACGTCACGATGCGGAGTATCTGTAAATAGGAATTGTTCTCATCTTAGGGGTGGGTGCGATCTGCTGCAAGCTTTCTGTCAGCAGGAGGCGGCGACGCATCGGCGCGGGAAGCAAAAAAAAAAGCGGCACCGAAGTGCCGCTTTCGCTTTCGTGGCCTGAATGGCCGTCCCGAACTGAGCGCTAGTGAGTGCTGACTTTTGCTGCTCGACTTCCCCCTCACACCAATCGCAGATAAATCAGCTCCCGCTTGATATACGCATAAAAAATCGGCGCCGCGATCACCCCGGCGATGCCGAACGCCGCTTCCATGACCAGCATCGCGATCAGTAGCTCCCACGCGCGCGCCTCGATCTGGCCACCGACGATCCGGGCGTTCAGGAAGTACTCGAGCTTGTGAATCAGGATCAGGAATACGAGCGACATGATCGCCGCCGGGAAACTCACCGACAGCGCGACCGCGACGATGATCGTGTTCGAGATCAGATTGCCGATCACTGGCAGCAGACCCACGATGAACGTGACGAGCACCAGCGTCTTCGACAGCGGCAGCGTGTCATGAAAGAGCGGCAGGATCACAAGCAGGAAAATCGCCGTGAACACCGCGTTGAGCGCGGAGATCTTCACCTGCGCGAACACGATACGGCGAAACGCGTCGGCAAAACGCGTGACGCGCGTGACGAACGCGGTGGACAGCGGCAGCCGCTGGATATGCTTCTGCGCGCCGACCGCGATGATCGCGCCGATGATCATGCCGATCAGCACGTGCGTGAACGCGCGCGCCGCGGTCGTGCCGCTTTGCTGCAGCATGTTCGCGTGTGTGTGCATCAGTTCCGCGGCCTTCGCCTTCATCTGCTCGGTGTCGACCGGCAGATAGTTCGCGACGAATTGGGGAATCCTGCCGCGCGCCTCGTCGATCAGTTGCATCGCCTGATCGAGCAGCGCCTGCATGCTCGGCACGTCCTTCTCGAAATGCGAAATGATGCCGAGCGTGAGCGCCGTCAGCGCGCCGACGATCACCGTCGACAGGATCACCACCGCGAGCCAGCGCGCCCGCTTGCTCGACATGTGACGCTCGATGCGTGGCGCAATTGTATTCACGAGCTGAAACACCAGCAGCCCGGCGAGTAGCGCGCCGAGCAGCTTCAGTTCGATGACCGCCCACATGCCGAGCAGCATCACCCCATAGCTGCCGATTTCGACAGCCGACAGCTTCGGCAGACTCATGTCGCTGGTCAGCCTGACCGGGCGCGGGCGCAGGTCCTGCACCCGTTCTTCTTCGCGCGCCTGAATACGCTTGGCCATGGCTTATTCCGTCTCCAACCTCGGTAGTGCAGCGTTACTTTACGCTGGCGGTGCGCTTGAGCAGCGGCGCCAGGTACTTGCCGGTAAAACTTGCCTTCGACGTCGCAATCTGCTCAGGCGTACCCTGCGCAATGATCTGCCCGCCGCCGGCGCCGCCTTCGGGACCGAGATCGATGACCCAGTCCGCAGTTTTGATTACATCGAGATTATGTTCGATGATCACGACGGTATTACCCTGGTCGCGCAAGCGGTGAATCACTTCGAGCAGCATCGCGATATCGTGAAAATGCAGGCCGGTGGTCGGTTCGTCAAGGATGTATAGCGTGCGACCGGTATCACGCTTGCTCAGTTCCAGCGACAGTTTCACGCGCTGCGCCTCGCCGCCCGACAGCGTGGTGGCCGACTGGCCCAGGCGGATATAGCCGAGGCCGACATCCAGCAAGGTTTTCAGCTTGCGCGCGACGACCGGCACGGCCTTGAAGAACTCGTACGCGTGTTCGACCGTCATGTCGAGCACTTCGCTGATGTTGCTGCCTTTGTACTGGATGTCGAGCGTTTCGCGGTTGTAGCGCTTGCCGTGGCAGACATCGCACGGCACGTACACGTCCGGCAGAAAGTGCATCTCGACCTTGAGCACGCCGTCGCCCTGGCACGATTCGCAGCGTCCGCCCTTCACGTTGAACGAGAAGCGGCCCGGATCGTAGCCGCGCTCCTTGGCGGCCGGCACGCCCGCGAACAGCTCGCGGATCGGCGTAAAGAGACCGGTGTAGGTCGCCGGATTCGAGCGCGGCGTGCGGCCGATCGGCGACTGGTCGACGTTGATCACCTTGTCGAAGTGCTCGAGGCCCTCGATCGATTCGTACGGCGCCGGCTGCGTGGCCGAGCCGTACAGATGATGCGAGACCGCGTGATACAGCGTGTCGTTGATCAGCGTCGACTTGCCCGAGCCGGACACGCCGGTCACGCAGGTCAGCAGGCCCACGGGCAGATCGAGCGTCACGTGGTGCAGATTGTTGCCGTGTGCCTCGACGATGCGCAGGCGCCGCTCGTCGGGATCCTTGCGCTCGTCGGGGAATTCGATGGTGCGCGCGCCCGACATGTACTGGCCGGTCAGCGATGCCGCGTTCTTCTGCACCTCTTTGGGCGTGCCTTCAGCGATCACCATGCCGCCGTGCTCGCCCGCGCCGGGGCCCATGTCGACCACGTAGTCGGCCATGCGGATCATGTCCTCGTCGTGTTCGACGACGATCACCGAGTTGCCGAGGTCGCGCAGATGCTTGAGCGTCGAGATCAGCCGGTCGTTGTCGCGCTGATGGAGGCCGATCGACGGTTCGTCGAGCACGTACATCACACCGGTCAGCCCCGAGCCGATCTGCGAGGCGAGGCGAATGCGCTGCGCTTCGCCGCCCGACAGCGTTTCCGCGCTGCGTTCGAGCGACAGGTAGTCGAGCCCGACGTTATTGAGGAACATCAGACGCGCGACGATCTCCTTCACGACTTTGTCGGCGATCTCGCGCTTCGAGCCTTCGAGGCGCAGGGTCTGGAAGTAGCCTAGCGCATCGCGCAACGGCCAGCCGCTGATCTCGAAGATGCCGCGCGCGTCGCTGTCCGCGCCGATGCGCACGAAGCGCGCTTCGCGACGCAGCCGCGTGCCCGCGCACGCCGGGCATGGCTGGTTGTTCTGATACTTGGCGAGCTCTTCGCGCACCGCGGACGAATCGGTTTCGCGGTAGCGGCGCTCCAGATTCGGGATGATCCCCTCGAACACATGCTCGCGCACCGAGGTGCGGCCGCGCTCGTTGATGTACGAGAACGGAATCTCCTGCTTGCCCGAACCGTACAGAAGGATCTTGCGGACTTTCTCCGGCAGGTCCTCGAACGCGGTGTCGATGTCGAAGTCGTAGAACGCCGCGAGGCTCTGCAGCATCTGGAAGTAGAACTGGTTGCGCCGGTCCCAGCCCTTCACCGCGCCGGCCGCGAGCGACAGCGACGGATGCGCGACCACCCGCTTTGGATCGAAGAACGTGATCTGGCCGAGGCCGTCGCATTCGGGGCACGCGCCCATCGGGTTGTTGAACGAGAACAGGCGTGGCTCGAGTTCCGGCAGCGAATACGAGCAGATCGGGCAGGCGAACTTCGAACTGAACAGGTGCTCCTTGTTCGTATCCATTTCGAGCGCGATCGCGCGGCCGTCGGCGAGACGCAGTGCCGTTTCGAACGATTCGGCGAGGCGCTGCTTCATGTCCGGGCGCACGCGCAGACGGTCGATCACGACGTCGATCGTGTGCTTGTCGTTTTTCTTCAGCTTCGGCAGCGAGTCGACTTCGTAGATTTTCGCGGTGCCTTCATTGGCGGTGCCGCCGCCCGAGCGCACACGAAAGCGCACGAAACCTTGCGCCTGCATGTCGTCGAACAGATCCGTGTGCTCGCCCTTGCGATCGGAGACGACGGGCGCGAGGATCATCAGGCGCGTTTCCTCGGGCAGCGCGAGCGCCGCGTCGACCATCTGCGACACGCTTTGCGCTTCGAGCGGAATCTCGTGATCGGGGCAGTAGGGCGTGCCGACGCGCGCGAACAGCAGACGCAGATAATCGTGGATTTCGGTGACGGTGCCGACCGTCGAGCGCGGATTGTGCGAGGTCGCCTTCTGTTCGATCGAAATGGCCGGCGACAGACCTTCGATCAGGTCGACGTCCGGCTTTTCCATCAGTTGCAGGAACTGCCGCGCATAGGCGGACAGACTTTCGACGTAGCGCCGCTGTCCTTCCGCATACAGCGTATCGAACGCCAGCGACGATTTGCCGGAGCCCGAAAGTCCCGTGATAACGACGAGCTTGTGACGCGGTAGGTCGAGATTGACGTTCTTCAGGTTGTGGGTGCGAGCCCCACGAATACGGATTTGTTCCACGGATCTATTCCATGAACTGCGGAAAGGGAAAGAGGCTAAACCTGCTACTATAACGACTTTTCCAGACCGCCGTTACGGCGTGCTGACAGCGGCAAAGAGGCTTAACTGGGGCCGTTTTCCGCGAGTACAAGATGCCGCGAGGGGCGAGCGGGGGCGGTAGGGCACGGGCTTTGCGCGTCTCGTCGGCGCGGACCGGCCGATATGCCGGGGCTGGCCGCCTGCCTGTTCGTCGTGCTCCACTGCGCCGGCGGCCAAAGCTGTCCCCACGGGCTCGCCGCCCGGTTCATTCAAACAACGCTTCGATGTCCAATCCGTCCGCCATCTCCACACGCATGAGCGCGCCCGAATTGCGCGCGACCGTGTCGCTTGCCGCCATCTTCGCGCTGCGCATGCTGGGTCTCTTCATGATCATGCCGGTGTTCTCGATCTACGCGAAGACTATCCCGGGCGGCGAGAACGTGCTGCTGGTCGGCATCGCGCTCGGCGCGTACGGCGTCACGCAGTCGATGCTTTACATCTTCTACGGCTGGATTTCCGACAAGATTGGCCGCAAGCCCGTGATTGCCACGGGCCTGCTGATCTTCGCGATCGGCAGCTTCGTCGCGGCGGGCGCGCATGACATGACATGGATCATCGTCGGCCGGGTGATTCAGGGGATGGGCGCGGTGTCGTCGGCGGTGATCGCGTTTATCGCCGATCTGACTGCGGAAGAACATCGCACGAAGGCGATGGCGATGGTCGGCGGCAGCATCGGCGTGTCGTTCGCGGTGGCGATCGTCGGGGCGCCGATCGTGTTCCAATGGCTCGGCATGAGCGGGCTTTTCACGTTGGTCGGCGTCTTCGCGATCCTCGCGATCGGCGTCGTGGTGTGGGTCGTGCCCGATGCGCCAAAACCGGTGCACGTGCGCGCGCCGTTCGCCGAAGTACTGCACAACGTCGAGTTGCTGCGTTTGAATTTCGGCGTGCTCGTGCTGCACGCGACGCAAACCGCGCTGTTCCTCGTCGTGCCGCGCATTCTCGAAGCGGGCGGGCTGCCGGTCGCTTCGCACTGGAAGGTTTATCTGCCGGTGATGGGGCTGTCGTTCGTGATGATGGTGCCGGCGATCATCGCCGCCGAGAAGCGCGGCAAGATGAAGATCGTGCTGCTGTCGGCGATCGCTCTTATCCTGATCGGCCAGTTGTTATTGGGCGTTGCTCCGCATACGATTCTGAGTGTGGCGGCGATCCTGTTCGTGTACTTTCTCGGCTTCAATATTCTCGAAGCCTCGCAGCCTTCGCTGGTGTCGAAGCTTGCGCCCGGCACCCGCAAAGGGGCCGCGGCCGGTGTGTACAACACCACGCAGTCGATCGGTCTTGCGCTGGGCGGGGTGGTCGGCGGCTGGCTGCTGAAGGTGAACGGCCCGAGCGCGGTATTCTTCGCCTGCTCCGGGCTGGTATTTTGCTGGCTTATAATCGCGGCCAAGATGAAACAGCCGCCGCGCAAGGCATAACACAGCGTACTCGGGGCACGGCCCCGAATCATCCAGAACTCACCCGGCGGCGGGCAGAGGCGCTCTTCTGGTCTCGGGCCTGCCAGGCGTGAGACGCGAACAGCGTAATGCCGCGCCGCCTGCAACAGGAATCAACAGGAGAAACTCATGGCATCCGTGAACAAGGTCATTCTGGTCGGCAACCTCGGAGCCGATCCGGAAGTCCGCTATCTTCCGAGCGGCGACGCAGTGGCGAACATCCGCCTTGCGACAACGGACCGCTACAAGGACAAGGCGTCGGGCGAGATGAAGGAAGCCACCGAGTGGCACCGCGTTTCGTTCTTTGGCCGCCTCGCGGAAATCGTGTCGGAATATCTGAAGAAGGGCTCGTCCGTGTACATCGAAGGGCGCATCCGCACGCGCAAGTGGCAGGCGCAGGACGGCACCGATCGTTACTCGACCGAAATCGTCGCGGAACAGATGCAGATGCTCGGCGGCCGTGGCGGCGCGTCGATGGGTGGCGGCGATGAAGGCGGCTATAGCCGTGGCGAGCCGTCGGAGCGTAGCGGCGGCGGTGGTGGTCGCGCGAT
>ABYL01000154.1 GCA_000173575.1 Burkholderia sp. H160 | reverse complement strand
CTGATCCAGGCCCGCTTCGCCTGGCACGCGCTGCTCGCTGCCACCCCCGCGCCGCGCGCCGCCCGGCGCGCACTGCAATCGTGAGCCCGCGACCATGAGCCTGCGCATCCTGATCGTCGAAGATCACGCGGTGGTCCGCCAGGGCGTTCGCCAGCTGCTGCTCGATCGCCGCATCGCGCGTGAAGTCGCCGAGGCGCAAAGCGGCTCCGAAGCGCTCGAAGCGGTCGTCCGGCAGAGCTTCGACGTGGTGCTGCTCGACATCTCGCTGCCCGACATGAACGGCGTCGAGGTGCTCAAGCGCCTGAAGCGCAAGGCACCGCGCGTCGCGGTGCTGATGTTCTCGATGTACCGCGAGGACCAGTACGCGGTGCGCGCGCTGAAAGCCGGCGCGTCCGGCTATCTGTCGAAGACGGTCGACGCCGCGCAGATGATCGGCGCGATCCAGCAGGTCGCGGCGGGCCGCAAGTACGTGAGCCCCGAGATGGCCGAGGCGCTCGCCGACTACGTCTCGTTCGACGGCGAACAACTGCCGCACGAAAAGCTGTCCGATCGCGAATACCAGACGCTGTGCATGCTCGCGTCGGGCAAACGGCTCACCGATATCGCGGCCACGCTGTCGCTGTCGGTGAAGACGGTCAGCGTGTATCGCACGCGGCTGCTCGACAAGATGAAGCTGCGCAACAACGCCGAGCTCACGTTCTACGTGATGAGCAACCGCCTCGTCGATCTGAATCCGGCGATGGCGGGCTAGGCGCCGCACGTGCCGCGTGGCGCCGCGAATCTGAAAACCGCGACACCGGCGAAAACGCAGAGAGTCCCTCCCATTTATTGCTTTTTCAGCAAAAGCTTCACCGCCACCCTGCTCCCGATACCGCAAGCCCACCCGAAGTCCCCTCCTGGCGGGAGTTTCCGCCCGTCGCCCAAGCCCAAAAAGCGCCCCCGGGAACCGGGCCAGCGGCACGCATCCGCTAGAATTACGGGTTTTCCCGACATTCGGCGCGCAACACGCGTGCACTACTGGAGACCCACGCCAATGTCCCTGCTTCGCAAAAAGAGCCTCGAGCACATGCTCGCGGCGAGCGCTCAAACTGCCGGCCTGAAAAAGGCGCTCGGCGCGCTCGACCTCACGTTCCTCGGCGTCGGCGCCATCATCGGCACCGGCATCTTCGTGCTGACCGGCACGGGCGCCGTGCAGGCCGGCCCCGCCCTGATGATCTCGTTCGTGATCGCGGCGATCGCTTGCGGCTTCGCCGCGCTCGCCTACGCCGAATTCGCGTCGACGATTCCGGTCGCCGGTTCGATCTACACGTACTCGTACGCGACGCTCGGCGAATTGGCCGCATGGATCATCGGCTGGGACCTGATGCTCGAGTACGGACTCGCGACCTCGGCGGTGTCGGTCGGCTGGTCCGGCTATCTGCAGTCGCTGCTGTCGGGCTTCGGCGTGTCGCTGCCGATGGCGCTGACCGCGGCCCCCGGCGCCGTCCCCGGACACGAAACGCTGTTCAACCTGCCTGCCTTCCTCGTGATGATGGCGATCACCACGCTGCTGTCGGTCGGCGTGCGCGAGTCCGCGCGGATCAACAACATCATGGTCGCGATCAAGGTGGTCGTCGTGCTGCTCGTGATCGCTGTCGGCGTGTTTCATGTCACGCCGGCCAACTGGCACCCGTTCATGCCGCACGGCTGGAGCGGCGTGTTCGGCGCGGCCGCGGTGATGTTCTTCGCGTTCATCGGCTTCGACGCGGTGTCGTCGGCGGCCGAAGAAGTGAAGAATCCGAAGCGCGACCTGCCGGTCGGCATCATCGCGTCGCTCAGCGTGTGTGCGGTGCTGTATGTGGCAGTAGCGGCGGTCGTCACCGGCATCGTGCCGTCGGAGAAGTTCATGGGCATTTCGCACCCGGTGTCGTACGCGCTGCAGCTCGCGGGGCAGAACTGGGTCGCGGGCTTCATCGATCTCGGCGCCGTGCTCGGCATGCTGACCGTGATTCTCGTCATGGCCTACGGGCAGACGCGTGTGATCTTCGCGATGTCGCGCGACGGCCTGCTGCCCGCGAAGCTGTCGAAAGTGCATCCGCGTTTCGCGACGCCGTTCTTCACGACGTGGCTCGTCGGTATCTTCTTCGGTCTGATCGGCGCGCTGGTGCCGCTCAATGTGTTGGCTGAACTGATCAATATCGGCACGCTCGCGGCGTTCTCGATGGTGTCGATCGCGGTGCTCGTGCTGCGCAAGACGCACCCCGAGCTGCCGCGCGCATTCCGTTGCCCGGGCGTGCCGGTCGTGCCGGTGCTCGCGGTTGCATCGTGCCTGTTCCTGATGGCGAACCTGCAAGGCATCACGTGGGCCGCATTCGTGGTCTGGCTGCTGATCGGCATGGTCATCTATTTCGGCTACTCGCGCCGTCATTCGAAACTGGCGTAGTAATGCGCCGTTTCAACGAGGCCACCCCAACGAGCTGAACGCTCGCGGGCCCGGCCTCGCTTTC
Organism: Burkholderia sp. H160; assembly: GCA_000173575.1. Taxonomy (GTDB): domain Bacteria; phylum Pseudomonadota; class Gammaproteobacteria; order Burkholderiales; family Burkholderiaceae; genus Paraburkholderia. The sequence continues at coordinate 12,836 of ABYL01000154.1, read as the reverse complement.
CGCTGATCTATCGATGCGCCCCGTCATGCCCTGCATACGGGGCGCATCGCCTTCCGGCGTGCCATTCCACGCCCGCCAGGTTCTGTTCGTGCGCTCGCCCGCGCCGACACACTTCCCCTCATAGCGCGCTCGCGCGATTTGTGTTTTACTTTTCGGCAGACCTATAAAACCCGCAGCACCCTTATCGGACCTCGCGAATCGCAGTCAGCACGCAGTCGAAGGAAAGCAGGGGCAACAACAATCACAGGTCCGGTCTCACCCACAGCAATTAACTTGCATGGGACCGCAGTCAGCGCGGAAGCGCTCACCGCGGTCGACTAAGGAGACAGCTTCATGGAAATCAGCATTAGTCTGACGGTCAATGGCGCTCCCGTGAGCGCCTCAGTCGACCCTGGCACCCTGCTTGTCCAGTTCCTGCGCGATCAACTCCGTCTGACCGGCACCCACGTCGGCTGCGATACGGCGCAATGCGGCGCCTGCACCGTGCATCTGAACGGCCGCGCGATCAAGTCCTGCAACATCCTCGCCGTGCAAGCCGATGGCGCGGAAGTCACAACCATCGAAGGGCTCGCTCACAACGGCGCACTGCATCCGATGCAGGCCGCGTTCAAGCACTGCCACGGTCTGCAATGCGGCTTCTGCACACCGGGCATGGTGATGAGCGCGGTGTCGCTGGTGCAGCGTCAACCCGATCTGACCGGCGACGACGTGCGCGAACAGCTCGACGGCAATCTGTGCCGCTGTACGGGCTATCACAACATCGTCAAGGCCGTGCTCGAAGGCGCCGCGGCTATGAAGTCGTCTGCCGCATCAAGCGCAACTGCCGGCGCGAATGCCGCCGGCGCAACCGCCTGAGGAGCCGACGATGAACGCACCCGATACCCCGAGCCTGATCGGCGCCGCCGTCGAACGCAAGGAAGACTATCGCTTCCTCACCGGCAAAGGCCAGTACACCGACGACATCGTGCTGCCGCGCCAAACCTACGCCGTGTTCCTGCGCTCGCCGTATGCGCACGCGAAGATCAAGAGCATCGACACGAGCGCGGCTAAACAGTCGCCAGGCGTGGTCGCGATCTTCACCGGCGCGGATCTCGCTGTCGAAAACGTCGGCAGCGTGCCGTGCGGCTGGCTGATCCACAGCATCGACGGCAAGCCGATGAACGAGCCGCCGCATCCCGTGATCGCGCATACGAAAGCGCGGCACGTGGGCGACCAGGTCGCGCTCGTGATCGCTGAATCGATCAAGGCCGCGAAAGACGCGGCCGAACTGATCGACGTCGATTACGACGTGCTGCCGGCCGTCGTCGATACCGCGCATGCGGCCGATCGAGGCCAGGCCGCGGTGCACGACGAAGTGCCCGACAACGTCTGCTTCAACTGGGGCCACGGCGACAAGGCCGCGACCGATGCCGCGTTTGCGAAAGCCGCACACGTGACCACGCTCGACATCGTCAACAACCGCCTCGTGCCGAACGCGATCGAACCGCGCGCGGTCAACGCGAACTATTCGGCGCAGGACGACAGCTACACGGTGTACGTCGCGAATCAGAATCCGCACGTCGAGCGGCTGCTGATGGCCGCGTTCGTGCTATCGCTGCCGGAATCGAAGCTGCGCGTGATCGCGCCGGACGTCGGCGGCGGCTTCGGCTCGAAGATCTTCCTGTACGCGGAAGACGTCGCGCTCACGTGGGCATCGAAGAAGATCGGCCGGCCAGTCAAATGGACGGCCGAGCGCTCCGAGGCCTTCCTGTCCGACGCGCACGGCCGCGATCACGTGACGAAAGCCGAACTCGCAATGGATGCCGATGGCAAGTTCCTCGCGATGCGCGTGCATACGATCGCGAACATGGGCGCGTATCTGTCTACGTTCGCGTCGAGCATCCCGACGATCCTGTACGCGACGCTGCTCGCCGGCCAATACGCGACGCCCGCGATCTACGCCGAAGTGAAGGCGGTCTTCACCAACACCGTTCCCGTCGATGCGTATCGCGGTGCGGGCCGGCCGGAGGCGACGTTCGTCGTCGAGCGTCTGGTCGAGACCGCCGCGCGCGAGATGAAGCTCGACCCCGCCGAAATCCGCCGCCGCAATTTCATCACGCAGTTCCCGTACGCGACGCCGGTCGGCCTCACCTACGACACCGGCGACTACAACGCGATCCTGTCGCGCGCACTCGAAATCGCGGACGTCGCGGGTTTCGCCGCGCGCCAGCAGGAGTCCGAACGAAACGGCAAGCGACGCGGCCTCGGCTACTCGTGCTACATCGAGGCATGCGGTCTCGCGCCGTCCAGTATCGCGGGCGCACTCGGCGCGCGCGCGGGCCTGTTCGAAGTCGGGCAGATCCGCGTGCATCCGACCGGTTCGGTCACCGTGTTCACGGGCTCGCATAGTCACGGCCAGGGACATGAGACGACCTTCGCGCAGGTGGTCGCGGACCGGCTCGGCATTCCGCTCGAAAGCGTCGATGTCGTGCACGGCGACACCGGCCGCATCGCGTTCGGCATGGGTACGTATGGTTCGCGTTCGATCGCGGTGGGCGGCTCGGCCATCTCGAAGGCGCTCGACAAGATCGAAGCAAAGGCGAAGAAGATCGCCGCGCATCTGCTCGAAGCGTCGGCCGAAGACATCGAGTTCAAGAACGGCGTGTTCCGCGTCGCGGGCACCGACCGCACCAAGGCGTTCGCGGAAATCTCGCTTGCCGCCTATGTGCCGCACAACTATCCGCTCGATGTGCTCGAACCAGGCCTCGAAGAAAGCGCGTTCTACGATCCGCCCAACTTCACGTATCCGTCGGGTGCGTATATCTGCGAGGTCGAAGTCGATCCGGACACCGGCGTGAGCCGCATCCAGAAGTTCACCGCGGTCGACGATTTCGGCAACGTGATCAATCCGATGATCGTCGAAGGCCAGGTGCATGGCGGCCTCGGGCAGGGCATCGGCCAGGCGATGCTCGAGCGCTGCGTGTACGACAACGACAGCGGCCAGCTGCTGTCCGGCTCGTACATGGACTACGCATTGCCGCATGCGTCCGATCTGCCCGACTTCACGGTCGAAACCGTGAAGGGCACGCCGTGCACGCACAATCCGCTTGGCGTCAAAGGCTGCGGCGAAGCGGGCGCGATCGGCTCGCCGCCGGCCGTGATCAACGCAATCATCGACGCGCTCGCGCCGCTTGGTGTGACCGATCTGCAGATGCCGGCCACGCCGCATCGCGTGTGGTCCGCGATTCAAGCCGCGAAACAAGCCTGACCCAACGATCCTGAGCGGAGCATTCGACATGTATTCATTCGAGTATCAACGCGCGACGGATCCGCAAGCGGCCGCCGCAGCCCTCACCGCCGACAGCAACGCGAAGTTCCTCGCCGGCGGCCAGAGCCTTCTGCCGACGATGCGCCTGCGTCTCGCGCAGCCATCGCGGCTGATCGACGTCACGCGCATTCCCGCGCTCAAGACGATCACCGTCGACGCGAGCAAGGTGACGATCGGCGCAGCCGTGTGTCATGCGGACGTCGCCGAGCATGCGGACGTGCGGCGCGTCCTGCCCGCGCTCGCGGACCTCGCCGGGAATATCGGCGATCGCCAGGTACGCGCGCTCGGCACGATCGGCGGCTCGCTCGCGAACAACGACCCGGCCGCGTGCTATCCAGCCGCGGCAATGGGCCTCGACGCGACGATCGTCACGGACCGGCGGCGCATCACGTCGGGCGATTTCTTTGTCGGCATGTACGAGACCGCGCTCGCGCCCAACGAGCTGATCGTCGCCGTCGAGTTTCCGGTGCCGGAGCGCGCCGCGTACGAGAAGTTCTGCAATCCGGCTTCGCACTTCGCGCTGGTCGGCGTGTTCGTCGCGAAGTTCGCGAGCGGTGTGCGGGTCGCGGTGACGGGCGCGGCGCCGTCGGTATTTCGCGTACCCGGGCTCGAAAGCGCGCTGTCGGCGAACTTCACGCCCGAGGCGGCACGCGCGGTGAGTGTGCCACCCGACGATCTGAACGAAGACATGCACGCGAGCGCCGCGTATCGCGCGCATCTGATTCCGGTGCTCACCGCACGTGCGGTCGCGAAGGCGAATACTTAGCGATCGTTGCCAACCATGCAGCCGGCTTCGATCGACGACACCCTCGCCCAACTCGCTGCACAGCGCTATTTCGCGAGCCGCGAACTCGCGACCGCGCTGTATCTCGCGCTGCGCATGGAGCGGCCGCTGTTCGTCGAAGGTGAGCCGGGCGTCGGCAAGACCGAGCTCGCGAAAGCGGCGGCGGGCATGCTCGGCACCACGCTGCTGCGGCTGCAATGCTATGAAGGCCTCGACACCGCGAGTGCGCTCTACGAATGGGACTACCCGCGCCAGATCATGGCGCTGCGGCTTGCCGAAGCGAGCGGCGAGCGGCCCGACAACGACACGCTGTATCGCGGCGAATTCCTGCTCAAGCGTCCGCTGCTGCAGGCGCTCATGCCCGACGAACACCATCCCGGCGCGCGGCGTGTACTGCTGATCGACGAAATCGACCGCGCCGACGAGCCGTTCGAGGCATTCCTGCTCGAACTGCTTTCGGACTTCCAGGTATCGATTCCCGAATACGGTACCGTGCGCGCGACCCAACCGCCGCTGGTCATCATGACGTCGAACCGCACACGCGAGGTGCATGACGCGTTGAAGCGCCGCTGTCTGTATCAATGGATCGGCTATCCGGATCGCGAGCGCGAACTCGAGATCGTCGCGGCGCGCGCGCCGCATACGTCGGCGCAACTGCAGCGGCGCGCGGTCGATTTCGTGCACCGGCTGCGCGGCATGGATCTGTTCAAGGCTCCCGGCATCGCCGAAACGATCGACTGGTGCCGCGCGCTCGAAGCGCTGTCGGTCACCGAGCTCGATCCGCAATCGGTGCAGAACACGCTCGGCGTGCTGCTCAAGTATCAGGACGATCTCGCTCGGGTGGACGCAGCACAGATCGCGCAGTGCCTGTCCGGGTGAGGATCGTTGGCATGACGAACCAGCACACTGCGCCCATGCTCGCGCGCAACGTCGTCCATTTCGTACGCGTGCTGCGCGGCGCTGGCCTGCCGATGTCACCCGCGCAGGCGGTCGACGCGCTCGCCGCGCTGCAGTGGATCGACCTCGGCCATCGCGACGACGTGCGTGCCGCGCTTGCCGCGCTGCTCGTCACCGCGCCCGACGAACGCGATCTCTTCAATGCCGCGTTCGATCTGTTCTGGCGCGACCCCGATTGGGAAGGCAAGCTGCGCGCGCTGCTGCTGCCGAAAGTGCGCGACGGGTTGCCGCCGCCGAAGCGCAACAACCGTCTCGCCGATGCGCTCGCGGTGCGCATGCCAGAGTCGCCGAACGTGAATGTGCCGCCGGAAACCGAGCAACACGAACTGCATGCGCAGCTCACATTCAGCGCGGAAGAGCGGCTACGTCATCGCGATTTCGACACGCTGAGCGCCGACGAATGGCGCACGCTGCGCCATCTGATCCGGGGCCAGCGGCTGCCGCTCGCCACCGAGCCGACACGGCGCCTGAAGGCCGCGTCACACGGCACGCATGCGGATTTGCGCGCGAGCGCGCGGCACGCGGTGCGCGCGGGCGGCGACTGGACCGTGTGGAAGTATCGCGCGAGGGTCGAGCGCAAACCGCCGCTCGTGCTGCTGCTCGACATCTCCGGCTCGATGAGCAACTACTCGCGCGCGGTGCTCTACTTCTGCCACGCGCTGCTGCAATCGCGCGAACGTCTGCAGGTGTTTCTGTTCGGCACGCGGCTCACGAACGCGACGCGCGCATTGCGCGAGCGCGACCCGGATGTTGCGATCGCCACGCTCAGCGATCAGGTGGTCGACTGGTCGGGCGGCACCCGCATCGGCGCGGCGCTCGCCGAGTTCAACCGGCGCTGGGCACGTCGTGTGCTCACAGGTCGTGCGACGGTGCTGCTCGTTACCGACGGTCTCGATCACGAAGCGATCGATGTCCTCGATACCGAAATGGCGCGCCTCGCGCGCTTCGCGCATCACATCGTGTGGCTCAATCCGCTGCTGCGTTTCAGCGGCTTCACGCCGAAAGCGCGCGGCGTGCAGGCGATCCTGCCGCATGTCGACGCGCATCGTCCGGTTCATAATCTAGACAGTCTCGCAGCATTCGGCCGCGATCTCGCGCAACTGACGCGCGCGCCTCGCCACACCGTCGCCGCGACGACACTCGCAGGAGCAACGTCATGGAATTGACCGAATCGCATACGCTGCCGGTCACGCAGCAGCAAACGTGGGACGCGCTGAACGACACCGAGATTCTGCGCGGCTGCATCCCGGGCTGCGAAAGCATCGACCCCGACGGCGAAAACGCGTACCTGGTCGCGCTGAGCGCGGCGGTCGGTCCAGTCAAGGCACGCTTCAAGGGGCGTATGCAATTGACCGACATCGATGCGCCGAACACCTACACGATCGTCTTCGAAGGCCAGGGCGGCGCCGCCGGCTTTGCGAAGGGCAACGCGCAGGTCATGCTCGAAGCCGACGGCGATGCCGCGACCAAGCTTTCCTACACCGCCAACGCGCAGGTCGGCGGCAAGCTCGCGCAGATCGGCTCGCGGCTCGTCGACGGCGCGGCGCGCAAGATTGCCGGGGAGTTTTTCAGGCGCTTGAGTGCCCAGCTCTCGGGCGACAGTAGCGTGGATCAAGCAGCGAACGGTGACGCATCGGTGGATACCGAAGCCGAAGCCGCGTCCGCGTCCGCGCAAATGGAATCGGACGAGGCCGCGGACGGCGAGTCCGGCGGCGAAGCAAAGAAAGGGAAGAAATCATGGACAGCGTGGATCTCGAAGTTCTGAAAACCAGCGCCCGCTGGCTGGAGGAAGGACATCGCGCGCTCCTCGTGACGGTCGTGAAGACGTGGGGCTCGTCGCCGCGTCCCGAGGGCGCGATGCTCTCGGTGCGCGACGACGGCCTCGTGGTGGGCTCGGTGTCCGGGGGCTGTATCGAAGACGATCTGATCGATCGCGTGCGGCAACAGGGCATCGAGCAGACGCATCCGGAAGCGGTGAAGTACGGCATCACGGCCGAGGAAGCGCATCGCTTCGGGCTGCCTTGCGGTGGCACGATCCAGCTCGTGCTCGAACCGTTGACGCGGCAAAGCGGCATCGCCGAGCTGTGTCACGCGGTCGAAAATGGCCGGCTCGTCGCGCGCGAACTCGACATGGCGACGGGCGTGGTACGGCTCGGCGAAGCGCAGGCGACCGACGGCGTGCATTTCGACGACCAGCGTCTGTTGACGATCCACGGTCCGCGCTACCGGATGCTCGTGATCGGCGCCGGGCAGCTATCGCGCTACCTGTGCCATATCGCGGTAGGGCTCGATTACCAGGTAACGGTGTGCGATCCGCGCGAGGAATACACCGAGGAATGGGACGTCCCCGGCACGAAGATCGTCCGCACGATGCCGGACGATACCGTGATCGACATGAAGCTCGACGAGCGCTGCGCCGTGATCGCGCTCACGCACGATCCGAAGCTCGACGATCTCGCGCTGATGGAAGCGCTGAAGACGCCGGCGTTCTATGTCGGCGCGCTTGGCTCGCGCAGGAACAATCACGCGCGGCGCGAGCGCCTGAAGGAGTTCGATCTGAACGAAGCCGAACTGGCCCGTTTGCATGGACCGGTCGGCATTTACATCGGCAGCAGGACGCCGCCTGAGATCGCGGTGTCGATTCTCGCGGAAGTGACGGCGGCGAAAAATGGCGTGTCGCTGCCGACGCTATTGCAGGTCGAAGGCGCGAAGGCCGCGCGGGAAATCGCGGCGTCGGGCGGCGCCGCTTGCAGCGTGTAGGGGCGCAGCCTGGTAAACCTGACATTTCGACAGCGACGTCTGCACGCCCGAAGATTTCACGCGCATGCGTCCGGCGATCGAAGCGATGTGGCGTCGCAGGCGCCTTGAGCGTCAACGCGTCAAACCGGCCACAACGGCCCTTCCTGCATCGCGCCGATCTGCTCGCGCATCTCGAGGATGCGATCCTCCCAGTAGCGCTGCGTGTTGAACCACGGAAACGCGGCCGGAAACGCCGGATCGTTCCAGCGCCGCGCGAGCCACGCCTGATAGTGAATCAGCCGCAGCGTGCGCAGCGCTTCGATCAGATACAGTTCGCGCGGCTCGAACTCGCAGAAATCCTCGTAGCCGGCGAGCAGATCGGCCAGCGAGCGCGACGCCTCCGTGCGCTCGCCCGGCAGCAGCAGCCACAGATCCTGAATCGCGGGACCCATGCGGCTGTCGTCGAAATCGACGAAATGCGGGCCTGCGTCGGTCCACAACACGTTGCTCGGATGACAGTCGCCGTGCAGACGCAGCGTGCGAATTTCGCCGGCCCGCTCGAACGCACGGGCGACACCTTCGAGCGCGAGGTTCACCACGGTTTCCCAGGCGGTGCGCAGGTCGTCGGGCACGAAACGGTGCGCGAGCAGGAAGTCGCGCGGCTCATAGCCGAACGTGTCGATGTCAAAGGTGGGACGTTCCGCGTAATCGTGTGTCTGCCCGATCGCATGGATGCGTCCGATGAAACGTCCTAGCCATTCGAGCGTGTCGCGCCGGTCGAGATCCGGCGCGCGACCACCGCGTCGCTCGAAAACCGAAAAGCGGAAACCGTCGAAGGTATGCAGCGTGCGGCCATCGAGCACCCGCGCGGGCACGGCCGGAATCTCGCGCTCGGCGAGCTCGGCGACGAACGCGTGCTCTTCGAGAATCGCCGCATCGGTCCAGCGCTCGGGACGATAGAACTTCGCGACCACGGGCGGACCGTCTTCGACGCCGACCTGATACACGCGATTTTCGTAGCTGTTGAGCGGCAGCAGACGGCCGTCGGTCCGCACGCCGGTCGTCGCGAGCACGCCGTCGAGCGCATCGAGCACGGTTTCCGGCGTGAGCCGCGCGAACGGCACGGCGCCATCGGCGCCGGCCTGGGGATGGAAATTGTCGGGAATGGTGTCGTTCATGCCCCGCATTGTGCGCCGCGCCGCGGGTAAAGACGAGGGCGACGACTCGCAATGCGTGCGTTGCGTCGCCAGAAAATGGGACCCGCGCGTCGACCCACGGCGATGCTGGCAAGCCGACTGCACCTTACAGCATCACTACAGCCCGCATCTGCATGTCACACAACGGCAATGAGCGACGGCTAATCCTCTCGTTCAATGCGTCTGCGCGCCGGACGGACGTATCAGGTCGCCGGTATCGATCAGATCTTCGAGGAAAAAAGGTTCGGTATTGAGTTGCTTCGAGGCGCCGGGCTCGCCGGCGTACCACGCCACCATCGCCATGTCGCCGAGAATGCGCATGACGATTCCGCGCGCGCCTTGCGGCACGGCGATATGTACCGAACGGACAATGGAACCGACTTCCATGATATTTCCCCGCTTCCCTTAGCCGGCTTTATGAATACACGCCGGTCGAGGTGATGATAAAAACGCCGCTTCGCATTCGACGTTGCGTGCGCACCTAATCTGCCGCGCGCGTGGCGCGTGAGAGGTTGGAGTCATTGTTCCCGCTTTGCGGGGCTTTGGGAAGGCGACTAGAAGGCTTTCACCAGTCGTTTCGCCCTATTCCCATTACGCTGCACACGGCCGATGATCTCGGCGTTGGACGTCGTAATGAAGGCCATCATAAACCCTGCGGCGGGAGACATCAAAAACGTGCTTCGCCAGAACGATCCGTTTGATATCGGTGCCGCGCAGCTGTACGCCTGCTCCCGCGCCTCTGTCTCCACGACGCGCGGCGCAGCCGCCGCTCATTTCGTTCGTCTGCGCTAGCCATGTGGATCGTTCGTCTCGCGCTGCGGCGCCCCTATACGTTCGTCGTGCTGGCGCTGCTGTTGCTGATCGTCGGACCGCTGACGATTCTGCGCACACCCACCGACATCTTTCCGAACATCGATATTCCGGTGCTCTCGGTGATCTGGTCGTACAACGGTCTGCCCGCCGACGAAATGGAGCGGCGCATCACGCTGAACTACGAGCGCGGCTTGTCAGTGGCGGTCAACGATATCGAGCACACCGCGTCGACGTCGCTGAACGGCATCACGGTGGTCAAGATCTTTTTCCAGCCGGGCGCGAATATCGACGAAGCGCTCGCGCAGGTCACCGCGCTGTCGCAATCACAAGTGCGTTCGCTGCCGCCCGGCATCACGCCGCCGTTCATCCTGCGCTACAACGCGTCGACGGTGCCGATCCTGCGGCTCGCGTTGTCGTCCGCGTCGCTGACCGAGCAGGAACTCTACGACTTCGGCAATAACTTCCTGAAGACGCAGCTCGCCATCGTGCCCGGCGCATCCGCGCCGCTGCCGTATGGCGGCAAGCAGCGGCAGATCATGGTCGATATCGATTCGCGCAAGCTACAGGAGCGCAATCTGTCGCCGATGGACGTGGTCAACGCGGTCGGCGCGCAAAACCTGATCCTGCCCTCGGGCACCGCGAAAATCGGCTCGACCGAGTACTCGGTGGAAATGAACGGCAGCCCCGATTCGCTCGCGGGTCTGAACAACATCCCGATTCGCACCACCGCGAACGGCACCATCTATATCCGCGACGTCGCGCACGTACGCGACGGCTACCAGCCGCAGACCAACGTCGTGCGCGTGAACGGCCAGCGCGCCTCGCTGCTGACGATCAACAAGAGCGGCAACGCGTCCACGCTCGATATCGTCGACCGCATCAAGACGATGATGCCGACGCTGCGCAATCTGGTGCCACCGTCGCTGAATATCGACCCTGTCGCCGACCAGTCGCTGTTCGTGCGCGCATCGGTGCAGGGTGTGTTGCGCGAAGCGCTGATTGCCGCATGCCTGACGGGCCTGATGATTCTGCTGTTCCTCGGCAACTGGCGCGCGACGCTGATCATCGCGGTCTCGATTCCGCTATCGATGATCACGTCGATCATCGCGTTGTCCGCGCTCGGCCAGACGATCAACATCATGACACTCGGCGGGCTCGCGCTGGCAGTCGGGATTCTCGTCGACGACGCGACCGTCGCGATCGAAAACATCAGCCATCAGCTCGAGCAGGGCAAGACGCTCGAACAGGCGATTCTCGACGGCGCGCATCAGATCGCGATTCCGACATTCGTGTCGACGCTGTCGATCTGTATCGTGTTCGTGCCGATGTTTTTGCTGACCGGTGTCGCACACTACCTGTTCATTCCGCTTGCCGAAGCGGTGGTGTTCGCGATGCTCGCGTCGTACTTCTTCTCGCGCACACTCGTGCCGACGCTCGCGATGTATTTGCTGCGCCGCCATCACAAGCCCGCGGATTCGCATCACGCGCCCGCGCCCACGCGCAATCCGTTCATGCGCATGCACTACGCGTTCGAGCGCGGTTTTTCGCGTTTGCGCGAGCGTTATCGCGTGTTTCTCGAAGCGCGTGTCGCGCGGCCGGGTCTGTTCGTCACGCTGTTTCTCGTGTGTTGTTGCGCGTCGCTGCTGTTGCTGCCGTTTATCGGCCGCGACTTTTTCCCCGCCGTCGATGCCGGCACGATCGCGCTGCACATGCGCGCGAAAACCGGCATGCGGGTCGAGGAAACCGCGGTGCTGACCGATCGCGTCGATGCGCGCATCCGTCAATTGATTCCGGCTGGCGAGCTGCATTCGATCATCGACAACATCGGCCTGCCGGTGTCGGGCATCAACCTGTCGTACAGCAACACGGGCACGATCGGCACATCGGACTCGGACATCCTGATCACGCTGAACCCCGATCATCATCCGAGTGCCGGCTATGTGCGCAATTTGCGGCGCACGCTCAGCGACGAATTCCCCGGCGTGCAGTTCGCGTTTCTGCCCGCCGATATCGTCAGTCAGACGCTCAATTTCGGCATGCCGTCGCCGATCGATATCCAGATCGTCGGCCGTGAAGTGGCCGCCAATCGCGCGTTCGCCGCGAAGCTGCTGAACCGTCTGCGCACGGTGCCGGGTCTCGTCGATGCGCGCATCCAGCAGCCGGCCGATTTGCCGCGGATCTTCATCGACGTCGATCGCACGCGCGCGCAGCAGGCCGGCTTTTCGCAGCGCGATATCGCGAGCGATCTGCTGATCACGCTGTCGGGCAGCCAGCAGACCACGCCGACGTTCTAGCTCAACCCGCGCAATGGCGTCAGCTACAACGTCATCACGGAAGCGCCGCAATACACGATCGATTCGCTGCAATCGCTCGCGAACATTCCGCTCAACGCCAACGGCCGCAGCTACATTCTCGGCTCCCTCGCGACGATGCACCGCGAAGCCGGCAACGCGGTGCTCACGCACTACAACGCACAGACCACGATCGACATCTTCGGTACGGCCGACGGCCGCGATCTCGGCGGCGTATCCGACGACATCCGCCGGATCATCGACGCATCGAAGGCCGAGTTGCCGAAGAGCTCGACGATCGAAGTGCGCGGACAGGTGCAGACGATGAACGAGTCGTTCTCGGGCCTGCTCGCCGGTCTGTTGTTCGCGGTACTGCTCGTGTATCTGCTGATCGTCGTCAATTTCCAGTCGTGGCTCGATCCGTTCATCATCATCACCGCGCTGCCGGGCGCGTACGCGCAGGTGCATTTCGCGCTCGGCGCGGGCACGGTGTCGTTCACGCTGCCGGGCAACGCGTTGCTGTTCCGCCCCGACGGCGTCAAGGTTGCGACCGTCGATACACAGCACAAGGTGAAGCTGCTGCCGGTGTCGCTCGGTACGGACTTCGGCACGCGCGTCGCGATCGTGTCGGGTTTGCAAGGCAACGAGCAGGTGATTCTGAATCCGCAGGATTCGATCGTCGATGGCGCGCCGGTGCGGATCGTGCCGCGCAAGGCGGAAAGCGGCGAAGGCGCGGCCGGTGCGACCGG
>ABYL01000155.1 GCA_000173575.1 Burkholderia sp. H160 | reverse complement strand
CGCCTGCGCGCAGGCCAGGTCGATCGACGCCGCGCTCACGCCCAACACGGCCAGCGCGGCAGTCAGCACTTGTAGGGAATACCGGAAGTTCATGCATTTTCTCCCTGTGAAATCAGCGATGCGGATGCGCCGAAGCCGACACGCCTTCGCAAAAGCGTTGTCATGCAAGACACGTGCCGGTGAGGGTCACTGCGTTTCGGTGAGCGCGCTGCGTTGCGCAAGGCCGCCAGACTCGGGAGTCGTCGGTCGACGACCGCTTAAACATCTTCTTCGAACGCGGCCATGACGAGCCAAACATCGCGTTCGCCGTCGCGTATTTCGGCTGCCAGCGCATAGGCATCGCCTGGCGAGCACACGCGCGCGAGCGTGTCATGCGCGACTTCACCATTGTCGAACACGCGTTCCGACAACGGCCGCACTTCCTGCTTGCCTTCGAACATCGGCTGTTGCCGACGATACACAAGCGTCTCGGACTTCCAGTTGCCGAAGCACTCACGGACGTGCGCGAAGTCCCCGCCGCAGATGTTCGCCTGATAATGAATTTTCTTCGTCATGGTCAGTTCTCCCTCGATGCAGAACGCGGCATGCGCGAGGCGACGCTGCGAACGCCGCGCCCGACGCGACCACACATGCCGCAACCCGCCACGCCTTCGGATATTTGCTCATACGTGTCGGATGGGTGTGATCCTTCTGTTCCCCCCAGCTGTCATTCAAAGTCGAGCAACTCGTATGCCGCGCGCCGCAAAGTGATGGCGTTGCGCGACTCGATGGAACGGCTGTTGCTAGATGTAATGAGGCAGGACATTGCGCATCAGGAGAGAACACGATGGCAACCCGAAAGACCAGCAGCAGCTCGAAACGCCCTGTGTCGCGCGGCAAGTCGGGACGGCCGCCGCGTCAGCGCCACGCGCAGGCGCATGCCGCGCATCGCGCGAAAATCGCGAAATCGAACGGCGCGTCCGGCGCGAAGAAGTGGTCGCACCACGTGATGGAAACGAGCGACGCGATGGACATCGAGAAGGATATTTTCAAAACCGGCAGCGCGGAGTCCATCGCGCAATCGTTGAAGCACTCGTCGACGGTGAGCCGTCGACGCAAGGGTTCGCCGTTTCAATCGGCGATGTCGATGCTCAATTTCTATATCAATCGTGCGGGCCGAAATCTGCCGAAGGAACGGCGCGATACGTTGCAACTGGCGAAGCGGAAACTGCGCGAAGCGTTTGGACGCGAGCCTCGGTGAGGGGTTGGCGCACCGGCGGCGCATGCACGCAACGCGGCGCTTCAGTCCGCGCCGGGATGAATGCCAAAGGCACTCTGCACGGCCTCGAATCGCGAATTGACGTTAAGCTTTTCGAACACGTTCTTCATGTGCCATTTGACCGTCTCGGGCGCGAGTTTCAATGATCGGCCGATTTCCTTGTTCGACATACCGCGAGCGACGTAGCCAAGTATTTCGAGCTCTCTCGCGCTCAGCGTGCCCGGCGCGATTTTCGTGTCGGCACCACTCGACGACGGAGAAGGCATCTTCTCGACCTCGTCGAAAGCCGACAGCAACGTGCCGATATACGCGGCGTGCGCCGTCGAGATTTCCGATGGCGTGCGGCGAAAGCGTTCCAGTAACGCACGCATCGGTGGCCCTTCGTCAACGAAGCTACTGATCAAGCCCATCGCGCACCCGATCCGCAGTGCGTTTTCCAGCGCGGAAAACGCCTTGTCCGAAGCACCACTGTGCTCATGCACGAGAGCAAGCAACAACGAAACGACGGCCTCGGCATAGCGCCAGCCCAATGCAACCAGGTCGTCAAGTGAGCGCGTAAGAAAACCAACGGCATCTTCGGCGGCATTTTCGGCGAGCAAAACTCGGGCTTCCAGCACACAATAGCTTGCCCACGTTTCCATCGCCGAGCCCCGTCGTCCTTCGCACATCATAGGCACGCTCGCGCTCAGCTCGTCGGCGATCTGTCTCGCTTCGACCAATCTACCGTCGGCAAGCAGCTGTCTGACGGTTTCCGCATCGCACGCGAGCTTCAGACGCAACCATCGACGTGTGATCGCGACCTGTCGACCGTCCTCGAGAACGGCCAGCGCCGGCCCCTTCTTACCATCGCGCCACAACACGCGCGACGCGGTAAGCATGAAGCGCATCAACGCAGCGAGTGGCGAGGTCTCCAACGCGATGGTCATGCGGCCCTCGAGCAACTTCCGCACTTTGGATAGCTCGTTGCACTCGTAGTGAATCGACGCAAGGCAACCGGCTACCGCCGCCGCGCCCGCCGACCACTCTCCTAGCTTATCTTCGGAGTACCGCAGCGCCACCTCCATCACGCGCCTCGCATCGGCAAGTTCGCCGTGGACCAGCGCGGCAATGCCGTACACCGCGTCGCGCAGCATATCCGCGCTGTTCGGCTTCCGGCTGATTCCGACCTGATCGACCCGCGCTCTCCACACGCGGGATATGTAGCTGAACTGACCTCTATACATCAAGCCGAAAATTTCCGCGCTTTGCCCGTAATACCGTACCCACGGCGCCGCAGGCGCCGTCGATGCCTCGATGGCACGCCCAAGTTCGAGCGCATGCTCGCTGTCGTCGCTCACGCAAGCGATCAGGGCGCGGATCGCGTTGATCTCCGCCCATGCAACCTCGTCGGCTACCGAGCGATCATCGCGGGACATACGCTCGAACTCGTCGACAATCGCGCCGATCTCCTGCGACGCACGCGCGGTTTCAAGCGACATGGCGAGACCCCAGGCTTTCGCCAGCCGCAACCGGGGTCGACCCGCGATCACATCCGGCGGAAGTTTGCGAATCCAGCCCGGCAACATGAACGGGTCGCCGCGCTGGAGCATCTCCATCGCGCAGTTTTCGGCCCACTGCGCCGCCTGGTCGACATCGCCCGCGGCAAGCGCATGCCGCACGGCCTCGGGCCACAGGCGAGCCCGAGCGAACCAGAGGCTGGCCCGGCGATGCAGCAACGGAACCTGGCGCGGTGTCTGACGCACGAGACGGCGGCGAAGCGCATCGCTCAGCAACGCGTGATAGCGATACCAGTCTTGCGTTTCATCGAGTGGCCGGATGAACACGTTATGCCGCTCGAGCCAGTCCAGTTTTTCTCCGCTGTCCGCCTCACCGCCCATGACTTCGTCGCACAGCGTCGCGGTAAGCCGCTCGAGAATCGACGTGTACTGCAGAAACGTCAGCATGTGCGGCGGCAAATGTGCAAACACCGTGTCGCTGAGGTAGCGATCGATTCCGAACCGGGAACCGGCGAGATGACTGGCGAGCGCGGCCACATCATCGACCCGGTTCAGTCCAAGCGAAGCCAGTTGCAAACCGGCCACCCATCCTTCGGTCGCGGTGTTCAACAACTCGACGCTGTTGCGGTTCAGCGGCGTGTTACCGGTGCGGTCGAAAAACGCCTGAGCATCGTCGAGCGAAAAACGAAGATCGTCGGCGTTCACGCGCGAGAGCTTGTCAGGCGATCGCAGCCCGCCAAGCGACAGCGCCGGTTCGCCACGTGCTCCGAGCAGGACGTGCAGGTTCTCGGGCGCGTAGCGCAGCAGCCGTGACACGATCGCCAGAACAGGCTTCGCGCTCAGACGATCGACGTCGTCGAGTACGAGAAATACATCGCGGCCGAATGCGGCGATGCCATTCAGCAGCACGGAAATGATCGTTCTGACCGGCGTGTGTGCATCGTTATCCAGGAGTTGCTGTGCCTGCCACGCGACGTCCTTCGACGCGCGAGAAAGCGCCGCCACCAGATAGGCGCCGAGTTGCTGCGGATCGTCGTCTTCTCCGTCGAGACTAAGCCAGGCAACGGGACGCCTCTTTCTCGCTTGCGCCTCGCTCCATACGGCAAGCAAGGTCGTTTTTCCAAAACCCGCGGGCGCGATCACGAGCGTCACGTGACGCGGGCGCCGTTCATCGAGTCGCCGGAGCAATTCAGGCCTTTGCACGCAACCGGCGGGAATGCGCGGCGGCATCATTTTGGTCTGGATCAGCGAAACGATCCATTCACGCTCGAAACTATCTGGGGGTGTATTCATGAGTAGTCCTCTCACCGGCTATCCGTGAGAGGCATGGATGGGTCTTTGTGATTGGCTGTTAAAGATACGCCGAAGAGTGTGACGACTCAATGCGCACCTGTGCGCTGAGGCGCGGCGACCGGATCATCGGGCGTGGAGTCCGCCAGGGTTTCCGCGTCCGCGCTACCGGCATCGATCTCGTCGAGCCGGTATCCGTGTGTATAGATAGTCGCCAAACGCACACCATTCTCCGGACACAGGACCAGCTTACGTCGAAGCCGGTAGATATGCGTGTCGATCGTGCGCGACGTGCTATCCAGTTCACGGCCCCAAGCAAGCTTCGCCAGAAGACGTTTGGAGACGACCCGTCCAACGTTAGCGAAGAAATACGCCGCAACGTCGAATTCCTTTTCCGTCAGCACGATCGCTTCGCCGTGCAGAAAGACACTGCGCTGCGTGACGTCGAAGAGGTACGGGCCAAGGGCGATCGCGCTTTCGACCTTTATGCTGCGCCGGGTGCGACGCAACAGTGCGCCGACTCTCGTCACCAGTTCATTGGTCCGGAACGGCTTGACGACGTAGTCATCCGCACCGGCGTCGAGCGCCTGCACGATGTCGATTTCCAGAAGCCGGCTGGTCACGAACAGCACCGCGGGTTCACGGCCCAGATGACGGCGTATCCAGTACAGCACCTCGAAGCTGCTTTCACCCGGCAACTCCCAATCGAGCACCACGAGATCGACCTCGTTAGCCTGAAGAAAGGTGATTGCGTCCTTGCCCCGCTCGACCTTGCTGATCCGATGCCCGGATTGCCTGATCGCCATCTCGACCGAATCTGCTTGCGCGCGATCGTCTTCCACCAACAGGATATTCATTGATCACCTATCTCTTTCGCCCAGCCGACTGGAAAACCTGCTCTCCCGACAAATTCGGCGAAAGACATGCGCATCCGGCATTCCGCTCACATGAGCGGTCAGCGGCGTCGGTCCAGTATGCTGTGCGAATTTCGAGACAGAAGATAGGGCCTGTCGATCTTGAAATCCCCCCCTTTGGGGAGGGGGTATGGCGATTTCGAAGGGGGGGACGAATTCCGTAGCGAGCCACCCGAGACCTTCAGGTTGCCGGTCACGCTACCAAGCTTGTTGCGAGCAAATGGTGTCGTGCATGGGTCAGATGCACCTATTTATTTTTCTGTCATTGACCGGTTTTGACGGCGCGATGATTCCGGCCGGCACGCGCGACGACGCGCCGCAACGCGCCGTCGCGACAGCCGGCCCATCCTGAGTCAGCCTCACACCCCGCCGCCGCCCACAGTCCGCTGACTCTTCCACTGCCCCTGCTGCACCTCGAACAGCGTATACGGCGGCTTGATCAGATCCCCATGCGGATCGAACGCGATTTTCCCCGTCACACCCGTCACATTCACTTTCGGGAAAGCCGCGACGATCTTCGCCCGATCGAGCGAGTCCGCGTCCTGGATTGCCTGAATCATCGCGAGCGCGGCGTCGTAGGCGAACGGCGCATACAGTTCGACATCCTGATTGAAGCGCGCCTTGTAGCGCTTACCGAACTCCTGCGCGGACGGCAGCTTGTCGAGCGCCGGGCCGGGCTCGAGATCGCGCGTGCCCTCACCCGCGTTGCCCGCAATCTGCAGGAACGCGTTGCTCTTCAGCGCGCCCGCGCCGAACAGTTGCGCGGGCATGCCGAGCGAGCGCATCTGTTTGACCAGCATCGCACCCTGCTCGTCGAGTCCGCCAAAGAAGATCAGATCGACGTTTTTCTGCTTCAGCGAAGTCAGGATCGCGCGCAGATCAACCGCCTTGTCGTTCGTGAACTCGCGATCGACGATATTGCCGTTCGCCTGCTTCGCGCCCTTCTCGAATGCATCGGCAAGGCCCTGCCCGAACGCGGTGCGGTCATCGATGATGCCGATGCGCTTCGCCTTCAGCTGCTGCACCGCGAACTCGCCCGCGATCACGCCGCCCACACCGTCGTGCCCCATCGTGCGAAACACGTTGGCGAAACCCTGCGCCGTGAGCGCCGGGTTCGTCGAGCCCGGCGTGATCATCGCGACGTTCGCCGTGTGATAGACGGCCGAGGCCGGAATGCTGCAGCCCGAGTTGTAATGGCCGATCACGCCGACCACGCCGTCGTCGACGAGCTTCTGCGCGACCTGGATCGCGATGCGCGGATCGGCCTGATCGTCCTGAACCTCCAGCACATATTTGACGGGTTTGCCGCCGATCATAGGATGCTTCGCGTTCGCTTCGTCCACCGCGAGCTGCGCGCCGTTCTGCAGATCCTTGCCGACCCGCGCAACCGGTCCGGTCAGCGGTCCGACGAAGCCGATCTTGACGACTGTCGGCTCGGCGCCGTATGACGGCGCATGAGCGAACAACATCCCAAGGGCGAATGCGACAACCAGATTTCTGCGTTTCATGATGTCCGTCCTCTTCCGTGGAGCAGTTGCGGTGGTTAAAAACGACGCGGGCTATAAGGCGCGAGATCGACCGGCGGTACACGCCCCGCCACCAGATCGGCGACGACGCTGCCCGTCACGCCGCCCAGCGTGACGCCCAGATGCTGATGACCGAACGCGTAGAAAACGCGCGGTGAGGCGCTCGACGTCCCGACGACCGGCAATCCGTCGGGCAGGCTCGGACGGAAGCCGAGCCAGTCGCTGTCTGGTTGCGGCAATTGCGGCAGCGCGTGCTGCGCGGAGCGCGTAATCAGATCGAGCAGTGCGGCATTGCGCTGCGGTCCATAGCCGCCGAGCTCGACCGTGCCCGCCGCGCGGATGCCGTCGTCCATCGGCACCATATAGAAGCCGCGCTCGGCCCAGCCGCACGGCCGCGAAATCAGCGACGACGTGCCGGGGAAACGCACGTGATAGCCGCGCTCGGTATCGAGCGGTACCCGGTCGCCGCATTGGCGTGCGAAGCGGCCCGAAAACGCGCCGGCACAGACGACCACCTGCGCGGCGTCATAGGCGCGCCCCGCGTCGTCGACGATACGCACGCTGGTCCCGCCCGGCACGAGTGTGCGAACCGCGACGCGCTCGTGCCTGAGACCGCTAGCGAGCAGAGCCGCGTGCAGCGCCTGCAAAAAGCCGCGCGGGTCGCTGAGGAACCAGCTGCCATTGAATAACGTGCCATGCGCGAAGATCGGCGCGAGATTCGGTTCGAGTGCCGCGATGCCGGCGCGGTCGAAGTTTTCGAAGCACACGCCAAGCGAGCGGCGCAACGCGAGCGACGGCTGGGCCGCCTCGAACGACGCCGAATTCGAATACAGGTACAGGCATTCGCGCTGCCGCACGAAGCGCGACAGGTCGTCGCTCGCGAGCATCTCGCGATAGCCCTCGAATGCGCGCGACAGCAGGCTCGCGAGTGCCCGGGCGCTGTGCTCATACCGCCGCGGCATCGACGCGCATAGAAAGCGCGCGAGCCACGGCGCGAGTTGCGGCAGATAGCGCCAGCGAATCCGCAGCGGACTCGTCGGCGCAAACAGAAAGCGCGGCAGATTGCGGAACACCTCCGGGTTATTCACCGGAATGCACCCGTAGTTGGCGAACGTGCCCGCATTACCGTACGACGTGGCCTCGCCCGGACCGAGCGCGTCGAACAGCGTGACGTGGTGACCGTCGCGCATCAGCCACCAGGCGCTCGACAGGCCGATGAAGCCCGCGCCCAGCACGGCGACTTCGCTCATCGCGTTTGCCACCCGACCGAACCGGCCGGGTGACCCGCACATGCGCCGGATGCACCGACCGGCAGGAGCGTGCTCTGCTGCTCTGTCACAACCGTCCCTCCTGTACTACAGTTGCGCGTCGACTTTCGACACCGCGCCATACAAATCATGCTTTAATACTCACACAAAGTTTTTTTGTGTGCAATTAATTTGGCTTTGTGTGGACTTAGGTACTTTCCCCGAGCAGAGGGCTCGACATCATGCGCGAAGACATAGATTCATTTGCCGGCGGGATGAAAAACGGGTTTAGTATTGGTTTGTCTGTATGGTCAAACAAGTTTTTGCATGGAGATTGAGTCTGGATGAAGAGCGCAATCGACCACACAAACGGTGAAGACGTTCTCCAGACAAAAGGACGTCAACCGACTTATCTCGAAGTGTCGCGCGGCCTCGAAGAAAAAGTCCGCAGCGGTCTTTACCCGCCGGGCAGCCGTCTGCCGCCGCAGCGCGAGCTTGCGTTGGAGCTGGGCCTGAATGTCTCCACCGTGTCGCGTGCGTACAAGGAGTTGCAGGCGCGCGGACTGATCGTTGCGAGCAAGCGGCGCGGCTCGATCGTCACCGGCGGCGCCATGCCTGCCGTGCATGTCCGCAGCGACAACGCGTCGGCAAGCGCCAATACCGTGATCGACCTGACCGTGAACCGGCCAGCCACCGACGAATTCCTCAAGCAGCTCGCGCGGACGATGACGCAGATCGCGCACGATCCCCGCTATCCGGAGACCCAGGAATATCAGCCGCCGCAAGGCCCCGAATGGGCGCGCGCGGCGGGCGCGCAATGGATTGCCGCCCCCGGCTTCACGCCCGGCGCTGACAGCGTGGTCGTCACGAGCGGCGCGCAGCATGGTCTGTATGCGGTGCTGAGCAGCCTGATGGGTCACGAGGGCGTGATCCTGTCCGATCAACTGACCTACTACGGCCTGAAAGCACTCGCACCGGTGTTCCAGTTCGAACTCGTCGGCATCCCGAGCGACGACGAAGGGCTGCTGCCCGACCGCCTCGAAGACGCGTGCCGACACCGGCGCGTGAAGGCGATCTTCACCGTGCCGAATCTGCAGAACCCGACTGTTGTGACGATGAGCCTTGCGCGTCGCGCGGCGCTCGCCGACATCGCGCGCCGGCATCACATCGTGATCATCGAGGACGACGTGTACGGCCCGCTGCTGCAAGCGCGTCTGCCGACGATTGCGAGCCTGTGCCCGGAGCTGACCTTCCACATCACGTCGACGTCGAAGGTCCTCGCGCCGGGTCTGCGCATCGGCTATCTGCGCACGCCGCCGCATGGCGCGGCACTGGCCGCGGAAGCGGTGCGCACGACCGCGTGGATGCCCGCGCCGCTGTCGACGCTGATCGCGACGCGCTGGATCGAGGACGGCACCGCGCAGACGATCCTGGACGCACAGCGCGCAGAGCTGCGCGCGCGCCAGGAGATCGCGCGCGAACTATTGCCCGCCGAGCATCTGAAGAGCGACCCCGCATGCATGTTCGTGTGGTTGCGCGTGCCGCCTCCGTGGCGCTCGGACGACTTCGCGGCCAATGCGCTCGCGCGCGGCGTCAACACGATGCCGGCATCCGCGTTCGCGGTCGATCGCTCGACAATCGAGCACGGCGTGCGCATCAATCTCGCTTGTGCCGAGTCGCGCGAGCAGTTGAGGCGCGGCCTGCTACTTCTCGCGCACACGCTGCGCGACCGGCCGCGCGCCCTCTTCGGCACGATCTAGATCGCGTTGGACGCGTCAGGCGCAGCCGCTAGAATGGGGCATCATCATGCCCCGCCGAGCCGCTCCGATCCGATGACTCCGTCCGACGATTCACGCCTCTCCTCGCGCACCAACGCCGCCGATGCGCTGTTCGCTTTCCTGAAGTCGCTGCCGCTCGGCGACCGGCTGATCGAAGGCGGCTTCATGGCCGTGCAGGCGGTCGCGGGCGCGAGTCTCGCGTTCGGCATCGGCCGTGCGCTGCATACCGAGCAGGCGTTCTGGGCTGCGATCACGGCGATCGCGGTGAGTCAGCATAGCTATATAGACACCCGCAAGCTGTCGCGCGACCAATTCATCGGCGCGATGATCGGCGGCATCTGCGGGCTGATCGGCACGCTCGCGGGCGGCGGCCACTTTGCCGCCTACGCGGTGGCCGTGGCGGCCGCGATCATGATCTGCTGGGTCGTCAACGTCGGCAGCGCGGCGCGCCTCGGCGGGATCACCGCGACGATCATGCTGCTCGTGCCGGGCATCGGCCCCGCCTGGGACAAGGCGTTCCTGCGCCTCGCCGAAGTGACGCTCGGCACGGTCTGTGCGCTCGTGATCGCGCGGCTGATGGCGTCGCTCGAAAGACGAGCGTTCGCCCGGAGCGAGCCGCCCAAATGAAATCGCGGCACTCGCACGTTCGTCCCACGGGCCAGCGCAATCAGACGCGTGCGTTGAGGCTTTAGTCAGCCACCCGAATCATCGTCCGCTTGCGTACGACGCCGGTAGCGTCCCGGTGTCACGCCGACGCTTTGCGCGAACGCCTTGCCAAACGCCGCTTCCGATTGATAGCCCACCGCCTCGCCTATATCCGCCGCGCTGCGTTGCGTGCGCAACAGCAGATCGCTGGCGATCGCCATGCGGATCTGCGTCAGAAAATCCATCACGGTCACGCCCGCGCGCTCGTTGAAGTGGCGCGCGTAGGTCGCACGGGACATCGCCGCGCGCTCGCCGAGTTCGGCGATCGTCCACGCGCGCTCGGGCGCGTCGAGCATTGCCTGCACCGAGGCGCCCAGACGTGGGTCCGTCAGCAGCGCGAGCATGCCGACGCTGTTCGCATTGCGCTCGCCGTGCACGCGCAGCGCCATCGCGAACAACGCCTGGCTCAACGCGGTGACGATCGCGAGCGCACCTGCCTGACGCCGCTCCGCTTCGCCGCGCATCAGCGCGATCACCGTTTGCAGCACATCGAGCGTTTGCGCGTCACCGAGCGACACGTGCAGCGGATCGGGCAGCACATTGAGCAGCAGCGCCGACGAGCCGGGCGTGTAGACGAAGCGGCCGCACAGCAGATCGACGCCGGAGTGAGCCGAGGGGTCGTTGGATACGCGCGCAGACGCGCCGCCGGTTTCATGGCCGTCGTTGCGCCGCACGGGCAGCATGCCGTCGTGCCCGAGCGTCAACGGCATGCCGCCCGCCGAGCGCTGCACGTCGCGCACGCGATGGGCGGCGCCGCGTGGAAACAGCATGAAATCGCCAGCTCGCAATTCGAGTTGTTCACCAGCGGCGGTTTCGATCACGCAAGCTCCGTCGAGCACCAGATGAAACGGCGCGATGCCCGCCTCCAGCGGCGCGTGATCGATATCGAAGGCGCCTGACAGCAGGCAGCGAAGATCGAGACTCGCTTGCGGCCGGGCAAGGTCGATCAGGTGACTGAGCGTGTCCATGAGACGAGCGCGCTAAAAGTTGAGTCGAACGAGTATTCAGGATGTCGCGGTGCGACGCAATACTGTATCCCACGACGCCGGCACTTGCCGGCGCGCAACGGACCAAGGAGCACTGCCATGTTGAACTGGATCGATTACCGCAAGGAACTGTTCGGCCGTATCGGCGAAATGTCGAAGCTCGCGCCGGACAGCGTGAAGGCGTATCAGGCGATGTCGAGCGCCGGTCAGAAGACCGACCTGCTCGGCGCGAAAACGCGCGAGCTGATTTCGCTCGCGGTCGCGGTCAGTCTGCGCTGTGACGGCTGTATCACGGTTCATACGGCCGAGGCGCTGAAGTACGGCGCGACGCGCGAGGAAATCGCCGAAGCGCTGGGCGTCGCGATGGCGGTCAACGCGGGCGCGACGTTGGTGTACTCGGCGCGCACGTTGGACGCGGTTGCCGCGCATTCACAGGGATAAGTGGCGTCGCTGGATCGGCCCGCGCCGCATCGACCGATTGGGTTCGGCGAGGCGTCGCGCGGCCTTTCCTTGAAGCGATCAATCGACACGGACCAACGCGGCGAGACTCCGTCAGAACTGGATCGTCGTGCGTAAGCCGAGAACCGCTTCGTCCTTGATGCGCTGGGACGGATTCTCCGGGTCGGGGATGCCACCGGCCGGCCGCCAGAAGTACTGGAAGTCCGCTTGTAGCATCCACCACGGTGCGACCTGGTACTGATAGGTCGCCTCGAGCATCGTCTCCGCGCTGCGCGACGGAAAGCCGGCCGTTAAAGTGCCCTGGGCGCTCGCGAGATCCTGCGCATGCGAGCCGATCTTCGCGTAGCCGAGCGCAAGCCCGACCGTGTCGTTGTCGCGCCCCTTGAACGGCGCCTTGAGCGTCACGCCCGCGTTCACGCTGAGGTCTACCAGATTGCGATCCCCCGGCGCACCCATGATGCGCGCGAACACACCGAGCGATTGCGGACTGTCGGGACCCGCACGCCACACCATCTGATCGGCGACCGCGTAGATGCTGTAGTTGCCGCGATGACTGGCGGGCACGCCGTTGCTCGCCGGATTCGCGAGCGACAGCCCGTTCGTGTCGAAACCCTGATCGTCAAAGCGGTTGCTGTTGTACCAGAAGCCAATCTTGTAGGTACCCGGCAAGCCGGCCGGTTTCGGATCGGACGGATTCGACGACGGCTGGTTGATCGCGTACTGCAATTCGCCGATCACGAGCGCGCCGTTGCCGAGATTGAAGTTCGTGCCGCTCGCGTTGAGCTTTTGTGGATCGCCGACGCCCGGCGCCGGATTGCCGTCGAATACGCCGCCCAGCACGGTCACCCCGTTCGCAAACTGCGCCCGCGCCCTCACGCCGAGCGAGGACAGCGGATAAGCCGGTCCGCCCGCGGGCAGATCGGTGGACGGCAGCACCGGCCAGCCGTATGCCGCATTCATGAAGGTGGCCGCGTACTGGCTGATCATGAATTCCTGATCAAGACTCTGCTGACCGATCTTCACGTCGACATTGCCGAGCGACTGCTGATACCACAACTCCCACAGACGGGTCGCGGCATCGGCTTCGATGCCGCTCGCGGTTTGCAGCGTTTGCAGATTTCTGGCGGTCAGGCTTGTGCCATGAATCTGCAGACCGGACACGTTGAAGGTACCGCCCGGCAAGCCGAAGGCCTTCTGCGTATCGACGACGAGCCCGAACTGGGTCAAGCCCTGATAAGCGCCGCCCCGATTCGTGCCGCCCGACACGTTGCCCATGTACTCGCTGGTCTCCTGCAGATTGAACGTAACACCATAGTTGCCGAGCCAGGGACGCAAGCCGCCCATGTCGCCGAGCAGGTTCGAGCGCTCCCACAGTCCCGTCGGTGCGGCGGCGGTCTGATCGGCGGGCGCGGCATTGTCCGCAGCGCCGGGTGCCGACTCAGACGGTGCGGCCGACGACGGCGCCGCTTGCGCCGGCGCGCCTTCGCCGGCTGTCTGCGCGAACGCGCAAGGAACGAGGCCGAGAGAAAGAACGGCACTCATGGCAAGGGGGCCGCCGGAGCCCAGCAGTCTGCGCTTGTGGATTTTTTTCATCATATATTTTGGGGATTGAGATTATAGGCGGATGACTCCGTTGTTATTCGCACATGCGCATGGCAAGCGTGTGTTCAGTTCATTGCCGGCATGCAAGCTCGCGCGAGCCAGCGACGCGACCGTAACGCACTCTCCGGGTCGTCGCAAGCCAGCCCTGTTAGCGTCGCGAGCACCGTGCCGATGGTCACGGTCGTCGCGAGAATCGCGTAACCGGTCGGCGTCAGCGGACGGCCGGCGTGGGCCGCGCGCAGCGCGGCGCGTGCGGCCATTCGCGTCGCCCGCCCCAGAAGACGCAGTGACTTGCGATCCGTGCCGCGCGACTGCGCGACACGTGCGCCGGACGCGTTCGAAGCAAGCGGCGTATGCACGAGCAAAGACACGCAAGCGGCCAGCACCGAAACATGCAGGTGTGCGAACCATCCGGCACACAGCGCGCGCAATGCGCTCGTGTAGCCCGGCCGCAACAGGCGTTGCTGAAATTGTTGAAACAGATAGACAAGCATCATCCCTCCGCGCTGCTCGCCCCGAAGGCGAGCGCGATACGAAAGCGCGACCGCCCCTGCAAACAGGCTTGCAGATGACGATCAGAAAAGAGGAAGCGTGCTACGGGCAACCGGCGGCAAAGGCCGGTCAGTATTGAAGCGCGCTAACCCGACTCGGGCGAGTTAGCGGCGAAGGAGCGAACCTGCGGCGACTATCTCGCGGTTGTGCTGCCGGCGCTGGCCGGCATCGGACTTCCACTACCTGAACATGCGTCCACGGACGACTCCTTCGATACGATGGGGCGGATTGTATTGACCTTGTCCCCCAAAGCGCAAGTAAAAAACGCATAAAGACAACATCGGGTTCTCAAATCGCACACAATGGCTTTCAAACTCTTTGCGCGAGCCTTCATCGATTAATGTTGGTCCTGCTTAGCGAATCTGGTTGACTTGCCGTTTTTACCGCGTCTAGAATTCGCCCGTCTTTTCAACTGAGGCCGATGCCTTGGACACCTGTAGTACTCGATCTTCGAACAGTTTCACTGCCTGACCGGCAGAACGTCCGCGCCCCTTCCCCGCGCCGCCGTTCCGCCAGCAGGCAGAACGGTGCGCGCAGTAGCAAATCTCCTTCGTGCACCTCGATCATGAGCGCCATCTGGACGCGGCTTTCGCTCGTCCGCACTGGCTCGCCGTCGCAAGCCTTCGGGATTGCGGCCGCCGCTCACCCTTCAGCCTCACAGAAGCAAATCCGGTAGCACCCTGTCGCATCAAATCGATGTTCTCTTAAGTTCTGCCAAGTTTCCGTCACGAACTAACGTCATTATCGAAAGATTGTGGCGTTGATTCCTCGTGGCCGGCGATTCCTGAATAAAACCTTTCACCAACTTTCGTTTCGTCATGTTCCAACTCAACGATCCACCGCGAATCGATGCGCACGCCGCCGTCCGGTCCGCCGACGCGAATTCGCTCCGCGCAAACACTCACGGCCCCGGAGGTTACTGATGGAGTTCAGTTTCAACCTGAACCGCACCGCCAATGCGTCCGCCCGGCGGCTGCTTCCAAACGCCTGGGACTTCATTGCCTTTCCACTGATCATCTGTCTGATCGCGATGGCCTCGATCGGCTTTCATCAGACGCTTGCACCGATGTCAACGTTAAAGACGCAGGTGATCTCGCTCGATCCGGCCCATCTGCCCGAGTACGCGATGCGCACCACTTTGCGCATGCTCGCGGCGATGGTCGCATCGCTCGTCTTTACGCTGACCTACGGCACGCTGGCCGCCAAGAGCCGCCGTGCCGAAAAGGTGCTGGTGCCGATTCTCGACATCCTGCAATCGGTGCCGGTGCTCGGCTACATCTCGTTTACAGTCACGTTCTTCCTCGCGCTGTTCCCAGGCCGGGTGCTCGGCGCCGAGCTCGCCGCGATCTTCGCGATCTTCACGAGC
>ABYL01000156.1 GCA_000173575.1 Burkholderia sp. H160 | reverse complement strand
ATGGCCAACATGCCGCAGCCGGTACACGTCGCCGCCGCGACGCAAGGCGAGATGCCGGTCGTGCTGACCGCGCTCGGCACGGTCACGCCGCTGGCCACCGTCACCGTGCTGCCGCAACTGAGCGGCGTGCTGCAGGACGTCTATTTCAAGGAAGGCCAGATGGTCAAGAAGGGCGACGTGCTGGCCCAGATCGACCCGCGCCCGTATGAGATTTCGTTGCGCAACGCCGAGGGCACGCTGGTGCGCGACGAGGCGCTGCTCGCCACCGCGCGTCTCGATCTGAAGCGCTATCAGACGCTGCTCGCGCAGGACTCGATCGCAAGTCAGCAGGTTGACACCCAGGCGTCGCTGGTGCGGCAATACGAAGGCACAGTGAAGTCCGACCTGGCGAACATCGACAGCTTCAAGCTCGACCTCGTGTACGCGCGCATCACCGCGCCGGTGTCGGGACGCGTCGGTCTGCGTCAGGTCGACCCGGGCAACTACGTGACCTCGGGCCTCACCAATGGCATCGTCGTGATTACCCAGCTCGATCCGATCAGCGTGGTCTTCACGACGTCCGAAGACAACCTGCAGCAGATCATCCAGCACACGCGCAACGGCGAGGCGCTCTCGGCGACCGCGTACGACCGCAGCAACACCCATCCGCTCGAAGTCGGCTCGCTGAAGACGATGGACAACCAGATCGACACGACCACCGGCACGATCAAGCTGCGCGCGATCTTCGAGAACAAGGACTACGGGCTGTTCCCAAACCAGTTCGTCAACACGCGCCTGCTCGTCGATACGATCAAGGACGCGGTCATCGTGCCAACATCTTCAGTGCTCAATGGCTCGATGGGTACCTTCGTCTACGTCGTGAAGCCCGACAACACGGTCACCGTGCGCCAGGTCAAGGTCGGCCCGGTCGACGGCGAGCGCACCAGCATCCAGTCGGGCCTCGCGATCGGCGAGCGCGTCGTGACCGACGGTTCGGACCGTCTGCGCGAAGGCGCGAAGATCACGATTCCGGCCGAGCGGCCCCGTGCTGCATCGGGCGCGCACGGCGCGAGCGCCCCGGCGAGCGCCTCGGGCGCACAAGCGCATCACGGCCAACACGCATCGCAAGCGTCGCAATAAAGTAGAGGCATGGCACTTACCGCATGAATCCATCCCGCGCTTTTATTCTGCGTCCCGTCGGCACAGCACTGCTGATGGCGGCGATCATGCTGGTCGGCCTCGTCGCGCTGCGCTTTCTGCCGCTGTCGGCGTTGCCCGAGGTCGACTATCCGACCATCCAGGTGCAGACCTTCTATCCGGGTGCGAGCCCGGAGGTGATGACGTCGTCCGTGACGGCGCCGCTCGAGCGGCAGTTCGGGCAGATGCCGTCGCTGAATCAGATGTCGTCGCAAAGCTCGGCCGGCTCGTCGATCATCACGCTGCAGTTCAGCCTCGATCTGCCGCTCGACATCGCCGAGCAGGAAGTCCAGGCGGCGATCAACGCGGCGGGCAACCTGCTGCCGTCCGACTTGCCCGCGCCGCCGATCTACGCGAAGGTTAACCCGGCCGACGCGCCGATCCTCACGCTCGCGATCACGTCGAAGACGATGCCGCTCACGCAGGTGCAGGATCTCGCCGATACGCGGCTCGCGCAGAAGATTTCGCAGGTCGCGGGCGTGGGTCTCGTGAGCCTGTCGGGCGGCCAGCGCCCGGCGATCCGCATTCAGGCGAACCCGCGCGCGCTCGCCGCCTACGGCCTGAATCTCGACGATCTGCGCACCACGATCTCGAACCTGAACGTCAACACGCCGAAGGGCAATTTCGACGGCCCGACGCGCAACTACACGATCAACTCGAACGACCAGCTGACCGACGCCGACGAGTACAAGACCGCCGTCGTCGCGTACAAAAGCGGCCGCCCGGTGATGCTGACCGACGTCGCGACCATCGTGTCTGGTCCGGAAAATACCAAGCTCGGCGCGTGGGTCGACAACACGCCCGCGATCATCCTGAACGTGCAGCGCCAGCCGGGCGCGAACGTGATCCAGGTCGTCGACAGCATCAAGGCGCTGCTGCCGCAACTGCAGCAGTCGCTGCCGGCCGCGCTCGACGTGCAGGTCGTCACCGACCGCACCACCACGATCCGCGCGTCGGTGCGCGACGTGCAGTTCGAACTGGCGATGTCGGTCGTGCTGGTCGTGCTCGTGATGTACCTGTTCCTCGCCAACGTCTACGCGACGATCATCCCGAGCCTGTCGGTGCCGCTGTCGCTGATCGGCACGCTCGCCGTGATGTACCTGTTCGGCTTCTCGCTCGATAACCTGTCGCTGATGGCGCTGACCATCGCCACCGGCTTCGTCGTCGACGACGCGATCGTGATGATCGAGAACATCGCGCGCTACGTCGAAGAAGGCGACACCGCGCTCGAGGCCGCGTTGAAGGGCTCGAAGCAGATCGGCTTCACGATCATTTCGCTGACGGTCTCGTTGATCGCGGTGCTGATCCCGCTGCTCTTCATGGGCGACGTGGTCGGGCGTCTGTTCCACGAATTCGCGATCACGCTCGCCGTCACGATCGTCATTTCGGCTGTGGTGTCGCTGACGCTCGTGCCGATGATGTGCGCGAAGCTTCTGCGCCATACGCCGCCGCACGACAGTCAGCGCTTCGAAGCGAAGGCGCACCGCTTCATCGACTGGGTGATCGCGCGTTATGCGGTCGCGCTTACGTGGGTGCTGAACCGCCAGCGCTCGACGTTGGTCGTCGCGGTACTCACGCTCGTGCTGACCGGCCTGCTCTACGTGTTCGTGCCGAAGGGCTTCTTCCCGGTGCAGGACACCGGCGTGATCCAGGCGATCACGCAGATGCCGCAGTCGGTATCGTTCACGTCGATGGCCGAGCGTCAGCAGACGCTCGCCGATCAGATTCTGAAGAACCCGGACGTCGAAAGCCTGACCTCGTTCATCGGCGTGGACGGCAACAACATCACGCTGAACAGCGGCCGCATGCTGATCAACCTGAAGCCGCGCGACGACCGCAGCAACACCGCGAGCGACGTGATCCGCCAGTTGCAGAAGGACGTCGCGCACATTCCGGGCGCGTCGCTGTACATGCAGCCGGTGCAGGATCTGACGATCGACTCGACCGTGAGCCCGACGCAGTACCAGTTCATGCTGACCGATCCGAACATCAGCGAATTCACGACGTGGGTGCCGAAACTGGTCGACCGGTTGAAGCAGTCGCCCGAGCTCGCGGACGCCGCCACCGATCTGCAGGACAACGGCCGCTCGGTGTTCATCGAGATCGACCGCGCGACCGCCGCGCGTTTCGGCATCACACCGGCCACGATCGACAGCGCGCTGTACGACGCGTTCGGCCAGCGCATCATTTCGACGATCTTCACGCAGTCGAACCAGTACCGCGTGATTCTCGAAGCGCAGCCGACGATGCAGCACTACATCGGCTCGCTGAACTCGATCTACCTGCCCTCCTCCACGTCCTCGGGCGGCCAGGTGCCGCTGTCGTCGATCGCGAAGTTCATCGAACGACCGGCACCGCTGCTCGTCACGCACCTGAGCCAGTTCCCGGCCACCACGGTGTCATTCAACCTCGCGCCGGGTTCGTCGCTCGGCGCGGCCGTGCAGGCGATCCAGCAGGCCGAGAAGGACATCGGTCTGCCCGCGTCGTTCCAGACGCGCTTCCAGGGCGCGGCGCTCGCGTTCCAGGCATCGCTCGCGAACACGCTGTTCCTGATTCTCGCGGCGATCGTCACGATGTACATCGTGCTCGGCGTGCTGTACGAGAGCTTCATCCATCCGATCACGATTCTGTCGACGCTGCCGTCGGCCGGCGTCGGCGCGCTGCTCGCGCTGCTGATCACCGGCCACGATCTCGACATCATCGGCATCATCGGCATCGTGCTGCTGATCGGTATCGTGAAGAAGAACGCGATCATGATGATCGACTTCGCGCTCTACGCGGAACGCGAGGAAGGCAAGCCGCCGCGCGAGGCGATCTACCAGGCGTGTCTGCTGCGCTTCCGGCCGATCCTGATGACCACGCTCGCCGCGCTGCTCGGCGCGCTGCCGCTGATGCTCGGCACCGGCGCGGGCTCAGAGTTGCGCCGCCCGCTCGGTATCGCGATCGCCGGCGGTCTGATCGTGAGCCAGTTGCTGACGCTGTTCACGACGCCGGTGATCTACCTCGCGTTCGATTCGCTCGGCCGCCGGCTGCGCGAGCGCTTTCACCGCGGCGATTCGTCCGGTAGCGCCACGCCGCCCGCCACCGATGCAGGGAACTAAGCGATGAACCTGTCGCGTCCGTTTATTTCGCGCCCGGTCGCCACGACGCTGCTGGCGATCGGCATCGCGCTGTCGGGCATCTTCGCGTTCACGAAGCTGCCGGTAGCGCCGCTGCCGCAGGTCGACTTCCCGACCATTTCGGTTCAGGCGACGCTGCCGGGCGGCAGCCCGGAGACCGTCGCGACGAGCGTCGCGAGCCCGCTGGAACGGCATCTGGGCTCGATTGCCGATGTCACCGAGATGACGTCGCAAAGCTCGGTCGGCTCGACGCGCATTACGCTGCAGTTCGGCCTGAACCGCGATATCGACGGCGCCGCGCGCGACGTGCAGGCGGCCATCAACGCGGCGCGCGCCGACCTGCCCACGAGCCTGCGCAGCAACCCGACCTACCACAAGGTCAACCCGGCCGACGCGCCGATCCTCATTCTCGCGCTGACCTCGAGGACGCTCACGGCCGGCCAGCTCTACGATTCGGCCGCCACGGTGCTGCAGCAATCGCTGTCGCAGGTGCAGGGGGTCGGCGAAGTGGACGTCAGTGGGTCGGCGAATCCGGCCGTGCGCGTCGAACTGCTGCCGCATGCGCTGTCGCATTACGGCATCGGCCTCGAGGACGTGCGCGCGGCGCTTGCCTCGGCCAACGCGAACAGCCCGAAAGGCGCGATCGAGTTCGGCGAGAATCGCGTGCAGCTGTACACCAACGACCAGGCGAGCAAGGCGTCACAGTACAAGGATCTCGTGATCGCTTATCGCAACGGCGCGCCGGTGAAACTCTCCGACATGGGCGAGGTCGTCGATTCGGTCGAGGACCTGCGCAACCTCGGCCTCTTCAACGGCCAGCAATCGGTGCTCGTGATCCTGTACCGGCAGCCGGGCGCGAACATCATCGAAACCGTCGACCGTGTGAAGGCGATGCTGCCGCAACTGCACGCGTCGCTGCCCGCCGACGTCGATGTCACGCCGACCTCGGACCGCTCCACGACCATCCGCGCATCGCTGAAGGATACCGGGCGCACGCTCGTGATCGCGGTTGCGCTGGTCGTGATGGTCGTGTTCCTGTTCCTGCGCAACTTCCGCGCGACGCTGATTCCGAGCGTGGCCGTACCGATCTCGATCATCGGCACGTTCGGCGCGATGTACCTGATGGGCTTCTCGATCGACAATCTGTCGCTGATGGCGCTGACCATCGCGACCGGCTTCGTCGTCGACGACGCGATCGTCGTGCTCGAAAACATCTCGCGGCACATCGAAGACGGCGTGCCCCGCATGAAGGCCGCGTTTCTCGGCGCGCGCGAGGTCGGCTTCACGGTGATGTCGATCAGCATCTCGCTGGTCGCCGTGTTCCTGCCGATCCTGTTGATGGGCGGCATCGTCGGGCGGCTGTTCCGCGAGTTCGCGCTGACGCTGTCGCTCGCGATCGCGGTGTCGCTGGTCGTATCGCTGACCCTTACGCCGATGATGTGCTCGCGTCTCTTGCGCGAGCCGCACGAAAAGGTCAAAGAAAACCGCTTCGGCCGCTGGCTCGAACGCGGCTTCACGTCGATGCAAAGCGGCTACGAGCGCACGCTCGGCTGGGCGCTGCGTCATCCGCTGCCGATCGTCATCGTTCTGCTGCTGACCATCGCGCTGAACGTCGCGCTTTATATCGTCGTGCCGAAGGGCTTCTTCCCGCAGCAGGACACCGGGCGCATGATCGGCGGCATCCAGGCCGACCAGTCCACGTCGTTCCAGTCAATGAAGCTCAAGTTCGCGGAGATGATGGACATCGTCGGCAGGAATCCGGCGGTCGACAGCGTGGTCGGCTTCACCGGCGGCCGGCAGACCAACTCGGGCTTCATGTTCGTGTCGCTGAAGCCGAAGAGCGAACGCAAGCTGTCCGCCGACCAGGTGATCCAGCAGCTGCGCGCGCCGCTCGGCGACGTGGCCGGCGCGCGCACGTTCCTGCAGGCGGTGCAGGATATCCGCGTGGGCGGCCGGCAATCGAACGCGCAGTATCAGTTCACGCTGCTCGCCGACTCGACGCCCGATCTGTACAAGTGGGGGCCGAAGCTCACTGAGGCCCTGCAGGCGCGCAAGGAACTCGCGGACGTCAACTCCGACCAGCAGCAAGGCGGTCTCGAAGCGATGGTGACGATCGACCGCGCCACGGCATCCCGCCTCGGCATCAAGCCCGCACAGATCGACAACACACTGTACGATGCGTTCGGCCAGCGCCAGGTGTCGACCATCTACAACCCGCTGAACCAGTATCACGTCGTGATGGAAGTCGCGCCGCGCTACTGGCAAAGCCCGGAGATGCTGAAGCAGATTTTCATCAGCACCTCGGGCGGCAGCGCGAGCGGCGCGCAGACCACCAATGCGCCTGCGGGCACCGTGACGGCCAAAGAAACGGCCACGACCAGCGCGGCAACCGGCGGCACCGCGGCCACCACCGCGACGAGCGCGGCCAGCATCGCGGCCGACTCCGCGCGCAATCAGGCGATCAACTCGATCGCGGCGAGCGGCAAGTCGAGCGCGTCGTCGGGCTCGGCGGTGTCGATCGCGAAGGAAACGATGGTGCCGCTGTCGGCGATCGCGAGCTTCGGGCCGGGTACCACGCCGCTGTCGGTCAATCACCAGAGCCAGTTCGTCGCGTCGACGATCTCGTTCAACCTGCCGCCGGGCGTGTCGCTGTCCACCGCCACCCAGGCCATCTACGACACGATGGCCCAGATCGGCATGCCGGCCACGATTCACGGCAGCTTCCAGGGCACCGCGCAGGCGTTCCAGCAGTCGATGTCCGATCAGCCGATCCTGATCCTCGCCGCGCTCGCAGCCGTATATATCGTGCTCGGCATCCTGTACGAGAGCTACATCCACCCGCTGACGATCCTGTCGACGCTGCCGTCCGCGGGCGTCGGCGCGCTGCTCGCGCTGCTGCTGTTCAACACCGAGTTCAGCATCATCGCGCTGATCGGCGTGATTCTCCTGATCGGCATCGTGAAGAAGAACGCGATCCTGATGGTGGACTTCGCGATCGAGGCGTCTCGCCAGGGGATGTCGTCGCGCGACGCGATCTATCAGGCCTGTCTGCTGCGCTTCCGCCCGATCATGATGACCACGTTCGCCGCGCTGCTCGGCGCGCTGCCGCTCGCGTTCGGCGGCGGTGAAGGCGCGGAGATGCGCGCGCCGCTCGGTATTTCGATCGTCGGCGGGCTGATCGTCAGCCAGATGCTGACGCTCTATACGACGCCGGTCGTCTATCTGTATATGGATCGCATCCGGGTGCGCTGGGAGGCGAGAAAGGCACGCCGCGCGGGTGGCGCGGCGCCGACCTCGTCATGATGGAACCACGGTGGCGCTCACAGCTTCTGCTCGATGGCCAGCGAGAAAATCCGCTGCCATCGGCGCGCCATGCGCTCGTTCGACATCGGCACGAGCCACTCGCCGTGCCGTGCGTCCTTGACCTTTAGCGCGAGCCGCGACTGGGCGTCGCGGCCCTGTGCTTCGGCGCCGAGCAGATCCGCGAAGATATACGCGCCCTGCTCCTCGCCGACGCGAATCTCGCAGAGGCGCCTCGCCGCCGAGAGCCGCACCGAACCCCAACTGCCCTTCAGCTCGTGCGTCCAGTCGCCGTCGCGCAGGTTCGGCGCGACTTCGCGGCGCCGCTGCCGCCAGTACGCGAGCGCACCGGCAATCAGCAACGCAACCAGTACGGCCGCGCTTTCCGCCACCGCCAGCCCGAAACCGGCCTGCAGCGCATCAAAGGCGCGTACCGCACCGTACCCCAGCGCGATCAGCGCAATCAACGCAACGAGAATCGGCATCGCAAGCTCATCCGGTAAAAGGTTTTAGCCTGCCACGAGCGCTACGCGATGCCGCGCGCGGCCCCTTCACTGCCCCTTATGCGCGGCCGCCCACTCCTTGAGCGCGTTCAGCGTGTTCTCGACATGCTTCTCCGGCGACAGGCTCGTGTACTCGTAGATGATCTTGCCGTCGGGCGAGATCACGTAGGACACGCGATTCGCCATGCCGGTCTTCATCGGCATGCCCGCGTCATACGCGCTGATCACCTTCGCTTCGGCGTCGGCCGCGACCGGGAATTTGCTGCGGCATTCGCTGACCGAAAACTTCGTCAGCGTATCGATGTTGTCGTGCGACACGCCGATCACCGACGCGCCGTACTTCTTGTATTCGTCGACCGCATCGGCGAACTCGTGCGCCTCGATCGTGCAGCCCGTCGTGAACGCGGCCGGATAGAAGTACAGCACAACCGGCCCCTTCTTCAGTTCGTCGGCCAGCGAATACGTGTAGGTCTTGCCGCCGAGCGAGGCCTCGGCGGTAAACGTCGGCGCCGTGTCGCCGGGCTTCAGTGTTGCGGACGTGAGCGGCGAATGCATCGCGAATCCGAACGCCATGACGGCGGCCAGTGCCGCCGCTATGTGTTTTGTCTTCATCTGCTTCTCCATGCGTGAACGCACGCGTTTGATCCGGTCCATCAAAGACAGCTTCGACCGGCATCACAACGGCCGTCGCTGAACTATCTATTGGAGCACGGATGCGAACGCGGCGTCGGCCGCCGCACGGACCACAAGCGAATCGAAAGCATGCGGCACGCATGCTCAATGCATCAACCGCCCGGCTCCGCCACATACGCGCCGAACCAGGCCGCCGCCGACAGATTCAGATCCGACAGCACATCCGGCGTCAGTGCATGGAAACCCGCCGCCGCCGCGACCGGCGCGGCGTCGCCGCCCTCGCCCGCGACCTCGGCGATCAGCAGCAGCGCGCCCAGTTCACCCTTGCGCGCGACGATCGCCTCGCGGATCTGCGGCGCGAGACCGAGCTTTTCGAGCACCGCGTCGGGCGTGCTGTCGAGCACGATATGCACCAGCGAAAAGATGCCGGTCATGAACGCGGCGTCGGCGAATTCGCCGTCGGCCGGCCGCAGCCAGTTCGCGGCAAGCTCCATGAAGCGCGAGCGCGTCGCGGCCAGTTGCACGAGCGGATCGGCGCGCCACGGCAGGTCGCCGGTATCCGCGTACAGCAGCAGTTGCGCCCAGCGCGCGATCTGCCGCGTGCCGGTCGCGATGATCGCCTCGCGCAGCGACGCGATGTTGCGCCCGAGGCCGAACGCGCTCGAATTGACGAGCCGCAGCAGTTGCACGACCACGCTCGGATTCACCTTCAGCTCCGCCTCGAGCTCGACGATGCCGGCGTCGCGCGACAGGAGCGCAAGCAGCCGCAGCAGCCCCGGGCGCAGCGAGCGGTTGCGCGGCGCGGCCAGCACCTGCGGCCGCGCGAAGAAGTAGCCCTGGAACAGATCGAAGCCGAGCGCATGCGCAAGCGCGAAGTCCTCGCGCGTCTCGACCTTCTCGGCGAGCAGCGTCTTGCCGTGGCCGCGCAGCACCGCCGCGAGCTTCGCGAGCGTGCGGCGCGGCGTCTGCACGAAGTCGACCTTGACGATGTCGGTATACGGCAGCATCGCGCTCAGCTCGTCGGACAGGTCGTGCACGTCGTCGAGCGCGATCTGGAAGCCGGCGCGGCGCAGCTCGGCGAGACGGCGCGCGAGCGTCGCGTCGTAGCGCACGGTTTCGAGGATTTCGAGCACGAAGCGATCCGGCGGCATCAGATGGACGATGTCGCTAAAGAGCAGCGCGCGCTCGATATTGACGAAGCCGCGATGCTGGCCAAGCACGGCCGGCACGCCGATTCCGCCGATCGTGCGCGCGACCACCTGCGCGGTGGCCTGCGCGTCGTCGTTGATTTCGGCGTAGTTGTACGTGCCCGCGCGGAACAGCAGCTCATACGCGTGGAGCGCACCGTTGCGATCGAGAATCGGCTGGCGGCCGACGTAGACGTACTGCGAGGCAGTGTCCGGCGGTTCGTACCCAGCAGAGCCGGCCGACGCGTCGTCGGAAACGTCACGCACCTCGACGTCCCGCTAGACGGGCCGAAGGGGTCTGGCGGACCTGACGACGGGGCGTTCGAATATGGATCATCGGTGCAAGGTTTTGAAAGGCTCGGCTGCGCGACGTCATGACCGTCGCGAAACAATGGGCATTCGCCGTATTAACGGACGCGAAGCGCCGCCACTTTAACCGAAACGCCCCTGTCAGGGCACCAGGCGCCTCCTTACCAGATGTTTTTCTCCGCGATCCGCTAAAGATTTCCCCCCATCCGTCGTTATCTTGCTCTGATGGGGCGGCCTGCTATCTCCTTGCCGCCCGGACCACCGGACCAGCAGCCCCGCCCGCGGACGAACCCAGGTTGCCAGCGACAAACATGGAAGCTAACACGATCACCGCGCCCCGCTGGGGCTCCTTTCGCACGGTCCTCGACCGGCTGCGAGCGTTCGGCCGGCGCGACGACGACAACCGGCCGGACAGCACGAACCGCCCGCCTCCACTGGAACAGGTGGTCGGCGCGGTCGACCTGCTGGCGCACGTCGACGATGCGTTGCGCTTCATCTACGTGTCCGACGCGAGCCTGCGCTTCATCGGCTATCACCGCGAGTACCTGAAGACCGCGACGCTGCACGATCTGGTCGCGCCCGCCGACGTGCCGCGCCTCGACGCGCTGCTCAGGCAGGCAGCGGCCTCGGGCAACGTCGAGAAGGCGACGCTCGGACTCGTCAAGTCGCTGACCTATCCGATCACGGTCGAACTGCGCGTCGTGCGCAGCAGCCACGACGGCGTCGACGGCTACGCAATCGCCGGCTTCGACGTGTCGTCGTGGCGCGCCACTGAAGAGCGCCTGACCCAGGCGCTGCATCTGGACCGGCTGACCAGCCTGCCGAACCAGGCGGGTCTGCTGCACGCGTTGCTCGACGCGCAGCAGGCGGCCGACGCGCATGGCACGCCGGTCGCGCTGCTGCTGCTCGATCTCGACGACTACCAGCGCGTGAACCGTGCGCTCGGCTACGATGCCGGCGACGAGATGCTGCGCGACACGTCGCGGCGCCTGTTGAACATGACGAGCCCGAACGAAACGATCGCGCGCGTCGCCAGCGACGAGTTCGCGATCCTCGTGAAGCCGGCCGCGAGCCGCACCGACGCGGCGGCCGCCGCCGAAGCGCTGGCGCGGCGTCTGTTGACCGCGATCCAGCAGCCCTACGTGTTCAAGGGTCAGCAGGTGCACTTGTCGGCGAGCATCGGCATCGCGCTGTACCCGGACGTCCGCCATGCGAACGACACCGCCGGTGAAGACACGCACCTGCTGCGCTGGGCCGATCACGCGCTGTTGCAGGCGAAGGCCGCGGGCGGCAACACCCTCGCGTTCTACGTGCCCGACGACAACCCGGCCGACGCCGAGCGCCTGAAGCTCGAGGCTGACCTCTACGACGGCGTACGCAACGGCGAATTTTCGCTACACTTCCAGCCGATCACGAGCAGCCGCACGAGGGGCGTGGTCGGTGTCGAGGCCTTGATCCGCTGGGCGCACCCGCTGCACGGCCTCGTCCCGCCGTCGATGTTCATTCCGCTCGCCGAGTCGATCGGGCTCATCAACTTCCTCGGCAACTGGGTGCTGAAGGTCGCGTGCATGCAACTGATCCAGTGGGACGCGAAGGGCATCCCGCTGCAGTACGTAGCCGTCAACGTATCGCCGCAGCAGTTCCGCGACCCGCGCTTCAAGGATTCCGTGCGCGAGGCGATCGAGCTGACCGGCATCGACCCGCGCCGCGTCGTCTTCGAGATCACCGAGAGTCTGCTGATGCATGACCCGGCGCACGCGAAGGGGTTGCTCGAAGACCTGACCGGGATGGGCATCCGCTTCGCCGTCGACGACTTCGGCACCGGCTATTCGAGCCTTGCGTACCTGCAACGTTTTCCGCTGGCGAAGCTGAAGATCGACCGGAGTTTCGTCGAGAATCTGCTAACCTCGCGAAACGATCAGGCAATCGTTAGCGCCGTCGTCGGCCTTGCGCAGACGCTCGATCTCGAACTGGTTGCCGAGGGCGTCGAAACGGAAGATCAACGCACGCTGCTCACAGAGATGGGCTGCGATCACATTCAGGGCTGGCTCGTCTGCAAGGCGCTGCCGTCCGAAGAACTCGCGCAGCGATTCGAATCGCGCGAGCTCGAGTTGCACAGCGCGTAACGGGCGATGCAGACGCGGCGCCCCGGAAGCGGAACAAGCCGGCTCACGACCGGCATGGCATTCACTGGAACACGTATGGCTTTTGCGGGACTCACATGGTAAAGGCGGCAGTGCTCGACCGGCTCTGGACGCGAATGAGCGAGCGCGGCGATTTTCCGATGCTGTCGCAATCGCTGCGCACCACCATGGCAGCGGTCAACAACGACGACCTGGACTTCACCGGCCTCGTGCAGGTGGTGCTGTCGGACTTTGCGCTCACGCAGAAGGTGCTGCGGCTCGCGAACTCGGCGATGTACATGGCATTCGGCGGCAACATCACGACAGTGTCGCGCGCGCTGATGGTGCTTGGCATGGACGCGGTCGGCCATCTGGTCGTCGGTCTGAAGATCGTCGATCACTTTCATCAAAGCGCGCCGCGCCGCATCGACGCGAAACTCGAACTGAACCGCACGCTGCTGTCGGGCTGCGTCGCACGCAAGCTGACCGAGCGCGGCGACCTGCGCGCCGGTGAGGAAGCGGTGGTCTGCACGCTGATGCGGCAGATCGGCAAGCTGCTCGTCGTGTTCTATCTCGACGCCGAATGGGACCAGATTCGCCGCCATATCGAAGGTGGCGCGCTCGAAACCGATGCGTGCGTGCTCGTGCTCGGCGTCACGTTCGATGAAATCGGCGCCGAAGCCGCGGTGCGCTGGCGCCTGCCCGACACGATCCGCTCGGGCATGGGCGAGTTCGATCCGCAGGACGTGACGCAACCGCGCCAGGTACAGTGGCTGCGCGCGATCACCAATTACTCGACCGCGGTCGCCGACGTGCTCACGCAGCAGAACATGCCCGACGGGGAACGCGAGGCACGCATCAGCGAGCTCGCGCACGAGTACAGCGGTGCGTTGAACACGGACCCCGAGGTGTTGCTGCAGATGAGCATCGCGCTGGCGCGCGAGGAAGGCGGCGACGGCGTGATGGCGGAAATCGTCGAGCTGCGCGCGAATGCCGATGCGATCGCGCGCGAGGCGCTCACGCCCGAGGCGCGCATCGCGGTCGGCGTGGAGGATCT
The DNA here is from genome assembly GCA_000173575.1 of Burkholderia sp. H160. GTDB lineage: Bacteria > Pseudomonadota > Gammaproteobacteria > Burkholderiales > Burkholderiaceae > Paraburkholderia. Next base: position 1,697 of record ABYL01000156.1, on the reverse strand, counting down.
GCGCGGCCTGCCCGAAGGCAGCCCGCTCGCACCGGCGCTCGCGATGGCCGCGGAGACCGTGCTCGCGGGCCTCGGCTTCGCGCGCGTCGTGGTGTTCGTCAAGCACAGCAACGGCACCTTCAGGGCGCGTCTTGGCCTCGGGCCGAAGATCGACGCGGCGCTGCCGCGGCTCACGTTCAACACCGCGTTCGAGCCCGACGTGTTTCATCTCGCGATCGCGAACTCGGTGGGCATTTTCATAGAGAATGCGCGCGATCCGAAGATGGTGGCGCGGTTGCCCGAGTGGTTCCGCCGCGCGTTCGACGACGCGCGTGCGTTCGTGCTGCTGCCGGTCCTCGACGAAACCGATCAGACCGTCGCGCTACTCTACGGCGACTGGTCGCATACCCAGGAGGCGCGCCGCATCTCGCAGAAGGAGATGAGCGTGCTCAACGAACTGGCGCAGGAGTTAGGACGTTTTTTCGGCCAGGGGCAGATGCGGGAAATGGAGACGATGTGAAGACCTGGCGTGATCGTTGATCACCCTGCTTCACTTTCCTCCTTTTCGTGTCTGCCCGAAAACCAGTCAGTCCTCGATCCGCTCCAGCCCTTCCGCGCTGCGATCCGCGACGCCGGCCCATGCGCCGGCCGCGAGGCCCATGTGCGCGACTTCTTCCACGCTCAACGGCGCAAGACGCTCGCAGAGCGTCGCAACGCGCTCCCATGCGCCGCATTCGAGCGCTTCGACCGCGCTCAGCAGCACACCGAGCGTGCCCTCGCGGTGCAGGATCGCGGCCTGGATCGGCCGTGCCAGCGTCAGGATGTTCAGCGTTTTTTCGAGCGAGCCGCCGAACACCGCATCGACGAATGAAAAAACACCGGTCAGGAATGCCGCGTCGGCTTCATGGCGGCCCGCCTCGGGCATGCGCTCGATCGCGAGCTCCATGAAGCGCGCACGCGCGGCCGCGAGCTGCAGCAGCGGATCGTCCTCGAGCGCGACCTTGCGGCCGTCGGCGTAGAGCAGCAATTGCGTCCAGCGCGCGATGCGGTCGGTGCCGGTTGCATTGATCGCGTCACGCAGCGTCGTCACTTTGTGGCCGACCGCGAGGCCGCTCGAATTCGCGAGCTTCATCAGATGCATGACGAGCACCGGGTTCAGCTTCAGCTCGGCTTCGAGCTGCGCGACCGTCGGGTCGCCCGCGAGCAGTTGCAGCAGATTGAGCAGCGCGTGGCGCGGCGCGCTGACACGGCGTGTCGCCGAGCTTTGCGCACGCGCGAAGTAGTAGCCCTGGAAGCGGTCGAAGCCGAGCTCATGCACCGTTTCAAAGTCGGCCTGCGCATCGACACCCGATGCGAGCAGCAGCTTGCCCGCCGACTTCAGCACGCTCGCGAGCTTCGGCAGCAGCGCACGCGGCGCGCGCGTGACGTCGATCTTGACGACTTCGGCGTACGGCAGCAGCTTCGCGAAAATCTCGTTGGGCTGCGTGACGTCGTCGAGCGCGAAGCGGTAGCGGCGGCCATGCAGATACACGATACGCGCGATCAACGCGTCGTCGACTTCGAGCGATGAAGGCAGTTCGAGCATGAAGCGCTCGGCGGGCAGTCTCAGGATCGCGTCGTCGAGCAGCAGCTCACGGCTCACGTCGAGGTAGGCCGGATGGCCGGTCAGCGCGCCGCGCACGTCGCCCTGCAGGAGGCCGCGCACGATCGCGCGCGCG
>ABYL01000157.1 GCA_000173575.1 Burkholderia sp. H160 | reverse complement strand
AGGGCCTGCGCTTCGCAATCCGCGAAGGTGGCCGTACGGTCGGCGCTGGTGTCGTCGCAAAGATCATCGAGTAAAATCGAGGATTGCTGTAGAAGTATGCAGTGCCCGGGTCCGGGCACTCGCTCTCCGCGAGCGTCCGGGCCTACGTTCTTTTTCTAATCGGCGGTGCAAGATCGCCTCGCTCTTTTTTTAGGAATTCATCATGCAGAACCAGAAAATCCGCATTCGCCTGAAGGCTTTCGACTATCGCCTGATCGATCAATCGGCAGCTGAAATCGTCGACACGGCAAAGCGGACTGGCGCAATCGTTCGTGGTCCGGTGCCCCTGCCGACCCGCATTCAACGCTTCGACATCCTGCGTTCGCCGCACGTCAACAAGACGTCGCGCGACCAGCTCGAAATCCGCACGCACCAGCGTCTGATGGACATCGTTGATCCGACGGACAAGACCGTTGACGCGCTGATGAAGCTGGATCTGCCGGCTGGCGTGGACGTTGAAATCAAGCTGCAGTAAGGCTTCTAGCCCTTGTCCGGCAAGCCGGGCAGCGCTAAGTCATTGATTGCTTGCGGAAAACGAAAAGGCTCGCTATACTAGTGAGCTTTTCGCGCATTTGCGTAAAAAAGCCGGCGTGCTGCAGCATGGTTTCATGCCCGAAACGGCGCCGGCATTTTGTAAATTAGCCCCGACCAATCGCAGTCGGGAATGGAGAAAACGATGAGCCTTGGACTCGTAGGTCGCAAGGTTGGCATGACCCGTATCTTCACGGCTGAAGGGGATTCGATTCCCGTCACCGTGCTGGACGTGTCCGACAACCGCGTGACGCAGATCAAGACTGTTGAAACCGACGGCTACACGGCCGTGCAGGTTACCTTCGGTACGCGCCGCGCATCGCGCGTGACGAAGCCGTTGGCAGGTCATCTCGCCAAAGCCGGCGTTCAAGCCGGTGAAATCCTCAAAGAATTCCAGATCGATGCCGCTAAGGCTGCTGAGCTGTCGAACGGCACCGTGGTTGGTCCCGAGCTGTTCGAAGTGGGCCAGAAGGTCGACGTGCAAGGCGTGTCGATCGGTAAGGGCTACGCCGGTACCATCAAGCGTTACAACTTCTCATCTGGCCGTGCATCGCACGGTAACTCGCGCTCGCACAACGTGCCGGGCTCGATCGGTATGGCGCAGGATCCGGGTCGTGTTTTCCCGGGTAAGCGCATGACCGGTCACATGGGCGACGAGAAAGTAACGGTGCAAAACCTCGAAATCGCTCGTATCGACGCTGACCGCAAGCTGCTGCTGGTCAAGGGCGCCGTTCCGGGTGCGAAGGGTGGCAAGGTATTCGTTACGCCGGCCGTGAAGACGCGTGCCGTGAAAGGAGCGAAATAATGGAACTTAAGCTCCTGAATGCCAATGGTCAGGAAGGTGCAGGCGTTAGCGCGTCGGACGTCGTGTTCGGCCGCGATTACAACGAAGCCCTGATTCACCAGGTGGTGGTTGCGTACCAGGCGAATGCCCGTAGCGGCAACCGCGCGCAGAAGGATCGTGAGCAGGTCAAGCACACGACCAAGAAGCCGTGGCGCCAGAAGGGTACGGGCCGTGCCCGTGCCGGTATGTCGTCGAGCCCGCTGTGGCGCGGCGGTGGCCGGATCTTCCCGAATTCGCCGGAAGAAAACTTTTCGCACAAGGTCAACAAGAAGATGCATCGCGCAGGCCTCTGCTCGATCTTCTCGCAGCTGGCCCGCGAAGGCCGCATTTCGGTGGTCGACGAGCTGACGCTCGAAGCGCCGAAGACGAAGCTGCTGGCCGAAAAATTCAAGGCGATGGGTCTCGACTCCGTGCTGGTCATTACTGACACGGTTGACGAAAACCTGTACCTCGCGTCGCGCAACCTCGCCCACGTGGCAGTTGTCGAACCGCGTTACGCCGACCCGCTGTCGCTGATCTACTTCAAGAAGGTCCTGATCACGAAGGCTGCGGTCGCCCAGATCGAGGAGTTGCTGTCATGAGCGAGATTCGCAAGAACGATCATCGTTTGATGCAGGTCCTGCTCGCGCCGGTGGTCTCCGAAAAGGCGACGCTGGTTGCCGACAAGAACGAGCAGGTTGTGTTCGAAGTCGCGCCGGATGCCACGAAGCAGGAAGTGAAAGCTGCAGTCGAGCTGCTGTTCAAGGTGGAAGTCGATTCCGTCAACGTGCTGGTCGCGAAGGGCAAAGCCAAGCGCTTTGGTCGCTTCATGGGCAAGCGCAAGGACGTGAAGAAGGCGTACGTCTGCCTGAAGCCCGGCCAGGAAATCAACTTTGAAGCGGAGGCCAAGTAATCATGGCAATCGTGAAAGTTAAGCCGACTTCGCCGGGTCGCCGCGCGATGGTCAAGGTGGTCAACAAGGAACTGCACAAGGGTAAGCCGTTCGCAGCGCTGCTCGACACGCAATCCTCGACCGCCGGCCGTAACAACAACGGTCACATCACCACGCGTCATAAGGGTGGTGGTCACAAGCATCATTATCGTGTCGTCGACTTCCGTCGCACGAAGGATGGTATTCCGGCCAAGGTCGAACGTCTCGAGTACGACCCGAACCGTAGCGCGAACATCGCGCTGGTTCTGTACGCAGACGGCGAGCGCCGCTACATCATCGCTCCGAAGGGTGTCACCGTCGGTCAGCAGCTGATGTCGGGTTCGGAAGCTCCGATCCGCGCAGGTAACACGCTGCCGATCCGCAACATTCCGGTCGGTACGACAATTCACTGCATCGAAATGCTGCCAGGCAAGGGCGCGCAAATGGCGCGTTCGGCTGGTACGTCGGCAATGCTGCTGGCTCGCGAAGGCGTCTACGCGCAGGTTCGTCTGCGTTCGGGCGAAATCCGCCGCGTGCACGTTGAATGTCGCGCGACGATCGGTGAAGTCGGCAACGAAGAGCACAGCCTCCGTCAAATCGGTAAGGCTGGCGCGAACCGCTGGCGCGGTATCCGCCCGACGGTGCGTGGCGTTGCAATGAACCCGGTCGACCACCCGCATGGTGGTGGCGAAGGCAAGACTGCGGCTGGCCGCGATCCGGTGAGCCCATGGGGCACGCCGACGAAGGGCTATCGCACCCGCAGCAACAAGCGCACGACGAGCATGATCGTCCAGCGCCGTCACAAGCGTTAAGGAGTAGGCAATGGCACGTTCTATTAAGAAAGGTCCGTTCTGCGACGCCCATTTGCTGAAGAAGGTTGAGGCGGCTGCAGCATCGCGTGACAAGAAACCGATCAAGACATGGTCGCGTCGCTCGACGATCCTGCCGGACTTCATCGGTCTGACGATCGCCGTTCACAACGGCCGTCAACACGTTCCGGTGTATGTCACGGAGAACATGGTCGGCCACAAGCTTGGCGAGTTCGCACTGACCCGTACGTTCAAGGGTCACGCGGCCGACAAGAAGGCCAAGAAATAAGGGGCAATCAAGATGGAAGTGAAAGCAATTCATCGCGGTGCCCGCATCTCGGCGCAGAAAACGCGCCTTGTGGCTGACCAGATCCGCGGTTTGCCGGTCGACAAGGCGCTGAACGTTCTGACGTTCTCGCCGAAGAAGGCTGCGGGAATCGTGAAAAAGGTCGTGCTGTCGGCGATCGCGAATGCGGAGCACAACGAAGGTGCTGATATCGACGAGCTCAAGATCAAGAGCATCTACGTCGACAAGGCAGCGTCGCTGAAGCGTTTCACCGCGCGCGCTAAAGGCCGCGGTAACCGCATCGAGAAGCAATCCTGTCACATCACTGTGACGGTCGGGAATTAAGGAGTCATACGATGGGACAGAAAATTCATCCGACTGGCTTCCGTTTGGCCGTCAGCCGCAATTGGGCTTCGCGTTGGTACGCGAACAACAACAATTTCGCGGCGATGTTGCAGGAAGACATCGGTGTTCGTGAATACCTGAAGAAGAAGCTGAAGAACGCGTCCGTCGGCCGCGTTGTGATCGAGCGTCCTGCAAAGAACGCGCGTATCACGATTTTCAGCTCGCGTCCGGGTGTCGTGATCGGCAAGAAGGGTGAAGACATCGAACTGCTGAAGTCCGAGCTGCAAAAGCGCATGGGCGTTCCGGTTCACGTCAACATCGAAGAAATCCGCAAGCCGGAAACCGACGCGCAACTGATCGCTGATTCGATCACGCAGCAGCTCGAGCGCCGGATCATGTTCCGCCGCGCGATGAAGCGTGCGATGCAGAACGCGATGCGTCTGGGTGCTCAAGGCATCAAGATCATGAGCGCCGGCCGTCTGAACGGTATCGAAATCGCTCGTACGGAATGGTATCGCGAAGGTCGCGTGCCGCTTCATACGCTGCGTGCTGATATCGACTACGCAACTTCGGAAGCAAAGACGACGTACGGCATCATCGGCGTGAAGGTGTGGGTCTACAAGGGCGACACGCTCGGCCGCAACGACGCACCGGTGGTCGAAGAAGTCGCCGAAGAAAAGCGTCCGCGCCGCAACGCACGTCCGGGTGGCGATCGCCGTCCGCGTCGTGATGGTGAAGGTGGTGGCCCGGCAGGTGCACGCCGTGGCGCTCCTCGTCGTACTGGCGGTGCCGGCGGCGACGGGAAGACTGGAGAATAACGATGCTGCAACCGAAACGCAGAAAGTATCGCAAAGAGCAGAAAGGTCGTAACACCGGCGTTGCTACCCGCGGCAACGCGGTGTCGTTCGGTGAGTTCGGCCTGAAGGCTGTCGGTCGTGGCCGTCTGACCGCGCGCCAGATTGAAGCGGCGCGTCGTGCAATGACGCGTCACATCAAGCGCGGTGGCCGCATCTGGATCCGGATCTTCCCGGACAAGCCGATCTCGACCAAGCCGGCGGAAGTGCGTATGGGTAACGGTAAGGGTAACCCGGAGTACTACGTCGCTGAGATTCAACCGGGCAAGATGCTGTACGAAATGGACGGCGTAACCGAAGAACTGGCGCGCGAAGCGTTCCGTCTGGCTGCAGCGAAGCTGCCGCTGAAGACGACGTTTATCGTGCGTCAGCTCGGCGCCTAAGGAGCAAATGATGAAGGCTTCCGAACTTCACCAGAAAGATCAGGCCGCGCTCAACAAGGAGCTGTCGGACCTGTTGAAGGCGCAATTCGGCCTGCGCATGCAACTCGCGACCCAGCAGCTCACGAACACGAGCCAGCTGAAGAAGGTCCGTCGCGACATCGCACGTGTGCGGACCGTCCTGACTGAGAAGGCGAACCAGAAATGAACGATAGCGTAAAAACCTCGCTCAAGCGGACGCTGGTCGGCAAGGTCGTCAGCAACAAGATGGACAAGACGGTTACCGTGCTGGTCGAGCACCGCGTGAAGCACCCGATCTACGGCAAGTACGTCGTGCGCTCGAAGAAGTACCATGCGCATGACGATTCGAACACATACAACGAGGGCGACCTTGTTGAAATCCAGGAAACTCGTCCGATTTCGAAGACGAAGGCTTGGGTTGTGGCTCGCCTGGTCGAGGCTGCTCGCGTCATCTAATGTCGCAAAGCTGTAGAAGTAGTTGAAATCGCAGTAAGTTTCGCTTGCAAGGCCGGGATTATTTGATATAATCTCGGTCTTCCCTCTTTATGGGAGCCCCGTCGCGGGCGAAGTTGGTGGGGGAAGCGGTTCGGGCACCAGCCTGCGCCGAAGGATTCACCGGATTGCGATGGCGGGTTTCGTTTGCCGTCGCTGCTGTTCTAACCCAAGCAGCCGATCGGCTGACGGGACCAAGACTGACCGGGAAGCACCATGGTGGTGTGACCGGATTAAGTTGGGAAAGATAAACCATGATCCAGACCGAAACTCGGCTTGAAGTAGCCGACAACACGGGTGCACGTGAAGTCATGTGCATCAAGGTGCTCGGCGGCTCGAAGCGTCGTTATGCCAGCATTGGCGACATCATCAAGGTGACTGTCAAAGAGGCAACGCCGCGCGGGCGCGTGAAGAAAGGCGAAATCTACAACGCCGTGGTGGTTCGCACCGCCAAGGGCGTGCGCCGTCAGGACGGCTCGCTGATCAAGTTCGACGGCAACGCAGCTGTGTTGCTCAACACCAAGCTCGAACCGATCGGTACCCGTATTTTCGGGCCTGTCACGCGCGAGTTGCGTAGCGAACGATTCATGAAGATCGTTTCGCTGGCGCCTGAAGTGCTGTAAGGAGTCGCGATGAACAAGATTCGCAAGGGTGACGAAGTTATCGTCATCACCGGCAAAGATAAGGGCAAGCGTGGCGTAGTGCTGGCCGTTCACGGTGAGACCGTGACTGTCGAGGGCATCAACCTCGTCAAGAAGCACGTCAAGCCGAACCCGATGAAGGGTACGACGGGCGGCGTGGAAGCCAAGACGATGCCGCTGCAAATTTCGAACGTCGCATTGGTCGACGCGAATGGCAAGCCATCGCGTGTAGGTATCAAGGTCGAAGGGGACAAGAAGGTCCGTTTCCTGAAGACGACCGGTGCCGTGCTGAGCGCCTGACGCTGCGGAGTAAAAAATGGCTCGTTTGCAAGAGTTTTACAAAGAGAAGGTTGTGCCCGGCCTCATCGAGAAGTTCGGTTACAAGTCCGTGATGGAAGTGCCGCGCATCACCAAGATCACCCTGAACATGGGCCTTGGCGAAGCCGTCGCTGACAAGAAGATCATCGAAAACGCGGTTGGCGATCTGACGAAGATCGCTGGTCAGAAGCCGGTGATCACGAAGGCACGCAAGGCAATCGCTGGCTTCAAGATCCGTCAGGGCTATCCGATCGGTGCAATGGTCACGCTGCGTGGCCAGGCAATGTACGAATTCCTGGACCGTTTCGTGACGGTCGCGCTCCCCCGTGTGCGCGATTTCCGTGGCGTGTCGGGCAAGGCGTTCGATGGTCGCGGCAACTACAACATCGGTGTGAAAGAGCAGATCATTTTCCCCGAAATCGACTACGACAAGATCGACGCACTGCGTGGGCTGAACATCAGCATCACGACGACTGCGAAGACTGACGACGAAGCAAAGGCTCTGCTCGCCAGCTTCAAGTTCCCGTTCAGAAACTGAGGTTACCGTGGCTAAACTGGCACTGATCGAACGTGAAAAGAAGCGTGCTCGCCTCGCTGCTAAGTACGCTCCCAAGCGTGCTGCACTGAAGGCAATCATTAGCGATACGAGCAAGTCGGAAGAAGAGCATTACGCAGCACGTCTGGAACTGCAACAACTGCCGCGCAACTCTAACCCGACCCGTAAGCGCAATCGCTGCGCAATTACCGGTCGTCCGCGCGGCACGTTCCGTAAATTCGGGCTGGCGCGTAACAAGATTCGCGAAATCGCGTTCCGCGGCGAGATCCCTGGCCTGACCAAGGCGAGCTGGTAATAGGAGAAACATAAATGAGCATGAGTGATCCTATCGCCGATATGCTGACTCGAATCCGCAATGCGCAGATGGTCGAGAAGGTTTCGGTGACTATGCCCTCGTCGAAAGTCAAGGTTGCGATTGCGCAGGTCCTGAAGGACGAAGGTTATATCGACGATTTCGCAGTGAAGTCCGAAGGTGCGAAGTCGGAATTGAACATCGTGTTGAAGTATTACGCGGGCCGTCCGGTCATCGAGCGCATCGAACGCGTCTCGAAGCCTGGTCTGCGTGTGTACCGCGGCCGTAACGACATCCCCGTGGTGATGAATGGCCTGGGCGTGGCAATCGTGTCGACGCCGAAGGGCGTGATGACGGACCGCAAGGCACGTGCAACGGGCGTTGGCGGCGAAGTCATCTGCTACGTCGCTTAAGGCCGAAAGGAGAGAAACATGTCTCGAGTAGGTAAGAGCCCGATCGCGTTGCAAGGCGCGGAAGTGGCCCTGAGCGGCGAAAGCATCACTGTCAAGGGTCCGCTGGGTACGATTTCGCAGGCTGCCAACAGCCTCGTGAAGGTGGTGAACGACAACGGCACGCTGAAGTTCGAGCCGGTCGATCAAAGCCGCGAAGCGAATGCGATGTCGGGCACGATGCGCGCACTGGTTGCGAACATGGTGCACGGCGTGACGAAGGGTTTCGAGCGCAAGCTGACGCTGGTTGGCGTTGGTTATCGCGCACAAGCGCAAGGCGACAAGCTGAATCTGTCGCTGGGTTTCTCGCACCCGGTGGTGCACCAGATGCCGGCTGGCGTCAAGGCAGAAACCCCGTCGCAAACCGAAATCGTGATCAAGGGGATCAACAAGCAACAAGTCGGTCAAGTCGCTGCAGAAGTGCGCGGCTACCGTCCGCCGGAGCCCTACAAGGGTAAGGGCGTGCGTTACGCCGATGAGGTTGTGATCCTCAAAGAAACGAAGAAGAAGTAAGGGTGCGCAATCATGGATAAGACTCAATCTCGCCTGCGCCGCGCTCGTCAGACGCGTATCAAGATCGCTGAGCTGCAGGTCGCGCGTCTCGCCGTGCATCGCACGAACACGCACATCTATGCGCAAGTGTTCTCGCCGTGTGGCACCAAGGTGCTCGCCAGCGCGTCGACGCTCGAAGCCGAAGTGCGTGCGCAGCTGGCCGATCAGTCGGGCAAGGGCGGCAACGTTGCTGCTGCGACCCTGATCGGCAAGCGCATTGCAGAAAAGGCTAAGGCTGCCGGCATCGAATCCGTCGCCTTCGACCGTTCGGGTTTCCGTTACCACGGCCGCGTGAAAGCGCTGGCTGATGCGGCGCGCGAAGCCGGACTCAAGTTCTAAGGGAAGAATTCGTCATGGCAAAGATGCAAGCTAAAGTTCAGGCTGACGAACGCGACGACGGCCTTCGTGAAAAGATGATCTCGGTCAACCGCGTGACCAAGGTCGTGAAGGGTGGCCGTATTCTCGGCTTCGCTGCACTGACCGTGGTTGGCGACGGTGATGGCCGCGTCGGTATGGGCAAGGGCAAGGCGAAGGAAGTGCCGGTCGCTGTCCAGAAGGCGATGGAACAGGCTCGCCGCAACATGTTCAAGGTGCCGTTGAAGAACGGTACCCTGCAACACGAAGTGCACGGTAAGCACGGCGCATCGACGGTCCTCCTCGCTCCGGCGAAGGACGGTACCGGCGTGATCGCAGGCGGCCCGATGCGCGCAGTGTTCGACGTGATGGGCGTGCAGAACGTCGTGGCAAAGAGCCACGGTTCGACGAACCCGTACAACCTCGTTCGTGCGACGCTCGATGGTCTGCGCAAGCAGTCCACGCCGGCCGACATCGCTGCGAAGCGTGGCAAGTCCGTCGAAGACATTCTGGGCTAAAGGTGGACACCATGTCTGATAAAACTGTCAAGGTCCAGCTCGTCAAGAGCCTGATCGGCACCCGTGAATCGCACCGTGCAACGGTGCGTGGCTTGGGCCTGCGCCGACTCAACTCGGTTAGCGAGTTGCAGGACACGCCGGCTGTGCGCGGCATGATCAACAAGGTTTCGTACCTCGTTAAGGTCATCAGCTAAGCGGCTGACCAGGACTCAAGGAGTTGATAATGGAATTGAATAACCTGAAGCCGGCTGAAGGCGCGAAGCACGCAAAGCGTCGCGTTGGTCGCGGCATCGGCTCCGGCCTCGGCAAGACCGCAGGCCGTGGTCACAAGGGTCAGAAGTCGCGTTCGGGCGGCTTTCACAAGGTTGGCTTCGAAGGCGGTCAAATGCCGCTGCAACGTCGCCTGCCGAAGCGCGGCTTCACCTCGCTGACGAAGGAATTCGTCGGTGAGGTGCGCCTCTCGGATATCGAGAAGCTGCCGGTCGACGAAATCGATCTGCTGGCTCTCAAGCAAGCCGGCCTGGTCGGCGAGCTGATCCGCAGCGCCAAGATCATTGCAACGGGCGAGCTGAAGCGCAAGGTCGTTGTGAAGGGTCTGGGTGCGACGAAGAGCGCACGCGCTGCTATCGAAGCAGCCGGTGGCTCTTTTGCCGAGTAACGCGCGAGTTATTTGCCGTCACTAGCACTAGCATCGGAGAAGGTACTTGGCTAACAGCCCGAGTCTCGCAAAACCCGGTCGTAGCGCGGCGAAGTTTGGCGATCTGCGTCGGCGAGCAGTATTCCTGCTGCTGGCGCTGGTCGTCTACCGCATCGGTGCGCATATTCCGGTGCCGGGTATCGACCCGGACCAACTGGCGAAGTTGTTCCAGAGCCAGTCGGGCGGCATCCTTGGCATGTTCAACATGTTCTCGGGTGGCGCACTTTCGCGGTTCACGATTTTCGCGCTGGGGATCATGCCGTACATTTCGGCGTCGATCATCATGCAGTTGCTGGCGATTGTCTCGCCGCAGCTCGAAGCGCTGAAAAAGGAAGGGCAGGCAGGTCAGCGGAAGATTACGCAGTACACGCGGGTCTTCACGGTTGTGCTGGCGACGTTCCAGGCGTTCGGTATCGCGGTTGCGCTGGAAAATCAGCCGGGCCTCGTGATCGATCCGGGGATGGTGTTCCGGTTGACGACGGTCGTAACGCTGGTGACTGGCACGATGTTCTTGATGTGGCTGGGTGAGCAGATCACGGAGCGCGGGCTTGGCAACGGTATCTCGATCATCATTTTTGGCGGTATTGCAGCGGGTTTCCCGAATGCAATCGGTGGTCTCTTTGAACTGGTGCGAACCGGCTCGATGAGTATCATCTCGGCGATTATCGTCGTCGCGCTGATTGCCGCTGTGACGTATCTGGTGGTGTTCATCGAACGCGGCCAGCGCAAGATTCTTGTGAACTACGCAAAGCGGCAGGTGGGCAACAAGATTTACGGCGGCCAGTCTTCGCATTTGCCGCTGAAGCTGAACATGTCGGGCGTGATTCCGCCGATCTTTGCATCGTCGATCATTCTCTTCCCGGCAACCATCCTGAACTGGTTCAGTTCGGGTTCGCGTACCAGCTGGTTCGCAGACACGTTGCACAACGTGGCCGAAGCCCTGAAGCCCGGTCAACCCGTGTACGTGTTGCTGTACGCGTTGGCGATCGTCTTCTTCTGCTTTTTCTACACCGCACTGGTGTTCAACAGCAGGGAAACGGCCGACAACCTGAAAAAGAGCGGCGCTTTCGTCCCAGGCATTCGCCCGGGCGATCAGACGGCGCGATATATCGACCGCATCCTTACGCGTTTGACGCTGGCCGGTGCGATCTACATCGTGTTCGTTTGCCTGCTGCCCGAATTTCTGGTGCTGCGCTGGAACGTGCCGTTTTATTTTGGTGGAACGTCGCTGCTGATCATTGTCGTCGTCACAATGGATTTCATGGCGCAGGTGCAGTCGTACGTTATGTCGCAACAGTATGAATCGCTGCTGAAGAAAGCTAATTTCAAAGGCGGCGGCGTCCCGATGCGTTGAAAGGACTTATGGCCAAAGACGATGTTATCCAGATGCAGGGCGAAGTAATCGAGAACCTGCCTAACGCTACCTTCAGGGTGAAGCTGGAAAACGGCCATGTCGTGTTGGGACACATATCCGGCAAGATGCGGATGCACTACATCCGGATTCTGCCGGGCGACAAGGTGACGGTTGAATTGACGCCTTACGATCTGTCGCGTGCGCGGATCGTGTTCCGGGCGAAGTGATTTGAAAAAAGGGTAATATCATGAAAGTGATGGCATCGGTTAAGCGCATTTGCCGCAATTGCAAGATCATCAAGCGCAAAGGCGTTGTGCGCGTGATTTGCAGCTCTGATCCGCGCCACAAACAGCGTCAAGGCTGAACGCCGCGCTTTTGCTTGCGCTTTTTGTTTGAGGAAAAACAATGGCTCGTATCGCAGGGGTTAACATCCCGAATCACCAGCATACTGAAATCGGCCTGACGGCTATTTACGGTATCGGTCGCACGCGCTCGCGCGACATTTGCGTCGCTGCTGGTGTTGCATTTTCGAAGAAGGTCAAAGACCTGACTGACGCAGACCTCGAAAAGCTGCGTGAAGAAGTCGGCAAGTTCATCGTTGAAGGCGATCTGCGTCGTGAAACGACGATGAACATCAAGCGCCTGATGGATCTCGGCTGCTATCGTGGTGTGCGGCATCGTAAGGGGCTTCCCCTGCGCGGCCAGCGTACGCGTACGAATGCCCGTACGCGCAAGGGTCCGCGTCGTGCAGCGCAATCGCTGAAGAAGTAAGCGGAACTGACAGTTACAGGAAAACGTAATGGCTAAGGCTTCGAACAACTCCGCGGCGCAACGCGTTCGCAAGAAGGTCAAGAAGAACGTCGCCGAGGGCGTGGTTCACGTTCACGCGTCGTTCAACAACACCATCATCACGATCACTGACCGTCAAGGCAACGCGCTTGCCTGGGCAACGTCGGGTGGTCAGGGCTTCAAGGGTTCGCGTAAGTCGACCCCGTTTGCAGCTCAGGTCGCAGCTGAATCGGCTGGCCGCGTGGCGATGGAATACGGCGTGAAGAACCTCGAAGTGCGGATCAAGGGCCCCGGTCCTGGCCGTGAATCGGCGGTGCGCGCGCTGCATGGTCTTGGCATCAAGATCACCGCGATCTCCGACGTGACGCCGGTCCCGCACAACGGCTGCCGTCCGCCGAAGCGTCGCCGCATCTAAGACGCTAGTTTTGCGAGCGCGCCTGTTGCCGCCTTGCGCGGCGGCGGGCTGCGTGCGTTATTGAATTGACTAAGCCCACCGTTCGACCCAAAGGGTTCGGACTAGCGCGAGTGGAAGCATTCGCGTGATCAATCACAGAAGGAATCAACGTGGCACGTTATATCGGCCCCAAGGCCAAGCTGTCCCGCCGTGAAGGCACTGACCTCTTCCTGAAGAGCGCCCGTCGTTCGCTCGCTGACAAGTGCAAGCTTGACAGCAAGCCGGGCCAGCACGGCCGTACCTCGGGCGCACGTACGTCCGACTATGGCACGCAGCTGCGCGAAAAGCAAAAAGTGAAGCGTATCTACGGTGTCCTCGAGCGCCAGTTCCGTCGCTACTTCGCAGAAGCAGACCGCCTGAAGGGCAACACGGGTGAAAACCTGCTGCAACTGCTTGAGTCGCGTCTCGACAACGTCGTGTATCGCATGGGCTTCGGCTCGACGCGCGCTGAAGCACGTCAGCTCGTGGGCCACAAGGCGATCACGGTGAACGGCGTCGTGTCGAACATCCCGTCGATGCAAGTCAAGGCTGGCGACGTCGTCGCCGTGCGCGAACAGAAGCGCAAGCAGGCTCGTATCATCGAAGCTTTGTCGCTCGCTGAACAAGGTGGCATGCCGAGCTGGGTCGCGGTCGACGCGAAGAAGTTCGAAGGTACCTTCAAGCAGAAGCCGGAACGCAGCGACATCGCTGGCGATATCAACGAAAGCCTGATCGTCGAATTGTATTCGCGGTAATCGGATTGATGGCCGGGGCACCCCGATTGCGTTGCGCAAGGGGGCGTCTCGGCTGTTTATTTTCAGGTTGTGACCGGTCAGCCTTATCGGTGTAACGAGCCGAGGGTATTGAAAAGGAAAACCTATGCAAACCAGTTTGTTGAAGCCCAAGATCATCGCAGTTGAGTCGCTTGGCGAGAGCCACGCGAAAGTGGTCATGGAACCGTTTGAACGCGGTTATGGCCACACCTTGGGTAACGCGCTTCGGCGCGTGCTGTTGTCGTCGATGGTGGGCTACGCGCCGACCGAAGTGACGATCGCAGGCGTCGTGCATGAGTATTCGACGCTCGACGGTGTGCAAGAGGATGTGGTCAACCTGTTGTTGAACCTGAAGGGTGTCGTCTTCAAGCTGCACAACCGTGACGAAGTGACAGTTACGCTGCGCAAGGAAGGCGAAGGTGTAGTCACTGCCGGCGATATCGAACTCGCACACGATTGCGAAGTCATCAACCCGGATCACGTGATTGCGCATCTGTCGAAGGGCGGCAAGCTCGACGTGCAGATCAAGGTCGAAAAGGGCCGTGGCTATGTGCCGGGCAATGTGCGTCGTTACGGCGAAGAGTCGGCCAAGATCATCGGCCGTATCGTGCTGGACGCATCGTTCTCGCCGGTTCGTCGCGTCAGCTACGCGGTTGAAAGCGCTCGCGTCGAGCAGCGCACCGACCTCGACAAGCTCGTGATGAACATCGAAACCAACGGTGTGATTTCGCCGGAAGAAGCGATCCGTCAATCGGCCCGCATTCTGGTTGATCAGCTGTCGGTGTTCGCGGCGCTGGAAGGTACCGAAGCAGCGGCGGAAGCGCCGTCGCGCGCACCGCAGATCGATCCGATTCTGCTGCGCCCGGTCGACGATCTCGAGTTGACGGTTCGTTCCGCGAACTGCCTGAAGGCCGAGAACATCTACTACATCGGCGACCTGATCCAGCGTACCGAGAACGAACTTCTCAAGACGCCGAATCTGGGCCGCAAGTCGCTGAACGAGATCAAGGAAGTTCTGGCGTCGCGTGGTCTGACCCTCGGCATGAAGCTCGAAAACTGGCCGCCGGCTGGTCTCGATAAGTAAGCCGACAAGTCGTTCGGGTGTAACCCGCGATTTGTACCGCTGTACTGGCAAAGGCGCGGATTTTCCTTTAAAATCCGCGTCTTGTCTATTTTTCACTACCGGCCCGTGCGCTCACTGTCTGCCGTCGATTGGGGTAGAGCGAGTGCGATAGAAGAGCTGGAACAAAACTTTGAACTGAAGGAATCAACATGCGTCACCGTCATGGTCTGCGGAAACTGAACCGCACGAGCAGCCACCGTCTGGCAATGCTCCGTAACATGTCCAACTCGCTGATCGAGCACGAAGTCATCAAGACCACGCTGCCGAAGGCGAAGGAACTCCGTAAAGTCGTCGAGCCGCTGATCACGCTCGGCAAGAAGCCGTCGCTGGCAAACCGTCGTCTGGCGTTCAACCGCCTGCGCGATCGTGACTCGGTCACGAAGCTGTTCGAAGTGCTCGGCCCGCGCTACGCAACCCGTCCGGGCGGCTACCTGCGCGTGCTGAAGTTCGGCTTCCGCGTTGGCGACAATGCGCCGATGGCACTGGTCGAACTGCTCGACCGTCCGGAAGTTGAAGAAACGGAAGTGCAAGAAGCTGAGTAAGCTTCTTAGCTTCGACAAAAAGCCAGGCACGTCGCCTGGCTTTTTTGTTTGTGCGCCCAGCATGGGCGCACTCCTGCGGGTGTAAGTCCCGCCATAAGCTGGTCACAGCGAATGAAGTGAAGCGCAACTGCATGAGGGCGACTGA
>ABYL01000158.1 GCA_000173575.1 Burkholderia sp. H160 | reverse complement strand
CCGACGGCGCGGCGGCCTGCGGCAACGGAGTCGGCGTCGGCCTGGGCGTCGGAGTCGGCTTTGGCTGGACTTTCGGCTTCGAATGGACGGGCGGCGTCGGTTGAGGCGGCGGCGGTGCCATCGATTGCAGCGCGACCGGCGCGGGCGGCAGCAGCTCGGCGGTCATGACATGCGATTCGACCGCGACCCGCGCAGGTTCGTGACGCAGCGTCGTGATCGCGGCGAGCAGCGCGACGTGGATCGCCGCGACCACGGCAGTGGCCGTCAGCGCGCGGGAATTCGGTCGGGTGGACGACGCCAGCGGGACGCCGGCGGATACGGGATGCGAGGCCCGCATGATCAGCGTGGCAGCGCGCCGCCCTGGCAGCGCGTCGGACAGGACAGCGTCATGTTCGGAAGATCAGCAGCGAAATGAACAAAGTAGTCACGAAACCAATCAGCAATTCCATCTCGAACTCCTTTTCAAGGATGAGCGGGGTAGCTGGCTGGTACGGATACTGGCTTGCTGACGGCAGTGGGATAACGCGGTACGGCGGTCAATACCGCGGAGGTGTTGCAGACACGCGGGGGTAGGGACGCATCGGGCCCGGCTTGCGCCGCGCCCCGGCAAGCTGCACTCAGGCTGCCTTGCGCTCGTAGAACGCTACTTGCACGACCTGCGCGACGGTCTGCACCTGCTGATGCTCGACGACGCCTGCACCGCAACGGCTCGCGCACACGCCGCTTTGCAGCATGACGTCGCGCACGGATTCCTCGCATTTGCCACAGCAGGAAGCGACGCCGAGTTCAAACTGCAACTCGTCGAACGAGTCGATGCCGTCCGCAATCGAGGAGCGGATTGTGCGGTCGGAAACGGATTTGCAGATACAGACAATCATGGCAGGGCGTGATAGATAACGTTAATGCGAATTATTATCATTTTGTTTGGCCCGTTTGGCAAGCGTCCGGTGGGATTTTTTGTAACAAAACCAGACCCTTAGAATGGATTTCGTCGGCCGCAAGGGTGGCGAGTGCCGCCACCAGGCGCGTCGCGCGCTCCGGTTCGAGGTACTAGGCGGCCCGGGAATCCGGTGCGGCTGTGCGGGCAGACGGGATCCGCACCTGCTCGACCGCCGCCTCGATCTGCAGCAGCGTGGCAGCCAATTGCTGCTGATGGACGCCGTCGTCGGTGGAGTAGAAGCGCGGCAACGGCGTGCTCGTAGCCGGTGTGGCGGCGCGCAGGCCGTGCTGCTGGAGCACGCGTTCGAGCTGACGGGCGATTGCTACGCTCGTGTCGATCAGCGTGAGCCGCTCGCCGACGATGTCGCGGATCGCCGCATCGAGAAACGGGTAATGGGTGCAACCAAGCACCAGCGTGTCGGCTCCCGCGTCGAGCATCGGTTCGAGGTAGCTGCGCAGCAGCGCGCGCAGCTCGGCCGAACCGACGTCGCAACGTTCCACCGCCTGCACGAGCCCGTGGCCGGGCTGGCATAGAAAGCGGCAATCGGCGGCATAGCGTTCGAGCAGCCCCTGGAAGCGGGCGCTGCGCAGCGTCGCCTGGGTCGCGAGCACGCCGGCGACGCGGCTTTTCGATTGCAGCGCGGCGGGCTTGACGCCGGGTTCGACGCCCACGAGCGGAATCGGCAGCTTTTCGCGCACCAGCGCGATCGACTGCGCAGTCGCCGTGTTGCAGGCGACCACGAGCACCTTCGCGCCTTGTGCCGCGAGCCATTCGCCGATGGCGAGCGTGCGGTCGGTGATGAAATCGTCGTCGCGCTCGCCGTAGGGCGCGTACAGCGAGTCGGCGACATACAGCAGCGCCTCGGCAGGCAGTTGCGCGCGCACCGCGCGCAGCACCGACAGACCGCCCAGCCCCGAATCGAAAATACCGATCGGCGCCTGGGACGCGGCGCCAGCGGCAACACTGCGGACAGTCGGGGACGGCGAAGGGGCGGGCATAGGCGAAAAAATCGAGCGTGACGTAGCGGTCGGAAAAATGGGCTAAACCCGGGGCGAAACCTGGACGAAGCGCGAGGACGCGCGCAAGTATATAGCCTGCGCGGGATGCCTCAGCGTGCTTCGATCAGGACTCGACCGAGCCCATCGCGCTTTGCTGGTAGTTCTGGATACCGACCTTGTCGATCAGATCGAGTTGGGTTTCGAGCCAGTCGATGTGCTCTTCAGTGTCGTCGAGGATCGTCGTGAAGATTTCACGCGAGACGAAATCGCGCACCGATTCGCAGTACGCAATCGCTTCCTTGCAGGTGCTTTGCGAAATCTGTTCGAGCTTCAGATCGCATTCAATGATTTCTTTGGTTTCCTCACCGATCAGCAGCTTGTGCAGGTCCTGCAGATTCGGCAGACCGTCGAGCACGAAGATCCGTTCGATCAGCAGGTCGGCATGCTTCATTTCGCCGATCGACTCGTCGTACTCGTGCTTGCCGAGCTTCTCGAGGCCCCAGTGGCCGTACATCCGGGCATGCAGGAAATACTGGTTGATCGCGGTCAGCTCGTTCTTCAGCTGGGCGTTCAGATATTCGATGACCTTCTTGTCGCCTTGCATGTTATTTCCTCTTTCGGGGGACCTTGAATTTCCAAGAACAATAAACGCCATGCCCGAAAAAGCCAAGAAATTGCATGACGCACGGCAATAAAAAAGCCGGGACCGCGGTCCCGGCTTTTCGACTGCTCTGAGCGGCGTTAATCGCCGATCATCACGCCGTGGCGACCGGAATCTTGCCGATCTTGGCCTGCCATTCCTTCGGGCCGGTCTGGTGCACGGAGGTGCCATTCGAATCGACGGCGACCGTGACCGGCATATCCTGTACGTCGAACTCGTAGATCGCTTCCATGCCGAGGTCTTCGAACGCGAGCACCTTCGCGCTGCGGATCGCCTTTGACACGAGGTACGCGGCGCCGCCGACGGCCATCAGATACGCGGCCTTGTGCTTCTTGATCGACTCGATCGCGACCGGGCCGCGCTCTGCCTTGCCGATCATCGAAATGAGGCCGGTTTGCGCGAGCATCGTCTCGGTGAACTTGTCCATCCGCGTCGCGGTGGTCGGGCCAGCCGGGCCGACCGCTTCGTCGCGCACCGGATCGACCGGGCCGACGTAGTAGATCACGCGGTTCGTGAAATCGACCGGCAGCTTCTCGCCCTTCGCGAGCATGTCGGCGATGCGCTTGTGCGCGGCGTCGCGGCCCGTCAACATCTTGCCCGACAGCAGCAGCGTCTGGCCAGGCTTCCAGCCGGCCACTTCTTCCGGCGTCAGCGTGTTCAGATCGACGCGCTTGCTGGTTTCCGTATTCGGTTCCCAGTGCACCTTCGGCCATGCATCGAGCGACGGCGCTTCGAGCTTGGCGACGCCCGAACCGTCGAGCGTGAAGTGCGCGTGGCGCGTCGCTGCGCAGTTCGGGATGATCGCGATCGGCTTGGAGGCGGCGTGCGTCGGCGCGGCCATGATCTTCACGTCGAGCACGGTCGCCAGACCACCGAGACCCTGCGCGCCGATACCGAGCGCGTTGACCTTCTCGTGCAGCTCGACGCGCAGCTCTTCGATCCAGTCCTTCGGCGCGCGCGATCACGTCCTGAATGTCGATTGGGTCCATCAGCGATTCCTTCGCCATCAGCATCGCTTTTTCAGCGGTGCCGCCGATGCCGATGCCGAGCATGCCCGGCGGGCACCAGCCTGCGCCCATTGTCGGCACGGTCTTCAGGATCCAGTCGACGATCGAATCCGACGGATTCAGCATCGCGAACTTCGACTTGTTCTCCGAGCCGCCGCCCTTGGCCGCGACCTGCACGTCGACGGTGTTACCCGGCACGATCTCGTAGTGGATCACGGCCGGCGTGTTGTCCTTGGTGTTCTTGCGCGCGCCTTCAGGCGGGCTCACGATCGATGCGCGCAGCACGTTGTCCGGGTTCAGATAGCCGCGGCGCACGCCTTCGTTGATCATGTCGGTGACGCTCATCGTCGCGCCGTCCCAACGCACGTCCATGCCGACCTTCACGAACACCGTGACGATGCCGGTGTCCTGGCAGATCGGGCGCTTGCCTTCGGCGCACATGCGGCTGTTGGTCAGGATCTGCGCGATCGCGTCCTTCGCTGCCGGGCTCTGTTCGAGCTCGTACGCACGGCCGAGCGCTTCGATGTAGTCGAGCGGATGGTAGTAGCTGATGTACTGCAGCGAATCAGCGATGCTCTGAATCAGGTCTTCCTGTTTGATGACGGTCATGGCTAGCTCAGTGGGGAGTGGCGCTTGTTGTCGGATCGCAGCGCGGTGCGGTCAGTCTTGCGCCTTCAGGGGAGTGGAAACCTTGATGCCGCCCACGGCGTGCAATGCCGCGGGCTCTTCGAAATGTTTGGGAGGCGCGGCCACCGAAGGTCGAGACTCGCGTCGGGCGCGCTATTGTACAGCGTCAGTCGAATCTGCTGCTTTGCGGCGGGCAGCACGCCCGCCAGACCTACGATGCGACCGGCGGCACGCTGCGCGCCTTCAGGCTCGCGAGGCCGATACCGGCGATCACGCAGGCGAGCGCGATGCCGTGCGCGAGCGTGGGCCGCTCGCCGAGGAAGACGATGCCATAGAGCGCTGCGGCGACCGGCAGCACCGCGCCGAACACGCCGGCGAGACTGCCCGGCACGTGACGGATGCCCTTCATCCACAGCCAGAACGAGAAGATGCTGGCCGACAGCCCGTACCACAGCACCAGCATCCAGATGCTCGACGGCACCGCGCGATAGTCGAAATGCGCGAGCGCGCCCGCGCCGAGCGGCAGCATCAGCAGCAGGCCGAACAGATGCGTGTACGCGCAGATGTCGATCGGCGCAAGCGTTTGCGTGAGACGCCGCGACAGGATGACGTAGAGCGACTCGCAGCACACGGCGCCCAGCACCATGAAGTTGCCGGTGAGCGAGCCGGCCCTGGCTCTCGCATCCGCTGCGGCTTCGCCATGCGCGACGTTGATGACGATGACGCCGACGATCGCCAGCACGATCGACGCGAGCGCGCGGCCATCGGGCCGCTCCTTCAGGATCAGCCACGATAGCAACGCGACGACCGCCGGAATCGTGCTAGTGATCACGCCGGCCGCGACCGCGCTCGTACGCGCGACGCCGTTGAGCATCAGCAGCGTGAAGCCGAAGGTGCCGAACAGCGCCATCAAAAACAGGTCGATCCATTCGTCGCGTCTGACGCGGCGCAGTTTGGTCACGCGCAGCAGCGGCCACAGCACGGCCATCGCGATGACGAAACGCAGCAGCGCGAACAGTGGAACGGGGACGAAGGCGACGATCGATTTACCGATACCGACATTGCTGCCGACCAGCAGCATCGAGGTAATGAGAAGCAGGGCGTAGCGATTCAAGCTGGAATCCGGACGGCTAGTTCAGTTAGGATTGTAAGAGGCCGTGCGAGGGGGCGTAACCTTAAAACGCGCGATCTTGTGCGCGAGCCTCTCGTCTGATCAACGCGCGGCCGCGTCGACGGCATTTGCGATCTAAGGGTTTTCGCTTGCAGATCAACGCGATGCGCGTAAGTGGCCGGTAAGTTGCAGCGCTTATGGTTAAACCTCGGCGCGGGACACGATTGAGGCGAGTGCCCGCATGCAGGAATGTTGCGATGCCGCACGCGCACGCGTGGGGCGGCATCGCGGGTGGGAGACAGCGCCGCTCGTGGCGGCTCGAACAGGATAAGGCCAGTGCGCGCGACGCACGCCGGTACAGGATTTTCGTTTCATCTTCCAAGGGGTTGTCGATGTCTGCGATTGAATCGGTTCTTCAGGAACGCCGCGTTTTTCCGCCCTCCGCTGAGACTGCGAAGGGCGCCGCGATCTCCGGCATGGATGCGTATCGGGCGCTTGCCGACGAAGCGGAGCGCGACTACGAAGGCTTCTGGGGGCGTCTCGCGAAGGAGACGCTGAGTTGGCACAAGCCATTCACGAAGGTGCTCGACGAATCGAAGGCGCCGTTCTACACATGGTTCGAAGACGGCCAGCTGAACGCGTCGTATAACAGCATCGACCGTCATGTCGAGGCCGGCAACGGCGAACGCGTCGCGATCGTCTTCGAAGCCGACGACGGCACTGTCACCAACGTCACCTATCAGGACCTGCTGCAACGCGTATCACGCTTCGCGAATGCGCTGAAAAAACGCGGCGTGAAGAAGGGCGACCCGGTCGTCATCTATATGCCGATGTCGATCGAGGGCGTCGTCGCGATGCAGGCGTGCGCGCGTATCGGTGCGATGCACTCGGTCGTGTTCGGCGGCTTCTCGTCGAAGTCGCTCAACGAGCGGCTCGTCGACGTCGGCGCGGTCGCGCTGATCACGTCCGATGAACAGATGCGCGGCGGCAAAGCCTTGCCGCTAAAGAGCATCGCCGACGAAGCGCTCGCGCTCGGCGGCTGCGAGAAGGTCAAGAGCTTGATCGTCTATCGGCGCACCGGCGGCAAGGTCGCGTGGGACGCAGCGCGCGACCTGTGGATGCACGAGCTCACGCAGGGCGAATCGGATCAGTGCGCGCCCGAGTGGGTCGACGCCGAGCATCCGCTCTTCATCCTCTATACGTCCGGCTCGACCGGCAAACCGAAGGGCGTGCAGCACTGCACCGGCGGCTATCTGCTGTGGGCCGCGCAGACGCTGAAGTGGACCTTCGACTGGCGACCCACGGACGTGTTCTGGTGTACCGCCGACATCGGCTGGATCACAGGGCATAGCTACATCACGTACGGGCCGTTGACGCTCGGCGGCACCCAGGTCATGTTCGAAGGCGTGCCGACCTATCCGCACGCCGGGCGCTTCTGGCAGATGATCGCGAAGCACAAGGTCACGCTGTTTTACACGGCACCGACCGCCATCCGCTCGCTGATCAAGGCCTCCGAGGCCGACGCGAAAGTGCATCCGAAGAGCTATGACCTGTCGACGTTGCGCATCATCGGCACGGTTGGCGAGCCGATCAATCCGGAAGCATGGGTGTGGTACTACGAGAACGTCGGCGGCGGCCGTTGTCCGATCGTCGATACGTGGTGGCAGACCGAAACCGGCGGCCACATGATCGCACCGATGCCGGGCGCGACACCGCTCGTCCCGGGTTCGTGCACGCTGCCGCTGCCGGGCATCATGGCCGCGGTCGTCGACGAAACCGGCCAGGACGTGCCGAACGGGCAGGGCGGCATTCTGGTGGTCAAGCGTCCGTGGCCCGCGATGCTGCGCAACGTGTGGGGCGATCCGGACCGCTACAAGAAGAGCTATTTCCCCGAGGAGCTCGGCGGCAGGCTCTACCTCGCCGGCGACGGCGCGGTGCGCGACAAGGAGACCGGCTACTTCACGATCATGGGCCGTATCGACGACGTGCTGAATGTGTCGGGCCATCGTCTCGGCACGATGGAGATCGAGTCGGCGCTGGTCGCCAATCCGCTCGTCGCGGAAGCGGCCGTGGTGGGCCGCCCCGATGCGACGACTGGCGAGGCGGTGTGCGCGTTCGTCGTGTTGAAGCGCGCGCGTCCGCAAGGCGAAGAGGCGGTGAAGCTCGCGAACGAACTGCGCAACTGGGTCGGCAAGGAGATCGGTCCGATCGCGAAGCCGAAGGACATCCGTTTCGGCGAGAACCTGCCGAAGACGCGCTCGGGCAAGATCATGCGTCGTCTGTTGCGTTCGCTCGCGAAGGGTGAGGAGATCACGCAGGACGTGTCGACGCTCGAGAATCCGGCGATTCTCGATCAGCTCGGCGAGTCGATTTAAAGCGTTGTAAGCGGGTCTGCGCGGGCGCGCCGCGCAAGACCCGTTGTTCGAGTGGCCGGCTCGCGTCACGGCATCGCGCGGACAATCCCAATTGCCTGGCCGATGCCTTTTTGATACATAGGCGCATGGCCGCGCCGCACCCATCCTCCCATGCCCCGTTGAACCCCTTGCCCGAACCGCCACCGGTCTCGGCGGCGATGGCGCTCGCGCATCGCAAGTACTGGCGCTTCAACCTCGCGTTGATCACGGTGCTGATGACGCTTGGCTTCTTCGTGTCCTTCGTCGTGCCGTTGCTGGCGTCCGAGCTCGGGCAGGTGCGCGTCGGCGGCTTCCGCCTGCCGTTCTACGTCGGCGCGCAGGGCGCGATCCTGATCTACCTCGCGTTGATCGTCGTCTACATCGTGCTGATGCAGCGCGCCGATCGCCAGTTGCAGCGCGCGTTCGAAGCGGATGCACAGCGGGATGCCGCAAGCGGTCCCACCGCGGATTCCACGAGGCGCGAGAAGGTCGACACGAACGCGCCGGCCGCGCGCGGACGCTGAGCCGATGAAACTCACGCATCGGCTGATCCGCTCGTACGCGCTCTATACGCTCGGCTTCCTGCTGTTCGTCTACGTGATGTGGCGCATCGAGCGCCGCACCGGTCCAGGTGTGTGGATCGGTTATGTGTTCCTGTTCGTGCCGATCGCGGTGTATGCGGTGATCGGCGTGCTGTCGCGCACGTCGGACCTCGTTGAATACTACGTGGCGGGGCGGCGCGTGCCGTCGGCGTTCAACGGTATGGCGACCGCGGCCGACTGGCTGTCGGCCGCGTCGTTCATCGGCCTGGCCGGCTCGATCTACGCGACCGGCTACGACGGCCTCGCGTACCTGATGGGCTGGACCGGCGGCTACTGCCTCGTCGCGTTCCTGCTCGCGCCATACGTGCGCAAGCTCGCGCGCTACACGATTCCCGACTTTCTCGGCACGCGCTATTCGAGCAACGCGGTGCGCGGCCTCGCGGCGCTCGCCGCGATCCTGTGCTCGTTCGTCTATCTGGTTGCGCAGATTCAGGGCGTCGGGCTGATCGCGACGCGCTTCATCGGCGTCGATTTCGCGGTCGGCATTTTCTGCGGGCTTGCGGGCATTCTGGTGTGCTCGTTTCTCGGCGGTATGCGCGCGGTCACGTGGACTCAGGTCGCGCAGTACATCATCCTGATCCTGGCGATGCTGATACCGGTGTCGATGATCGCGCACAAGGACGGCCTCGGCTGGGTGCCGCAAATCAGCTACGGACGTTTGATGGAGCGCATGGAAGGGCTCGAGAAACAGGTGCGCGACGCGCCGCTCGAAGAGCGCGTGCGCGATGACTATCGACGCCGTGCCGCGCTGATGCAACTGCGGCTCGATACGCTGCCGCAATCGTTCGTCGACGAGAAGCAGCGGCTCACGCAGGAGGTCGGCGATCTGCGCCGCCATAACGGTCCGTTGCGCGAGATCAACGAGCGCGAACGCGCGCTCGAACAGTTTCCGCGCGATGCCGCCGCCGCGCAGATCGTCTGGAGCCAGCAGCGCGACGACATGCTGATGCGCGCGACCGCGCCGGTGCCGATGCACGAGCCGTTTCCCGCTGTCGGCGATCAAGACCGCAGCACGCATGCGCGTAACTTTCTGTCGCTGCTGCTGTGTCTGTCGCTCGGCACGGCGAGCCTGCCGCATATCCTGACGCGCTATACCACGACGACCTCGGTCGGGTCGACGCGCCGCTCGGTCGGCTGGACGCTCTTCTTCGTCGCGCTGTTCTATTTGACCGTGCCGGTGCTCGCGGTGCTGATCAAGTACGAGATCCTGACGAATCTGGTCGGCCATCACTTCGCCGATTTGCCGCAATGGCTGACGCAATGGCGCAAGGTCGAGCCGAGTCTGATCAGCCTCGCCGATACGAACGGCGACGGCATCGTGCGTTGGAGCGAGATTCAGATGCAGCCCGATATGGTCGTGCTTGCGGCGCCCGAGATCGCGGGGCTGCCGTACGTGATGTCGGGCTTGATCGCGGCGGGGGCGCTGGCGGCGGCGCTATCGACCGCGGATGGTCTGCTGCTGACGATCGCGAACGCGCTATCGCACGACGTGTATTACCACATGGTCGACCCGAACGCGTCGAGCCAGCGGCGGGTGACGATCTCGAAGATTCTGCTGCTGGGAGTGGCGCTGTTCGCGTCGTACGTGGCGTCGCTGAATACGGGGAATATTCTGTTTCTGGTCGGGGCGGCGTTTTCGCTGGCGGCGTCGAGTCTGTTTCCCGCGCTCGTGCTCGGCGTGTTCTGGAAGCGCACGACGCGGCTCGGCGCGGTGGCGGGGATGGTCGCTGGGCTCGTCGTGTGCATCTACTACATCGTGTCGACGTATCCGTTCATCACGCAGATGACGGGCTTCACGGGCGCGCGCTGGTTCGGCATCGAGCCGATCAGCTCGGGCGTGTTCGGCGTGCCGGCGGGGTTTCTCGTGGCGATCGGGGTGAGTTTGATCGATCGCAAAGCGGACGCTTATACGATCGCGCTGGTCGACTATATCCGGCATCCGTAGGCTGTTTGCGCGCGCGATTGGACGGGGAGTAGCGCAAGGCGCGAAGTTTGCTATAATTCTGCTCCCCGCCGGAGAGATGGATGAGCGGTTTAAGTCGCACGCCTGGAAAGCGTGTATAGGTTAATAGCCTATCGGGGGTTCGAATCCCCCTCTCTCCGCCAAATTCAACCAAGTTATTGAATAGCTTGGAAAATCCCGATAAATCAAGCGTCTTGAGCCTGATGGCCCACGATAAGTGGTACATAGGAGAGCTTGAAGAACTGAACCGCTTGGGATTCGTGGAGAGGTTGCGGTGTTAGTGTCCGGCCTTTCATCAGCCTTCGGCCGAAGGCTGTACTGCCGGGCAAACTCACCCGGCGTTAAATCCTTGAGGGCCATGTGAGATCGGGTCTCATTGTAGTCCCGCCG
Source organism: Burkholderia sp. H160 (assembly GCA_000173575.1). Taxonomy (GTDB): domain Bacteria; phylum Pseudomonadota; class Gammaproteobacteria; order Burkholderiales; family Burkholderiaceae; genus Paraburkholderia. The sequence goes on along the minus strand of ABYL01000158.1, from coordinate 4,119 downwards.
CCATGCCTCGATCTCGCGTTTCGCTTCCGCCAGAGATTCGAACCAGTTCAGGATCAGGCGTTTGTCCCGGAATGAGCCGTTGAACGTCTCGATGAAGCTGTTATCCGTCGGTTTGCCCGGACGGCTGAAGTCGATCTGTACTTGGTAGTGGTACGCTCACATATCCAGTAGACGACCCGAGAACTCGCTGCCGCTATCGGCAAACAGGAAACGCGGCACCCGACGTTGGGCTACCAGCCGGTTCAGTACCGACGCAACATCCTCTGCGCGCAGACGCTGTCCAACCTCAATGGCCAGCGCTTCACGGTTGAAGACGTCCACGACCGTCAAGTCGCGCAGGCGAGTGCCATTGGCCAGTTGATCGGCCACGAAATCCAGACTCCAGACCTCGTTGGGACGAGCCGGTACGCAACGCTTACGGCGCGACACCACCATCTTGCGTCGTCTGGGCAGCTTCGAGCGTAGCTGCAACTGTTCCTCAGCGTAGAGCCGGTAGAGCCGGTCACGGCTCACGCGCCAGCCTTCACGTTTGAACAGCACGTGCACCCGCCGGTAGCCGTATCGCACACGGGTCTGGGCAATCTCACGCATGCGCTGCCGAAGCGCCGTCTGGGGATCCTTGACGCTGCGATAGTCGTGCTTACTGCGCGCCCGCCTGACCAGACGGCACGCCCGCTTTGTGTCGAGGCCGTAGTGATCCATGATGTAGGTCACGGCCTGCCTCTTCAGCGCGGGCGGGGCCACTTTTTTGTGGCGCTATCCTGCAGGATAGCCTTGTCGAGGCTGAGCTCCGCGAGCAGCTTCTTGAGCCGGGCATTCTCATCCTGGAGTTGCCTGAGTACGCGGACCTGGTTTGACTCCAGGCCCGCGTACTGCCTCTTCCAGCGGTAATACGTCTGCTCAGATATCCCCAGCTGCCGGATCAGGTCCGCCACCGGCATGCCCAGCTCAACCTGCTTGAGCGCTGCCACGATCTGCTCCACCGAATTCTGCTTGCGTTTCATCGCCAACCTTCCGTGTCATTGGGAAAATTGCTCCGAAACACTAACACTCACTTCTGTCCATGATTTCGACAGCAGTTCACTGCGTGCCTTTTTTCAATTCGCTCGCTTGAAAATCGTTATTTGTTCAGGAGGAAAAGCGAACGAACAGGAAGCTAGGATGTGAGCTATTGGCGGTATAGAAGGCATTGTTGTCCCAGAGATGGACCAGATGAAGCAGTTCCATGCGCACATGGCCGTCTTGCTGAAGAATCGAGCTTGATGTTAGAAGGTGACGGGTACGGACGTATTTCTGCGGACGATGTCGGTGCGACACCGGCTGCGCAATGACCGCTGCTGCGCAATGACCGCCGCGACGATCATTCAACTGAACACTGCAGGGAAGGCTATGGACATTTACCAGTACGCCGGCTACGGGGGAAGCCATGCAGGTGACTGTTCCGTGATCGGCGGCAATGCAGAGAAGCACCGAGAGGCCTTTTCAGCGTCGAGGCGATGTCGGCACGAGTCCGCAACGTGCCGAGTGCGCCGGGCGGCATGCCGGACAATCCAGTGCGAGGAATGACATGCACGAGCACAAAACAGCGCAATTGTCTTTAGTCGCACAGGCGCGCATCGCGCAGGCGCCCGAGTTGCGGTCGATTGAACCGCTGCGCGGCGAATCGGCGGAACTCCTGACTTTGCAACACACGCGAGGCAACCGGTTCGTGCAACGGGCTGTGGAGGAGCGCATCGCCGCTCGCGATTTCGATCAGAACATGCAGGATGCTGCGCAGGCCGGTGGGAAGGCTGGCGCCAGTGATATCAAAGTGCAAGTCATCACCGGCCATACGACTACGGCTGATGAAAACGAGGTGCGTCGAATCCTCGCGCAAATCGATGACGCCGAGAAGATGGTCGAGAGAAATCCCGACGCCAGCTGGACGGCGGGCGACGCTTCGCCTATCGGCCCGATGAAAGGGTACCTCGTGGAGAACCATCAGGCCCGTTTCGTCTTGGAGCAATATTTGGCGAACGTGAGCGAAACAGGGGACTTTCAGTCAGAGTATGCGACTTCGTACATACAGGTGAAGAAGGACTACGGTGCGTTCATGGCGTTATGGAGCGCATTCCAGGCCGGGGGCGGCGCGCTTGGAAAGGACTTATCGAACAAGCTCGCCGCGTTGTCCAAAGACCCGGAGTTCCTGCGCGCGCGCGCAGCGATGGAGGCGGTGCGCAACAACCTGGTGGACGATCGCACCGGGATTGTAGGCGCGATTGGCGATAAGCAGATAAAGAACGCGGAGCTCAACCAGGTACTCTATGCGGTGGGAAAGATGGCGGCTCAGGCGATGGCCAAGAGCAAGCAGACCGAACTCAATACCTTGAACGCGAACATCAAGAGTGCGGTTGATACGATCATGACGGTCGGAAAGATCGCCGCGACTGCGACCTCGGGAGTACTTGCCTTCGGTGAGGGCGGCCTCGACATGAACAAGCTTATCGAATCGAACCCGGAGATTGCGCCCGCCAACCCCGTGCCTGCCACGCCATCGCTGGCGCCACCAGACGTGTCCAAATTCGCCACACCGGGGACCGATCTCAATCCGCACGGTATCGCGCAACCTGAAGACGGGCTTGGCAAACCCAACGACACGCGGTCGTATCTGATGCCGTCGCAGACCATCGACACGGCAAAAACCCTGGGGGCGAAGGGTCTCAGCGCGCTCGGAGGTCCCGACAAGATGCTGACCGCGGCGATCACGATGCTGGAGCAAACTCAGATCGACCGTCTTCAGGCGGATATCGACGCGGCAAATGAGGACGGCAATCTCAAGGAGGCCGCCAGTGTGGCGAGCGACGTGAAAGCGAAGCGGCTCGCCTATGAAGGTGCGTTGCGGACGCTGTCCAACTACGTCACCAATCTGATGGCGCACAAGGCTCAGTTGGACGTCAACACCAATGCGATGATTGCCGCTGCGAAGACGCACGGCGCGGACAAGAGTCTGACAGGCGGTCTGCGGCTACTCAACGCGGGCGACAAGTTCCTCGCTCAGGTGGGTGTCACGATCGAATTCGGCTTGAAGCAGCAGGTAAGTGGCAGCGACGCGCTGGCGAAGCGTGCCAGCATCAACGCGGATCCTTCCGGCACCGGCACGCCGCAAGGACCTGGCCAGCTCCATTATTGGACCGTTGACTACGACCAGCCCAGGAAGCGCTTTCTCGCGACCAAGCATGCTGTAACGCTCGCGGAGGGCGGTAAGGACAGCCTGGCGAACGGCGTAACCGGCAATAGCACTCAGTTCGACGTCGGCAAATCCGTGCAGGAGCTACAGCAATGGGAAAAGGACGTGCACTCGATACGCGACCGCGTGCAAAGCGCCATGAACCTGCAGCCCGACTCCGGAACCTCGAAGCAATGAAGCGCGCAAGCGATGGGTTTCAATGCATTTCATCATAGTGGATGATCGATCACACTATCGCGCTCCGTTAGCGGACTAAACAATGGACAGCTTGCGAAGCTGGTACCCGCACGACGATTTGTTTTGCACCTCGGCTTGTTGCGAAGTTCGATCGCATCGATTGTGAATTCGGTCCACGCTATTTGCGAAGTTTGTTGGAATCGAGAACCAACCTATATTTTATATTTCCAATGCCATTCGTATTCACGAACTACCGTTCGCGTGTTTTGAGTTGGAAGACATCGATACGCGCGGCCTCGAATCCTTGAGACGCGTGCGTGCGCCAATTTCGCAGGGAGCTTACTATGAGCAACCACAGTAGCTCTTTCCGCTGGGTCATTTCGATCTGTGTAGCGCTCGCGATCGCTCCGGCATTTGCAGACGTGCGGATCTCCATTGTGCGATGTCCCCCCAGTGAATAGTTTGCCGAATGAGCAGCGTGCCCTGATCGGCACGAGAATAAACTATCGAACCCAATCTCCCGCGCAGCTGCAAGTCTGGGTAGAGGAATACCCGAGCGGGTCCGGCTGCAGCGGATTCGCCCACCACTGATCGCTTCGAGCGCGGCGAGATTGGCGCCGCTCCTGTTGATTGTCACGGTGTCGTTGCTACGTAACGTAGAGTGCTTTTCCTGTCTGTAGGAACAAGAACACAGACAAACGAAAATCCCCTTGGAA
>ABYL01000159.1 GCA_000173575.1 Burkholderia sp. H160 | reverse complement strand
CGCGATGACGCAAACGCGCAAGCGACGCGCGGCGCACCGCGTGATCGTTGGGAGCGTCCTGTCCGCCGCTCGCCCAATCGCAATTCGCCGCCGAAGCGACATACGGCACCGTCGTGCGCAATTGCGTGATTGCGAGCGGCGGCTGATTGCCCTGCGCGCCGCCTCCCGCGCTGTAGCTGATGCGCACGTTGTTACCGCCGGCGGGGGGCATCCGGCCGCGCCGGCCATCGCCGAAACGCAGGGTACCCGTCATCCCGTCCAGCACGAAGTCGCGCGCGTCGTGCCCGCTCGCTGTGAAATCGTCGACGCGGTTCCACCGCACCCAGTCGCGCGCTGAGCCGGTATCGGTTTCGCGCACTTCGACGCGCACCTCGCCGCCGACCACGGGGGCACGCGCGGTTCTAAACGTCTGCGACGGGTGCTCCGTCGCCGAGCCGAGCAGCTCGTTTTCGAAGCGCAGCGCCTGCACCGCGCGTACCGCGTTGAGCACGATCTGGCGGATCGGCGGCGCGTCCTCGTCGGCTGTGTCGAACAGCACGCGCAGCCAGAGCAGCGCGTGATCGGCGTCGAGCAGCGTATCGTGCCTTGGCGCGATGCCGCCGTGCGAGATGGTCACTTCGACATAGCCCGGATGCCGCAAGCCGCCCGTCATGTCGATGGATTCGCAGTCGCGCCAGCCATCTCCGTTCGATACTTGCCAGCGCAGCTTTTCCGCGCCGTGGCCGGAAGCTTCGTCGTCGCGATAGATGGCGCGCGCGCCGTGCTGCGCCATGCCGACATACAGACTCAGATTGTGGCCAGCAAGCTGTTCAGGCAGCGCACGCAGTCCGACGTACAACGCGCGCGCAGTCTGATCGAGCGATCGAAACGGCTGGAACGCGGCTCGCTGGCCGGTCTCGCCCAAAGCCGCGCGCGCCCACGTCAGCCCGTTCTCGACGATGATCTCTTGCGGCGCCACCGGCCCCGCGTGCAGCGACATCGCAAGGCCGATGCGAGCGATCGAAGGCGGCGCGTCCATTGGCACGGCGAAGTTTTCCGCCGGTGTCGTGCCCACGCGATAGTTGCCCGACGCGAGCCGGGCGCGCAGCCAGCCTTCGGCAGCGCCGTTGATGGTCGCCGGAACCGCGTCGGCCGGCACCGCGAAGCTCACCGTGCCGCTCTTCGTGAAGGCGTGCGTGACATCGTCGACGGAGACCGGGCGCCAGCCGCTTGCAGTGTGCGCTTCCCAACTCACCCGCGGCGCGCCGTCACGGCTCACGGGCGGAATCGGCGAGGCGCCGGGCGCGCCATCGGCTGGATTCGTCAGCTCGATTGTGAGCACGACGCGCGCGCCCGACACTGCGAACGCCTTCGACGCCAGATAAATCACGTCATTAAAGCGCGGCCGCTCGCCAAACGGATAAAAGTCGCGCGTCAGATCGACGGGCACGCGATTCGACAGTGCGGTATCGAGCGTGGCTGCTGTCAGCGCGCGATCCGCGGAAATCGCGAGGCCGGTGATTGTCGAGCTGCCGGTGCCGGGCGCGTTCGCATTGGCGCGCAAGCGGCACGTGAGCCAGCCGTTCTCGACGCCGTGCAGCTTGCTCGCCTGCCACGTCGGCGGCGCGCCGAAGACGACCGTTCCGCTCTTCGTGAAGCCGTGCGTCGTATCGCTCAACGGATCGAGCTGAACGAAGCCATCTGGCCCGCACATGCCCCATTGCAGCGAAAGCGGTTCTGTCGGCGCCTGAGCGCGCGCGATCCGCACATCGAGCGAGAAGCCGGCGAGATCGGGCGCGCAAAAGAACGCGCGATGCCCGATGTGCATCGCCCGCACGATGGGCTGCGCACGGGTGCCAAGCGATTCGCCATCGCGTAGGCCTTGCGGCGAAACGGCCGCGCTCGCATCAGCGAGCGTGCCCGCGTGCGCATCGACCCACACGGCGCGCATGGCCTCCGCACGCAACACTTCGAGATCCGCCGTGGTCTGGAACACGACCGGCTGCGCCCGCCCGCCCGAGCCCGGCGCGGCGACTTCGGTGAACTTCGGCACCACGGGCACTGGTGCGCCCTCGCCCGCCTGCGCCGCCTTGAACGCGAGCGGCGCGTACGCAGGCGTGGCCGGCTCGCGCCCGCTTTGTCCGGTCTCGAGCATCTCGACGAACGCGGCAAGATGCGCGACGGGCGCCGCATTCAGGCGCTCGGTCAACACCGCGCAGTAGTGCGTGAAGACGCGCATGAGCGCACGCCGCAGCGGATCGGCGGCGCTCGCATCGTCCCCGGTGTCGCGAAGCTCGAGCGCGTCCGAGACCACGGCGTCGATCGTCGCCGCTGTGCGTTCCTGCGTCACGAAAGGTGCGTGGGCGAGCATCACGTGAGCGGCCTGTCGAGGTAGAACGGATAGACGAGATTGAAGCGGTTGTCAGTGAGCCGCACGCGGTAGTCGATTTCGATCAGCAACTGCTCGCCGTAGCCGCCCGCGCCGGATGCCTGCACGCGCATCACGTCGATGCGCGGCTCCCACTTCTCAAGCGCCTCGCGCACATGAAACTCCGCCATGCCCTGTGTGGATGGCCCATTCACGCTAAACACGAGGTCGTGCAGGCCGCAGCCGAAGTCCGGGCGCATCACGCGCTCGCCCTTCGCCGTCGAAAGGATGAGGAAGATCGATTGCCGCACACACTCCTCGTAGCGCGCGACCCTGATGCACTCGTCCTTCAGCGCGACGGGGAACCCCCAACCGACTCCAAGCACCTGCGCGGGCATGTCCTTCGCCTCCTTAGCTGTTGATCTTCACGAGCGCGCCGGAAATGCTCATCGGCCCGGTGGATGTCATGTCGAGCGTGGACATCGCGCTGATCTTGACGTCCGCCTTCGAATCGATCTCGATGCCGACGCCTTGGAGCGTGAGTTTGCCCGTCGTCGAGCGGATCGAGATATCACCCTGCGCCTCGATCGCGATAGTGTTGCCCGATGCGCTGATCGTGATCTTGTTGTTGCCAGTCTTGTCGATGATCTCGATCTTCTCGTCGCCCGCCGCATCAGACAGGCGCACGATGTGCCCGCTTCTCGACTTGAAGCCGCGGTTGTCGTTCTTGCAGTTGGCGTTCGATTCGTGTGCGACGTCCTTGCCGTTCCACAGCGAGCCGATCACGAATGGATGTTCGACGCTGCCATGCTCGAACGCGACCAGCACCTCGTCGTCTACTTCGGGCAGGAAGTACGCCCCGCGCCCGTTGCCGGCCATCATCGTGGCGACTCGCGCCCAGTTGCTCTCGTCGTCCTGATTGAGCCATGGAAAGCGCACCTTGACGCGATGCATGCCGTCCGGATCCTGATTGTTCGTCACGACGCCGACCACCACGCCGTAATAGCGCCCTTCGCTGTCAGCGTGCGCGAGCAGGCTGTGCAGGAGCTGGTCGTGCATCATGTCGCGTTCCTCCGCGCGGCGAAGCGCACGCGATAGCCTTTCTTGAGCGAAAAGCGCTGCTCGGTGCTCGTCACGTAATAGAGCCCGCTGAAGCGATCGCCGAGCCCTTCGAGTTTCACGACGATGCCCGCGCGCATCCGCGGATCGCCGATACACACGCCATCGCCACGGATATAGCCGAGCGCCATTTCGCCGAAGCGCTGCTTCGCCATGAGATCGGCATCGGCCTGGTTCTGCACAGGCGCGCACACGCTCGCGCCCCCCGATTTGCCGAAGATGCTTTCCACGCTCGACGGTCCCGACTTCTTGCCCGCCATCAGGCCGGCTTCGTCTCCCGCGCCCGAGCGGCCGACGATTTCCTTCTTGCTCTTCGGGTCCCAGCCTTTGACAAGCACTTCCTGCACCTGCCCCATCGTCGACATGCGCGGCCGGAATTCGAGCAGCTCGATCTCGGGCCGCAGCGTGAGCGTCTCGCTCGCGTCGATCTTGCGCGGGCGATAGATCAGCGAACGGTCGTCGACGACCACTTCGTAGTGGATGCGTTTCGCGCGTGCGAGCAGGAATTCGAGGTCCGTCTGGTTGTGCTGGAATACGTAGGGCAAGGTGACCTTCGAGTCCTCGACTTGCGGTTTCAGTCCCGCGCCGCCCGCAAGTTGGCTGGCGATGTCGCTGTCCTTCACGTTGGTGTACGAGCGCGTTTTGCGCTCGCGCATCAACCGATGACGCCGGTCGTAACCGCGCACGGTGAGCGTCGGCGGCGTGTTTTCGAGAAAGGCCGGCTCGAGTCCGGTGATCTCGCCGCTGAAGATCACCTGCCGGTGGTCGCGATAGCCTATCTCGATCTCGACGGGATTGCCCTCACGAAAGATCGCTTCGTCGACCCACTTTACTTTCATCTGCGCGGTGTCGTAGCAGGTCAGAGAAAACGTGAACATACTCATGGCATCGACATCCTCGAGCACGCAGACGTCGATCAGGTCGGCCGTCGCAGCTTCCGGCAGCGGCGCGCCATTGATCTTCAGCCCAAACTCGGGCGCGAGCGTATCGAAGCCGGTGCGCGCGTTCACAGAATGTCCTCCGCTCTCATGACGCGCGAGGTGCTCGGGCGCATCGGCGGCAGCAGGATCGTCGAGCCTGGCGCGAGCGTGAGCGGATCGTCGATGCCGTTGGCCGCCGCGATGTCACGCCAGCGATTCACATCGGCATATTCCTGCGCAGCGATGCTGGCGAGCGTCTGCCCACGCCTGACGGTCCAGACCTTGGCGACGTCAGCGGACATGAGATTCTGCTTCTTGCGATCGTCGATGTTCGAGCGCCATTGCTTGAACGAGCATTTGAGCGTGGCGCGCACGGGCGTGCCGAGTTCGGTGAACAGCGTATAGTTCTGATCGATCTGCATGAGCACGCCCTGGAAGAACACCGCCTGTGTGCCCCATTGCAGCCGGCACACGGGCGGACGATGCTTATCGCCCGCCACAGCCGCGAGCGCGAGCAACTTCTTCGTTTCGGCGAACACGCTGTCCTTCTGGTCTAAAGGCTTGTCCGAGTCGTAGGTGTCGAAGAACAGATCGACCGAGAGCGTCGCCGGGTCCGCGCTCGTGTATTGCAGCTCAGGGGCGTCGCGCTTAGCCGCCTTCTGACTTTGCCAGCTCACGGAGCGCGAGACCGACAGCGTCTTCGGGTTGAACTTCACCTCGATGTTGGTTTCGCTGTGGTCGTCGAAGCGCACGTCCTTCTCACCGTGGCCGACCTCGACCTGAATGACCATCTTCGCTAGGCCCATGACGTATACCCCCGGCGTTCCTGTTCGATGGCGAGCTTGTCGAGGATCAGCTGCCAGGCTTGTTCGGCAAGTTCGCTGGCGTCTGCGCCTGCGTTCGCGGCTGAGCCTGCGGGTGCCGTCGATCGTGTGTCGGCGGTGGCGCTCGCGGTCGGCGGCGGCGTGCTGGCGGTCACTGGAGCACCGGCATCGCGCGTGACGTGCGTGACCGGGGAAATCACGCCGTACTGCTCGGCGGCGCGGTCGATGACCGCGGGTTCACTCGCAGGGCTTGCCGGTGGAATCCCGTGCTCGGCCCATGCCGCAACCGGTACTCCATCGGAACACGTTTCGCGTGGGTCACGCGGCTGTCTAGCGAGACGCAGCGGTAATCTGGCCGTCTGGCGCACGGCGGCTTGCGGCTTGACACTGAGGCTCGTGGCTGGTGTACGTTGCGCGCGGTTCATCGCGGTCTCTCGCGGTGATGCGCCGTCAACCGGCTTCGGCTGGATCGCGCGCGATGCGATGTCTGGCGATGACGCGGCGGGTCTGGGCGGCTGCCGTTCGTGATCGATCGCGCTCGCGTCCGTTGCCTCGGCGTGGGTAAGCGGCGGGGGCGTTTCCCGGACGGTGGCGTTCGTACCTGTTGCCGTGGCGTGCGTGGGCGACGGATGCGTTTCCCGGCAAGTTGCGTTCGCGCCTGTTGACTTGGTCCGCGTGAGCGGCGGGGGCGTTTCCAGGCCGGTGGCGCTTGCGCCTGTTGCTGTGGTGTACGTGAGCGGCAGTTGCATTTGGCCGTTGATCGCTCTAGCCGGGTGAGTCGTCTCGTGCGCGGAGGGCCGTCGTGTTTGGCCGTCGACGGCGCTCGTCGGCATTGCTGTGACGTGCGTGGGCCGCACGCGCGTTTCGCGATCGATATCGGCGAAGCGGCCGATTGCGCTAGACGGCCGCCATGGGGTGTCGTGCACGTGCGTCGATGGATGCGGTTGGCGGCTCGAGTCGGCGGCAAAGCGAATCGCGCTCGAAAGCGGTGTCCTTTTCATGATGCTCGATGCGGCTGCCGGAGGTTCGATCGATTGCGATCGATGCGAGACGACGGCATCTCGCACCGGGAACGCCTTCGGTTCGAGGCGCGCTATGGCTGCGCCTTGCGGCGCTTCGAGGCGATCGGAGCGTTCGAATGCGCGTGCGAGGGGCGTCGGCATCATCGCGGTGTGAGCGGCGCTTACGATCGAGGTGCGCGACAGAGATGCTTCTGATGCACGGGATCGGGCCGAAGACCCACTTGACGCGTTCGATGCGCTCGACACATCAGGCACGCTCGTCGCCGCGACGACCGCGCGTCGCAAAGCCAATGCCGCATAGCTGGGCATCGGCTCGGCGCCGCTGCGGGTTACGTGTAGCGTTGTCGGTTTTTGGGCGTGGCTCGAAGGCGCGCCTGGATCCGTCGTCAGTATCTTCGATGCAGCGCGATGAGCGGTGTGATTGGTCGCCGCAACAGCTTCATGCGCGCGCCCCCCCCGATCCACGCTGGCAGACGGTGCCGAAAACGAGGACAGCGCTTGCTGCGAAACCATTGGCATTGGCGAGAGCGGACCCACCGCGACGGGATGCGGAAAACCCGCCGCGGACAGCACCGCACGCGCGAGCGGATGAGCCGCGAAAGGCGGCGCGGCACGCTCGACCGAAGCACCTGACCGCTGAGCCGACCGCACAGCGCCCTCGACGGGAGCCCCACCCGTCGATGCACGCGCCAATGTGCCACCGCTTTCGGGCAAGATCGCGTAACTCGCGGCATGAGGCATGAGCAATGCAATCGGTAGTTCGTGCGTGACCTTCGTGGCCACTTGCCGCATGACTTGCGCATCCGGCAGACGATTCGTCGCGCCGTGCGTTTCGACGTCGGGAGCGCCGTCCGGCATCGTCGGACCGCATTGCATTTGCCGATCTATGAAGCTATCCGCTGCAGCAGAAACCGCATCGTAACGAACATCCATATCCGGCGATATTTCGACACACGTCTGCTCGGGCGCACTGGCGCGCCGAGACAAATCATGCGCGGCGTGCAGCACTATCGGTGACCCGATGCCAGTTGCGGGCGCGAGCGCGGCAGCAAGCGGCGCGGGCGATGCTCTCTTGATGGAGTGCGTCTCAGGTGCTGAACGCATGACCATGCCGGCAGACGGCATCGGTCCGGATGAGGAAACCGGGACGCGCGGCACGAGCGATCCGGACATAACACGAGCGCTCGCTGGGTGCGCATAACCAGATGCATGCCTGTCTGATACTTCCGCGCCGCACGCCGCCACTTCATGCGAAGCCGCAGGGTCCGAATCATGCGCGGCATCGCCGCCCGATTCCCGCGCGCGTCTCACCGCGACGGCAGCCGCATCAGCCAGATGCTTCGAGACCGCACGCTCGTCCTTCGCTGATCGGGCGTCCCGCCGCGCAGCCGCCGAGCCTTCATGCATCGACGGCACGGCAACATCCGAAGCGGCACTCGTGGCGACTTCGCCGGCTCCATCAGCGACAGAAGAAGCGCTCGCATCATCGCCACCGGAGCCGGAAGCCGAAGCCACTCGCCTCGCCACCACGAATGTGCGCTGTACGCCTGCGCCCTGCTCACGCCCGCCCGCGCGCCGCATCAACATCTGCGAAAACTGCATATGACGCGCATGAAGCGCCTCGCCGAACGATGCCCGAGCGCCATCGCGCGCCTGCGCCGACAGCGCCGTCGTCGTGTGCTGGCGCCACAACGACGCGCCGAAGTTTTTGTCGTCGCTCATAGCATCAATCCCTGATGTACGAGTTCGACCGTCTCGAACGCCACCGCCGAGGTCGCCGCGCGCAGTTCGGGACCCGTCCACTTCACCGGGCAAGCCTTGCGGAAGACCCAATGCGGAGCGTTGTCGTCCCCGTGCGCGCCGTTGACGCAGTTGATCGTGAGAGTCACGTCGCGGCGCTGGATGGTGCCCTTCATCACACCGAGGTACCATTTCCAGAGATAAGGAATGTCGCCAAAGCCGCGCTTGAGCACGATGCGCGAGTTGTATTTCGTCGGCCCGGCGAGCTGATGCTCGCCGTTGTTCCATCCGCCCTCGCGATACGTCTCCACTTCCGTCTCCATCGCAAGTCCTGACACTTCAGCGAATCCGGCGACGGTTTTCTGATCGATCATCACCGAATACGCGAAGGCCAGATAGAAGTCATCAGGTGTGGTGTTGCTGGTCAGCACGACGCTACTCCCATGGATCGCGCTCGCGGCGTTCGGCCTCGTCGTTGATCCGCTCGTTAATTTTCGCGACCTCGCTCACCCAGCGCCGGCGCTCGATATGATCGAGCGTCATCAGCTGCGCGTGGGGCCAGTGAACGTGATAGGCCAGATAGGCTACCTCCTCGTACAACTGCTCCGGGCGGTAGCCTATCGCTCCCCCGTGGGCTCGACCTCCACCTCGAATCTCTTCTCGCAGCCGGGACACACCACGGTCAGCCTGTCATGGCCGTTCGTGTTGATGCGCCGGTATAGATCTTCCAGATGCGCGAAGTCAGCGGCGAACAGTTCCTCGATCACACGCGGATTGACCTGGGGCAAGTCGCCCAAACGCTTCACCACGCGCGAGAGCAGAATCACCGCGAGATAGCCGGGATTGCTCTGCACGCGAGGATCTTTCATCGGCGCGATTTCGTCGCTGGCGGTGGCAAGGCGCATCACGCCCTCGCGATGCACGATGCCGTCGGCGTCCACGAAGCCGTGCGGCAGCGTGAAGCTGAATTCGGTCTGCATGCTCATTTGGTGCGATCCAGTCCTTCGTGCGTGAGCTCGATGGTGTCGATGGCTACTTCATTCGCGGTGGCGTTGAAGCCCGGCCCGGTCCATTTGGTCGGCCATGCGGCGACGAAGTCCCATTGCGCGACGTCGTTGCCTTCATCGTCCATCAGGATGATCGAGCCGTTTTGGCGCGCTTCCTTGATCTTGCCGTCCATCACCTGCTTGCGCCATTTCCACAAGTCGAGATCGTTGGTGATGCCGCGCTTCAACGTAATATTGGCGAACTTCTTGAGGCCCGGCAGCTTGTGTATCGTGAGCGTCTTGTCGTCCCCTTCGCGATAGTCGATGGAGTCCGTGGCGGCATCGAGCCCGGACACTTCCCTGAAGCCTGCCCGCTGAATGCCGCCGATCTGTACGCGAAACTTGAAGCCGCGAAACGGGTCTCTGCGTTCTCCGGTTGCCATGTTCCTCTCTCCTTCACACCGCCTGCGTTGATTGAAAGTCCATCCGACTCACACCTGCAACTCCGGTCCCGCAATGCTCACCCCGTCGGCGCTCTGTGTGATGCGCACGATGATGAACTCCGCGGGCGCCGCAGCCGCGAGCCCCGCCATCGCGCTCACGCGACCCGCCAGGCGCTCCTCGGGCGGATTGGTTTCCGCGTCACACTTCACGAAGTACGCCTCGGCCTGATCGCCGCCCTTGAGCGCGCCCGCGCGAAACAGATCGCTGAAGTAGCCTTCGAGCCTCTCGGAAACGGCTTTCCACAGCGTGGGGCTGTTCGGCTCAAACATCAGATCGCGCAGGTGATATTCGAGCTCGCGCCTGATCGCGAGCAGAAGCCGCGTGACGTTGACGTAGCGCAGCTCGGGCCGGTTAGAGAGCGTGCGCGCGCCCCACACGCGCAAACCCCAACCCGGCCGCTCGCGCAGGCAGTTGATGCCCGCCTGATTGAGCGCGGCCTGATCGGTGTCCGCCAGATCGAACTCAAGATCGAGCGCGCCTTCGAGCACTTCGTTGGCTGGCGGCCTGAAGACGCCCTCGCGCCGGTCGCAGCGCGCATAGACTCCCGCAATGTGTCCGCACGGTGGAACGCGCACGGTCGGCTGCCAATTCTGTTGCACCGGAAACCTCACGATCGGCTTCATGTCGATCCACGGGAAATACAGCGCGCCGTGCGCCGCGGGCAGCGTCTGCCATTGCTTGATGACGGCATCGAGCGAGGCGCGCTTGCGTTGGTCCGCGGCGATGTCGCCCGTCTCTTGGTCCGAGGGCATCGCGTCGAGCACCGCGAATCGATTGCCCATGCGCGCGCAGTGCTCCATGGCACTCGTCTGCACCGCGAGGATCGCGTCGCGCGAGTCGGGCGAATCGCTGAGCAGCGGCGACATTGCATCCGGCACGCAGACGAGATCGATCTCCTCGACGTCCTCGAGAAAGCCGCCGTTCTCGAGCGGCGCCGCAAGCAGGCGCGCGGCATCGTCGCCGCGCGCCGCCTGCAGGGGCACGACGAGACAGCGTTCGCCGCCGTTCTCGAAAAAACCGCGCACCGCGTGCATCAGAAACGTGCTCGCGCCGACATCGACGTTGAAGATGCGCGCGAAGCGTTCCCAGCGGTCGAACCAGAGCGCGCGCGGCGCATCTCCCGGAAACGCACCCGGCGCGACGAAGCCGATGAACACGGGCACGCCGCCGCTCAGCCCGTGCCGCCCCGCGAGCCCCTGCGCGCGCCACTCGATGTACAGGCCAGGCGTGCGCAACGACTGCGTGCCCTGCTCAGCCAACGATTCAAGCTTCATGATCGGTCCCGCCGTTCACAGCCACGCGTTCTCGTCACCCGGGCTCACGACTGCCCGGTGCCGGTCGAATGCGTGATGCGGAAGATCACGAATTCCGCCGGCCGCACGATGGCCACGCCGATCTCCGTGATCACCTGCCCCAGGTCGCGCACTTCGGGCGGATTCAGCTCGGCATCGCATTTGACGTAGAAGGCCTGGTCGGGCGTCGTGCCAAATAGCGCGCCCGTACGCCACACATTGGTGAGGAACGCGGTGATGTTGAGGCGGATCTTGCCCCACAGTGCCTCGTCGTTCGGCTCGAAGACGATCCACTGTGTGCCCATCTCAATCGACTTCTGCAGGAACAGGAAGAGGCGCCGCACGGGCACGTATTTCCATTCGCCGTTGGCGTCCCCGCCAATGGTGCGCGCGCCCCACACCGTCACCGCGTTGTTCATGATTCGCAGTGCATTGACGCCTTGCGGATTGAGCTCTGACTGAATCGGCTTGCTGATGTAGTACTTCACCTCCAGCGCACCGCGCACTACGCAGTTGGCCGGCGCCTTGTGCACGCCACGCTCCTCATCGGTACGCGCATAGATACCGGCGATATGCCCGCTCGGCGCGACATACGTGCGTCCGCGGTATTTCGGGCCGACCTTGCGCTGCGAATCGGAGTCCTGCAACTGTTTGGCAGGATCGACCACCTCGATGTGCGGAAAGTAGAACGCGGCGTTTTTGCTCGGGCGCGGCAAAAGTGAATCGATACTCGAATACGTCAGACTCTGCAGATAGAGGTCCTCGTCGTTGCCGTCGTTGACGACGTCTGGCGCATCCAGGATCGCGAAGCAGTTTTCCCGGTTCTCGGCGTGCGACATCAGCGCTTCCCAGGTGTCTGAATTGCGCGGCAGCCCCGGCGCCGTGATGATCGCGAGATCGTCGATCGACCTGAATTTCTCCAGCACCTTCTCCAGGTCCGCGGCATCCTCGATGCGGGCGACATACGCTTTCGTTCCGCCATTCTTGAAAAAGCCGTTGACCGCGTGCGTCAGTGCGTGATGCCCCGGGAAATACGGGCTGAAAATCCACTTGTCCGGATTCGAGTAAGGCTGGTCGGGCTCGCCCTTATACGCGGAGAACGTGCCGAAGCGCTGCGTGTATTCGGTGAAATTGGTGCAAAACTTGGTTTCAAATGGATCGACTTTGATTTCGAATTCCTGAAGAATGTAGGGCCTCAGGAACGAAGGCGCGAGCATGGCAGCATCGACGTCGCGATTCTCGAACGCTTCGTCGTCCAGTGGCGCTTCGATAGGCTCATCCGCCGTCGCGTCCGGCTTCGATTGATCGCCAGGCGCAGGAGCGGGAGCCGGTGCCGGCGCGGGTGTCGGCGCGGACGCCGCTTCGAACTGGGCGCGCGCCTCGTTCAGCGCCTTGGTCATATTGTCGACGGACTTGTTTAGTGCGTCAGCCTTGTCGAGCGCTTTTTGATGCGCATCCTGTGCTCCGCTGCGCGCGCGATTGGCGTCGGTCGACGCCTGCCTGGCGTCCTTCTTGTCGCCGGTTGCGTTGTCGAGTGCCGTCTTTTTTTCTTCCGCAGTCGCGTTGGCGGCATCGAGCGCAGTTTTGGTCGTGGTGACGTCCGCCTCAGCCTCGGCCAGTTTGCGCTTCTCTTCCGCCAACTCGGCATCCTTGGCGTCGAGCGCGGTCTTCATGGCCTGCGTCGCCATATCTTGCTGAGGCTGGATCTGCTCCTCCGCCTTCGCATCGAGCTTGCCCGCCTTCTGCAACTGCGCGCGCCGCTCGACGAGCGCCGCAATCGCGTGCGCGGCGCGCGCGACCACCGGGTCGTAGTCCGGGTTTGGCACCGGAATATAGATCTTCCTCGGCATCACGCCGATGAAGCCGACCACGTTGGTTCCAACGCCCGCAATCGGTTGCTGCGCGGACGGCACTTCCTCGACGTACACGCCGGGTGCTTGATAGGTAGAGCTTGACATGGAGCAGTCCTCTTTCGGTCAATACTGCAATCGACACTCGCCGATAACGAGAAGAACCTATGATGAAGCGGATCGAAAGCCGTCCGCCGGCGTTCAGGGCGCGGGCGGCGACTCGCCGCGCATGCGGGGGTCGTAGTAGAACACCGGCTCCTTGACGAGCGGGATCTTCCTGACCTTGTCCACATCGACTAACAACGTAACGGTGTAGTTGATCGCGGCCTTCGGCTTGCCGCCCATCGCCTGCCAGAACTCACCCAGACTTTGCAGGCGTCCCGGCTGCAAAGCGCTGACGGGCAGCGGCATGTCGCTGTCTTTCAGGCTGCCGTGCAGCACCTCCTCCGGAAGCGCGCGGTGCCGCAACAGCACGCGCATCACTTCGCCAAGCAGGCGATGCTCGTCCTCCGCCGGACTCGCCAAACCTTCACGCGGCCACGCGGTAATCAGATAGGAAGCGTCCACGCGAACGGGCGCCATGGTGCGCAGCACGCTGCCGTCCTCGCTGCGATCGAATTGAAATTCGTGGTTGCGCAACTCGGTGTTCTCTCGCACGTCGTAAAGAAACAGGTTGATGGCGGGCGTCGTGACCGATTGCGGCGGGAACTGATCGTCAGGTGCCTCGAAGCTCACCTGGATCTGATGCGCGAGGCCGGGAGACAGTTCGCTCTTCAGCAATGCGGCGAGTGTCTCATCGAGATCATCTAGCACGGCCACCTCTCGCTTGATCTTCGGCCGGCGCTACACATCGTCATGACATGTAGTGCGGTTTCCTAACTTTCTGCTCAACACCAACCGGTTCATGTTGGCAACCCGGCGCATCACGTTAGAGAGCGCCTTGTGTGTAAAACGCACGTAGAGGGCCGCAATTGAAAAACCCGACCCCCAAGATCGTTCTGCATTGGCAGGGTAGCAACTCGGAAATGGCAAGGGGACACGCAAAAGCTGAGTACTTTTGCGCTTTCACATAGTCTCAACCCGTTTGGCACGCAGCATGAAAAGCTCGCCGCGAATGTTTAGTTAAACAAAGTACTTAATCAAACATTGCACGACTTCATGCGGACGCGGCCGTCCCGGCGAACCTAGGCACAGACAGGCGCGAAGGCGTTGGCCTTGCGCGCCCGACTCATCCGCACCCCGGCCACGAGCGGAGGCATCGTGTCACATCGACGAATCAAATCGGCATTGCGCATGCTGTTCTCGGGCGCTTCCGGTCTCGCTCTGGGCCTCGTGACCGCCACCGCATGCGCCGCGTCTCTGCAAGCCGTCGCGGTCAGCCAGCCGGAACCGGGCACCGTCACGGTGACGGTGCGCGCGCCGGGCGCCGCGCCCTCAGCCGACGCCTTCACCCTGCAATTGCCGGGAGCGGACACGACGCCGACCAGGGTTCCCGCGCAGTCCGTCGAAGCGGCCAATGAGCTGTCGCCCGATCTCGCCACCGCAGTGCTGCTGTGCGTGGACCGCAGCGGCTCGATGCATTCGGCGGTGCCGGCGATCAAGGCCGCGCTGAAGGACGTACTGGCCCGGCCGCGCCCCGACCTGCGCATCGCGTTGATGTCGTTCGGCTCCGATACGCCCGCGCCGACGCCTTTTTACAGCGAGTCCGCGCCCGTTATCGAAGCCGTCGACGCAATCCGCGCCGAAACCGGACGCGACGGCAAGACACGCCTTTATGACGCGCTCAACATCGGCATGTCGATGCTCGCCAATGTGCCGCTGCGAGGGCCGAAGCGTCTCATCGTCATCACCGACGGCAAGGACGAAGGCAGCCAGACGCGCTTCGATGTGCTCTCAGTGCTCTTGCAGGGGCGCGGCCAGCCGATGGATGCGATCGCATTCGGGCAATCGGCGCAAAAGACATCGTCGGGGCTCGCGACGCTCGCGAACAAGAGCAGCGGTGCGTTCGTGCTCGCGACGAATCCATCGAGTCTCGTCGAAGCGCTGCGCAACGATCTCGGCACCGCGCCCGCGCCGGCCTACGACGTCAGATTTCACTACGATGCAGCGTCGGGCGTG
>ABYL01000160.1 GCA_000173575.1 Burkholderia sp. H160 | reverse complement strand
ACGTGAGCATGAAGATGCCGGCCTTGCGTCGCGTGGTGGCGTCCGCGGCTATGTTTGCGCCTGCGTCGGCGTGCGTTTCCATTCGCGCATCGGCGGTCGCGCTGGCCCTCGCCGGCGCGCTCGCCGCTTGCACCGTCGGCCCCGACTACGTGAAGCCCGCCGCCGTCACGCCCGCGACCTGGCGCGAACTCGAAGGCACGGGCTGGAAGCCCGCACAACCGGCCGACACGCTCACGCGCGGCACGTGGTGGCGCATCTACGACGACCCGTCGCTCGATGCGCTCGAACAGCAGGTCGCGAGCGCGAACCAGGACGTGCAGGCCGCCGAAGCGCGCTTTCGCGCGGCACGCGCGAGCGTTGCGCAATATCGCTCGGAATTCTTCCCGGTGGTCAGAGCGGGCGCCCAGTATTCGCGCACACGGACCTCGGAGAACGTGCTGCATAAATCGACCGCCGGTCTCACGCTGAACGACTATCTGGTGCAGGTCGACGCGTCGTGGGAGCCGGATCTGTGGGGCCGCGTGTCGCGCAGCGGCGAAGGTGCGAAGGCCGGCGCGCAGGCGAGCGCCGCCGACGTCGACGCCGCGCTGCTGTCGTTGCAGGCGGAACTCGCCACCGACTACTTCGAGTTGCGCGGACTCGACCAGGAGCGTCAACTTCTCGACGACACGATCAAGGCTTACCAGGAAGCGCTCGAACTGACCCAACATCGCTACGCGGGCGGCATCGCGACCGATGCCGATGTCGCGCAGGCACAAACGCAGTTGAAGACCACCCAGGCGCAGGCACTCGACCTCGGCGTGCAACGCGCGCAACTCGAACATGCGATCGCGATCCTGATCGGCCATCCGCCCTCGACCTTCGCGCTGCCGCTCGCGCCGCTCGTCGCGGTGCCGGTGGTCGCGGCGACCGGCGTGCCATCCGGATTGCTCGAACGGCGTCCCGATATCGCGGCGGCGGAACGGCACGTTGCCGCGATGAACGCGCAGATCGGCGTGGCCACCGCGGCGTTTTTCCCGAACCTCGTGCTTGCCGTGACGGGCGGGCTCGAAGCGACCAACTACAGCCAGTGGCTGCTCGCACCGAGCCGGTTGTGGTCGCTCGGGCCGACACTCGCGGGCACGCTGCTCGATTTCGGCGGCCGCGCGGCCGTCAAGGAGCAGGCGCACGCGCAATACGACGAAAGCGTCGCGCAGTACCGGCAGACGGTGCTGAACGCGTTCGGCCAGGTCGAGGACAATCTCGCCGCGCTGCGCGTGCTCGAACAGGAAGCCGCCGCGCAGGACGACGCGGTCGCGGCGGCGCAGCGCGCGCTTGCGGTCGTATCGGACCGCTACCGGAACGGCGCGATCACCTATCTCGACGTGGTCGTCGCGCAGACGACCGAGCTCACCAACGAGCGCAACGCGGTCTCGATCGCGCGCCGCCGGATGGCCGCGAGCGTCGCGCTCGTGAAGGCGCTCGGCGGCGGCTGGGACACGTCGGCGCTGCCGGACGGCGATTCGCCGGGCGACGATTCGCCGGGCGCCGATGCGCCGGGCGACGATTCGCTCGTGCACCCGTCGACGGCGACGTCGGCCCAAACTCGATTTTCAGCGTATCCTTAACACCTTTGCGCGTTCCGTTTGACCCAAGGAGTTCTGTTTTGACCCTGCCGCCGCAATCCCAGCGGACTGCATCTGCCGTTCCCTCCCCTTGCGCAGCTCCGGCTGCTTCCGCCGGTGCCGACGTCGTGTCGGACATCCCTTATCTCGAACGCGGCTCGCGCGCGTACTGGCGCGCGAGCCTCGCGCTGCTGTTCGCCGGCTACGCGACCTTCTCGCTGCTCTACTGCGTGCAGCCGCTGCTGCCGTCGTTTTCCGAAGCGTTCAACGTGACGCCGGCGCAAAGCAGTCTGTCGCTGTCGCTCTCGACCGCGGCGCTCGCACTCGCGATTTTCGTCGCCGGTTTCGTTTCCGAGGGCTGGAGCCGGCACAAGCTGATGACGTTGTCGCTGACGGTGTCGTCGGTGCTGACGCTGGGCGTATCGGTCGCGCCGCACTGGCATCAGCTGCTCGTGCTGCGCACGCTCGAAGGACTCGCGCTCGGCGGCGTGCCGGCCGTCGCGATGGCCTATCTCGCCGAGGAAGTGCATCCCAGTGGCCTGGGCCTCGCGATGGGCCTGTACGTCGGCGGCACGGCGATCGGCGGCATGGCCGGGCGGGTGATCACCGGCGTGGTCGCGGATCTGTTTTCGTGGCGCGTCGCGATCGGCACGATCGGCGTGCTCGGCCTGCTGTCGATGCTCGCGTTCCGCTCACTGCTGCCGCCATCGCGCCATTTCGTGCCGCGCCGCGGGCTCGGCTTCGCGCATCACCGCACGCTGCTGCTGCGGCAGTTCACGCGACCGGGCCTGCCGCTGCTGTTCCTGCTCGGCTTCGTGCTGATGGGCAGCTTCGTCACGCTGTACAACTACATCGGCTACCGCCTGCTCGCGCCGCCATATCGGCTCAATCAAACGGAGATTGGCGCGATCTTCATCGTCTATCTGGTTGGCGTGGTCGCATCGCCGTGGTCCGGACGCATGGCCGATACGTTCGGCCGCGCTCGCGTGCTGATTGCGAGCCTGCTGATGATGATGTTCGGCCTCGCGCTGACGATGCTGCATCCGCTCGCGGCGATCGCAACGGGCATCGCATGCGTGACATTCGGATTCTTTGCCGGGCATTCGGTCGCGAGCGGCTGGGTGGGGCGTCTGGCGAGAGACGCGAAGGGCCAGGCCGCGGCGCTGTATCTGCTCGCGTACTACGTCGGGTCGAGTCTGGTCGGCTCGTATGGCGGCCATGTGTGGGCCGGTCATGGCTGGAACGGGGTCGTCGGGCTGGTCGGTGCGTTGCTCGTGATCGGGTTGATCGCGGCGACACGGCTGCGCGGACGCGAATAGCCTGGCGGGTCGGTCGCAATCACGCACCCCGCATGGATTAGCGGTAAAACGAAAGGCGCACGTAAACGAACGTTGCATCGTTTTCGCTGCGATTGTTGCGCCGCGCCAATCGCCGCATGCGCTGCCGCGTCGCGGTTCAACAGCTTGCGAATAAGCGCCGACGCGCGATGTTGCGCCGGCGCGCTCTTCCATCTGTCTCCTATACTCGATTCATATGCGGGCGCTGCAGGATTCCGAAGCCGCAGCCGGTGCCGCAACGACATAGCAACCATCCCGCATGGGAGGAGACGAAGATGACGTACTTTACGATCGGCGATTTCATCCTGGTCATTCCGATGGCGTTGGCGGGCGCGCTATTCGTCGGCGCACTGCCTTGCAAGACTGAGTTGCGACACAACGCGCTGCGTGTGCTGGGCGCGCTGATCGGTGTGATGTGCGCGGTGGCGCTGGTCGAAGGTCTGCCGGCGCTCGTGTAGCGGCGCGGCGAAGGACCATCAAAAAAGCCGCACGTTGAGCGTGCGGCTTCGTCTTTCCTTCTTCTGTCCGCTCGGTGCGCGGACACCCGGTCACGCGATCAGATCGCCTGATCCGTCGACGGCTTTTCCCACAGGTTGATCCCGCCTTCGGTCGCATAGCGATCGATCTCGGCGAGTTCGTCTGCCGAGAACGCGAGGTTCTTCAGCGCGCCGACGTTCTCGCGCACCTGTTCCGCGCGGCTCGCGCCGATCAGCACCGAGGTCACGCGTTGATCGCGCAACGCCCACGCGAGGGCCATCTGCGCGAGGCTCTGGCCGCGTCGCTGCGCGATATCGTTGAGCTTCCTCACGTGCTCGATGTTCTGCGGGTTCAGATGCTCGTCTTTCAACGAACCGCCGCCGGGCTTGTTGACGCGCGCATCGGCCGGCACGCCGTTCAGGTACTTGCCGGTCAACAGCCCCTGCGCGAGCGGCGTGAACGCGATGGCACCAGCGCCGACCTCATCGAGCGTATCGAGCAGATCGTGTTCGATCCAGCGGTTCAGCATGTTGTACGACGGCTGATGGATCAGCAGCGGCACCTTGTATTCGGCGAGCAGCTTCGTCATTTCGCGCGTCTTCGCGGACGAGTACGACGAGATGCCGATATACAGCGCCTTGCCCTGCTGCACCGCGCTGGCCAATGCGCCCGCGGTTTCCTCGAGCGGCGTGTGCGCATCGAAGCGATGCGAATAGAAGATGTCGACGTATTCGAGGCCCATGCGCTGCAGGCTCTGATCGAGACTCGCGAGCACGTACTTGCGCGAGCCGCCGCCCTGGCCGTACGGACCCGGCCACATGTCCCAGCCGGCCTTCGACGAAATCAGCAGCTCGTCGCGATACGGTTTGAAATCGTCCTTGAACAGACGCCCGAAATTGGTTTCCGCGCTGCCGTATGGCGGCCCGTAGTTGTTCGCGAGATCGAAGTGCGTGATGCCGAGATCGAAGGCCGTGCGCAGGATGTCACGCTGCGTCGAGAGCGGCGTGGTGTCGCCGAAGTTATGCCACAGGCCGAGCGACAGCGCCGGCAGTTTGAGACCCGACTTGCCGCAGACGCGGTATTGCATATCCGAATAGCGTTCTGAAGCTGCTTCGTAAGCCATTGCTAGTGTCCTTGTCGATGAGATCGCCCGGTGATCACGGACGTGAGGATTCGCGCGTTGCGAGAGGCGTGCTGCTCGGGAGATTTGTTGTTGTGGTGCGGCCAGACCGCTATGTTAGCCAATCGACGCGGCGCTTGCAGGCACCCGGTATGCGGGATGGACGAGCGCGCACGGCTCACCTACACTCTGGCCGGATCAGATTGATGGGAGGGACGGATGACGAAAGCGATTTCGATCGCGCTGATTGTCGGTGGCATCGTGCTGCTGTATTTCGGCGGGCAGGCGTTCAATTCGGTGAGCAGCGACGTGTCGCGCTTCTTTACCGGTTCGCCGACAAACAAGGCGATCGTGCTGATCGTCGCGGGCGTGGTGGCGACGCTCGCCGGGCTGACAGGAGTCGCATTGTCGGGGCGCAGGCGCTAAGCGTTGGCGCAAGGCCCACGACGAACAGAACCTAGAACGCGATCTCGGGCTTCGCGGCGGAGCGCGTGCCGGGCAGCGGCACATTGCTGACACCGTGATAGGTGAAGACCAGCGAGAACTTCACCTCGTCACTGAGATTCTTGCCGGCCGAGTGCAGCGTGTTGCAGTGGAAGAACACCACGTCGCCGGTCTTCAGCTCGGGCGACACCGCGGTACGGATCGCGGCCTGGTTCTCCGCAAGATCCGCGCGGAAAAATTTCGCTTCGTCGAAACGGTCGGACGTGAACGCGGCGCTGTGTGATTGCGGCACGAACCACAGCGCGCCGTTATCGACGATTTCCGGGCCGACCGCGAGCCACACAGAAACCAGATCGTCGCGCTCGAACGACCAGTAGCGCACGTCGCGATGCCAGCCGGTCAAGCTGCCGTACGCGGGGTGCTTGGTCATCATGCAGTTGTGATGCGCGCGCGACAGACGCGGCTCCTCGCCGAAATACAACTCCATCCAGCCGCGGATTTCCGATGCGGTCGCCCATTGCGCGAACGCCGGGTGACGGCCGTACGCGTCGAGCAGGCGCCGCACCGTATGTCCGCCCGGCGCATTCTTCGATGACGGCGCGCCCGGATACTGCAGATCCGCTTCGAATTCGATCGGCGCCGCCGCTTCCTGCAGCTGCCGCTGCGCGATCCGCTTCAGCTCGTCGCAATGCTCGGGCGACACGAGTCCTGGCACGACGACAAAACCCTGCTCCCGCAACGTTTGAATCTGCTCTTTCTTCGAATGGAGTGACATGGTGTTCCGTTACTGTCGACTAACTGATGTTCGATTGTAAAACGGGCGCGATCGCGGTGCGTTGTTTCGCGGCGCGTGGCGCGCGCGGTGCTCTACGCGCGGATGCACCGGTTTCACGCGCGCGGCGCGTCCGCACCGCACATTTGCTGGGCAAACGCGCACGCAAAACGCCCCCAAAGGGTGGGATCGCGCCGAGATTTTTTGACGGTCCGACCCAAGGGAAAACCCGGTCTCGCAGGGTAATAACCGACTTTCTGACGTCACGTTTCCCGTGTAGCCTGCACGGATGTTGATCGTCGCTTACGCACTTTTCTGCTGTGCGCGGGCCGTCAGGGCTCGTGCCGCCGGTTTCTCCGCGTTGTACCTTCGCTACGCTGTGCGTCGTGATTCGCGTCGCGGTTTCCCGCGTCTCGATCCGCACCGAATTTCCGGCTTTCAGGCCGTTCATCGCAACCGCGTCATTGGCACATATGGTGCTGTTTGTCCGTGCACACCCGTTGCACGCGCCGACGTGCGGTACATTGCCTAATCGTGAAGCCATGCATACTCTTTTGAGCACCCGTCTTACCCGCGCCGCGCTGAAAGCGGCGCGTCCCGCGCGCCGTCATCTGATGCGGGCGCTGCGCCATCATGCCGCACGCACACGCGCGCTCGGCGAGCAGTGGCGTGACGCGAAGGCCGTCGACGGCATCCGCACCTGGTTCAATACGTTTTTCCTGGCGCTGCGTCAGCAGAGCGGCACGCGCCGTCTGTCACTGCGTACGCTGCTGCGCAAACCGACGCCGCTGCGCCTCACGGTCGAGAAACGCGCGCCGGCGGAGCGCACGCCTGCGAGCCGCCGGCCGCGTCGGCTGTCGACGAGCAGCAGCGGGTGGTTCGCGTTCGCGAGCCGGTGAAATGACTGAGTAATCTCGCATCGACATCGTTGCGCTTTCGACGGACAAAGAAAAACCCCGCCCGGCTCGCACCGGCGGGGTTTTTTGCTATGAGGCAGCGATCGGCCCGCGCTTATCAGGCGATTGCCGCGACCGGCTCAGTGCCAGCCGCTTCGGCGAGTGCGAGCGCCTTGTCGGTGGCTTCCCACGTGAACTCCGGCTCTTCGCGGCCGAAGTGACCGTAGGCCGCGCTCTTCTCGTAGACCGGGCGCAACAGGTCGAGCATCTGGATGATGCCCTTCGGACGCAGATCGAAATGCTGACGCACCAGTTCCGTGATCGTCGCATCCGACACGCGGCCCGTGCCAAACGTATTGACCATCACCGAAGTCGGCTGGGCGACGCCGATCGCGTACGACACCTGGATCAAGCAGCGCGACGCGAGGCCCGCGGCCACGATGTTCTTCGCGACGTAACGGCCAGCGTAAGCTGCCGAGCGGTCGACCTTCGACGGGTCCTTGCCCGAGAACGCGCCGCCGCCGTGCGGCGCCGCGCCGCCATACGTGTCGACGATGATCTTGCGGCCCGTCAGACCGCAATCGCCCTGCGGACCGCCGATCACGAAGCGACCGGTCGGGTTCACGAGGAACTTGATGTCGCCCTTGATCAGCTCGGCCGGCAGCGTCGGCTTGATCACTTCCTCGATCACCGCTTCGCGCAGCGTGGTCAGATCGATGTCCGGCGAATGCTGGGTGGACAGCACGACGGTGTCGATCGAATGCGGCTTGCCGTCGACGTAGCGAACGGTGACCTGCGACTTCGCATCGGGACGCAGCCAGGGCAGACGGCCATCACGCCGCAGATTCGCCTGACGCTCGACGAGACGGTGCGACAGGTGGATCGGCAGCGGCATCAGTTCCGGCGTTTCCTCGCACGCGTAACCGAACATCAGGCCCTGGTCGCCCGCGCCCTGATCGAGGTTGTTGTCGTGCGCGCGGTCCACGCCCTGGGCGATGTCCGGCGATTGCTTGTCGTACGCGACGAGCACCGCGCAGCCGCGGTAGTCAATGCCGTAGTCGGTGTTGTCGTAGCCGATACGCTTGATCGTATTGCGCGCGATCTGGATGTAGTCGACGTTCGCAGTCGTGGTGATTTCACCGGCCAGCACGACGAGACCCGTGTTGCACAGCGTTTCGGCCGCGACACGTGAGTACTTGTCTTGCGCGAGGATGGCGTCGAGGATCGCGTCCGAGATCTGGTCCGCGACTTTGTCGGGATGGCCTTCGGAAACGGATTCGGAAGTGAAGAGATAGTCGTTTGCCACGTTGCAGACTCCTGTTAGTGGTTACGGTTGCGTTCCACGTAGCCGACTTCGGGAGTCTGAAGCGGCGACGCTTTAGCGGATTACCTGACCGATGGACGCATAACCCATGGAAAACCATGGACCGCACCCGCCGGCTTCGCCCCGCAAGTTGTCTATTAACTCGGCGAAGCCTTTATTATAGCGACTTCCATTGAATGTCACAGAGTGTCCACGCGTGCGGTATCACGTCAATTTTTCCGCCCCCCCCAATTCCACCCCATGCAGCGCCGCGCGCCCGGAGGGCGCATGCTGAGCCGCTACGGCGCGAAGCTGGCGGTCGGGCTGCTCAAACTCTTTGCCTTGTTGCCCTATGGTTTCGTCGCCCGTCTTGGTGACGGCCTCGGCTGGCTGCTCTATCAGATTCCGAGCCGCCGCAAGCGCATCGTTCACACGAAT
Source organism: Burkholderia sp. H160 (assembly GCA_000173575.1). GTDB lineage: Bacteria > Pseudomonadota > Gammaproteobacteria > Burkholderiales > Burkholderiaceae > Paraburkholderia. Next base: position 6,153 of record ABYL01000160.1, on the reverse strand, counting down.
CTGAAGCTGTGCTTCCCCGACTGGAGCGACGAGCGTCGCGAGGATGTCGCGCAGAAGCATTTCCGTCACGCGATCCGCAGCTACCTCGAGCGCAGCGTGCAATGGTTCGGCTCGGCGAAGAAGCTCGAGAAGCTGATTCAGCTCGACAGCGCGATCGACCTGACGGACCCGAACCTGCCGCCCACGTTGTTTCTCGGCTTTCATTTTGTCGGCATCGAGGCCGGGTCGATCTTTCTGAACTATTCGCTCAAGCGCCAGTGCGGCTCGCTCTACCAGCCGATGTCGAATCATGAGCTCGAGGAAGTCGCGAAAGCGGCGCGCGCGCGCTTCGGCGCGGACATGGCGAGCCGCGCGGACAGCGCGCGCGTCGTGCTGCGCTGGCTGCGCGAACGCAAACCGGTGATGCTCGGCGCGGACATGGACTACGGCGCGCGCAATTCGACGTTCGTGCCGTTCTTCGGCGTGCCGACCTGCACGCTGACCGCGGTCGGCCGTCTCGCGAAGGTCGGGCATGCGCAGGTCGTGCCGTTCATCGGTGAAGTGCTGCCGAATTACAAGGGCTACCGGCTCAAGGTCTTCAAGCCCTGGGACAACTACCCGACCGGCGACGATGACGCCGATGCCCGACGCATGAATGAGTTTCTCGAAGAGCAGATTCCGCTGATGCCCGAGCAGTATTACTGGGTGCACAAACGGTTCAAGACACGGCCGCCCGGGGTGCCGGGGGTGTATTGACGATCAGTCCGATGTGTCAGCGTGTATCATCTGCTATTGGCCCGGCGCGGCTCGAACGGGTGACCAGGCCGATGGCCAGCGATGCCAGGATTCCGGCTTCGCCCGCACACGCGAAGCCCTACGCAGCAACGGATACACGAAAAAAGTGAAGCTCAAGTTCACCAAAATGCACGGCGCAGGCAACGACTTCGTCGTGCTCGACGGCTATACCCAACCGGTCAATCTGACCACGGCGCAAGTGCGCGCGCTCGCGAACCGCCATTTCGGCGTCGGCGCCGACCAGTTGCTGCTGGTCGAAAAGCCGACCGTCGAAGGCGTCGATTTCAGATATCGCATCTTCAATTGCGACGGCGGCGAGGTCGAGCACTGCGGCAACGGCGCACGCTGCTTCGTCAAGTTCGTGCGCGACCGCGGCCTCACCGACCAGCGCAGCGTCCGCGTGCAGGTACAGAAAGGCACGATCACGCTGACGATGCAGGACAACGGCGAAGTGATCGTCGACATGGGTACACCGGTGTTCGATCCCGAGCTCGTGCCATTCGCGACCAAGGGCCTGCAAGGCCGCCGTGAAGGCGCGGACACGCTCTGGCCGCTCGATGTGAACGGCACGACGCGCTGGATGTCGGTGGTGTCGATGGGCAATCCGCATGCGGTGCAGGTCGTCGACGACGCCGAGGCGTTTCCGGTGCTCGTCGAAGGTCCGGCGATCGAGCGGCACACGCGCTTCCCGCAGCGGGTCAACGCGGGCTTCATGCAGATCGTCAACCGCAACGAAATCAGGCTGCGCGTCTACGAACGCGGCGCGGGCGAAACGCTCGCATGCGGCACCGGCGCTTGCGCCGCGGCCGCGGCCGGCATCCGGCGCGGCCTGCTCGATGCGCCGGTGCTCGTGCACACGCACGGCGGCGATCTGACGATCACGTGGGACATCGCACAGCCAGGCACGCCGCTGCTGATGGCCGGCCCCGCGGCAACCGTTTTCGAAGGCGAGATCGAGTTGGCCGATGAAGCCTCAAACGTATCCGAGCACGATCCGTCCAACCCGGTCGCCGTTGCGCCCTCCATCTAACTTACTGGCCGACACGCTGCCGCAAGACGGCCATCCCGTAGTCCTCTAGCCGAAACTATGAACGATCGCGAAGTCGCCGAATACCTGCTGGCCAATCCCGAATTCTTCGTCGAACACGCGGAAACGCTCGCGACGATCCGGCTCGCGAACCCGCACGGCAAAGCCGCGGTGTCGCTGCAGGAGCGGCAAATGGAGATGCTGCGCGACAAGAACAAGCATCTCGAACGCCGCCTGGCCGAGCTGCTGCGCTACGGTCACGAGAACGACAGCATCGCGTCGAAATTCAACCGCTGGACCATCCGCGTGATGGGCGAGCGTGATCCGTACGCGCTGCCGCGCACGATCGCCAGCGGTCTGCGCGACATCTTCGACGTGCCGCAAGCGGCGTTGCGCGTGTGGGACATCGCCGAGCCGTATGCGCAAGCCGACTTCGCGCGCCACGTCAGCGAGGAAGTGCGGATTTTCGCGGGCAGCCTGAGCACGCCGTACTGTGGGGCGAACACCGGCTTCGAGGCCGCGCAGTGGCTCGCGCAAGCGGCGGGCGCATCCAACGCCGCGACCACCGTGGCAACCGGCGCGGCCGACGACCACGGCAGCGCGTCGAGCGACACGGCGCAGACCACCGAATCGATCGCGCTGCTGGCGCTGCGCGACCCGGAAGGCGCCGAAGACGCGCCCACGTTCGGCTTGCTCGTGATGGGCTCGTCCGACGCGCGACGCTTCCACGAAGGCATGGCCACCGATTTCCTCACGCAGATCGGCGCGCTCGCGAGCGCCGCGCTGAGCCGGCTGCTGCCGCGCTGAGCCTCGCCGCGTAACTCCACCGCTCCCCGTGACCGCCGCCGACCCGATCGCCGCCTATCTGTCGCATCTCGAGCACGAGCGGCGGCTGTCGGCGCATACGCTGCGCGGCTACACGCATGAGCTGGAAGAACTGAAGCAGCTCGCCAAAGGCCGACCGCTCGAAAGCCTCACCGCCGTCGACATCCGCGGCGCCGTCGCGCGCGCGCATGCGGGCGGCCTCACTGCGCGCTCGATCGGCCATCGGCTGTCAGCATGGCGCGCGTTTTATCGCTGGCTCGCGGGCCGCGTCGAGCTGCCGGCCAATCCGGTCGCCGCGGTGCGTGCGCCAAAGCAGGCGAAAACGCTGCCGAAGGCGCTCTCCGTCGACGACGCCGCGCGCCTGATGGACAATCCGGCCGCCGACTCCCCCGAAGGCCTGCGCGACCACGCAATGCTCGAGCTGTTCTATTCGTCGGGCCTGCGCCTCGCCGAACTGGTCGGCCTCGACGTGCGTTTCGCCGACATCGACGGCCACCGCTCCGCCGGCTGGCTCAAGCTCGATGCCGCCGAAGTCGAAGTGCTCGGCAAAGGCAACCGGCGTCGCGTCGTGCCGGTCGGCAGCAAGGCGGTCGCGGCACTTAACGCATGGCTCGGGGTGCGCGACCAGATGGTCCGCCACGATCCGCATCCGCTGTTCCTGTCGACGCGCGGCAACCGGCTGTCGCCGAACGTCGTGCGCGAGCGCGTCAAGCGCGCGGCGCTCGCCGCCGGTATTCCGGCCAACGTGCATCCGCACGTGCTGCGCCATTCGTTCGCGACGCACGTGCTGCAGTCGAGCGGCGATCTGCGCGCCGTGCAGGAGCTGCTCGGCCACGCGAGCATCACCGCGACGCAGGTTTATACGGGGCTCGATTTCCAGCACCTCGCCCACGTCTACGACAGCGCACATCCTCGCGCCAAGAAACGCAACTGATCACGCGACTGACGCCGCGCGCCGCGACGCGCCGTCGTCGCCTGCACTTTACCGACACCTGATGAATACCGTTACGCTCAAACCGTCGAAAGAAAAATCGCTGCTGCGCCGCCATCCGTGGGTCTATGCCAATGCGATCGAGCACGTCGACGGCCGCCCCGCGCCCGGCGCGACCGTGCTCGTGCGCGCGCACGACGGCCGCTTTCTCGCGCGCGCCGCCTACAGCCCGCACTCGCAGATCCGCGCGCGCGTGTGGAGCTTCGACGAAGCCGAGCCGATCGATCACGCGTTCTTCAAGCGCCGCGTGCAGCGCGCGGTCGCGCATCGTCAGGCCATGGTGCGCGACACTGGCGCGGTGCGGCTGATCTTCGGCGAGGCGGACGGCCTGCCTGGCCTGATCGTCGATCACTACGTCGCCGAGGACGCGGGGCAGCGCAGCCAGCTCGTCTGCCAGTTCATGGCGGCCGGCGTCGAGGCGTGGAAAGAGGCGATCGTCGCGGCATTGGTCGGCGCGACCGGTTGCCCGAACGTCTACGAGCGCTCGGACGTGTCGATCCGTCAGAAGGAAGGACTCGAACAGATCACCGGCGTGCTGGCGGGCGAACCGCCGTCGGAGCAACTGATCGCGAGCGAAAACGGCGTGCGCTATCACGTCGATGTCCGCAACGGCCACAAGACCGGCTTCTATGTCGACCAGCGCGATAACCGCCTGCTCGTGCAGCAGTACGCGCAGGATCGCGACGTGCTGAACTGCTTCTGCTACACCGGCGGCTTTTCGCTCGCGGCGCTCAAGGGTGGCGCGAAGCGCGTGGTGTCTGTCGATTCGTCGGGTGAAGCGCTTGCGCTCGCGCAGCAGAACGTCGCGGCCAACGGCTTCGATGCCGAACGCGCGAGCTGGCTCGATGCCGACGCGTTCAAAACGCTGCGGCGCCTCTACGACGAAGGCGAGCGCTTCGACCTGATCGTGCTCGATCCGCCGAAATTCGCGCCGTCGCGCGAACACGTGGACCGCGCGGCGCGCGCCTACAAGGACATCAACCTGACGGGCCTGAAGCTGCTGCGTCCGGGCGGTTTGCTGTTCACTTACTCGTGCTCGGGCGCGATCGATCCCGAGCTGTTCCAGAAGATCGTGTCCGGCGCGGCCGCCGACGCGCGCGTCGACGCTCGCATCCTGAAGCGCCTTGGCGCGGGCGTCGATCATCCGCTGCTCACGGCATTCCCCGAAGGCGAGTATCTGAAGGGACTGCTGTTGCAAATCGCCTGATCGCCCATAATTTGACGGTGATTGCGCGTGCCGGCGGCAGCAGCGGCGAGCCTCGGCACACGCGGCCGCCCCAGCGCCCACCTGGCAAATATGTTTCAATGACCGGCTAGACAGGGCCGCGCGCCATCCGGCTGCGGCGGCCGGCCTAACCCATCTGGCTAGCCTTGCGCTAGCGTTCGATCACGCACCGTTTCACGACTTACAGGCGATCCACATGATTCCAGTCACCATCCTGACCGGCTTTCTCGGCAGCGGCAAAACCACCCTGCTCAAGCGCATCCTGAACGAAAAGCACGGCATGAAGATCGCCGTCATCGAGAACGAGTTCGGCGAAGAGAACATCGACAACGAGATCCTCGTGCAGGACACGACCGAGCAGATCATCCAGATGAGCAACGGCTGCATCTGCTGCACGATTCGCGGCGACCTGTCGCGCGTGCTCAACGATCTGGCCGCGAAGAAGCAGGCGGGCGAACTGGACTTCGACCGCATCGTGATCGAAACCACCGGCCTCGCGAATCCAGGCCCGGTCGCGCAAACCTTCTTCATGGACGACCAGATCGCGAGCGAATTCCTGCTCGATGCGATCATCACGCTGGTCGACGCGAAGCACGCGAACTATCAGCTCGACGAGCATGAAGTGGTGCAGCGCCAGGTCGGTTTCGCGGACCGCCTGTTCATCACGAAGGCCGATCTCGTCGACGAACAGGATGTGGCCGATCTGCGCCACCGTCTGCTGCACATGAATCCGAAGGCCGCGATCAAGGTCGTCAATTTCGGCGAAGCGGAGATCAAGGAAATCTTCGATCTGCGAGGCTTCAACCTGAACTCGAAGCTCGAAATCGATCCGGACTTCCTCGCCGAAGAAGAGCACGCGCACAGCCATGCGCATGCGCACGACAAGCACGGCCACACGCACGGCGACCATGATCACGATAACTGCGATCACGAGCATGGCCATTGCGACCACGAAGGCCACGATCATGGGCATCACCACCATGCGCATCACGACGACAAAATCAAGTCGTTCGTGTATCGCAGCGATCGTCCATTCGATCCGAACAAGCTCGAAGACTTCCTCGGCGGCATTCTGCAGATCTACGGCGAGCACCTGCTGCGCTACAAGGGCGTGCTGTACATGAAGGGCGTCGATCGCAAGGTCGTGTTCCAGGGCGTGCATCAGATGATGGGCAGCGACCTCGCCGCGAAATGGCAACCGGCCGAGAAGAAAACCAACAAGATGGTGTTCATCGGCATCGAGCTGCCGCGCGACCTGATCACCGACGGTCTCGACGCCTGCCTCGCCTGAGTGGGCGCAGCGCGGCATGC
>ABYL01000161.1 GCA_000173575.1 Burkholderia sp. H160 | reverse complement strand
CGCAACCCCACCCGCGGCGCCGCGCGAGCCTGATTTTCACACGGAGCCCGCGGTCGTGCCGCCGCCCGCGCATCAGACCGAACCGACGTTGACGCCCGAGCCCGCGCAGGCGGCTGAGCCTGAACCGGTCGCGCAGACCGGGCTTTATCGGCCGCGCGTGGCCGATCACACGCACGCGAGAAGGTTCGCGCGTCCGCATCACGGCATTCATGGACTACATGGGCATCATGACGTGCATGAAGAAGCGGAAGTCTCGCCCGGTGTATTCGACCGTACCGAGCCCTTCATCCCGCTCGAAGCCGGCGCGACCGTGCCGCCGGATCTCGCTCATGAGGGCGTGCACGAAGCCGCTCCCGCACAGCCCACACTCGATGCCGACGCGATCGCCCAAAGTCTGCACGGCCGCTTCCAGCGTTTTCTGACGGGTGAGGGGCGCGGCATCATCGAGGCGCGCTGCCGCGATGCGGTGCAGCAACACACGAGTCTGCTCGTGAATCAGATCACGCGCGAAGTCGCGCAGACGCTCGAAGCCGAGATGACCGATTGGGTGCGTGAAGCGGTGGAAGAAGAGGTCGCGCGGCGCTCACGTTGATGCCGCGAGTCCAGGGCCGCGCGCGATTCAGGCGCGCCCTTCATCGGTGAGGTTCGTTATTTGAGCGTCAACACCCAGGCCGCCAGCGTGGCGGCCTGATCTGGCGTGAGCTGCGTGTTCGCGGGCATCGGTACGGTTCCCCATACGCCGGTGCTGCCATCGAGGATCTTGTGCTTCAGGTAGGCCGCAGCGTCTTCACGTCCCGCATAGCGGGCCGCGACGTCGTGCAGCGCGGGTCCCATGAATGGGCGCGTGACCGAGTGGCAGCTCATGCAGTTCTTCTGCTGTGCAAGCGCGAGGCCGGCGGCTTCGGCATGGGCTGCGGGACTGGCGGCGCTCAATGCGGCGGCGAGCGCAACAGTGGCTGCTACGGCTGCGTACGACATCGATTTCATTATGGTCTCCGCCAGTGCAGATGCCCGGCTCGTGGTGCACGCATTATAAGAGCAAAGGGGCGCACGGTTTCTCGTGCGCCCCTTCATCAAGCCTGTGCCGCCGGCATCGGCCGTGATCAGCCCGTCACCGCCCCCCGATTCGCCGGTTGCGCGAGCGCGAAATACTTCGCCATCACGCCGCGCGTATAGCGCGGCTTCGGCGCCTGCCACGCGGCGCGGCGGCGCTGCAGCTCGGCGTCATCGATGTTCAGTTGCAGCAGCAGCCGGTGCGCGTCGATCGTGATCGAATCGCCTTCCTGCACGAGCGCGATCGTGCCGCCGACGAACGCTTCCGGCGCGACGTGTCCGACCACCATGCCCCACGTGCCGCCCGAGAAGCGGCCGTCGGTGATGAGCCCGACCGATTCGCCGAGCCCCTTGCCGATGATCGCCGAGGTCGGCGCGAGCATCTCCGGCATGCCAGGGCCGCCCTTCGGGCCCAGGTAGCGCAGCACGACGACGTCGCCGGCGACGATCCTGTCAGCGAGGATCGCTTCGAGTGCGCTCTGCTCGTCGTCGAACACGCGCGCCGGGCCCGTGATGACCGGGTTCTTCAGCCCCGTGATCTTGGCGACCGCACCGTCTTCGGCGAGATTGCCCTTCAGGATCGCGAGATGGCCCTCGGCGTAGAGCGCCTTATCGATCGGGAAGATCACCTGCTGATCGCTGCGCGGTTTGCTGGGCACGTCCTTCAGCTCCTCGGCGATCGTTCTGCCGGTGATCGTGATGCAATCGCCGTGCAGAAGCCCGGCGTCGAGCAGGATCTTCAGCACCTGCGGGATGCCGCCCGCCTTGTGCAGATCGGTGGCGACGTACTGGCCCGACGGCTTCAGGTTGCAGATCACCGGCACTTTCTTGCGCATGCGCTCGAAGTCCTCGATCGTCCATTCGACCTCGGCCGCGTGCGCGATCGCCAGATAGTGCAGCACCGCGTTGGTCGAGCCGCCGGTTGCCATGATCAGGGCGACCGCGTTTTCGATCGACCGCTTCGTGATGATGTCGCGCGGCTTCAAATCCTTCTTGACCGCTTCGACGAGCACGCGCGCCGACTCCGCGGCCGAGTCGACCTTCTCCTGATCGGGGTTCGCCATCGTCGACGAATACAGCAGCGACATGCCGAGCGCCTCGAACGACGAGCTCATCGTGTTGGCCGTGTACATGCCGCCGCACGAACCGGTCGACGGACACGCGTTGCGCTCGATACCCTCGAAATCCTCCTGCGACATGCGGCCGGCCGTGAATTCGCCGACCGCTTCGAACGACGACACGATCGTCAGATCGGTGCCCTTCCAGTTGCCCGGACGGATCGTGCCGCCGTACACGTAGATGCCCGGCACGTTCATGCGGGCGAGGCCGATCATGCCGCCCGGCATGTTCTTGTCGCAACCGCCGATCACGACCACGCCGTCCATCCATTGCCCCTGCACACAGGTCTCGATGCAGTCGGCGATCACTTCGCGCGACACGAGCGAGTACTTCATGCCCTCGGTGCCCATCGACATGCCGTCCGAGATCGTTGGCGTGCCGAAGGTCTGCGGGTTGGCGTCGGCGCGCTTGATCGCGGTGACGGCCGCGTCGGCGAGACGCTGCAGACCGGCGTTGCACGGCGTGATCGTCGAGTGGCCGTTGGCGACGCCGATCATCGGTTTGTCGAAATCCTCTTTCTCGTAACCGAGCGCGTAGTACATCGACCGATTCGGTGAACGCGCGATGCCTTGCGTGATGTTCTTCGAACGACGGTTGTAGGCCATGGAGAGCTCCCAGTCTGTCGGTTCTGACGATGCGCGCCGCGGCTGGCGCGCGCATCCATTCAGTGTAGTGCCGTCGCGCCTCGCGCAAAGGCGGGTTTGCCTCGCGCGTGCCGCGTGTATTATTCACGGCTCTCTAGGTCGTAAAATATATTAATCATGCTGCCGACGATTCCCGACCTGCGCCAGTTGCGCTACTTCGTCACCGTCGCCGAGGAAAAGCACTTCGGGCGCGCGGCCGCGCGTCTGTCGATGACGCAGCCGCCGCTGTCGCAGGCGATCCGCGCGCTCGAGGAGACGCTTGGCGTCCAGCTGTTCGCGCGCACCAAGCGTTCGGTGGAGCTGACGGCGGTCGGCGCCGATCTGCTGCCCGAGGTGCAGCGGTTGCTCGCCGCCGCCGAAGGGCTGAGGCCGCTTGCAGAGAGCCTCGCGCGCGGCGAGGCGGGCGTGCTGTCGCTGGCGTTCGTGTCGACCGCGGACTACGGCCTGCTGCCGCTTCTGCTGCGTGATTTCGGCGCGCGGCATCCGCGTGTGCGGCTCGAGCTGACCGAGGCGACCAGCGACGTGCAGGTCGAGGAGCTGGTGGCAGGGCGTATCGACGCGGGTCTCGTGATCGCGCCGCTGCCGTCGCGGCACGCGACGCAACTATCGTGGTTGCCGATCGCGCGCGAGCCGCTCGTGATCGCGATGTCGACGGAGATGGCTCAGCGGGTGCAGGGCGGTGTGAGCGCCAGCGACGACCCCCATGCCGAATGGCTCGACACCCCCGTCAGCCTGCGCGATCTCGCCGACGCGCCGCTCGTAATCTTCCCAAGACGTCTCGCGCCAGGCTTTTATGACATCATTATGGATTGCTACGGCGTCGCGGGCCTCGCGCCGCGGATCGGCCAGGAGGCGATCCAGATGCAGACCATCGTCAGTCTCGTGTCGGCCGGCATGGGCGTCGCACTGGTGCCGCAATCATTGCGTAATCTGCGCCGCACGGGCGTCGTGTACCGGCCGCTGTCGGAGTCGGTGCCCGCGATCGAGACCGGCCTGGTCTGGCGCACCGACGAGGTCAGCCCGGTGCTGGCGGGCTTTATCGATATCGTGCGCGCGCATGCGGCGAGCGTGGCGTCCCGTGTGTAGATCCCGTTTTTGATTCCCTGTAAAAACTGCTTTCGAACCTGAACTGCCCACAATTACACGATGCTCATTCACCCCAATTTCGACCCGGTCGCCATTCATCTGGGGCCGCTCGCCGTGCGCTGGTATGGCCTGATGTACCTCGTCGCGTTCGTCGCGGCGATCGTCGTCGCCCGGCTGCGGCTGCGTCTGCCGTATGTCGCCGCGCAAGGCTGGACCGCGAAGGATATCGACGACATGCTGTTCTACGGCGTGCTGGGCACGATCCTCGGGGGCCGGCTCGGCTATGTGCTGTTCTACAAGGCGAGCTTCTATTTCGCGCATCCGCTCGACATCTTCAAGGTGTGGGAAGGCGGCATGTCGTTTCACGGCGGCTTTCTCGGTGTGACGCTCGCGATGGTCCTGTTCGCGTATCAGCGTAAGCGTTCGTGGCTGCAAGTCACCGACTTCGTCGCGCCGATGGTGCCCACGGGCCTCGCGGCCGGGCGCCTCGGCAACTTCATCAACGGCGAGCTGTGGGGGCGCGTGACCGATCCGTCCGCGCCGTGGGCGATGCTGTTCCCGGGCGCTGCGCCCGACGACGCCACGTGGCTCGCCGCGCATCCGCAACTGGCCGCGCAATGGCATCTGAACGAGGTGTTCGCGCAATATCATCTGCTGCCGCGGCATCCGTCGGAGCTGTACGAAATCGCGCTCGAAGGCGTGGCGCTGTTCTTCGTGCTGATCTTCTTCTCGCGCAGGCCGAAGCCGCTCGGCGCGATTTCCGCGATGTTCCTGATCGGCTATGGCCTCGCGCGCTTCACGGTCGAATTCGCGCGCGAGCCGGACGATTTCCTCGGCCTGCTGGCGATGGGGCTGTCAATGGGTCAATGGCTGTCACTGCCGATGATCCTCGCGGGCATCGGCCTGATGGTGTGGGCATATCGCCGGGGGCGTCGCGAGCCGGCGCAGGCGGTTGGCGCGAACTGAGCCACGCACGATCGGGTAGCGCGGCAAGCGCTGCATGAAAAAACGCCACGGCATCGAGGGATGCCGTGGCGTTTCTATTTGCGCTTGTGTTCGCGCTTGCGCATCACTTCATTTGCACCGACCCCGACACGTTGACCGTCACCGTCGACGTGCCGCCTTCGAGCGCCATCGGCGCGCCCTTGGCGTCGGCACCCATCGCGCGCGCGCTCATCATCATCGGACGAGGCATCACGCCGCTGTGATTCACGTTGACCTCGCGGATCGAATAGCCGCTAAAGCCGAACGCCTGCGAGGAAGACGCGGCCTGCTCGCGAAACGATCTGATCGCTTCACCGGAGAGCCTTTGCTCCGCGGCGCGCTGCGCTTCCGGCGACAGCGAGAAGCTGACGTTGCCGACCTGCATGATCGATGCCATCTGTCCGGCGAGCTTCGATGCCGCGGCGAAGTCGCGCGATTTGAGCACGACTTCCGTGCGGCCGCGCCACGCCGAGATGCGTCCGTCGCGGTCGGTCGATGGGAAGATCGAGAACGCGCCCGAGCGGGCCGTTACGCCGGCGACGCCGCGCGCTTTCTGCAACGCCGCGTCGGCGCGTTCATTCAGCGTCGATGTCAGCGACGATGGCTCGTTCGCTTCCTGCTCGTAAAACAGCGTGATTTCGACTTCGTCCTGCGGGACTTCCGCGCTCGCCTGCGCATTCAGCGACAGCACGCCCGAAGGCTGCGGCATCATGGTTTGCGCGCGTGCGAGAGGCGGGTTCAGTGCGAGTGCGACAGGCGCGCCAAAGGCGAGCGCGAGAGCGAGGGCCCGTGCGGTTTTTTTCGTCATGGCTGGACTCCTTGTTTGAACAGGTAGTGCACGTTCGGCGCGAGGCTGGATGGGTGTACTGGCGAACGGTTTGAGTGCCGTCGAGCGGTTGGGTTGAGCGGTCGCGTTTCGGCAACCGATTAGGCGCGCTTGACCGAGGCTTGGTTCCCCAATTAGCGCTTTGCCGCCGCAGCGGAAATGACGACCTGTGCGCGCGTTCACGACATGCGCCGCGCCGCGCGTTCGCCGTTAAACCAGCTGTTTAGTGATGAAGCGCCATTCGGCTTCGGTCACTGGCGTGATCGACAGACGGTTGCCTTTGGCTAGCACGCGCATATCCTCCAATTCGGCATGCTCGCGTAGCGCGGCAAGCGAAATCAGCGGAATTTTCTTTTTGAACACGACGTCGACGAGTAGCCAGCGCGGCGTTTCCGGCGACGACTTCGCGTCGTAGTACGGACTCTTTTTATCGAACTGGGTCGGGTCTGGATAAGCGGTCGACGACACTTCCGCGATACCCGCGATGCCGGGCTCCGGACAGCTCGAATGATAGAAGAGCACGCCGTCGCCGATCTGCATCACGTCGCGCATGAAGTTGCGCGCCTGATAGTTGCGCACGCCGGTCCACGGCAAGGTGCGATGTGGTGCGTTGGCGAGATCGTCGATGCTTGCTTCGTCCGGTTCGGACTTCATCAGCCAGTAGCGCATGAATCGGAGTGAGCGTGTGAGGTTGAACGAGGCGCGTGCAGAAAAGCCCTTGAAAAAGGCGCTCAAACGAAAAACGACTGCCAAAGAAAAAACGGCACCGAACCGAAGTCCGATGCCGTTCCAGATAAGGTCCCCGCCTTAGCCGCTAGGCCGGCATCCTGAACCGAGGGTTCAGAATTGGTCGCAGTTAGCAACACTTCGGGTACATCAGACTGAGTGACGCGCACGCCCGTGCTACAAATTTCCGCAACCGTGCACATGGCATTGGTTCAAGGAATATATGACCTTGGCGAACCAGGCAGGGAAGCAAAACAAAATCGATAAAGCTACAACAAACCAACTAGCCGTGACCGGTTCGTAACCGGCCTGCTACTACTTACTGCATGCTGTACTGCTGAATCACAGTACCTAGCTGTTCGTTCATTTGCTGCATTGTACGCCGGATTTCTTCAGCAGGAAATGCTTCTCCGTGTCGCACGCTGTTTTGCAGCTTAAGCAGTTCCGATGCCAGCGACAGCGCAGCCATCACTGCCACGCGATCCGTGCCGCGCACGTTGCTGGTGCTGCGGATCTTCTTCATCTCGGCGTCGACGCGCGCGACCGCTTCGAGCAACGCGCCTTCCGTTTCCGGCGAGCAGGCGAGACGATAAGGTACGTCGAGAATCGATACTTCGATCTGCTTGGTGGTCATGCGTTTTCTCCGTGGCGGCTCACGTCGCTTTCCGCTTCCTCGTGTTCGGGCTGGGCGGACTCGAGCAGATCGAGCTGGTTATCCGGTTCGCTGCTCGAGCGTGCACGCGGCAATTTCTCGAGAATCGCATTCAGGCGCACCTGAGCGTCGTCGATCTTGGCGGACAGCGCGTCGCGTTCTGCCTGCAATGCATCGCGCTCTGCGCGCAATTGTGCGAGCTCCGCGTGCGTGGCTTCTACTTCGGCACGCGTTTGCGCGAGCTGCTCTTCGAGCGCAAGCCGCGCTTCGTGGTGGCGCTTGCTGATCGCAATCAGCTTGCCGATATTCTGGGAGAGTGATTCGAGTTCGGTGAGCATGTGCTGCGTCCTCTAAAGACATCGCATTTTAGCGCGGAATATTGCAGGTTCCGACAATTGTCTCGTTTCGAGACGTAACAGCATCGCTTCGTGCGCGTTCGCTCCGTCTCATGTCGTCGACCATAAGATAAAAAACCGCAAATCCATCGGACAATAACCCGCATTCAACAGAACCGATTTCGCACCGATTGACCTTTCTTGACGCCCCGCGAGGCCGCTCCTAAACTTCCCGCACTCTGGTGCTCGCGCGCTTGTCGGTGCGTGCAGTCAAACGGTAAGCGACCGCATGTGCCGAGCTCATGCAGGTCGGTCCTGGTCACAAGGTTCGCAGTTCAACATGCGAGTGTGCCACTGCGCGTCACGCGTGGGAAGGCGGGATCGACGTGTCGTAGCCAGGATACCTGCCAGACAGGAGGGACGTCCCCCACGAAAACGTTAAACAAGGGAACGCCTCGTGACGCGCCGGCCTGCGGGGGAGCAGGCCGGGTACGCTATCCAAAGGAATGTCATTCCATGCTGTCCATCCTAGTGCGCGTGACGGTGATGCAGCACAACCCGGTCGATCTCGCGACTATCTGTTGAACAGGGACTATGAAACGACCCACTCGTATAACTCGCCGCGACGCGGTGCCTACGTCACGCTCGGCTGGCAGCAGCGGTGACACGCGCGCCGGGTCGGCCACAAGCGTGAGCGCACGCGGATGAATCGTGCATCCGGTTCGCTGCCCGTCGCAATGCAGACATCGCGCCCGATGAACGCGAAACGCGCCGCGGCGATCTGGCTCGGGCTCGCGCTCGTCGCCATCGCGGTGCTTGGCGCGTCGCTCGTGCTCGGCAGCGTGCCGCTCGCGCCATCGCGCGTGCTGGCGGCACTCGTACCTGCGCACACGTTTGGCGGCGCGGGCGCCGACGATCTCGCCGGCGAAATCGTGCGCACGTTGCGTTTGCCGCGCGCGCTCGCGGGCTTCGCGTGCGGCGCGTTGCTCGCGCTCGCCGGCGCGCTGCTGCAGGTGCTGCTGCGCAATCCGCTGGCCGAGCCGTATGTGCTCGGCGTGTCGGGCGGCGCGGCAAGCTTTGCGCTCGTTGCGATGATCGCGGGCGGCGCATGGTGGATCGTCGATGCGAGTGCGTTCGCGGGCGCGCTCGTGTCGATCCTGCTGGTGCTCGGTCTTGCGCGTCGTGAACTGTGGCGCGGCGAACCGCAGGACACGTCGCCGCGTTTGCTATTGACCGGCGTGGTGATAGCGGCGGGGTGGGGCGCGCTGATCACGCTGCTGCTCAATCTCGCGCCCGACAGCCGTCTGCGCGGCATGTTGTTCTGGCTCACCGGCGACCTCAACGGCGGGGCGCCGCCGTGGACCGCGCTGATTGCGCTCGCGTTAGTCTTGTTCGCGATCGTGCCGGCCGCGCCGCATCTGAACGTGCTGCTGCGTGGCGACGCGGCAGCGCAGGCATTAGGGGTCGCGGTGATGCCGCTGCGTTTGCGCGTGTATCTGGTCGCGTCGCTCGCGGCGGCCGCGGCGGTCACGACCGCGGGCACGATCGGCTTCGTCGGACTCGTCGTGCCGCACATGCTGCGGCTCGCGTTCGGCAACGATCAGCGGATGCTGCTGCCGGCGGCCGCGCTCGGCGGCGGTGTCGCGGTGATGGGCGCGGATCTGATCGCGCGTACCGCGATCGCGCCCGCGCAATTGCCGGTCGGCGTGATTACGTCGCTGGTCGGCGTGCCGGTCTTTCTATGGATGCTGCTCAGGCGCCGCCGATGATGCGAGCCCACGACAGCGCCACCTCTTCCGTGCTGAGCGCGCAACGCTTGACGTTGCGCGCCGGCGCGCGCACCTTGCTCGACGCATTCACGCACACGTTCTACGCGGGCGAAATCTGGTGCATCGCCGGGCCGAACGGCGCGGGCAAGACGACCTTGCTGTCGACGCTGGCGGGCCTGTTGCCGCCGGCCTCGGGCCATGTCGAACTCGATGGCGCACGCGTGTCTGAATGGCCACCACTGCCGCTCGCACGGCGTCGCGCGCTGATGCCGCAAAGCGCGGCCGATGCGTTCAGCGCGAGCGTGCTCGACATCGTCCTGCTGAACCGCTTCCCGCATCTGGGTGGCTGGGGCTGGGAGCGTGACGAGGATCGCGCGGCCGCGCAAGCGGCGCTCGAACGACTCGGTCTCGCGGACTTCGCCGCGCGCGACGTGCTGTCGCTATCGGGCGGCGAGCGTCAGCGCGTCGCGCTCGCGGCCGTGCTGTGCCAGGACGCGCCGCTGTTGTTGCTCGACGAACCGTTGGCGCATCTCGACCTGCATCACCAGATCGACTGCCTCGAAGCACTCACGGCATGGACGCGCGAACCGGGATGGAACATACCGCGCAGTGTGCTGTTCTCATGTCACGATCTGAACCTCGCGCGCCGTTTCGCGACGCACGCATTGCTGCTCGACGGTGCGGGCGGCGCGTATGCTGGTCCGGTGCGCGACGTGCTGACGCCCGCGTTGACGAGCCGCGCGTTCGGTTATCCGCTGATCCTGATTCGCGACGGCGAGCACGAGGCGCTGATTCCCGCGCCGCGCGCGCGTCACGAATCACCTACCGGTCATGACGCACAGTCAGACTGATCATTGACTCTTTTATTTCCTGCTTCGATCACACCTATGACTCGCATCCCACTCCCGGCCGGTTTGCCCGAGGTCGCCCCGCTCGATCAAACTCTGCGAGCCGAAATGCAACGGATCATCGATACGCGCACCAAACCGCCCGGCAGCCTCGGCCGGCTCGAAACGCTCGCGCGGCAGATGGGTTTGATCCAGCACACCACGCGTCCCACCGTACAGCGTCCCGCGATGATCGTTTTCGCGGGCGATCACGGCATCGCCGCCGAAGGCGTGAGCCCGTATCCGCAATCAGTGACCGCGCAGATGGTCGCGAACTTCCTCGCGGGCGGCGCGGCGATCAACGCGCTGAGTCGCGTCGCGGGTCTCGAACTCGAAGTGGTCAACGCGGGTATCGCGACGCCACTGCCGTCGACGGACGGGCTCGTCGACATTCCGGTCGGAGGCGGCACGCGCAACTTCGCGCATGAAGCCGCAATGACCCATGCCGAAGCGCTCGCGGCAATGCAGGCGGGCGCTGCGCGCGTGCGTCATCACGCGGCACTCGGCACGAACGTGATCGGCTTCGGCGAGATGGGCATCGCCAACACGTCGGCGGCCGCGTGTCTGATGAGCCGCCTGTGCGGCGTGCCAATCGACGATTGCGTCGGCCGCGGCACCGGTCTCGACAACGCCGGGCTCGCGAGGAAGCGCAACGTGCTCGCGTCGGCGCTGGCACGTCACGCGGACGCACAAGCGCCGCTCGATGTGCTCGCGACCTTCGGCGGCTTCGAGATCGCGATGATGGCGGGCGCGTATCTGGCGGCCGCCGAAGCGCGCATGACGATCGTCGTCGATGGCTTCATCGCGACGTCAGCGCTGCTGGTCGCCGATGCGTTCTCGCCCGAGGTGCGTGAGTACTGCGTGTTCGCGCATGCGTCGAACGAGGCGGGGCATCGGCGCATGCTCGATCATTTTGGTGCGCAGCCGCTGCTGTCACTCGACCTGCGCCTCGGCGAGGGTACAGGCGCCGCGCTCGCGGTGCCGTTGCTGCGCGCGGCGGTGGCTTTCGTCAACGAGATGGCGAGCTTCGATTCGGCGGGCGTCGCGGATCGCGAAGCGTGATGCATTCGAGCACACGCTTCGCGAGAACGCGAACCTCGGCCCGTATCGTTATGAACACGCACCGTCCACGTCCATGAACCCGCTCGCGGAACTGCGCTATTTCTTCACCGCGCTCGGTTACTTCACGCGCGTGCCGGTGCCGCGCTGGGTCGGATTCGAGCCGCATTATCTGAACGCGGCGGCGCGCTATTTTCCGCTCGTCGGCGTGTTGGTGGGCGGCCTTGGTGCGCTCGTCTATCTGGCCGCGCTGCGCGTGTTTCCGCCGGGCGTCGCGGTGTTACTGTCGATGAGCGCGTCGCTCATCGTGACGGGCGCTTTTCACGAGGACGGTCTTGCCGATTGCATCGATGCGTTCGGTGGCGCCTATTCGCGCGAGGATGCGCTGCGCATCATGCACGACTCGCGCATCGGTGCCTTCGGCGCCATCGCGCTCGTGATCGCTCTGGCAATCAAGTGGCAAACGCTCGCGGCGTTGCCGCCGCTGCGTGCCGCAAGCCTGATGATTGCGGCGCATGGCGCGAGCCGCGCGTGCGCGATCAGTTACCTGGCCACGCTCGATTACGTGCGCGCCGCAGGCAAGGCCAAGCCGGTCGCGCAACGTCTGAGCGGGCCGGCGTTGCTATGCGCCGCGTTGTTCGGGCTGCCGTGGCTGCTGTGGCCGAACGGCCCCGGCGCGCCCGACTGGCGTTTCGCTGCACTCACGTGTGCCGTGCTGTTCGCGCTTCGCTTCGCGATGGGCCGTTATTTCGTCAAACGCATTGGCGGCTATACCGGCGACTGCCTCGGCTTTGCGCAACAGATCTTTGAATTGAGCATCTATCTGGTGGGGCTTGCATGGATATCGTCATGATTCGACATCCCGCTGTCGCGCTCGAAGCGGGTGTCTGTTACGGCCATAGTGATGTCGCGTTGGCGGAAAGCGCTGAGGTATCGTCGAATGCGTTGGCGGTGAAGCTCGCGAACTTGCAGGTGCCGGCGCCGCGTGTGCTGATCACGAGTCCGCTCACGCGCTGCGCCGCGCTCGCGGCCGAGATCGCGAACGACTTCGGCTGCGTGGTCAGCCACGATGACCGTCTGAAAGAGATGGATTTCGGTGCCTGGGAAGCGCAGCGCTGGGATGCGATCGATCGCGCCCAGCTCGACGACTGGGCCGCCGATTTCGAACATGCGCGTGCGCATGGCGGCGAGAGCGTCGCGCAATTCGTCGCGCGCGTGCGAGCGTGGTTCGACGCGTTCGCGCTGACGCGCGAGCTGTCGCCTGCATACGTGGTCACGCACGCGGGCGTGATTCGCGCAATCGCGTCATGGGTGCTGGAGGTGCCGCTCACGCGTTGCCTGCACTGGTCACTCGATATGACGGGGATCGTCTGGTTGCGGCGTAACGACGAGACATTGCAGTGGTCACTCGTGCGATGGAATGCGTGACCTGTACGGTCATACGCAGAACTGATCGTTTCTTGTGCGCAAGACAGTGTGCGTTACAGCGCGGGCTATTTTCTGCGCGATCGCGCGAGTTCGAGGTCTTCGCACAGTTGCCGCGCGCCTTGCGCGATGCGCGGCGCGGGGCGGTTGATCAGATCGCCGTCGATGGCAAACAGGTTGTCGTTCGCGACGGCTGCGAGACCCGGCCACGCGCGCCACGTGTCGAGTTGCGGCAGCGTCGTGTCGGGTCGCGTCGCGCCGGGCGCGGCGGTGACGATCGCCTCCGGATTCGCGGCGAGCACCGCTTCGGTCGAGACCGTCGGCACGAGCGGCTGCAGGCCCGCGAACACGTTGCGGCCGCCGCAAAGCGCGATCACGTCGCTGATCATATGCTCGCCGTTGAGCGTCATCAGCGGCCGGTCCCATACCTGGTAAAACACGCTGACGGACGGCCGGTTCGCGTATCGCGTGCGCAGGCGGGCGATGTCGTCGCGAAAGGCGGCCGCCGCCGCGTCCGCGCTCGACGACGTGCCGAGCAGCCGGCCGAGCCTGGTCAGCGATTCGGCGATGTCGTCGAGATGGCGCGGCTCGCTGAAAAAGAGCGGCACGTGAAGCTCGCGCAAGCGCTCGAGCTGGCGCTGCGCATTGCCATGCCGCCACACGACGATCAGATCCGGTTTCAGCGCGACGATGCGTTCGAGGTCTAGCGACTTGTTGTCGCCGACCCGCGGGAGTTGCTTCGCTTCGGGCGGATAGTCGCTGTACGACACCGCGCCGACGATCTTCGGGCCGCCGCCCGCGGCGTACAGCAATTCGGTCACGTGCGGGGCGAGGCTGATCACGCGCTGCGCGGGCGCGGCGAGCGTGACGGTGGCGCCACTGTCGTCGGTGACGGTGATCGCGGCGAGCGCGCTCAACGCATTCAGGGCGAGCGATGCGGCGCCGAACCAGAGGATAAAGCGGATCATCGGGCGAGGGCGGGTCGGGAAGCGTTGAGCGGGCTGGATGCGAAGAAGCGTGCGCTACCGCGTCCGCGCGGCATCGATCGCGCAAACCGCCTGTTGCAGCTGTTGTTCGAAGCGGGTCCAGTCCGCTTCGTCACCCGGCAGCCCGAAGCGCACGCTGGCCGACGGCACATCAAGCGATGGCATAAAAAGCCGGGTCCACACGCCACGTTGCGCGAGCGCTTCATGCAACGCGGCGGCGCGCGTGTCGTCGGTCCACGCGAACAGCGGCGTGCCGCGTGTCGAGAAACCGTGCGCCTGCAATAGCGTGGCAAGCCGCGCGCTCTCGCTGATCAGCCGCTCACGCATCCGGGTTTGCCACGCGGTATCGGCGAGCGCAGCGCTCACGGCATGACGCGCTGGTCCACTGACCGTCCACGCGCCCAACGTATCGCGCAGCACGGCGAGCAAGGCGGGCGCGCCCAGCACGAAACCCGCGCGCGCACCCGCGAGCCCAAAGAACTTGCCGGGCGAGCGCAACACTACGAACCCGTCCAGATGCGTATGCGCCGCCAGCGACGCGACCCGCGCGGCCGGCAGCGTGTCGGCGAACGCTTCGTCGACGAGCAGCGTGCCGCCGCGCTCGCGCAGTTGCGCGTGCCAGTGCAGCAGCCTCGCGGCGTCGATATGCGTGGCCGTCGGATTGTTGGGGTTGACGATCGCGACGTGCGTGAGCGTGGTGGGCAGCGTGTCGCGTTGCACGTCGAGCGGCGCGACCTCGTGTCCGGCGCGCGCGAACGCGGGCGCGTACTCGCCGTAGGT
>ABYL01000162.1 GCA_000173575.1 Burkholderia sp. H160 | reverse complement strand
CGCGAGCGCCGCGTCGATCGACGCGACCTGGTCGGGCTTGACGCCTTTTTGTGGGCCGAAGATCGCGGTTGCGCCGTGATCGCCGGTGAGCGGATTGTCGACGTCCGACATGCCGACGAACTGCGCGTCGGCAAGCCGCGCATCGAGTAGCGACACATCGACCCGCGCCACGCGTGCAAGCTGCTCGGGCGTGCCTTCGAGCGCGTTGCCTTGCGCGTCGAATAGTTGCAGACCGAGGCCGGTCAGCAGGCCGGCGCCACCGTCGTTGGTGCTGCTGCCGCCGAGCGCGATGAAAAAGCGCCGTACCCCGGCGTCGAGCAGCGCGCGAATCGCCTCGCCCATGCCGCGCGTGCTGCGCGCCTCGACCGGCATGCCCATGCCGACTGGGTCCGTAATCCCGACGATCTCCGCCGTTTCGATGATCGCGCCGCCGTCCGCGAGCAGGCCCGTCAGCGCTTCGCGCGTCGGACCGGCCGCGCCGCGCACGCTGAGCGTGCGGCGCTCGCCGCCGCTCGTGAGCATGGCGTCGAGCGTGCCTTCGCCGCCGTCGGCCATCGGGCAGATGCGCACGCTGGCGTCGGGGCGTGCGCGCTCGATGCCGGATGCGATCGCCTGCGCGACCTGTTCCGCGCTGAGCGAGCCTTTGAATGAGTCTGGAGCGATGACGACGACAGGCGAGGGCGAATTCGGCATGGTGTCTCTGAGAGAGGATTGAGTCGTTGTAAGCGGTTGCTGAAGCGGGTGAGGCTACCGGCTTCGGGCGACCTGCTTCGGGCGGCGGTCTGACCGAGTTCGTTAGCTTATCAGCATGAGGGCGTCGGCTAAATATGTCGAAAGGCATACGCGGGATCGCCGCAACGACGCGTCGGCCGCGGAGGTGCACGCGCGACTGCACGAACCTTTCGTCGCAGGAAATAACGCGGCGGAGGGATGCCCGGTGCGGGTCGGATCACGACGCTAGCGGCGAACCGCGCCGCTGGTTCAAAACCACCCGAAAATGGCCCTCAAACCGTCTGGAATACAGGGAAAAGTCGATGCAATCATCGAATCCCGGCTAGGCGCGCAAATAGTTTGCTAAAATATTCGGCTCTTTGGACTCAACCGTGCTGCCAGCGGCCTGCAAGCCCGCGGCGCAGGCGCCTGGTCGATGCAATCGGCGCAAACCGATGCGAAGCCGATGCCAAGCGACATCGACAGGCGGCACGAGAAGATAACTGATTCGCTCGAATAATTTTAGGACGATTGAAGCCATGGCTAACGTTGTTGAAAACCTCGGCAAGCTCGAACGCCGCGTGACGATTTCCCTGCCGAAGGATGCCGTGCAGAAGGAAGTGGATTCGCGTATCCGTCAACTCGCGAAGAATGTGCGCATGCCGGGTTTCCGCCCGGGCAAGGTGCCGCTCAAGATGGTGACGCAACAGTATTCGGGCCAGGTGGAAGCCGAGGTGCTGAGCGACAAGGTCGGCAAGGAATTCTTCGACATCAGCCGTACCGAAAACCTGCGTGTCGCGGGTCAGCCGAGCTTCGCGCCGAAGGCCGATGCCGCTGAAGGCAGCTACGCGTTCGACGCGACCTTCGAGGTGTACCCGGAAGTGAAGCTGGGCGACGTCGCCGCGGCCGAAATCGAGCGCACCACGACCACCATTAGCGAAGCAGAAATCGACCGCACGCTGGACATCCTGCGCAAGCAGCGTGTGCACTTCCACGCTCGCGGTGAATCCGGCGAGCACGGCGACGGCGGCGCTGACACGGCCGCAAAAGAGGGCGATCGCGTGACGGTCGACTTCGTCGGCAAGCTCGGCGGTGAAGCGTTCCAGGGCGGTAGCGCCGAGGATTTCGGCTTCGTCCTCGGCGAAGGCCGCATGCTGCCGGAATTCGAAAAAGCGGCGCTCGGCCTGAAGGCCGGCGAAGCGAAGGAATTCGACCTGAAGTTCCCGGACGACTACCACGGCAAGGAAGTGGCAGGCAAGACGGCGCAATTCACGATCACGATGAAGAAGATCGAATGGCCGCATCTGCCGGAAGTCGACGGCGAATTCGCCAAGTCGCTCGGCATCCAGGACGGCGATCTGACCAAGATGCGCGCCGAAATCAAGGACAACCTCGAGCGTGAAGCGAAGCGTCGCACGCAAGCCATCGTCAAGAATCAGGTGATGGACGCACTGCTGAAGATCTCGGAACTCGACGTGCCGAACGCGCTGATCGAGCAGGATCAGGAACGCCTCGTCGCGATGGCTCGCCAGGATCTGGAGCAGCGCGGCGTGCCGAACGCCAAGGACGCGCCGATCCCGGCCGCGATGTTCAAGGAGCAGGCCGAGCGCCGCGTGAAGCTGGGCCTCGTGCTGGCCGAACTCGTGAAGGCGAACGAACTGCAGGCGAAGCCGGAGCAGATCCGCGCCGAAGTCGACGAATTCGCGAAAAGCTACGAAGACCCGAAGGAAGTCGTCCGCTGGTATTATTCAAACCAGCAACGTCTTGCTGAAATGGAAGCGTATGTCGTTGAAGCCAACGTCGTCGACTTCGTCCTCAGCAAGGCGAAGGTGACGGACAAGGAAGTGAGCTTCGAAGAACTGGCAAGCGCAACGGCGCAGGCGTAAGCGTCGCTGCAACGGCGTGCCGGCTGTCGGAGCGACCGACGGCCCGCACGCCGTTTTTTTGTGCCGTGAAAATGTGTGACGTACCGGATCAGGTCGTGCGGCGTACACATCGGACGGTACTTGAATACGGGCTCGCCGCACCAACCTGTGTCCAGCAGCTAATATTCAGAATATTTCCAGACAAGGATCCATTGCATGACCTTTCGCGCCCAAATGCTGGACACGTTGACCTCCCAGTCGTCCCGGGATCTCGAAACGCAGGCACTCGGTCTGGTGCCGATCGTCGTGGAAACGAGCGGCCGGGGCGAGCGCTCGTATGATATTTATTCGCGTCTGCTGAAGGAACGCATCGTGTTCCTCGTGGGCGAAGTGAACGACCAGACGGCCAATCTGGTGGTCGCGCAGATGCTGTTTCTCGAAAGCGAAAATCCTGACAAGGACATCTATTTCTACATCAACAGCCCGGGCGGTTCGGTGTCAGCGGGTATGGCGATCTACGATACGATGCAGTTCATCAAGCCGGACGTCTCGACGCTGTGCATGGGGCTCGCGGCGAGCATGGGCGCGTTCCTGCTCGCGGCCGGCGCGAAGGGCAAGCGTTTCGCGCTGCCGAATTCGCGCGTGATGATTCATCAGCCGCTCGGCGGCGCGCGCGGCCAGGCATCGGACATCGAAATCCAGGCGCGTGAAATCCTGTACCTGAAGGATCGGCTGAATCATCTGCTCGCGCACCACACCGGTCAGCCAGTCGAGCGTATTGCGCGCGACACCGACCGCGACAATTTCATGTCGGGCGATGACGCGCAAGCCTACGGCCTCGTCGATCAGGTGGCGCACAAGCGTCCCTGATCTGGTACGGTTTTGCCCTGCTGTTTTGCCACTGTTGCGGCAAAACTGTCATCGGGTCGGTTGTGAATGATCAACTTCCGTCCGGGCGTCTGCGGCAAGCGCCGTTATCCTGCTCACTAGCCCTGTCGCGCCCAAACTGCGTGGCGGGGGCAAACGGCGTATTATGTAACTCGGTGTCCGGAGGCTCACACATCTATGGCGGACAAGAAAGGTTCTAACAGCGAAAAGCTGTTGTATTGCTCGTTCTGTGGCAAGAGTCAGCATGAGGTCAAGAAACTGATTGCTGGCCCGTCGGTGTTCATCTGCGATGAATGCATCGACCTATGCAACGAAATCATTCGCGACGAGGCTGCGGGCGCGGGCATCGAGGCGGGCTTATCCAAGTCCGATCTGCCGACTCCGCAGGAAATCCGCGAAATTCTCGACCAGTACGTGATCGGTCAGGAGCGCGCGAAGAAGATCCTCGCGGTTGCGGTCTACAACCACTACAAGCGCCTCAAGCATCTCGACAAGAAGGACGAAATCGAGCTGTCGAAGAGCAACATCCTGCTGATCGGCCCGACCGGCTCCGGCAAGACCTTGCTCGCGCAGACGCTCGCGCGCCTTCTGAACGTGCCGTTCGTGATTGCCGACGCAACCACGCTGACGGAAGCCGGCTATGTCGGTGAAGACGTCGAGAACATCATTCAGAAGCTGCTGCAGAACTGCAATTACGAGGTGGACAAGGCCCAGCGCGGCATTGTCTATATCGACGAAATCGACAAGATCAGCCGCAAGTCCGACAACCCGTCCATCACGCGCGACGTGTCGGGCGAGGGCGTGCAGCAGGCTCTCCTGAAGCTGGTCGAGGGCACGATGGCGTCGGTGCCGCCGCAAGGTGGCCGTAAGCATCCGAATCAGGACTTCATCCAGGTTGATACGACGAACATCCTGTTCATCTGCGGTGGTGCGTTCGACGGCCTCGAAAAGGTCATCGTCGATCGTACCGAGAAGACCGGCATCGGCTTCGGCGCGAGCGTGAAGAGTAAGCAGGACCGCGACGCCGGCGAAGTGCTGCGCGAAGTGGAGCCGGAAGATCTGATCAAGTTCGGCCTGATTCCGGAACTGATCGGCCGTCTGCCGGTGGTCGCCACGCTCGGCAAGCTCGACGAAGCGGCGCTGATGAAGATCCTCGTCGAACCGAAGAATGCGCTCGTCAAGCAGTATCACAAGCTCTTCAGCATGGAGCGCGTCGAACTGGAAATTCGTCCGGGCGCGCTGCAGGCCGTGGCGCGCAAGGCGATCCGCCGCAAGACCGGCGCGCGGGGCCTGCGTTCAATTCTGGAACAAGCGCTGCTCGATGTGATGTACGATCTGCCGCAAATGAAAGGTGTTAGCAAGGTCATCATCGACGACAACGTTATCGACGGCGACGGCAAGCCACTGCTGATCTACGAAGACGCGCCGAAGGTCGCGGGTTCGAACTGATCGGCTTTCGAGTTCTGCAAAAAAGCCGTTCATGGCGACGTGAACGGCTTTTTCGTTTATCGTGTGGTCAGGCTGGTTGTTCTCAACTATGGAGTCACTGAACCTTTCGGAGTCACTGAACTTTTCCCACACGCGGAGGCTTGCAATATTTTCTGCTGGCCTCACCTATCGAACGAACTGATTCCACTCATGGGGAAATGAAATGTCAGGAACCCAACTCCTCCCGCCGGAACGCATTACGCTGCCGCTGCTCCCGCTGCGCGACGTAGTCGTTTTCCCGCACATGGTGATTCCGCTCTTCGTAGGCCGCCCGAAGTCGATCAAGGCTCTCGAAGCAGCGATGGAAGGCGGCAAGCACATCATGCTCGTCGCCCAGAAAACGGCTGCGAAAGATGAGCCGACCGAAAAGGACATGTACGAAGTAGGGTGTATCGCCAACATCCTGCAGATGCTGAAGCTGCCCGACGGTACCGTGAAGGTGCTCGTCGAAGGCTTGCAGCGCGCGAAGACGCTTTCCATCGAAGAACAGGAAACGCAGTTCTCGTGCGAAGTCATGCCGCTCGAACCCGACCACGCCGACAGCGCCGAAACCGAAGCGCTGCGTCGCGCGATCGTGTCGCAGTTCGACCAGTATGTGAAGCTGAACAAGAAGATTCCGCCTGAGATCCTGACGTCGCTGTCGGGTATCGACGAGGCCGGGCGTCTCGCCGACACGATCGCGGCGCATCTGCCGCTCAAGCTCGACCAGAAGCAGCACATCCTCGAGATGTTCCCGGTGATCGAGCGGCTCGAGCATCTGCTCGCGCAACTCGAGGCCGAGATCGACATCCTGCAGGTCGAAAAGCGTATCCGCGGGCGCGTGAAGCGTCAGATGGAGAAGAGCCAGCGCGAGTACTACCTGAACGAACAGGTCAAGGCGATCCAGAAGGAACTCGGTGAAGGCGAAGAAGGTGCGGATCTCGAAGAACTCGAGAAGCGCATTACGGCCGCCCGCATGCCGAAGGAAGCCAAGAAGAAGGCCGACGCCGAGCTGAAGAAGCTCAAGCTGATGTCGCCGATGTCGGCGGAAGCGACGGTCGTGCGCAACTACATCGACACGCTGATCGGCTTGCCGTGGCGCAAGAAGAGCAAGGTCAACAACGACCTGTCGAATGCGGAGCGCGTGCTCGACGAAGACCACTTCGGTCTCGAGAAGGTGAAGGAACGCATTCTCGAGTATCTCGCGGTCCAGCAACGTGTCGACAAGGTCAAGGCGCCGATCCTGTGCCTGGTTGGGCCTCCGGGTGTCGGCAAGACCTCGCTCGGCCAGTCGATTGCGCGTGCGACGAACCGCAAGTTCGTGCGCATGGCCTTGGGCGGCGTACGTGACGAAGCCGAGATCCGCGGCCACCGTCGTACGTACATCGGTTCGATGCCGGGCAAGATCCTGCAAAGCCTGACCAAGGTCGGCGTGCGCAATCCGCTCTTCCTGCTCGACGAAGTCGACAAGATGGGTCAGGATTTCCGTGGCGATCCGTCGTCGGCGCTGCTCGAAGTGCTCGATCCGGAACAGAACCACACGTTTGCCGATCACTACGTCGAAGTCGACTTCGATCTGTCAGATGTGATGTTCGTCGCGACGTCGAACTCGCTGAACATTCCGCCGCCGCTGCTCGACCGGATGGAAGTGATCCGTCTGTCAGGCTACACGGAAGACGAGAAGGTCAGCATCGCGCAGCGGTATCTTTTGCCCAAGCAGAAGAAGAACAACGGCCTCAAGGATGGCGAGGTCGAAGTGACGGAAACCGCGATTCGCGACATCATTCGTTACTACACGCGCGAAGCGGGCGTCCGTTCGCTCGAGCGTGAAATTTCGAAGATTTGCCGCAAGGTCGTGAAGATGCTGCTGCTGAAGAAGGCGGAAGGCGCGGCGAAGGTCGATGGCAGCAACCTCGACACGTTCCTCGGCGTGCGCAAGTACGACTTCGGTCTGGCCGCGAAGGAAAATCAGGTAGGCCAGGTCACGGGTCTCGCGTGGACGGAAGTGGGCGGCGATCTGCTGACCATCGAAGCCGCGGTGATGCCGGGCAAGGGCAATGTGATCCGCACGGGTTCGCTCGGCGACGTGATGAAGGAATCCGTCGAAGCGGCGCGCTCGGTCGTGCGTTCGCGTTCGCGTCGTCTTGGCATCAAGGACGAAGCGTTCGAGAAGCAGGACATTCACATCCACGTGCCGGAAGGCGCGACGCCGAAAGATGGTCCTTCGGCCGGTATCGCGATGACGACCGCGCTGGTATCGGTGTTGACCGGGATTCCGGTGCGTGCCGATGTCGCGATGACGGGCGAAATCACGTTGCGTGGCGAAGTCCTGCCGATCGGCGGCCTGAAGGAGAAGTTGCTCGCGGCGCATCGCGGTGGCATCAAGCTGGTGCTGATTCCGGAAGAGAACGTCAAGGACTTGACCGAGATTCCGGACAACGTGAAGAACGCAATCGAAATCGTGCCGGTCCGCTGGATCGACAAGGTGCTCGAACTTGCGCTCGAACGAGTGCCGCAAGCCTTGCCGGAAGAAGAACCGAAGCCTTCGGCGCCGGTTGGCGCTGAGGCGGGCAAGGATGCCGCAACCGAGGTCGTCAAGCACTGAGGTCCGAAGCGCATGAAAATGCGCTGACGCCAAAGCGTCCGGCGGCGCTGTTACTCGCTGAACCAGAAAACCCGCGGTCAAGGCCGCGGGTTTTTTTATTGCCCGCACGACCTTGCCGCAAAGTCGCATCGCCAGTCTTTCCGCGGCATTATGCGATCTGATTAAAATGCCCCTCTAAAACCGATCCGATCAGGCTCAACCCCGCTTGACACAAGGGTTTCGGCCACTTCTAATGGGGCGGCCTGGCGTTAGCGCCGGCCGCGTGGCGCGAGGTGCTGGAAAGCACTGCCACAATTGCCAATAAACATTCACGGGGGTTGGAATGAACAAGACGGAATTGATCGATCACATCGCACAGCAAGCCGACATTTCCAAGGCCGCGGCCGGCCGCGCGCTCGATGCAGTAATCGCCGGTGTCAAAAGCACGTTGAAGAAGGGCGGCTCGGTCACGTTGGTCGGTTTTGGCACGTTTGCGGTCGGCAAGCGCACCGCGCGCACCGGGCGCAATCCGCGCACTGGCGCCGCAATCAAGATCAAGGCGGCGAAAGTTCCTAAATTTAGGCCTGGCAAAGCGCTGAAGGATGCGTTAAACTAATGGGCTTGCTGCTTGAGGAATTGCTGAAGCCGGTTTGCCGGGAAAGGCACGGAAAAAGCAGCGGCAAGTCAGGAAACATCAAGCACTGAATCGCGAAACGGGTGCTTAGCTCAGTTGGTAGAGCGGCGCCCTTACAAGGCGTAGGTCGGGAGTTCGAGCCTCTCAGCACCCACCAGTTTCAGATTCTGTCACAGTGTTTTCAGCAGCGAATGTAGCAAAAGCGCAGTATAAGGAGTGGTAGTTCAGTCGGTTAGAATACCGGCCTGTCACGCCGGGGGTCGCGGGTTCGAGTCCCGTCCACTCCGCCAGTATCCACGAAAGGCGAACTCCGGTTCGCCTTTTTTGTTGCCCGCTGTTGTAAGATCGGGCGTTCTGTTTTTGGCACCCCTTACGCATGCTCGATTTTTTCCGAACTCACCAACGCCTGATGATGTTCATGCTCATCCTCGTCATTTTGCCGGGGTTGGGTTTCGTGGGTATTCAGGGCTTCCGCGGCTTCTTTGACGAAAATGCCAACGTCGCGAGTGTCAACGGTCACAAGATCACCCGCGTCGAGTACGACGACGCGATGCGCCAGCAGCTCGATCGCGGTCGCCAGATGCTCGGCGCGCAGTTCGACATGAAGTCGTTCGACACGCCGGAGCGCCGTCGCATGATGCTCGACGGCATGATCGAGCAGCGTGTGCTCGCCGACGAAACGCAGCGTCTGCATCTGACCGCATCGGACGACGCGGTGCGCCGCACGCTGATGTCCGATCCGGTGATCTCGTCGCTGAAGAATCCCGACGGTTCGATCGACCTAGACCGCTACAAGCAGCTGCTGGCGATGCAAGGCATGACGCCCGATCAATACGACGAGCGCGTGCGCTACAACCTCGCGATGCAACAGCTGCCCGCAAGCATCGAGGCGAGCGCGTTCACGTCGAAAACGCTCGCGCAGCACCTGACCGAGCTCGCCCAGCAGCAGCGTGAAGTGCAGGGCATCGCGTTCCATCCCCACGACTACGCGGCGAAGGTCCAGCCGACCGATGCGCAACTGCAAGCGTATTACGACGCGCATCGCAACGACTTCGCGACGCCCGCCACCGCGACGATCCAGTACCTGGTGATGTCGCCGGCCACGCTGAGCGCTTCGATGCAGCCGAGCGACGCGGATCTGAAGAAGTACTACGACGACAACATCGCGCATTTCCGCACCGAAGGCGAAGTGCGCGCGAGCCACATTCTGATCGCGGCACCGAAGGACGCGAGCGCGGCCGACAAGGCCAAGGCGAAGCAGACGGCCGAGGAGTTGCTCGCGCAGGTCAAGGCGCATCCGGACCAGTTCGCGCAGATCGCGCAGCAGAACTCGCAGGACCCGGGTTCGGCATCGAAGGGCGGCGATCTCGGTTACTTCGGCCGCGGCATGATCGCGGGCGGCCAGGCGTTCGACGACGCGGCGTTCGCGCTGAAGAAGGACGAAATCAGCGGCATCGTGCAGTCCGACTTTGGTTTCCACATCATCAAGGTCACGGATGTGAAGCCGACGGTCACGAAGTCGTTCGACGAAGTGAAAGACCAGATCGCCAAGGAGCTGAAGACGCAACTGGCGACCAAGGCGTTCACCGACAGCTCGGAAGGCTTCACGTCGCTCGTCTATGAAAAGGCCAAGACCCTGCAGCCTGCCGCGGACAAGTTCAAGCTGCAGATCCAGACTGCGACGGTCACGCCGCAGCCGGATGCAAAGCTGCCGCCCGACAGCCCGCTGAACAACCCGAAGTTCCTCGCAGCCGTATTCGCGAACGACTCGGTGTCGGCCCATAACAATACGCAGGCCATCGACGTAGGCAACAACACGCTGATCGCCGCGCGCGTCACCGACTACAAGCCGGCTGCCGTGCCCGCATTCGACGCGGTGAAGGACGCGGTGCGTCAGAAGGTGATCGCCGAGCAGTCGAACGAGGCCGCGCATAAGGACGGCATCGCGAAGCTGGCTGAGTTCGAGAAGTCGAAGTCGACCACGGGTCTCTCGTCGCCGCTGAAGGTGTCGCGCAATGACGCGCAAGGCGTGCCGCCTGCCGCATTGAGCGCAATCTACAAGGTCGACGCGCAAAAACTGCCGGCCTACGTCGGTGTCGATCTCGGCGACGATGGCTATGCGATCTATCGCGTGAACCAGATCGTGCCGCCGGCGGCCACCGATGCGCAACATCTCGCCGCAGCGCAGCAGCAGATTGCGCAGGTGGACGCGCAGTCGCAGGCCGAAGCCTATCTGAAGGCGCTGCGCGAGCGCTCGAGCGTGAAGTTCTACGGTTCGCTCGATAGCGCCGCGCAGGCAGCCGACCAGTAAGCCGCAATAAGCGTTACGTACCTGCCTCAAAAAAAGCCCCGCCAAACGCGGGGCTTTTTCATGTCAACTACGCGACGGCTTCACAGACAGCCGCCGATCGCACCGACGGCGTCGCTGCCGCCGCCAGCGCCGCCGGCTCGGAAGCCGACTCGCGTGCCCTGGCCGGTATATGACGGACGGACCACGGCAGCCGCGCCGTTAGGCGGCTGCTGGCCCGGGACGTAGACGTCGATGCCCTGATCATTGGCGAGGGTATTTTGCGAGACCACCTGTTGTTGCGAGCTATCCGCCCATTTTTGCGCAATGCAGCGGGCGACAGCGCGAGGCGGCTGCTGGCTTTGACCGACCGATTGAACGCCGGCCGGCGCTTGCGCCGCGCAGGCCGAGACGGCAACAGTCAAAGCGACCAACGGTAAATATTTCACGTTATCTCCTCGGAAGCCGCTCAAGAATGAGTCGGGTGGCACGGGATGGCGAACGTGTCGTACGGCTCGGCGATCCGTGTTCCCCAGGTTCCGGAGACAAGTTATCTGGCAGGTCTTTCAGTGCGGCGAACCTGTGCGAAGCAGTGGCTTGACAGCGGGCCACACGTTATTCAGGAGCACAGGCTGTGCCTGCTGCGTCGGGTGGATCTGATCGGCCTGGAACATGTCCGGCTTATCCACGATGCCGGCGAGCAAAAACGGCACGAGCGGCAGGTGGAACTCCTTCGATAGCTGGCCGTAGAGGCCGTGGAACTTTTGCGTGTAGTCGGGGCCGTAGTTGGGCGGCACATACATGCCGACGAGCACGACCTTCGCGTGGCCCTGCTGTGCCTGTTCGATGATCGTGCGCAGGTTGTCCTCGGTCGTGGAGAGCGGCACGCCGCGCAATGCGTCGTTGGCGCCAAGCTCGACGATCACGATGCTCGGCTTGAGCCGTTCCATCAATGCGGGCAGACGCGCACGTCCGCCACTCGTCGTGTCGCCGCTGATGCTCGCATTGGCGACGCTATAATCGATGCGCTCTTCGGCCAGTCGCTGACGCATCAACGCGACCCAGCCCGTATCGCGGGGCAGGCCGTACTCGGCGGAGATGCTGTCGCCGAGCACGACGATCACCGGCTTTGCGGGCTCTGGCGTGTTCGCCGCTTGAGCCTGCAACGGTAAGGAAACCAGCGCGGCGGCCATCATGATGGCGCCGAATGCCGCAGTCAGCGCCGCGGCGCGAGGGGCGATGGCGCGCACTTTCAACCTACGCTTCACCATGCCAAACAGAACTGATCCAGTCATTGAAGTGCGGGGTTTGTGCAAGAAGGTTAAGGATGCGACGGGCGAACTGACGATTCTCGACGACATCGATCTTGCCATCGTTGCTGGCAGCAGCGTAGCGATCGTCGGTGCATCCGGGTCGGGCAAGTCTACGCTGCTTGGCTTGCTCGCGGGATTGGACAGCGCGAGCGCAGGCTCGGTTCGGCTGCTCGGCCGCGAACTCGGCGAGCTCGACGAAGACGGGCGCGCCGCGTTGCGCAGCGGCGCGGTCGGTTTCGTATTCCAGTCGTTTCAATTGATGCCGCATCTGACCGCGCTCGAAAACGTCAGTTTGCCGCTCGAGCTGCAAGGCGGCATCGGCACCCGCGAAGCCGCCGCGCGTGCGCGCGAGCTGCTCGAAGAGGTCGGGCTCGGCAAGCGTACCGGTCATTATCCGAAGCTGTTGTCGGGCGGCGAGCAGCAGCGCGTTGCGCTCGCGCGCGCGTTCGTCACGCGTCCGGCGATCCTGTTCGCTGACGAACCCACTGGCAGTCTCGATGCGGCCACCGGTCACGCGGTCATCGATCTGATGTTCGAGATGAATCGCGCGCATGGCGCGACGCTCGTGCTCGTTACGCACGACATCGAACTCGCGCGCCGTTGCGATACGACGGTGACGATCGAAGCGGGGCGGCTCGCTTGATGATCTGGCGGATCGAGGTCCGAAGCAAAAACGAAGCGGGCCGTAGCCCGCTTCGTTGATTGCGCACTTCAAACTTCCAACTCAGCGCTTCAGCGCAGCCCGCGCCCGCGCGATCAACGTCGCCGTCGACGAATCATGCTTCTTCACGTCGGCACTCGCCGCGCCCAGATCGGCCTCGACCACCTTGCCGAGGATCTTGCCGAGCTCGACGCCCCACTGATCGAACGGGTTGATGTTCCACACCGACGCCTGCACCAGCACCTTATGCTCATAAAGCGCGATCAGCGCGCCGAGCGTACGCGCGGTCAGCGCGTCGAGCAGCAGCGTCGCGGTCGGGCGATTGCCGGGGAACGTCAGGTGCGGCGCGAGCTCCGGCTTGTCGGGACCGGCCACCTTCTTCGCCTCTTCGAGCGTGCGGCCCAGCATCAGCGCTTCGCTTTGCGCGAAACAGTTCGCGAGTAGCTTCGGATGATGGCTCGCGAGCGGATGCTCGGGCGTCAGCACCGCGATGAAATCGATCGGCACGATCGTCGGGCCCTGATGCAGCATCTGGAAAAACGCATGCTGGCCGTTCGTGCCCGGTTCGCCCCACGTGACCGCGGAAGTCGCATAGTCGACGAACGCGCCATCGAGGCGCGCGGACTTGCCATTGCTCTCCATTTCGAGCTGCTGCAGATACGACGGCAGAAAATGCAGCGCCTGCGAATACGGCGCGACGAGGTAGCTCTGCGAGCCGAAGAAGTTGCGATACCAGATGCCGATCATGCCGAGCAGCACCGGCAGGTTCTTTTCGAGCGGCGCGGTGCGGAAATGCTGGTCCATCTCGTTGGCACCGGCGAGCAGTTCATCGAACTGCTGCGGACCGACCGCGATCATGATCGACAGACCGACCGCCGACCACAGCGAGTAACGGCCGCCGACCCAGTCCCACATCGAAAACACGTTCTCTTTCGCGATGCCGAACTTCACGACTTCGGCCGTATTGGCCGACACACCGACGAAGTGCTTCGCTAGCGCGCTTCCCGGACAGCCTTTCTCGATGAAAAAGTCGCGCAGCGAGCGCGCATTGGTCATCGTTTCGAGCGTCGTGAAGGTCTTCGACACGATGATCGCGAGCGTCTCTTCGGGATCGATCTGCTGCATCACGTTGTACAGATCGGCGCCGTCAACGTTCGACACGAAGTGCGTCGAGATCTCCGGCGTCGCGAGATGATGCAGTGCGTGCACGACCATCTTCGGCCCGAGATCCGAGCCGCCGATGCCGATGTTCACGACATGACGAATCCGCTTGCCGGTGTAGCCGGTCCATGCGCCGCTGCGAACCTGCTCGGCGAACGCGGCCATTTTCTTGCGCTCGGCCTGCACGTCGGCGAAGAACGGGGCGTTCGGGTCGGTTGCGCGCAAGGCGGTGTGCAGCGCGGCGCGGCCTTCGGTCGGATTGACGACCTCGCCCGCGAACATCGCGTCGCGGCGTTTCTCGACGCCGGCTTCGCGCGCGAGTTGCACGAGCAGCTGCAAGGTTTCGTCGGTGATGCGGTGCTTCGAAAAATCGGCTGCGAGACCGCCGCCCGCGAACGTGAAGCGTTCGGCGCGCGTGGGAGCGGGATCGTTCTCGGGGGCGAACCAGTCGCGCAGATGCGCATCGCGAATCGCGTCGTAATGCGTCTGCAGCGAGGACCATGAGGGGAGCGAGTTCTGGGTCATAGCGTCCGTCTAACCAAGGGGCACGAAGGAAGATCAGTATAGCGGGGATGCGTGACGGGCAGGTGTGCCGGTCGGATAGAACAGCCGGTTCAACAAGGTTCGCACCATCGGTGCCAGCTCGCCGGCCGTCAGACCCGCGGGGCCGTGGCCTTGCGCGGTCAACGTATCGGCGGCGAGGCCGTGCAGGTAGACGCCCGCGAGCGCCGCCTCGAAGCGCGGCAGATGCTGCGCG
>ABYL01000163.1 GCA_000173575.1 Burkholderia sp. H160 | reverse complement strand
ACGGTTCGCCGGGTGTGACCGGCACCGGCGGCGGTATGGGCACAGGGACCGGCGCCACGCCGAATAGCGCAACGACCCGTGGTTCGACGAGCGGCACGGGCAATCGGATGAACAACGGCATGCGCAGCGGAACCGGTAATAGCACGGACAACGGCATGAACAACGACACAATGCCGAACGGGCAGTAACCGCTGTGGAGACGCGTCGAGCGACGCGGCATCGAGTTGCCGCGTCGCTCGAACCCGTGCACCTCACGGCTGCGCACAGACGAAACTACTCGCCAGATTTACATTGCCTTTGCCGATATAGCGCGGAAACCCGGGATAGCGGCACAGCGGCCGCGAGCGCCCGTTCGTCGCCGCGGCGAGATCGGTGGCCGTCAGCGTTTCGGGCGCGACGCCGCGCGTGACCCACGCGTCGAGCGCACCGAGCAGGTCGACCGACGGAATGAACGCGCCGCTGCCATGCCCAAAGCCCGGCACCATGTAGAGCCGCATGAAACGATCGACCTCGTCCTTGCCGAAGCGCGCGATCAGCGCGTCGTGATACGCGATCGTCTGATTCGGGCTGATCACTTCGTCGGCGAGGCCCTGCAGCGTGATCAGCTTGCCGCCGTGCGCGATATAGCGCGACAGGTCAGGGTTCATCGAGCCGATCGTGGCCGACAGCGCGATCAGTTGCGCCCGATATTTGCCGGGCCGTTGCGGATCGAACGTCAGCGAATCGAAGTCCGCATCGCGCGCGATGAAGTAACGTAGATAACCGTCGCCTTGCGCAAACAGATAACCGTTCGCATGGGAGGTCGGCACCGGCTGGCGCTGCGGTTCATGCCCAAGCCCGAGCGCGCCCGTTAGCTGCGTGCCCTGGAACACGTTGTAGCCGCGATAGCCGGCCACGTCCCATGCGAGCCGATACGGCAGCGATAGTCCGTTGCGCATCACCAGCAAGGTGGCCAGTTGCGCGTCGGTCAGGCAGGCGTCGTGCGATGCGGAATGGACCGCGCAACGCAGCGAATCGATAATTTGCGCTTCGTGCTCGCGGCATGCTTCGACGTCGCTAACGATGCCATCCGCCACGCCGTCGAGCCGGTCGCATACCTCGAGCGTGCGTTGATAGACGCGCTCGAGCAGCGCCGGCGGCACGAAGCCGCCCGGTGTGGCGTACTCGGCCTGGCCGAGCTTCACGCCGATCAGCCGCACGCCGGAAAAATTGAGCGCGGGCGAATTGGCGATCACTCCGTCGTAGTCGTCGGGGAAGCGCAGCATCACCGTGTAGCCTTCGCGGCCGCCCGTCGAGCCGCCGGCAAAATACATGCGCTGCGGCGGCCTGCCATAAGCGCGCGCGATCAACGCGAGCGCGACGTCGTGCGTTTTCTTCAGATGCGCGTAGCCGAAGTTCGTCACCGCTTCATCGAAGAGACCAAACTCCGCGAGCGACGCATCGCCGACATGCCCCGAGTCGTCGCCGAAGGTCGCATAGCCTTGCGCGAGCGGCGCGCGATCCGGCGAAAACGGCATCACACCGGTGCCGCTGACGACCACCCCGTTATACCCGCCGCCACCGATCTGCAATGCGCGCCCATTCCAGTGACGCGGCAGATTCAGATCGAAGCGGATGTCGGGCGTGGTCGGATTCAGCGCCTTGATGCGGCCCGTGATGCGGCAATACTCGCCGCCTTGCTGATTGCCCGGCGCGGTCGCGCCGATCATCTCTGCGCTTTCGATCAGCGCGCCGGCCGTCGGCATCGCGATCAGTTCGGGCGACAGCACCGCGCCCGCGAACTCCGCGCAGTGCATCGCGAGCGGTGTTTCTTTGGCCACCGCGGCCGTGCCATGCATCGCGAGCCACGCGATCACGACGACGCTCATGACGGTTGCGAACCCGACGCGCTCGCGCCGCGTCATCCGTAGCCCGCGCCATTCGCTTGCGCGCCCGACTGGTGCACTTTCCAGCCGCTCCAGCCGCGCGCGATCATCAGCAGCGCGCCGATCGCGACGAGATCGCCGCCGAGTCCGACCAGCACACCGCGAAAGCCGTGAAACGTGTGCGGCGTCGCCGTATCGACGAACAACGAAACCAGCGTGCCCGTAACGAAGCACACGAGCCCGGTGCGCCCGACCGTCACGACGGCGGGCAGCCGCCTCGCGAGCCATGCGATGCTGCCCATCCGCACGAACTGGGCGGCAAGCCACGCGATGACGATGAAATTGATCACACGTTCCACGGAAAGATTCTGCTTGTGCGTGCCGGGCACCGGTTGCGTCAGCACGAAAAGTTTGATGATCGCGAAGCCGAGCACCGCGACCACGGCGACGCGCGTGAACCACTGCGCGGCGTGACTCGCATGAAAGCGTTCGCTGATCGGCTGCACCCGGCACAGCATGCCGAGCACGAACATCATCTGCCACGCAAACGGATTAAATGCCCAGTCGGCGACATCGTCAATGCTGAATAACGCGGCAAGCGGCCGCGCGGCGGCCCACATTGCGAGGCTCACGGCCAGCGCGAGCGATGCCGAGCGGCGCGCGAGCGGCACCATGACGGGCACGCATAGCGCAAAGATCACGTACATCGGCAGTACGCTGGACAGATAAGGCTGCTGGCGCAACAGCGCGATATCGAATGCCTCGCGCCACGGCTGCGATGCGAACGGCAGCCAGCCGGTCAGCTCGACCATTGGCCGGTTCAGATCCAGCAGCGCGAGAACCGCGCCGGACACAAGCGTCAGCATCGCGGTCACCAGGTACGCGCGATAGATCTCCCAACAACGTTTGAGAAAGCGCAGCTTCGCCGCGTGTTCGCCGCGATGCGCGAGCACCGCCATATAAGCCGCTGCCGATGCATAGCCGCCGAGAAACACGAACACCTCGGCCGAGTCGCACAGTGCATACGCGTGCAGCATCAGATGCGATAGCGTGCTGCCGGGAATGTGATCGAGCACGATGACGATCAGCACGACACCACGAAAGAAATCGACTTCGACTGATCGTCCACGAACACGGCCAGCGGTTTCCATTCGGCTTCTCGAAGAATGCGTGCCGACAAGCCGCCTTTCATTTTCGCTTTCACCACGACATTCTGAAACGGACGCGTTGGCGACTCGTAATACTGCTTACGTCTTTAGCGAATAGACGGAAATATTTGCGGCTTCTCACGCACGAAACAAGGACATCGGTATTGATGGCCTGAAGCAGGACTCAAAAATAAATAAGCAAACACACGGTGCGATTTTTTTCGCTCTTTTTTCTCCGTACGATGTTTTCATGCTTTCCGCCGTTTTGCGTATACAGGTTTATGAAAAACAGAATTGCCGGCTTCGATGGATTACGCGCGATCTCCGTGCTGATGGTGTTTCTGCAGCATCGACTCTTCGGCGACGTCGGCGAGATCGGTCATCTCGGCGTGTGGATCTTCTTTGCGCTGAGCGGCTTTCTGATCATCGGCATCCTGTCGTCGCAGCGCGCGCGCATCGAATCGGGCGACAGCCGCTTCGGCGCCGAACTCAGGCGCTTCCTGTTTCGCCGTACAGTGCGCATCTTTCCGATCTATTACCTGATGCTCGGCGTGATGTGCGTGCTGATGGCGTTCGGTTTCGCGAATCCGGAGCTCGCGAGCGGCATGCCGTTTCACTTCGCGTATCTGTCGAACTTCTGGATCGGCTCGGTGCTGCGCTACTGGCCGGGCCGCTATTCGCACTTGTGGAGCCTCGCGATCGAGGAGCAGTTCTATCTCGTGGTTGCGCCGCTGTTGCTGCTGCTCGCCACGCGGCGACATCGAGCGGCATGTTGGGCGATCGTGGCGCTCGGCCTTGCTGCGTTGTTCGCGATGCGCGCCGCGCATTGGGATGAGATCAGGATCTACACGCACCCGTTGAGCAATTTCTGGCTGCTGGCGTTAGGCGGCATCGGCGGTCTGGTGATCGCAAACGATCGCGGCCGCGTGCGTGCATGGCTCGGTCATGGCCTGACGCTGTTCGCGCTGAGTCTCGTCGTGATCGGGTTGTGCGCTGCCGAGTCGGTGTGGAACACGCTCGACGATCCGTTGCCGTTTACCGCGATCAGCGCCGCGTACGGGGTCGGTATTGCAGCGCTGGTCGTTTCGATTGCGTGTTGCCGCAACGCAGTCGTGATGGCTCTGCTGCAGACTCGTTGGCTCGCCGGGCTTGGGCGTATCAGCTACGGCTTCTATCTGTATCACAACCTGATCCCTGATCTCACGCGTAACCGGCACGCCGAAGCGTTATTTCGGGGCACCGTGCCGATCTGGGCGCATGCGCTTGGTATCGTCGCGTCGTTTGCGATTTCGCTCGTCATCGCATTGCTGTCTTGGCGGTTTATCGAGGCGCCGATCTTGCGGGTGAAAGCGCGGGACGAATCGGCTTTGGAAGCGGCCGGGAACGTGGCTTCGGACGTCGCCTGAAAGATCGAATCAAATCGCGGGGATTTCTGGCGGCGACGTGGATCAGGCTATCATTCGGCCTCACCGATTCACGACTGTCCACCATGTCTCATTTCGCTTTAGCCAACGGCGTCCTCGGTACCAGCCTGCAGGCGCTCGATCTCTACGCGCTCGTCGGCATCGTGGCCGCTCTGCTGCTCGGCGGCATGGTCAAGGGTGTAGTCAGCATCGGCGTGCCGCTCGTCGCGATGCCGATCCTCAGCCACTTTCTGCCGATCAAGGCGGCCGTCCTGCTGCTGTCGATGCCGATCATCCTCGGCAATATTCCCCAGGCGCTCGAAGGCGGCGAGCTGCTGCCGACGATGAAGCGAGTCGCGACGCCGCTCGTCGGCACCGTACTCGGCAATATCGTCGGCGTGTCGGTGCTGATCTCGCTGGCACCGCATCGCGCCCAAGCGACGGCCGGTGCGCTGCTGATGTTCGCGGCCTTGCTGCTGCTCGCCGCGCCACGGCTCACGCTGTCGCCGAGCTGGGCCAGGCCCGCGGGGCTCGTGCTCGGCTTCGGCGCCGCGCTGATGGAAAGCATTGCATCGGTGCCCGGGCCGTTGCTCGCGATGTATCTGATCGCAACCGGCGCAACCGGCAGGGCGTTCACCAAGCAGATCGCGATCATTCTGGTGGTGTCGATCATCACGCTGGTCGCCGCGTTCAGCGGCGGCGCGCATGCGGACTGGACCGATCTGGCAATCTCGGCATGCGCGAGCGTGCCCGTGATCGCGGGCATCGTGCTCGCGCGGCCGCTGCGCGACCGTCTGCCGCCCGCGGCGTTTCGTGTGGTGGTGCTGCTATTCGTGCTGGCCGCCGCCGCGCAGATGATCTGGAAATCCGGGGTGGTGCAGACGCTGTTCGGCGCGCCTTCGCTCTAATCAAGCCCGTCAGGCCGCCGCAGGCTCATGCACGATATTCAGCGTGCGCTTGTGCTCGGCGATGAGCCGATATACCGCCTCCCCTGGCACGGTCTCATGTTCGAGCAGCTGGTCTGCAATGTCGCGCAGGATCGGCTCGTACGCGCGCAGTAGCCCATAGCACAGTTCGTTGAGCTCCTTGAGCAGCACGTTCGCATGCTCGATCGCGCTCTTCATTTGCAGGCCCGCGTACTGCGACGGCAGCGCCGCGAGACTGAACAGATCGCCATCGCTGTTGAAGCCGAACTTCGACACCATGTCGAGGCTGATACGCGAGGCCTCCTGCAAGTCCGACGCGGCCCCGCTCGAGGCTTCGGTGAACATGAGAATCTCGGCGTTGCGTCCGCCGAGCAGCACCTGGATTTCGTTGCGGATTTCCGTTTCGCGGTACAGGTGCTTGTCCTGCGCCTTCGTAATCAGCGCGACGCCGAGCGCTCCGCCACGCGGCAGGATCGTCACTTCCTCGAGCACGCCGGTGCCCAGCAGCGCGGCGACCAGACCGTGCCCCGCCTCATGCACCGCGATCCGCTTGCGCTCGTCCTCGGTGAGCGCGCGTTCGGCGCCGCTCACATCGCCGATGCGCGCGATCTTGATCGCTTCCATGAAGTGCTTCGAGGCGATTTCGCTATCGCCCGCCTTGCGCGCGATCAACCCCGCCTGATTCACGACCATCGCGACGGTG
Source organism: Burkholderia sp. H160 (assembly GCA_000173575.1). GTDB lineage: Bacteria > Pseudomonadota > Gammaproteobacteria > Burkholderiales > Burkholderiaceae > Paraburkholderia. Next base: position 8,168 of record ABYL01000163.1, on the reverse strand, counting down.
GCCGGCGACAGTCCGGTCGTCAAACGCGCGAGCTGATCGTAGTCGATATCCGCGGCTTTCGACTTGAGCCGCTGTGCGTAGAAACGGAAAATCCTGGCTCGGTCTTCGCGATCCGGCAAACGCACCTGCACCGTGCGGTCGAATCGGCCGGGGCGGCGCAATGCTTCGTCGAGATTGTCCGGGTGGTTGGTCGCAGCCACGACGATCACGCCCTCGTTCGACTCGAAGCCGTCCATCTCCGCGAGCAGCTGGTTGATGATCCGGTTGCTTTCGGCTTCGACCGGACCACCGCCTGTGTCGGTGCGTTTCGCGAGCCCGTCCGCTTCGTCGATGAAAATGACCGTCGGCGCGTTCTGGCGCGCGAGTTCGAACAGGTGCCGCACCTTCTGGATACCGACGCCGTAGTACTTCGCGCTGAAATAGCTGCCGGTGATCGAAACGAAGTTCGCGCCGCATTCGCCGGCCAGCGCCTGAGCGAGCCGCGTCTTGCCTACGCCGGGCGCCCCGACCATCAGGATGCCGCACGGCGCGCGCACGCCCATCGACGAGAACTGCTTCGGATCGGACAGATAACCTCGAATGTCGGCGAGCGCGGCTTTCGCTTCGTTCGCGCCGATCACGTCGTCGAAACGCAACGTCGGCGTTTCGCTGAGCAGCTTCGCGCCGCCCTTCATCTCGCGCCGCATGAACCACGCCATGCCGCCGATCAGCACGAGCGGCAGCAGCACGCTCAGCGCGTCGCGCAACTGCCCGAACAGCAGGTTCCAGCGCGCGCTGTCGCTGCGAATGTCGACATCGGGCAGCCAGACGAGCTGATACGCGGCGGCGGCGTCGGAGCGCTCGCCCAGCAGCAGCGCGTGCGAGAAGGTCGCGTTGTGGTCGGTGACGAAGTACTTCGAGCCGTCGCGCCGCGACACGAGAATCGCGTTGGGACTCACGCCGATCGCCGCGACGTTCGCATCGTGAATGTCGCGCAGCATCGTCGACGCGTCTTTTTCTTCGCGCGTCCACGCCGATGCATCGTGACGCATCTGGCTCGCGATGCCGCTCAACGCGGGCGCTTGCGACCCGGCGCGATGCTGGAAATACCAGCCACCCCAACCGACCAGCACCGCAATGAGCACCGCCACCGCCGCCATCGCGAATTTGCGTGCGCGTCTTTTCCCAAGCGAATTATTTCCCGGCTTCATGAGTCATTTCCAAAAGCGGACTTGAACAAGCCCTTACTTAACCAAGCTGTCTGTCAAAATTACCAGTCGAAATCGGGAGGTGGAGTCTGCGGAAAATCGGCTGAGGCTAAGCGCCACATGGGCGTGGCGTAAAGGACAATCCAGAAGGACAACCGCACATACGTCCCGGTGAACGCGCGAGAAGCGTCGCCGCGTTGACTCCGGCGCACAGTTTATCAGCGTAAAAAGCGGCGCGTATTTCAAATGTCTATATCAAACCGCACCCCAATTAAAATCAGTCGGAATTACTGCAGAGGTGCGAATCAGATGCGCTGGTAAATGATGTGAAAAATAGCCCGCGATTAAGTCAGGATTTTGAAATCAGATGAGGAATGGAAACGATCGCGGCCGCTGGGTACAAAGACGCACGCCATGGTAGGTCGGTGAATATCGGGCGGATGAGCGACGGGCCTCTGCGGGCCCGTTCGCGTCATCGCCACTTTCTCTCAGGTCCTGCTTTTTTTTTGGCGCCGATGCCGGCTGGCATCGACGGTCCTCTCCCCTGCACTGCACTACCCCGGTACTCGCTGTATCAAACCTCCATCTCAAGCCGCCCTACGTCGCGCGACACGAACCCGCGAAACCAGCCGGACGCCGCCCGGCGCGTTGCGCAGCCGGTGGCCTGCTCGTAAGGCTCATCTTCGCTACCCCGCGTCGTGTCTGTTGGTCTGATGAATTCGTCACATCGATCGCAAATATTGAGAGACATCCGCAATCGGTTCATGTGACGATAGCGCTGTTTTGGGACGCGGCTTGACCATGTGTCTCAAAAATTGGGCGCGGGCGCGATAAATGCTGGCTCGGAGGGCCCCGCCTTGCACAGTCAACCCGCCCATGCTTTCAATAGCGGTCATTTCATGAGCCAACGTTCATTACCGTCCCACCTCGCCGCGCGCGCCGCGGCCGATTCGCGCACGGTCGTGTCGAGGAGCCGTTTCGGAACGCAAGAGCTCGCACCCGACGAGCAGTTTCTTGCGTGGCGCCAGCGGGTCGGTCATGTGATCGACGCACCGCCGTCGAAGGAGCAGATCGCCAACGGCTTTCGCGCCGAAATCGACCTGTACGCGGTCGGTGGCATGGTGTTTACCGACTGTCGCACCGAGGCAATGCTGCTGGAACGCTCGGTCGCGCGCATCTCCACAGATGAGCGGCGCGATTACGTGTTCCAGCTGTTCGTCGAGGGCGAGGTCGGGCACATCACGGGCATGCGCAAGAAGCGCAGCGAGCCGGGCTCGGTGCCGGGCATCGTCGCGCTCGATCTGAACCAGCCGTTTCGCGTCGAGCGGCCCAATTGCCGGCTGCTGAGCCTGTTCGTGCCGGCGTCGTTGGTCGACGAGCAGTTGCGCGACGGCGTCGGGATCCACGGCCGCATCGTGCGTAACGAAGCGCCGCTGGCCGGCCTCGCGCTGCGTCATCTCGCGGCGCTCGCGCGTGAGATGACCGCGCTCGATGCCGCCGCCGCGATCGACGCACTGCAGACCGGCAGGCAACTGCTGGTCGCCGCATTCCGCAAGGAAGCACGGCTGAGCGGCGCCGACCGCGCGGCGTTGCGGTCGGCGCTGATGGCGCAGGTGCGCCGCTACATCGACGCGAACCTGCATCAAGGCGACCTGACGCCGGAGCACGTCGTGCAGGCGCTGCATCTGAAACGCGCGACGATCTACCGCTGGTTCGAGCACGAGGGCGGGCTCGGTGCGTATATCCGTCATCGCCGGCTGCGCGAAGCGGCGGACGAACTGGTGCGTTACCCCCAGCTTCAGGTCGCGGAAATCGGGTATGGATTGGGATTTGGCAGCGCGTCCGATTTCACGCGCGCATTTCGGCGCGCGTTCGACATGAGTCCGCAGGACCTGCGGGCTCGCGCGCTGGAGTTGCGCCTGGCGGACGCCGCCTGAATGCAGCCGGCGCAGCCGCTTACGCTCGACGCAAGCGGCTCGGACCAAACGCTCAAGCCGCGCGCGGCCGCCCTTTGCGCCTCGGCTCGACCGGACGCACGACCGCCGCCGGCGGCGCGACGCGCGGGCTGCGCTTGAAATACGGCGAGCTGAGCGTGGCCGCGCTCATGTCCGCGACGGCTTCGAGCAGCGCCGGCGCGAGTTCCTTGAGCCGTGCGTCCGGCAGACGGCTCGTCGGCCCCGCGAGGCTCACGGTGCCGACCACGAGCCCCGTCACCGGATGACGAATCGCGGCCGCCATCGACGTCATGCCGGCCTCGTAGGTTTCGCTCGCAATGCCATAGCCACGCTTGCGCGCGCCGCCCAGGTCCTGCAGAAACTGCTGGATCGTCTTGGGCGCCTTCGGCCCGCGCGGCCCAGCCTTGCCGATGCCGCCCTGACGCGATACGAGTTCGAGCGCTTCCTCGTCGCTCATGGTCGCGAGCCACGCCTGGCCGCTCGCAGTGCAGTGCAGCGGCGGACTGCTGCCCATGTCCGGGTCGTAGCGCAGCCCGGTGCGCGCGCCCTGCGCCTTGCCGACGAACGTGATGTGATCGTCCTCGATCACGCCCAGGCGCGCGAGTTCGCCCGATGCGCTCGCGAGCCGATCCAGCACCGGCTGCGAAATATCGAGCACACCGGCTGTCGACAGCCACATCAGCCCGAGCGACACGAGCTTCAGCGCAAGCACGTACTCGCCGTGCTCATCCTGACGCACGTAGCCTTCGTCACTGAGTTCCGCGAGCAGCCGATGGGTGCCGCTGCGCGGGATGTTCAGCGTGTCGGCGATCGCGGCCAGCTGCATGCTGCCGCCCTGCTTCGCCAGCAATTCGATGATGGCCAGTGCCCGCTCGAGATTCCCCGCCATGCTCCACTCTCATTCGATTCGAATCCCACATGAGAACATGATTCCACATCGGAATTCAAGCGCGCGGCGGGCGCCGGTTCCGGTCATGACGTAGTGGATGACGAGGTCGCCACGTAAGTCCGTTCGAGCAGAGCGAGCGTCGCCTCGCGCAACCGGCGCGCGCGTTCGAGCGCGGGCGCGGTTTTCGCCCATTGCTGCATCGGCACTTCGAGGCTGATCGGCAGATGATCGGGCTGCGCGCGCAGAATGCCGGCGAGATCGAGGCCGCCCTCGCCCGGAATCATGCGTTCGCAGCGGGCCTGATAGAGCAGCGTGTCGAGATCGGCCGGTCGTTCGGCCGGTGCATCGCAGAACTGCACGTAGCCGAAGTACTCGCGCGGCAGCGCGCGCAACGTTTCGGTCGAGGTCCCCGCGCGATCGAAGTGGATCGGATCGACGATCAGCCCGATGTTGCGCCGCGCGGCCGCCTTCACGATGCGCGCGCCCTGCGTGACGTCCTTCACGTCGGTCCACGGCATCGGTTCGAGCGATGGCGTGAGGCCACGCGGTTCGGCCAGCTCGCAGAGCTGTGCGAGCCGCTCGGCGGTACGCGCTTCGTCGGGATCGTTGCCCGCGACCAGCACGTGGCGCGCGCCGAGCTCGGCGGCCATGTCGAGCATCGGCAGCCATGCGTTCACGTCGGTGTCGGGCTTCAGACGCAGAATCTCGACGTCGAGCGCCTTGACGCCGGTGTCGCGCACACACGCGAGCGTTTCGCGCTTCAATGCGCCTGGACTGATGATGTCGTGGCGCACTTCGTGATCGGTGGCCGGCACGAGGCGCAGCCCGACGTAGTCGTAGCCGGCTTGCGCGGCGCACTCGACCATCTGCGGCGGGCTCAGTTCGAGCACGGTCAACGCCGATAGCGACAGCGCGCGCGAGTTGTGCTGGGTCATGTCGTCTCCTCGAGATCGGTATTGCGCTCAGCGCAGCGGCGAGAACGGCGCCGGCACACAGATCGTCGACTCCATCGTCGTCAGATGGGCCGGGCCGCCCTTCGGCGGCCAGATACCGTCCTTCACCGCTTCGGCGCGAATCCGCGAACGTTCATCGACGCTTGCATACGGCCAGATGTTCAGGAAACGAGGGACGGCGCCGTCGAGCGCATACATCGCACCGACGAGCGGCGAGCGCCGCGTGCGCTCGGGCACCGCCCTTTCCCATGCGTCGATCGTGTGCTGCAGGCTCGCGAGCTTCGTGCCGTACACGCGCATCTCGTAGATGCCGCCGTGCACGGCCGGCTCGATCGGCGGCAGAAAAGGGAACAGCGCATAGCTGTCGATCTTCACGTCGGTGACGCATTCGCCGCAGCCGAACGGATTGCCTTCGAGCAGCATACGCTTGCGCTCCGCAATCAGCGACGCTTCGGAATCGAAACCGCGCAGCACGAGCACCTGGCCGAGCGTGCCGATATCGGAGTACCAGCAGCCGAGTAGCTTCGAGCCGGGTGCGTCGCCGTGGGCCTGGATGCTTTCGAACACCTGCGCGTTGGTGCCGATTTTGACGGTGAGCGTGACGAGGTCATAGAGGGTCATCAGATGCGTCCTTGTGACGGGATGGAGGGATTCGGAGTGGGTTCGGTGCCTGCGGCACGGGCCGTATGCGATGCACCGGCCAGCGACAGCCCCGCCAGATACCCGAAAGTCATCGCGGGTCCGAGCGTGATGCCGCCGCTGGGGTAGCAGCCGCCCATCACGCTCGCGCTGTCGTTACCGACCGCGTATAGCCCCGGCACCGGTCGGCCCGCGTCGTCGAGCACGCGCGCGGCGGCATCCGTGGCGAGGCCCGCGAATGTGCCGAGACTGCCGGGCAGCAACTTCACGGCATAGAACGGACCGCGTTCGAGCGGTGCGTTGCAAGGGTTCGGTTGGTGCCGTGCGTCGCCCTGCACGCGGTTGTATGGTGTCGAGCCCTTGTGGAACTGCGGATCGAAGCCGTCTTTCGCATAGCTGTTGTAGGCGGCGACGGTCGCGTGGAGTCCTTGAGGATCGATGCCGCACTGGCTTGCGAGTTCGGCAAGGCTATCCGCGCGACTCAGATAACCGGAGCGGCAATACGGTGCGGTCGGGAACGGAAACGGCTTCGAAAAGCCGAGCCCATAGCGGCGCTGAAAACGATGGTCGCAAATCAGCCATGCGCAGACTTCCTCGCCCGCTGGCGTCGTGCCGATCAGCGCATTGATGAAGTCGTGATACGACGACGCCTCGTTGACGAAACGCCGGCCCGCGCGCGTGACCGCGATCACGCCCGGCTTCGCGCGCTCGATCAGATGCGGAAACGCGACCGCGGCCTCGCCGTGCTTGCACGGCACCAGCGACACCGGCGCCCATGCCGCCGGCGTTTCCAGCGACGCGTCGAAACGCGCGCCGGCCGCTTCGCCGAGGCGAATGCCGTCGCCGGTATTCGTCAGAGGCGCGGCGGACCAGTGCTCGCGGCCCGACGGCGTATAAGCGAAGGTTTGCGCGCGGCGCGCGACGTCATGCGGATAACCGCCGCACGCGAGCACGACGCCGCGCGCCGCGCGCACCTCGTGAGCAACACCGTCGATCTCGACGCGTGCCCCCATGATGCGGCCGTTTGCGCTGTCGCCTTCGCGCAGCAATGCGATCGCTTTCGCGTTCGTGCGCAGATCCACCGCGCGGTCATGCGCCGATTTCAGCAGACGCGCGACCAACGCATTGCCGTTCACCAGATGCATCGAGCGGCCATGACGAAGCTTGTCTCTTGCGAACCTGGCGAGTCGGCACAGCACATACACAGCCGAACGCGGCGAACGTGTCGCGTTGAAGAAATGCGCGAGATCCTGGCCCGACGCGATCGCCATGCCCTTCAGCGTCACAACGTCGAGCGGAGCACGCACCCGGTCGATCAGAGCACCGAGTTCGCGGCCGTCGAACGGCATCGCGCAGACGGAGCGGCCGCCCGTCATCGCGCCCGGCGTCGTATGAAAGTCGGGAATGCGATTGCCGTCGATAAAACGCAACGCCGTTTCGCGCTCGAAAAACTCGACCATCTCCGGACCATGATCGAGCAGTGCGTCGATCTTCGCCGGATCGTAGTGCGCGCCTAGTTCGTTGCGCAGATACGTGCGCGCTGCTTCGGTCTCCTCGATGATGCCCGCGCGCGTTGCAAGCGGATTGCGCGGAATCCACATCCAGCCGCCCGACCACGCGCTCGTGCCGCCGAACACGTCAGCCTTCTCGGCCACCATCACGCGCAGACCGTGCGTGGCCGCCGTCACCGCGGCTGAGAGTCCAGCCGCGCCGGAACCCAGCACCAGCACATCGCATTCGAGGATCGGTTCGCGCGTCATTGCATGGTGTCCTGCATTGCGACGCGCGCATCGAACGAAGCCGCCGCGCTCCGCGCGGCTTCAGCGCGTGCCGCTGCGTCGCGCCCCGCCAGATACGCGAACGCGAGGCCCGGCCCGAGCGTGATGCCGGGCGCCGGATAAACGCCGCCCATCACCGATTGCATGTCGTTGCCGCATGCATACAGGCCGCCGATCGGCTGGTCGTCGCGATTCAGCACGCGGGCCTTGTCGTCGCTGACGAGCCCGGTCGCCGCGCCGATATCGCCGGGATATAGACGCACCGCAAAGAACGGCGCGCGCGCGATCGGACCGAGGCACGGGTTTGGGCCCGGCCAGTTGGCGTCGCCGTTGGCGCGCTGGTAGTCGGTCGTGCCGCGCTGGAACTCCGGGTCGACGCCGGTCTTCGCGTAGTCGTTGATCCGCGCGACGCTGTCGGCGAGACCCGCCGCGTCGATGCCGAGCTTCGTCGCGAGTTCATCGAGCGTCGCCGCTTGCGTCAGATAGCCGTCCGCGAGAAACGGTGCGAGGCCCTTGCCGCCCGGCCTTACCATGCCGAGCCCGTATTTGCGCAGGCCATCCGCGTCGGTGACGAGAAACGCGGGCACCGACGGCGTCGCGCGATGCGCTTCCTGCATCGCGATGCCGAACAGGTGGTACGAGGTGTTTTCGTTGAGAAAGCGCCGCCCTTGCTGATTGACGACGATCATGCCGGGCTTGCCGCGATCCATGATGAAGTGCGGGAACACCGCGGTCGTGCCGTCCGCGCGCTGGCGTATCGACACCGG
>ABYL01000164.1 GCA_000173575.1 Burkholderia sp. H160 | reverse complement strand
GAGCGTACCGTGGCGCCACGCGCTCGCGGTGATCGGCAGCGGCCGGCCGCCCCATTCGTTGAGCTTGCGTACCGCGTCGGTGCCGTTCATGTCGAATTTCAGCGTGGCTTCGGCCTGCGGCCGCGGCAGTACTTTGACCGACAGCTCGAGGATCAGCCCGAGCGTGCCGAGCGAGCCCGCGAGCAGCCGCGATACGTCATAGCCCGCGACGTTCTTCACGACCTGGCCGCCGAAGTGCAGCACCTGGCCCTGGCCGTTCATCACGACGGCGCCGAGCACGAAGTCGCGCGCGGCGCCGACGGCCGACCGGCGCGGCCCGGAAATGCCCGCGGCGATGCAGCCGCCGAAGGTCGCCTGCGGACCGAAGTGCGGCGGCTCGAACGGCAGTATCTGGTCGTGCTCGGCGAGCGCGGCTTCGATTTCCAGCAGCGGGGTGCCCGCGCGCGCGGTGATGACGAGCTCGGCCGGATCGTACGCAAGGATGCCGCGATAAGCGCGCGTGTCGAGGATCTCACCTTCCAGCGTCTGGCCATACCAGTCTTTGGTGCCGCCGCCACGTATGCGCAACGCGCGTCCCTCGGCGCTGGCCGAACGCACGCGCGCAGACCATACGGCGACGATGTCGTCCTCTTCCATGGTGTCCTGCTCGTTGTGTTTCATTTGATTGTACCGGGCGGGGGGCCGCTGGCAACCCGGAGCGCACCCGCATTGGGGGCGCGGCGCACCGATGGGAAGAGCACGCGCTGCGCCACCCAGGCCGCGCCCGCGCGAGGACCGGCGCGGGCGTGGCGAACGGCGGATGCGTCGGCCGCTAGAAGCGCGGCAGCTCGGGATGAGGCAGCAGTCCGCCGCGCACGTGCATCTTGCCGTATTCGGCACAGCGCGCCCGCGTCGGGATGCCCTTGTCGGGGTTCAGCAGGCCGGGCGCGTCGAATGCTCGCTTGACCGCGTGGAACGTGTCGCGCTCCTCGGGCGAGAACTGCACGCACATCGAATTGATTTTCTCGATACCAACGCCATGCTCACCCGTCACCGTGCCGCCCAGCTCGACGCAGGTTTCGAGAATGTCGCAACCGAACAGTTCGGCGCGGTGCCACTCGTCCTGGTCGTTGCCGTTGAACAGGATCAGCGGATGCATATTGCCGTCACCTGCGTGGAACACGTTGATGCAGCGCAGCTGATACTTCTTCTCCATCTCCTCGATGCGCGCGAGCAGTGGCCCGATACTGCGGCGCGGTACCGTCCCGTCCATGCAGTAGTAGTCCGGCGAGATGCGGCCGGCGGCCGGAAACGCGTTCTTGCGCCCAGACCAGAAGCGCAGCCGCTCCGCCTCCGTGCGCGAAATCTGGATGCGGGTCGCGCCGTGCTCGCGCAGCACCGCGGTCATGCGCACGATCTCGTTCGCGACTTCCTCGGGTGTGCCGTCCGACTCGCACAGCAGGATCGCCGCCGCGTCGAGGTCGTAGCCCGCGTTGACGAATTCCTCGACCGCACGCGTGGCCGGCTTGTCCATCATCTCGAGGCCGGCCGGGATGATGCCCGCCGCGATGATGCCCGCGACCGCATCGCCGCCTTTGACGACGTCGTCGAAGCTGGCCATGATGACCTGCGCCAATTGCGGCTTCGGAATGAGCTTGACGGTCACCTCGGTGACGATCGCGAACATGCCTTCGCTGCCGATCAGCACCGCGAGCAGATCGAGCCCCGGCGCGTCCGGCGCCAGCGAGCCGAATTCGACGATCTCGCCCTCCATCGTCACCGCGCGCACGCGCAGCACGTTGTGCACGGTGAGGCCGTACTTCAGGCAGTGCACGCCGCCGGAATTCTCGGACACGTTGCCGCCGATCGTGCAGGCGATCTGCGAGGACGGGTCGGGCGCGTAGTAAAGACCGTACGGCGCCGCGGCCTCGGAGATCGCCAGATTGCGCACGCCCGGCTGCACGGTCGCGGTGCGCGCATAGGAGTCGATCTCGACGATCTTGCGAAAGCGCGCGAGCGACACCACCACGCCGTGCCGGATCGGCATTGCGCCGCCGGACAGCCCGGTGCCCGCGCCGCGCGGCACGATGGGCACCTCGAGGCGATGGCAGATCTGGATGATGCGCTGCACCTGCGATTCGGTTTCCGGCAACGCGACTGCAAGCGGCAGACGCCGGTACGCGGCGAGGCCGTCGCATTCGTACGCGACGGTATCTTCCTCGCGATACAGCAGACAGTGGGTCGGCAACACGGCCATCAGCGCCTGCACGACTTCGCGCTGACGCTGCGCGAGGACTTCGGCCGACAGTTCAGCGGGTGCGTTCATGTGAGTTGTCTCCTCGTAGCTTGCGCCGATCCGGCTTGCTGGTTCGAGCCGGCTGTTTCATGTGGCTGTTTCGCGTCACTTTCGTGTTCGGGCTGGCGCGGTTGCCGCAGGGCGTTTCAGCGGCTTGCCGCGGGCCTTTGCAGCGTCGATCAGGCCGCCGCCCAGGCGAAGATCTTGCCCGGATTCATCAGGTTGCGGGGATCGAGCGCGTGCTTGATCGAGCGCATCGTGTCGACCGCGACGTCGCCATGCTCTTCGAGCAAAAAGCCCATCTTGTGCAGGCCGATACCATGCTCGCCGGTGCAGGTGCCGTCCATGCGCAGCGCGCGCTGCACGATCCGATGGTTCAGGCGTTCGGCTTCCTCGAGCTCTTCGGGCTTGACCGGATCGATCAGGATCGCGACGTGGAAGTTGCCGTCGCCGACATGACCGACGATTGGGCAGGGCAGCGGCGACGCCAGCAGATCCTGCTCCGTTTCGACCACGCACTCGGCCAGACGCGAGATCGGGACGCAGACGTCGGTGGTGACCGCGCGCGAGCCGGGCTTCAGCTGCAGCATCGCGAAATAAGCGTTGTGGCGCGCGTTCCATAGACGGCTCCGGTCTTCCGGGCGCGTCGCCCATTCGAAGCCTTCACCCGCATTCTGCGCGGCGATTTCCTGCACGAGCTCGGCCTGTTCCTTGACGCCGGCCTCGGTACCGTGAAATTCGAAGAACAGCGTGGGCGCTTCGCGCAGCGTCAGATTCGAATAACGATTGATCGAGCGAATCGCGAGCGAATCGACGAATTCGACGCGTGCGATCGGCACGCCGATCTGGATCGTCTCGATGACCGCCCGCACAGCATCGCCCATCGACGGGAACGTGCACACCGCGGCCGACACCGCTTCCGGCTGCGGATAGAGGCGCACCGTGATTTCGGTGATTACGCCGAGCGTGCCTTCCGAGCCAACGAAAAGACGTGTGAGGTCATAACCGGCCGACGATTTGCGCGCACGCGAGCCGGTCTTGATTACGCGGCCATCGGCGAGCACGACCGTCAGGCCGAGCACGTTTTCGCGCATCGTGCCGTAGCGCACGGCGTTGGTGCCCGACGCGCGGGTGGCCGACATGCCGCCGATGCTCGCGTCCGCGCCCGGGTCGATCGGGAAGAACAGGCCCGTGTCGCGCAGCGCTTCGTTCAGTTGTTTGCGTGAGATGCCGGGCTCGACGGTGACGGTCAGGTCTTCGGCGTTGATCGACAACACGCGGTTCATTTCCGACAGATCGATCGACACGCCGCCTTGCACGGCAAGCAGATGTCCTTCGAGCGACGAGCCGTTGCCGTATGGGATGATCGGTACGTCGTACTGGCCGCACAGCCTGACGGCGGTTTGCACGTCTTCGGTCGTGCGCGCGAAGACGACGGCGTCGGGCAGTTGCGGATCGAACGGCGATTCGTCGCGGCCATGGTGCGTACGCACGGCTTCGGCAACGGACACGCGCTCACCGAAAGCGGCTTTGAGCCGGTTCAGCAATTCGGCGGGAAACGGCCGGCGCAGCGGGGCCGGCGGCACGGGATGGTTCACGCATGTCTCCAGTCGATCAGGGCAAGTGCTTGGGTGTCGATCGGAGTTGGCGCTTTAGCGCCTACTCCGATCCCATGCAAAGCTCTTACCCCGGTCCCATGAAAGTTTCTTTAGTTAGCAGTCTGTTTGCCGCAGGTGTTTCATTTTACGCCGTTCGCCCGCTAGCCGATGTCGCGCAGGCTCACGCTCAAAGTGTGGCAGCGATTTCGCGATGCGTGCAATATGGATAAGCGTGGTGGCCGTATCGCCACTGAATGTATGGGAGACATCATGGGCAATCGCCTCAGCAAGATCGCCACTCGCACCGGCGACGACGGCACCACCGGTCTCGGCGACGGCCGCCGCGTGCGCAAGGACAGCGCGCGCATTGCCGCGATTGGCGACGTCGACGAACTTAATTCGAATCTCGGCGTGCTGTTGTGCGAGACCTTGCCCGAGAACGTGCGCGCGGCGCTGGTCGCCATTCAGCACGACCTGTTCGATCTTGGCGGCGAGCTGTGCATTCCCGGTCACACGATGATTACCGACCAGCATCTCGCGCAGCTCGACGGCTGGCTCGCCGACTACAACGCCGCGCTGCCTCCGCTGAAGGAATTCATTCTGCCGGGCGGCTCGCGCGCGGCTGCGCTCGCGCATGTGTGCCGCACGGTTTGTCGCCGCGCGGAGCGCGCGATCGTCGCGCTCGGTGAGCACGAGGTGCTGAACGCGGCGCCGCGTCAGTACGTGAACCGGCTGTCCGATCTGCTGTTCGTGCTGGCGCGCGTGCTCAATCGCGCGGACGGTGGCACCGACGTGCTGTGGCAGCACGATCGCGGCGCGCATTGAATGGCGAACCGCATGCGCGTATAGATACGTGCGGTGCTGTGCACGAGCCGACGCTCAACCGACCGCGAGCGTCACCGGCTTGCCGATGCGGCTCAGCATTTCGACGAGCGTGTCGATCGTGAACTTGGTGGTTTTCTTGTTGACGACGTCGGACACGCGTGGGCGCGACACCATCAGAATTTCGGCCGCTTCGGCCTGCTTCAGATGATGCTGTTCGATCCATGTGGACAGCTCGGTCATCAGCTGTTCCTTGAGCAGCCGCGTGTCGTTGATCTGCTTTTGCGACGCCGCGTGAAGGCGCTTCGCCTCCTCGGCGGAAAAGCCGAGTTCGAGAAACACGTTCGCGCCGGCTCGCGTTACGTGACGAATGTTCGTGTCGATCGTCATGATTGGGTGGTCCTGTAATGGGTGATGGCGCGGTAGCGCGTTTCGGCAATTTTTCTGTCGTGCGGCCCGAGCTTTTGCGATTTCTTCTGAAAGCAATGCAGCACGTACAGCGCTTCGGCGTATTTGGTCACATACATCACGCGAAAAATGCCGTCTTCGTCTCTGATACGAATTTCGCGCGTTCCCGCGCCGATCGAGTCGAACGGTTTCCAGTCGTCGGGGTCGAGTCCGGACTGAATCTTGTGAAGCTGAAACCCTGCCAGACGACGCGCTTCATTGGGAAAAGCGAGCAAATCACGGTAGCTGGAGCCTAGCCAGCGAATTTCTTTTTCCTGCTCCATCGCCACCTCATGTATAAAATCTTATACGAACTCTCCAACCCGGTCAACCCCTGCATGCGACCAGGCAACGAGCTATGACGATATCGAGGCGGCAGGCTGAAGACCATTCGTCCGAATGGCCAATAAAAAACCCGGTTCGAAATCGAACCGGGTTTTTCTACGGACTGCAGACAAGTCGCCGAAGTGGCGACGGGGCGGGTGTTCAGTTGCCGCTGCCGCGCGCGACGCGGCGCTGCCTGACCGCTTCCGCGAGGCCTTCGAGCACGGCGACGCTTTCGTCCCAGCCGATGCACGCATCGGTAATGCTCTGGCCATACGTGAGCTGGCAGCCTTCCTGCAGATCCTGACGGCCCGCGACGAGGTGCGACTCCACCATCACGCCGACGATCCGCTCGTCACCCGCGGCGATCTGACGGCCGATGTCCGCGCACACCGGAATCTGGTTCTCGTGCTTCTTCGAGCTGTTCGCGTGGCTCGCGTCGATCATCAGACGCGCGGCGAGACCCGCCTTGCCGATGTCCGCGCAGGCCGCGTTGACGCTGTCGGCATCGTAGTTCGGCGTTTTGCCGCCACGCAGAATCACGTGGCAATCCTCATTACCCGCGGTCGAGACGATCGCCGAGTGGCCGCCCTTCGTGACCGACAGGAAATGGTGCGGCTGCGAGGCGGCCTTGATCGCATCGACGGCGATCTTCACGTTGCCGTCCGTGCCGTTCTTGAAGCCGACCGGGCACGACAGTCCCGACGCCAGTTCGCGGTGCACCTGCGATTCGGTCGTGCGCGCGCCGATCGCACCCCACGAGATCAGATCCGCGATGTACTGCGGGCTGATCATGTCGAGGTACTCGGTACCGGCCGGCAGGCCGAGTTCGTTGATGCGCAGCAACAGCTCGCGCGCGGTGCGCAGACCCTCGTTGATCTTGAAGCTGTTGTCCATGTGCGGATCGTTGATGAGGCCCTTCCAGCCCACCGTCGTGCGCGGCTTTTCGAAGTACACGCGCATTACGACTTCGAGCTCGCCGGCGAAGCGCTTGCGCTGCTCGATCAGACGGCCCGCATATTCCATCGCGGCCTTCGGATCGTGGATCGAGCACGGGCCGATCACGACGATCAGACGGTCGTCCATGCCGTGCAGAATACGATGCATCGCGGTGCGCGAGTCGTAGATCACGTTGGACACCGTCTCATCGCAAGCAAATTCGCGGATCAGGTGAGCGGGCGGCGTGAGTTCCTTCAATTCGCGGATGCGGACATCGTCGGTATTGTGCGGGGGCATGTTGTTCTCCTGAATCGGTTCGTAGCGTGTTCGCGCGGGTCAGATAGGTATCGAAAAGCGTGAGACGAAAAAAAACCGCCAGGCTGGCTGGCGGTTTTTCGGGAATTCTTGGTGTCCTGCGTGCACTAACACCCCTCTCGATCCGCCAGCGGTCTGAGATACCAAAAAAAGTAAAAATAAAACTTGGCGGACATGGCGAAATGAAATGCGTCGCTGGTCAAAAAAGGGTGAGTGACTTTATAACCCGGTACAGGCTTGGCTGACAAGCCGGAACGTCGAAAAATGCGGAAAACCCGCACGCTTGGCGCTTTGCGTGCGCGAAGCGTGCATTCAACGCGAAATCAGGCCGTGCCGCCGACCGTCATGCGTTCGATGCGCAGCGTCGGCTGACCAACGCCCACCGGCACGCTCTGGCCTTCCTTGCCGCACACGCCGACGCCCGAATCGAGCTTCATATCGTTGCCGATCATCGTGACGTACTTCAGCGATTCCGGGCCGCTGCCGATCAGCGTCGCGCCCTTGACCGGATACGTGATCTTGCCGTTCTCGATCATGTAAGCCTCGGAGGCCGAGAACACGAACTTGCCGTTCGTGATGTCGACCTGACCGCCGCCGAAGTTCACCGCATAGAGGCCGTTCTTCACCGACTCGAGAATCTCCTGCGGATCCTTGTCGCCGTTCAGCATGTACGTGTTGGTCATGCGCGGCATCGGCAGCGCGGCGTACGATTCGCGCCGCGCGTTGCCGGTGATCGGCATATTCATCAGACGCGCGTTCAGCGAGTCCTGGATGTAGCCCTTCAGGATGCCGTCCTCGATCAGCGTCGTGCACTGGGTCGGGTTGCCTTCGTCGTCGATATTGAGCGAGCCGCGGCGGTTCGGCAGCGTGCCGTCGTCGACCACGGTGACGCCCTTCGCGGCGACCTGCTCGCCGATGCGTCCCGCGAACGCCGACGACCCCTTGCGGTTGAAGTCGCCTTCCAGCCCGTGGCCGATCGCCTCATGCAGCAGCACGCCGGGCCAGCCCGGGCCGAGTACGACGGTCATCGCACCGGCCGGCGCCGGACGCGCCTCGAGGTTGACGAGTGCCGCGTGCACCGCGTCGTCGACGTAGCGCGACAGCACTTCGTCGGTGAAATAGCCGTAGTCGAAGCGCCCACCGCCGCCGCCGCTGCCGATTTCGCGGCGGCCGTTCTGCTCGGCGATCACCGTCACCGACACGCGCACGAGCGGCCGGATGTCGGCCGCGAAGCCGCCGTCGCTACGAGCGACCAGCACCACGTCGTATTCGCCGGCGAGGCCCGCCATCACCTGCTGGATGCGCGGGTCGCGGCCGCGCGCCATCTGCTCGATGCGCTCGAGCAGCTTGACCTTCGCGGTCGCGTCGAGCGAATGGAGCGGGTCGGACGGCAGGTACAGATCGCGCCCGGCGATGCCGGTCAGCGACGACGCCACCTTGATCTTCTGCTTGCCGCCGCCTGCCTTGGCGATCGCGCGCGTGGCGATGGCCGCCTGGCGGATCGCTTCGGGCGACAGGTCGTCCGAGTAAGCGAACGCGGTGCGGTCACCCGACACGGCGCGCACGCCGACGCCCTGATCGATGCTGAAGCTGCCCGATTTGACGATGCCTTCCTCGAGACTCCACGCTTCGCTGCGGGTGGCCTGGAAGTAGAGGTCCGCGTAGTCGACGCGGTGCGTAAAGATTTCGGCGAGCGTGCGCGTGAGCAGCGATTCGTCGAGACCATAGGGCGTGAGGAGGATGTCCTTGGCGGCGGCGAGATTACGGATACCGGGTTCGATGATGTTCATGCGAAGTATGTTCTGCTCGATACGAAGGGGTCGGGAAGCGCCTGTGCAGCTATATGCGTGGCAGGCGCCGCAGTTTCAATGTCGGATTCAGCTCAGCACGCGATGACGCCATGCCGGCAGGCTCTGCCGCACTTCGTCGATGCGCGCGCGTTCGAGGTTGCCCGCGACCACGCCGGCGCCCTCGTCGCGCACCGCGACGATCTCGCCCCACGGGTCGATCAGCATGCTGTGGCCCCAGGTGCGGCGGCCGTTTTCATGTTTGCCGCCCTGCGCCGCGGCAAGCACGTAGCACTGGTTTTCGATCGCGCGGGTGCGCAGCAGCAGCTCCCAATGCGCGCGGCCGGTCGTGTAGGTGAACGCGGACGGCACCACGATCAGCGCGCAGTCGCCCATGCGCCGGTACAACTCGGGAAAGCGCAGATCGTAGCAGACCGACAGGCCGACCCGGCCGAATGGCGCGTCGAAGCCTTGCACGGCGGTGCCGGGGCGAATCGTGCGCGCTTCGTCGAACGATTCTTCGCCTTTTTCGAAGTTGAACAAATGGATCTTGTCGTAGCGCGCGGCTTCGTTGCCTTGCGGGTCGAACACGAGCGTCGTGTTCAGTACGCGCGACGCCTCCGGCGCGGTCAGCGGCAGCGTGCCGCCGATCACCCAGATGCGGTGCCGGCGCGCGGCGTCGGCGAGAAAGCGCTGGATCGGGCCGTCCTGATACGGCTCCCGTACGGCGAGCTTGTCAGTGTCCCTGAAACCCATGAAGCAGAAATATTCGGGCAGCAGCACGAGTTGTGCGCCATCGGCGGCGGCTTCGGCGATCAGGCGCTCTGCATCGGCGAGATTGCGCTCGCGATCCGGCGTGCTGACCATCTGCAGCGCGGCGACCCGGAAGGGGCTGGCGAATGGGCCGCCGGATACCGCGTCGGAATGAGAAGAAGAGGCGTGTGTTTCGCTCATGAGCGTGTCGAAAGGCTCCCGGCAGGGCAGCGGCGCGAAGCGCGGGCGTCGCATGCATGGTTCTGGACTGGCTCGGCCCCGTTGGCGCATTGCGCCGGCGAAACCGGAGTGGATCGGCGCGGCGGCCGGCCGGCAAAACCCGGCGCAACTCAGTGCGCTTCCACGGCCGAAGCCGGAACGTCAATCTTACCCCGTTCGTTCGTCACCCGCTCGACGTGCGGCTTCGACCACGAGCCGGTGATCGCGTACTCGCGCGCGAACACCTGCGACACCCCATGCGAGAGCGCGACGTCGGCGACCAGCGCGCCGAGGCCGATCAGCGGATTGATGATCGTCGCGGCGATCACCGCCGAGCCGACGCTGACGGTCGGTACCACGTGCAGGTGCAGGTCCTGGGTTCTCTGCGCGACGTCGACCGAGCCCACCATCTCGGCGCGTGCCGGCGCGGTCACCATCCTGAAGTTGTCGGTGCGGGCGATGCCGTCATGAATCTGCGCGGTCCCTGTCACGCTCGAAAACGGCAGGCCCTCGCCAATCACGTCGCGGAAATCGAGCGTGGCGATGCGCGCGAGGCTTTGCAGGCTCAGCACGCCGAGCAGCGTCGCGACGCCCGGATCGACCTTGAGGATCTGGCCGTGGCGCAGATCGAGGGCGAGGTTGCCGTTCAGTGTCGAATAGTCGATCGTGGTCGGGCCGCCTTGCCACACGGCCTTGCCCGAGATCGAGCCGGTGCCGCTCTTGAGCGTCCTCGGCAGACCGAAGCGCTCGAGCATCGCGCCGGCATCCTTGATGTCGAGCTTGAAATCGAACACGGTGCGACGCGGCGTGGTTTCGTCGGCCGACGTGGGCAGCTCGGTCGACGTGCGCCAGTTCGCGGTCGCGGTGAGCGTCGCGGTGGGGTTCGTCACATCGAGCTTGTCGAGCTGCCAGACCGGCACGCCGTTTTCCTCGAAATTGTGCGCGTCGACCTCGAGCCGGCCGACGTTGCGATCGTGCACGATCAGCTCGTTCACGACCAGATCGATCGACGGCATGTTCAGAGCGGGCGCCGACATCGCCGGGCCGAGCAGGTCCTTGTCCTCGATCGACGGAATCACGACCCGCGCGAAGCGCGCCTGCAGTTCGCCCGGCGACTCACGGGTCGCGCCCGGCAGCCACGACACGTGGCCGGACACCTGGTTCGACGCGATGTTCGCCTGCCACGTGCGCTCCATGTGCGACGCGCCGACGATCACGTTGTCCCAGTGGCGCTTGAGCAGCGTCAGCTTGTCGATGTGCAGCGCGAAACGATTCGGCAGGAATTGCGTGAGCGTGGGATTCGGCGCGGCGGCGGGGGTGGCCGCGCTGCTCGCGTTGGTGGCGCTGCTGGCGGTGTTGCCGCTGTTCGCCCCATTCGCCCCGGCTGCGCCCGCGCGCAGTTGCGCGGCGAGCGCACGCCAGGCGTCGGCATTGAACTCGTTGATGTCGACCGCGGCGACCACGCCCTCCGACGGCAGATCGGCCGGCCGGTTGACGCCGATCGCGCCGCGCACGACGGTGGGTGGCGTACGGGGCTGCATCTTCGGCTGATAGCGCAGCAGATACGCGGCAGCGACCGGCCCGAACGTCAGGTCGGCGCGTTCGAGACCGGCTTCGCCCGGCGCCGTCGACGGATTGACCGAGAAGTGCAGCGGCATCGGCGTGCCGGCCGCCTTTTTGAACGGCGCCGGAAAATCGAGCCCGAGCCCGGTGAGATCGGAGTTGGCGCTGACTTGCGGCAGGCGGCCCTTGGCGCCGGTGACGTTCAACGCATAAGGCGCGCTGCCGCTCATATGCGTGAGCACCTGCGTGGCCGGACCACGCAGATTCAGCTCGCGCGCGGCAGCGACTGCGATATTGCCGTTGAGCGCGAGGGCGTACGTGCCGTCCTGCCGGAAGCCGCCGCTCGCGTGCACGTCGCCGCCAAGAAACCGCCCGGAGAGCCGGTCGGCCTCGGCCGTGTGCTCGGTGAAACGCACCCGGCCGTTCAGCTGCGACAGCGGCGGCACGTTGTTCATGCTCAGGCGGTTGTTCTGGAAGCCGAGCGCGCCCTCGACGCCGACATGCGGCTTCGGCGTGCGCGGGATCGTCAGCTTCAGCGCGAGCGACGCGGCCCCTTCGGCACGGATCTTCTCGGTCTGATGCCGCGCCATGATGCCGAGCGAGCTGCCGTTGACGTAGTCGAGCATGTCGGCGAGCGGGCCACGGCCGTTGCCCTGGATGGTCAGGTTCGAGCCTTTCGTGCCGAGGTCGTCGATGCGGCCGTTTACGTCAGTCAGCGCGACGCGCTTGTAGCGCCCACGGTCGATGTCGAAGCGCAGCACGTTCTGCTTGAGCTCGAACACGCCGTCGATGCCGTCGAGCGGCGGCCAAACGTTTGGCGTGCCGTTGCGCATGTTGCGCGGCGGGAACGGTGTTGGATCGAATTTGCCGCCGGTGAATGGCGCGACGATGTGGAAGACGCCGGCGTCGGGGTCGCGCGCGTAAGGGAACTTGGTCAGGTCGCCGTGCACTTCGATCGTGCCGCCGCGCGACACACCAGCCTGCAATCCGTGGCCGAGGTAGATGCGCGTTTTTTCGCTGACCGCGGTCGGCAGATAGCGGGCGATGCTCGTCACCTGCGCGCGCTTGAAGTCGGCTTTCAGGTCGAGCGAGCCGCGGCCGTGGCCGGGATTGCTGTAGCTCGCGGTCAGGGTCGCCTCGGCGTCCGGGTTAGAGACACCGAAATCGTTGAGCTTGACCGCGAACGCCGGACGCGTGTCGCCCGGTGCCTTCGCGCCCATCGTCCAGTCGGCGCGGCCGTGCAGATGAGCGAACGTGAGGCGCGGATCGTCGAACACGCCCGGCAGCGTGATCGCCACGTCGGACGTGTCGAGGTACGCGTGGCCGCCTTTTTCGTCGGCGTCGACCTTGCCCCACAGGTTTTCGACGCCGGGAACGCCGGCGCGTGGGTGGCCGCGCGGCGTGAGACCCGGCCCCGGCTCCTGGGCGGCGAAGCTGATGCCCTGCAGATCGCCCTTGAAGCGATAACGCTCGACCGGCTCCGAACCCGCCGGCCGACGGTCGCCGCCGAACTCGCCGGACTCCGGCTTGCCGCGCTCGACTTCGATCACGTAGTTCGCGACGAGCCCGCGCGGATTGATGCGCACGAGTTCGTTAAGCAAGCGCCGCGGCAGCGGCAGCGCGCGGCTGAATTCGGCGAGGATCCCGAGATCGACGCGATCGCCGCTGATGCTCAAGAGCTGTCCATGCTGCTGCGATGCGGTCCGGTAGCGGCTGTCGAGGGTCTGGAAGCGCAGGATGCGCGTGAGCGGCGTGCCGTCGTCGAGCGGCGGCTGGCCGAGCTCGGCGCGCAGGTCCGACAACTGCAGTGTGTAGTCGCCTTCGCCCACTCCTAAGCGCCACAGGAAATGGGCGACCGGCAGGAGCAGCTTCGGCTGGGTCGGGCGCACGCGCAGCGCGACATCGTTGCCGTTCAACTGGCCGCTCGCCTGGGTCATGCGGCCTTCGGTGAAGTCGATCCAGATTGCATTGTCGACGCGGCCGGCGAACGTCTCGATCGGGAAGTCGACGTAGCGCGCGAGCGTCGGCAGGTCGACCGGGCCCGTCGACACGTACGCCTGACCGCTCCAGTTGATCGGCTTGCCGATCGCCGAGAGCGGGGCGTGACGGAAGCTCGTGCGGAAATCGAGCGGGCCTTTCAGCACCTGGCCGTCGGGCGGTGCCTGCAGCGCCATGCGGTGCTCGTGGCCATCGTTGAGGATCGCGATGCGGATGTCGCGCAGCGCGAGTTCGGGCTCCTTGCGCGTGGCGTCGCGCCAGCGCAGCACACCGCCGCGCACGACGATCGCCTGCTGGCGCAGCAGCCAGGTGGACAGTACGTCGTTGCCGCTGTGGCGCGTCGGCACCGGCACGCCCGCGACCGACAGCACGCCGTCCTCGCTGCGCGACACCAGCACGTCCGGCTGATCGACGATCAGGCTCGACAGCGCGGGGTGAAACTCCCAGAGCGAGCGCCAGGACACCGCCGCCGTGGCGTGCGGAATCGTCAGCGCGGGTTGGCCGTCGTGGTCGCGGATGACGAGGTTCGTAATATCGAGCCCAGGCTGGAAGCCGCTCCAGTGCGGGGCGAGGCGGCCAATCGTGAATTGGGTGCGCAGCTTGTCCGAGACGGTGGCTTCGATGCGCGGCCGGAACTGGTCGGCGCGCGGCAGCACCACGTAGCGCAAACCCAGAAACAGTCCGGTCGCGATGAAATAGAGGACGAGTGCGAGCGTGGCGAGCACGCGCAACGTCCGACGCAGCACAATGTGGTCGCTTCCGCTCACATGCCGGACCTGTGATGGCTCTTGCGAGTCGGCGGATTCGTTTCGCTCGGACATGCTGCGGCGGCTGTGCGTATGGTAGTTTTGCGAGTTAACGACGAAATGTAACACACGGGAAAGCGTCGGCGGACTTCCTGCAAACCCTGTCCGTGCGCCGCCTCGCGGCCCGTGACGACGATTGCGCGAGACCGTCCGGCGCGGGCTTCGGCGGGCTTGCCGCCGTGTGCCGGTTGCGCAACAGAACGACACGACAACGACTTCCCGACGACACCCGGACACCGTCAGATTCCGCCGGATAAATACGATCAAGCAACGAGCGAGCC
>ABYL01000165.1 GCA_000173575.1 Burkholderia sp. H160 | reverse complement strand
CGGCGAGCCGCCGCCTCCGCCTACTGGCGCGAGCCATCGCTCGTTCCACCAGCGCGGCACGGCGGGACCAAAGCGTAGGTCCGCGCCCGCACCACCGAAGCAGATCAGCGCGGCCTCGGCGCGCATCGCGCTCGCCCGGTCGAACAATGCAATCAGCAGCCCCTTCGCGAGCGCGAGGCGGTGGCCCGCCAGCATCGATCCGGAGCAATCGAGCACGAAACAATGCAGCACACCGCCGCGCGGCGTTTCACGAACGAAGCGCAGATGCTCCCGACGCAGCGTGCGCTCGCGCATCGCGGCGATCGTCGGTGGCCACGCAATGCGCCTGCGCGATTCGCCGCGCGACGCGTCGCACGAACCCGCGCCCCCGCCTTGCCGCCATCGAAAACCGCTGCGCGAGTCAGCGGCGGCGCCTTTCCGATGGCTCAGCGTTTTTTTGGGTCGAGCGGAATCACGCCTTTGACGGGCACTGCCGCCGCTGGCTCGGGCGGCATATAACCCCAGTCGGTATCGGCGGAAGATGCCGTAGAGGCCGCCGCATCGCCGGACGCGCTGCCAGCGTTGTCATGCGGCCGCGTTCCGTCTTGCTGCGGCCCCTGATCGGACCGTTGCGCATCATGCTGACGCCGCCGATGAAGCAGCACCGCATCGGCAACGCGCTCCACATGCCGCACCGTCACCGCATCCGCCTGTTCGAATGCAGCCAGCGCGCGCGCCGCGCGCAGCATCACGAGATCGGCCCGCAGACCATCGACCGCCGCGTCGATGCAGAGCGCGCTCACACGCGCGTGGACGGCATCGTCGAACGACAGCAGCGGCAGCGCCGCGCGCGCCGCGCGAATTCGCTGCACGTATAAAGCCTGCTGCTCGGCATAAGCGGCACGAAATCCGCCGGGATCATGATCGAACGCGAGCCGCGCCTTGACGATCGCCTGCCTCACCTGCGGCTCGAATGCGTTCTGCAACTCGACCATCAGACCGAAGCGGTCGATCAGTTGCGGCCGCAACTCGCCCTCTTCGGGATTCATCGTGCCGATCAGCACGAAGCTCGCGTCGTGACTATGCGACACGCCATCGCGTTCGACGGTGTTCACACCGCTCGCCGCCGCATCGAGCAATGCATCGACGAGCGCATCGGGCAGCAGATTGACTTCGTCGACGTACAGCACGCCGCGATGGGCCCTCGCGAGCAGCCCCGGCGAAAAGCGCACCGAGCCGTCGCGCAACACGGTTTCGATATCGAGCGTGCCGATCAGGCGATCCTCACTCGCGCCAAGCGGCAGATTCACGAGCTGTCCTTCCGGCAGCATCTCGGCAAGCGCGCGCGCGGCGGTCGACTTCGCCGTACCGCGCGGCCCACTGATCAGTACGCCGCCGAGGCCGGGATCGATCGCCGCGAGCAACAGCGCCTGCTGCAACGAAGCCTGGCCGATCAGCGCGGCGAATGGAAAAACTGCACGCGCGCCCGCGCCCGAGGCAAAACCTGCGCCATTCAAGTCGTCCGTTCCTGGCGTCGCTCCATTCATGTTTGCCTTCCTTCGATCTGCTGTTCACTCGCGAGCAGATGCGTTTCAACCTGCGCGCGATAGTCGCCCGGTTGCTGCCACAGACCCCGCTGCATCGCTTCGAGCAAACGCTCGCAGACCGAATGCAGCGCATGGGGATTGTGCCGCTGCATGAACGCGCGGGTATCGGCGTCGTTCAGATAAGCATCGGCAACGAGCGCGTATTGATGATCCGCGATCACGCGCGCGGTCGCGTCGTAGCCATACAGATAGTCGACGGTCGCGGCGATTTCGGCCGCGCCCTTGTAGCCGTGGCGCTTCACGCCATCGAGCCATTTCGGATTGACCACGCGCGAGCGGATCACGCGCGCGATCTCCTCCTGCAACGTCCGCACGCGTGGCGCGGCCGGATTGCTGTGATCGGCGTGATAGACACGTGGCTGCTCACCGGCCAAATGCCGTACCGCCGCGACCATGCCGCCCTGGAACTGGTAGTAGTCGTTCGAATCGAGCACGTCGTGCTCGCGGTTGTCCTGGTTCTGCAGCACGACGTCCATGGCGGCGAGCCGTGCCCCAAACGCGTGGTGCGCCTCCTCACCCGCGCTCTTCTGCGTGTACGCGTATCCGCCCCAGGCCTGATACGCGTTCGCGAGATCGGCGTCGGTCCGCCATTGGCGCGAGTCGATCATCTCCTGCAGGCCCGCGCCATACGCGCCCGGCCGCGCGCTGAACACGCGCCAGCCGGCGCGCTTGCGCGCTTCGGCCGGGTCCATACCGCGCGCAATCAACGCATCGCGTTCGCGCTGCACACGCGCGCGAATCGGATTCAGCTCCGCCGGCTCGTCGAGTTCGGCAACCGCTTGCACGGCCGCATCGAACAGATGCATCACGTTCGCGAACGCATCGCGGAAGAAACCGGATACGCGCAACGTGACGTCGATACGCGGCCGATCGAACGCGTCGATCGGCATGATCTCGAAGTCCGTCACGCGATGACTACCCGGCGCCCACTTCGGACGCACGCCGAGCAACGCAAGCGCCTGCGCGATATCGTCCCCGCCGGTGCGCATCGTCGCGGTGCCCCAGACCGACAGGCCGATCGCACGCGGATAATCGCCGTGCTCCTGCAGATGCCGCTCGATCAGCTGCTGCGCGGACTTCAAGCCGAGTGCCCACGCGGCTTGCGTCGGCACCGCGCGCGTGTCGACGGAATAGAAGTTGCGGCCGGTGGGCAGCACGTCGGGCCGTCCGCGCGACGGCGAGCCGCTCGGACCTGGCGGCACGAAGCGTCCTTCGAGGCCGCGCTTGAGCTGCGTCATTTCCTGCGGGCCGCATGCGTCGAGACGCGGCAGCACGTCGTCACGCAGACGCGCAATCACCTGTTGCGCCTGCGGCAGACTTTCGTCGGCCACGGCTACAGCTACAGCTATGGCTTGCGAACGATCCGCTTCATCGCCATCGACACCACACACGCCACGCAACAACCCGGCCGCGAGCAACTCCAAACGCTCGCGCGTATCGCCGTAATGTCGCCAAGGCGCATCGCTGACCCGCTGCAATACATCGGGACGCGGGCCGTCCCACGCGGCCGCCCAATCGACGGTCAACGGATCGAACAGATGATCCATGCGCAGATCGCGCGCCAGCGCGTCGGTCAGCCCTGCTCTGCCACCCTGCCCATCGCCGATCGGAAAGCGCCCGAGCGCGAGCAGCGTATCGCGCCGCTGCACGCCGCGCGGCGACTGCCCGAACGTATGCAGACCATCGCGAATCTGCGCTTCCTTCAGCTCGCACAACCACGCATCGACGCGCGTGAGCAGCGCGTCTTCATCGTCCTGTCCGTTCGGCGCCGCGAGACTCAGCTCTTCGTGCAGCCGATGCTCGACGATCGTCGCCAGAATCGTGCGACGCAGCAGCTTCGCGCGACGCGGATCGACCATCAATGCCTCGTAGTATTCGTCGACCTGGCGTTCGAGATCCTGCAACGGCCCATAGTTCTCGGCGCGTGTGAGCGGCGGCATCAGATGATCGACGATCACCGCCTGCGCCCGCCGCTTCGCCTGGCTGCCCTCGCCCGGATCGTTGACGATGAACGGATACAGATGCGGCATCGGCCCAAGAATCAGGTCGGGCCAGCACGCGTCGCTCAATGCGACGCTTTTTCCCGGCAGCCATTCGAGATTGCCGTGCTTGCCGACATGCACGACCGCGTCGATGCCGAACTGATCGCGCAGCCAGAAATAGAACGCAAGATACGCATGCGGCGGCACGAGTTCCGCGTCGTGATAGCTCGCGTAATCGCCTTGCTCGCGCGAACGCGAAGGCTGAATGCCGACGAACACCTGCCCGCAGCGCCAGCCGGCGATCATGAAGCGGCCGCGCCGCAGCGTCGGGTCCTGCTCGGGCGTGCCCCACCGCGCGTTCAACGCGTTGCGCACGCTTGTTGGCAAGGCGTTGAAATGCGCGAGATAGTCGTCGAGCGCGAGGCTTTGCAGGGCTGGACGCAGATCGCGCACCACGGGATCGTTGGTCACGCCCTCGGTCAGCCGGTTCAACAACGCATCGCCGTTTTCGGGCAATTCGCCGACGCGATAGCCTTCATCGCGCAGCATCGACAGAATGCCGACCACCGACGCCGGCGTATCGAGCCCCACGCCGTTGCCGATGCGCCCTTCACTCATCGGATAGTTCGCGAGGATCAGCGCGACTTTCTTGTCGGCGTTGTCGAGCGAGCGCAGACGGCACCAGCGGCGGCTTAGCTCGGCGAGAAAACGCACCCGTTCGAGGTCGGGCTGATAGCGGACCACGTCGACCTGGGTATGCGCACAGCGATATGCGAGCCCCTTGAAGCTGATCGCGCGCGTGATGATGCGCCCATCCACTTCGGGCAGCGCGATATGCATGGCAATGTCGCGCGAATTGAGACCGTGGTTGTCCTTGAGCCAGTCTTCGCGATTGCCGCCGCTCAGGATCACCTGAAATACCGGCGCGTCGCCGGCGAGCGCAAGTGGCTCGGGATCATCGATCGCGGACGCCGCGAATGCGGTCGTGTTCAGTACGAGCGCGACACCATGCTGCGCGCACAGCGACTGCACCACATCGCGGCTCATCGCATCCTTCAGCGACGTGATCGCAAGCGGCAGCGGATTGAGCCCTTGCGTTTCGAGCGCGTCAATCAACGCATCGAACACCGCGGTATTGGCGGCCTGCAGATGCGCCTTGTAGAACAGGATCGCGACGACCGGCGCATCCGGCCGCCAGCGCGCCTGCCAATCGGCGACGGTCGGCGTATCGCGATCGGGGTGATACAGCGCAGCGGCCGGCAACGCGCGTGGCGGCTCGGGCTCGCGCCCCCAGTCGAGCGCGCGATACGCGATGCAGCGCAAAAATGCCTCGGCGTTCTGCGGGCCGCCCTCGCGCAGATAGCGCCACAGCTGCTGGCATAGCTCGGCGCTCGCGGTGCTGCGGGCAAGCAGGTTCGGGTCTTCCTGCAGATCGCCGGAAAACATCGCGAGCATTTGCTGTTTGCGCTGCGCGAGCGCGACCACCTGCTCGATGCCGTACGGCCAGTAGGTTTCGCCGCCAAGATGATCGACCACGACGACGCGCGCGTGCTGCAACACGTCGTCGAGATAGAAATCGACCGAGGCCGGCTGACGAAGATACGTGACGTTCGCGAGCCGCACGCTCGGGAAGCCGTCGCCGAGACGCGACACCACGCTCGCGAGCAGCGACAGCGTGGTGTCGGCTGAACTGAGCACGACGATATCGGCGGGCTGCTGATCGATGCGGATCACGCCCTGTGTATCGTCGACAAAGCCGCCCGGCGTCGTACGCAGCAGATGCATTGGCGCTCGCCCGTTATGCCGTCGCGGTCGACGTCACGCCGAGCGCCGCGTCGAACGACTGTTGCAGCGCGTGTTGGTCGAGGTCCTCGCCGATCAGCACGAAGCGGCTCAACGCGCCTTCGCCATTTTCGCCCGCCTGCCAGCGCCGGTCGAAGTAGCTGTCGAAGCGCCGGCCCACGCCCTGAATCACGAGACGCATCGCCGCACCAGGCAGCGCGGCGAAACCTTTGACACGGTAAATCGTGTGGTTTTCGACGAGCACCTGCAGTGCGGCGAGCGCCGCGTCGCGCGACGGCACCCGTGCCTGCACGACGACCGAATCGAATTCGTCGTGGTGATGATCGGGGTCGTCGGCGGAACCGTGGTGGTCGTGACGCAGGTGAATCGTTTCTTCCGACGCCGCCTCGAGTCCCAGCAGCCTATGCAGATCGAGCTGTCCCAGGTGCGCGCGCACGATCTTCACCTGCGGCGGAATTTCTTCACGGATCGCCGCTTCCACTTCGTGCTGCTGCGCGGCGTCGATCAGATCGGTCTTGTTCAGGATCACCAGATCAGCCGCCGACAGCTGGTCTTCGAACAGCTCGTGCAGCGGCGATTCGTGATCGAGATTCGGATCGGCCTTGCGTTGCGCATCGACGGCGACCGGGTTGTCGGCGAACTGACCGCTCGCGGCGGCCGGGCCGTCCACCACCGTCACCACCGCGTCGACGGTGAAGCCGTTGCGGATCTGCGGCCAGTTGAACGCCTGGACGAGCGGCTTAGGCAAGGCGAGCCCCGACGTCTCGATCAGCACGTGGTCGAGTTCGTCGCGTCGTTCGGCGAGCTTCTCCATGACCGGGAAAAACTCTTCCTGCACGGTGCAGCACAGGCAACCGTTCGCGAGTTCATACAATTGCCCTTCGGTCTCGACGCCGTTTTCATCGCAACCGATGCCGCAGCCCTTGAGGATTTCCCCATCGATGCCGAGTTCGCCGAACTCGTTGACGATCACCGCGATGCGCTTGCCGCCCGCATGCTGAAGAATGTGCCGCAGCAGCGTGGTTTTGCCGCTACCGAGAAAGCCCGTGACGATCGTAACGGGAATCTTGCGCAATTGAGTTTGCATCGTGAGGTCCATCCCTTGGCGTTGCATCGGCATGCCGTAAAGTTCACCCGTCCGTGTGCAGCGGCTGGCGAAAGGAACGAGTGAAGCACGCGCACCACTGCCAGTGACCACAGAACACGGGGACGAACCACGGAATTGCCGCGACAACGGAAATACAGAAAGCGGAAGTGAAGTCATGAACGCGTCGCCGCATCCCCGCGGCGGCGCGTTCTGCTTCTTCGGGCCGGTATCCGGGCTGGCGAAAGCGCCGCTTCCCCTTCCCGGCCGAGTGGTTTCTCGTCCAGTGGTGATATGTCGACGCGACCTTGCGCGGGGACATCGAAGCCGGCACCGCGGCGCCCGGCTATCGAGCCGGAACCGCTTTTCGCTTACCGTTGCGGGGACAGCACAGGTTAGCCGCTCCAGAGCAGATGGCTCCCTGTTTCCCGTTTAACTGCATGCGCACGAACGCGCACGCGAGCACCCAAAGTGCGTGCGAGTGTAGGCCCGCGGCCTTGCGCAGTCAAGGAACGCACGGCGCCGGAAAGCGCCGCCGAGGCTTATCCGGCAAGGCGCCATGTGCTATCGTATGCGCGCGTTTGGTGCCCGCACATGCGTTCGCGTGTGCAGTTAAACGGGAAACAGGCAGCGCGTCGCGCGTTCAACCTGTGCTGTCCCCGCAACGGTAAGCGACCTGCGGCGCGCGTTTCGATCCTGCCTTCGATTCCGACGTGCCGTGCATGCGTTTTTTTGATGCCACTGTCCAGCGAATCCGCAGATTCGCAAACACGGACGGGAAGGCGAAGCGCGTGAGGCCGCCAGCCCGGATACCGGCCAGACGCGGAGGCGGCGCCGCATGCATCCGTGCATCGAATTGCGCCGCCGGCCGCCGGAATCCGCGGGGAACGGATGTGAAGGCGTTCAAGCGCGACATCGCGCGTTTCGTGGCGTTTTTTCTGATGAATTCGCCGCGAGCCGCGCCTGAGCGCGCCCGGATTCGCAGTACCGCATGACCTCTATGTTGACCACCGCGCGCGCTGTCGCGCGCCGCTTCTCTTCTCCCCTCACCGCATGGCGCGCGCCATGCACGCCGCGATGACGCGCGCCTGGCTGATCGGCGCCGGACCCGGCGACATCGAGCTGATGACGCTGAAGGCCACCCGCGCGCTCGCGCAGGCCGACGTCGTGCTCGTCGACGATCTGGTGAATCCCGACGTGCTGCAGTTCGCACGCGCCGACGCGCAAATCGTGTACGTCGGCAAACGCGGCGGCCATCCGTCGACGCCGCAAGCGGATATCGTCGCGCAAATGCTCGGGCATCTGCGCGCGGGGCGCAGCGTTGCGCGGCTCAAAGGTGGAGATCCGTTCGTGTTCGGCCGCGGCGGCGAAGAGTTGCAGGCGCTGCGGGCAGCCGGTATCGACGCCGTCGTGATCAACGGCATCACCGCCGGCATCGCCGCGCCCGCGGCGCTCGGCATTGCGGTCACGCATCGCGATTACGCGCAGGGCGTCGTGTTCGTCACCGGCCACAGCGCCGGCAACGGCGAGCCGGACTGGGCCGCGCTCGCCGCAACGCGCATGACGCTCGTGATCTACATGGGCATGCGGCGGCTCGGCGACATCGCCGGCGCGCTGCTCGCCGCCGGCATGGCTGCCGATACGCCCTGCGCGGCGATCGAATCGGCGACGCGGCCCGAGCAGCGTCACGTGCTGGCGCCGCTGCGCGAGTTTGCCGAGGCGGTCGCGCAGGCGGGGCTCGGCTCGCCGGCCATCGTCGTGATCGGCGGCGTGGCGTCGCTCGCGCTCGCGCGCGATGCGGCCAAACGCGACCGACGCTCGATGAAAACGCTGAGCGTCGGCATCGGTTGCCGCTTGCACAGCGACGCCGCTGACATCGAAACCGCGGTGCGCGCAGCGCTCGGGTCGAATGACTTCGAGCAGATCCGCACCATCGCGACGATCGACACCAAGGCCAACGAAGCTGGCCTGCTCGAATTCTGCTCACGCCATCAGCTGCCGCTGCAACTGTTCAGCCGCGAGCAGATCGCCGCCGTACCGGTCGCGTCGCCGTCGTTGGCCGCGCACGCGCAGCTCGGCGTCGACGGTGTGTGCGAGCCGTGCGCGCTGCTGGCGGCAGCAGCGCCGAACTCCGCGACAACCGCGCAAATTGCATGTCTCGTCGTACGCAAGACCGCGCACGCCGGCGTCACCGTGGCGATCGCAGCGGCGAATCACGCCGCGCCCGAATCCCATCCCGCCCCTCAAGACCAGGACCCTCGATGAAAACCGATCCCGGATCACATCAACGCATGACCGAACGCCGCCGCGAAGGCCACGAAAAGAAGCAAGCCGGCGCGACCGTCGAAAAAGGCCTGCTGATCGTCAACACCGGCACCGGAAAGGGCAAGAGCACGGCCGCGTTCGGCATGGCCGTGCGCGTGCTCGGCCACGGCATGCGGCTCGGCGTCGTCCAGTTCATCAAGGGCGCGCTGCATACGTCGGAGCGCGACTTCCTCGGCGCGATCGCGCAATGCGATTTCGTTACGATGGGCGACGGCTACACCTGGAACACGCAGAACCGCGAGGCCGACATGGCAACCGCGCGCAAGGGCTGGAACGAAGCGCGCCGGATGATCGAAAGCGGCGACTACCAGATGGTGATCCTCGACGAACTGAACACCGTGCTCAAGTACGAATACCTGCCGCTCGACGAAGTGCTCGCCGTGCTCAACGCGCGCGCGCCGATGCTGCACGTCGTCGTGACCGGCCGTCACGCGCCCGACGCGCTGATCGAAGCCGCCGATCTCGTCACCGAAATGCGCGCGATCAAGCATCCTTATCGCGAGCAGGGCGTGAAGGCGCAGCGCGGCGTGGAGTTCTGAGCGATGTCAGCGCCCCCCAAGGGGACTTGCTCCGCGGCGTGCCCCGCGCTGTTCATCAGCGCGCCCGCGTCGGGACAAGGCAAGACCACGATCACCGCCGGGCTCGCGCGCTATCACCGGCGGCTCGGACGGCGGGTGCGCGTCTTCAAGACCGGCCCGGATTTTCTCGACCCGATGATCCTCGCGCGCGCAAGCGACGCGCCGGTGCTGTCGCTCGATCTATGGATGGTCGGCGAAAGCGCGTGCCGTAACCTGCTCGCGCAGGCGGCGCAGGAGGCCGATCTGATCCTGATCGAAGGCGTGATGGGCCTGTTCGACGGCACGCCGAGCAGCGCCGATCTCGCGATCGCCTTCGGCGTGCCGGTCCTCGCGGTCATTTCCGCGCAGGCGATGGCGCAGACGTTCGCCGCGCTCGCCTTCGGCCTCGCGCGCTTCCAGCCGCATCTGCCGTTTCATGGCGTGCTCGCGAATCGCGTCGGTTCGGCGCGGCACGCGCAGATGCTGCAGGAAGCGCTGCCGCCCGAGTTGCGCTGGTGCGGCCACATCGCCGCGAGCGACGAGATCACGCTGCCCGACCGCCACCTCGGCCTGCACCAGGCCGACGAAATCGACGATCTCGAAGCGCGCCTCGACCGCGCGGCCGATACGCTCGCCTCGACCGCGCTCGCCGAACTGCCGCCACCGGTCGATTTCGGCGCGCCCGTTGCCGAAGCGTTGCCGCGTCTGCTCGCAGGCAAGCACATCGCAATCGCGCGCGACGCCGCGTTCTCGTTCATCTATCCGGCCAACATCGCGCTGCTCGTTGCGCTCGGCGCGCGGCTCAGCTATTTCTCGCCGCTCGCCGACGAACCATTGCCCGGCGACGCCCACGCGCTCTATCTGCCGGGCGGCTATCCCGAGTTGCATGCTGCGGCGCTCGCGGGCAATGCCAACACCGCCGCATCGATTCGCGCGCACGTCGAGGCGGAGAAACCGCTGGTCGCCGAATGCGGCGGCATGCTCTATCTGCTCGACACGCTGACCGACAAAGACGGCACGAGCACGCCGATGCTCGGTCTGCTGCCCGGTCACGCGACGATGCAAACGCGCTTCACGTCGCTCGGCATGCAGCAGATCGACGGCCCGCACGGAACGCTGACCGGCCACACGTTTCACTACTCGAAGCTCGCCACACCGCTCGCGCCGCAACGCTTCGCCACGCGCGCGCACAGTGACGCGCCCGGCGAAGCGATTTTCCGCACGGGTTCGATTGTGGCAACCTATATGCACGCTTACTGGCCCTCCAACCCGGCCTTCACGGCCGCCCTCTTCCATGGCGAAGCCTTTTGACGACTCCGAGCGCGACGCGGTCTATCGCGCGATTTACGAACGCCGCGACATGCGCCACTTCGTGCCCGATCCGGTCGACCCCGCCGTGCTGCGGCGGCTGCTCGACGCGGCGCATCACGCGCCGAGCGTCGGCTTCATGCAGCCCTGGCGCATCGTGCGCATCACCGATGCGGCACTGCGAACGGGCTTGCGCGATATCGTCGAACGGGAACGGCTCGCGACCGCCGACGCGCTCGGCAAGCGCCGCGACGAGTTCATGAAGCTGAAGGTGGAAGGCATGCGCGAATGCGCGGAGCTGCTCGTGGTCGCGCTGATGGACGGCCGCGAGCGACACGTCTTTGGCCGCCGCACGTTGCCGGAGATGGACCTCGCGTCGGTTGCCTGCGCGATCCAGAACATGTGGCTCGCCGCGCGCGCGGAAGGACTCGGGCTCGGCTGGGTGTCGCTATTCGATGTCGACGCCGTGCATCAGCGGCTGGGAATGCCCGAAGGCGCGCGGCCGGTCGCGATCCTGTGCCTCGGTCACGTCGACGCGTTCTATAGCGAGCCGATGCTGGAAACGGAGCGCTGGGCAAGCCGTCTGCCGCTCGCCGATTGCGTGTTCGAAAACCGCTGGCCGCAGGACGAGCCGGCGCAGAAATAACTCATCCGCACGGCCATGGCGCTTCGTATCAGCGCGGCAGCGGCTTCATCGACTCGACGTTCGGCACGCCGCTCGACTTGTCGATGCTGAACTTCACGCGCCAGTCGGCCGGCGCGTCGAACGGCAGCTTCGCGAACGCGGTCTTCACGAGCAAGGGCATGGCATGCAGCGGGTCCGCGTCGCGATCCTTGAACACCGCGTTGACCTTGTAGCCCTCGGTGCCGCTCGCGTAGTCGAAAAAGCGCAGAGTCAGCGCGTGCTGATACTCGCGTCCCCACAGCAGCGCGCCGAGACCGCCGCTGCCTGCGCCGCAATCGCCGGGCGCGCAATCCTCGCCGCCGATGCCGATCGACGCCGGCCGCGTGCTATACGCGATTGACAGCAGATAGTGCGCGGGCTTGCCCGCCGTATCGACGAACCCGTGTTTCACCAGCTCATCGCGCAGCAGCTTTTCGGCCTGCGGATGGTCGGCGCTGTCGTCTTGCGGCTGCGTGCGTGCGAGCGAATAGGTCTGCTCGCCTTCCAGCACGGCGGCGTTACTGGACACGGTGTGCACGTCGGCGCTCAGGCCCGCGCAACCAGTAAGGCTCGCCGCGGCCAGCGCGGCGCAGAGATGAGCGATCTTTGCCATTGCTTCTTTTCTCTCCAGTACGTCGAATACGTCAAAGGCGTGTCACTCGCGCCGTGCGCTCGATTCGTCGAGCTGCGCATCGTCGAGCGCGGGAAGCCAGATCGTCAAGGCCGTTCCCTCGCCGGGCGCGCTGACGACCGAGACGCTGCCCCCGTGGCGCACGACGACGGTTTTGATGAACGCCATGCCGAGTCCCGCGCCCCCCACTTCCGGCCGCTCCGTCTCGTGAAAGCGGCGAAAACGCTCGAACAGCCCAGCCTGCTGCTCCTTCGGGATGCCATAGCCCTGGTCGCGGATCGTGCAAGACACGCGCCCCGCCGTGCTGCCCGCGCGCTTTGCCGCGGGTTGGCTCGCGAAGCTGCAGACGATGCGCGTGTCAGGCGGACTGTACTTGACCGCATTGTTCAGGATGTTGACGAGCGCGCGTGTCATCAGCGAGCGGTCGGCGCCGATCCAAAGATCGCCGTCGGCGTCGTCGCCGGTTTCCGTATGCAGCGTGATCCGCTTCGCGTGCGCCTGCGGCCAGACCTCGTCGCTCGCATCGATCACGAGTTCGGTCAGGTTCAGCGGCGCGAGCACATAGGTCTGCGATTCAGCGCGCGCCAGCTGCACGAAGTCGTCGGCGAGCGTCAGCGCGCGCTGCGCGTAGCGCTCGATACGCTCGAGCAGGCTGCGCGCGAGCACCGGCTCGTGTCGGGCGCGCTCGATTTCGACCAGCGCAATGATCGACGCCTGCGGCGAGCGCATGTCATGCGACAGCAGCCGCAGCGCGTCCTCGCGCTGACGCTCGGCCGCATGCAGCGCCGACACGTCGACGAGACCGGCGATCCAGCCGGTCGTCTCGCCCCGCGCGTTGGTGCAGGTCGCGTAGCGCAACAGATGATCGCGCTCGTTCGCGTCGCGCACCTCGACGCCCTGTGCCATCAGCGCCGCGAACTCGCCGCGCGTCGGATCGAGCAGCGCCGGCCAGTGCGCGCGCGCGTACCGGTTGCGCTCGTTGTCGGACGCCGCGCCGGCGTCGATCGTTTTGACGAGCGCGAGGCCGCCGAGCACGCTCTGCATCGGCTGGCCCTCGGGCATCGGCGCGCCCAGCCGGGCGCAATGCGCTTTCGCCGCATGGTTCGCGATCAGCACGACGCCGAACTTATCGCTGACGAGAATCGGCTCCGGCACGCTGTCGAGGCTGTCCCACACGAAGCGCTTCATGTCCTGCACCCGTTGCGCGGCCTGGGCCATCAGCGCCATGTGCTGCTCGAGCACATCGCCGCCGAACTCGCGGCGGCGCTGCGGCGTTTCGGGCAGCAGATGCGGCTCGTCGGCGAGGCGTTGCAGCTCCCCGCGCAGATACGCCATCGTCATTTCGAGGCGGCGCCAGTTCCAGATCGGATAGACGATCACGACGCCGAGGATCGCCGGCACCGGCGACACCCACAGCCTGGCGCCGTAGAGCAGCACCGCGCTGGCGGTCGCCGCGAGCAGCACCAGCGCGCCGGTCAGCAACAGCGAGCGGCGCGGCGACAGCACGAGAAAGCCAGCGAGCAGCGCGGCCAGCGGCCCGAGCGCCGCCGCGCACACGACCCAGCGCCCGACCGGCTCGATCTCGCGGCCGGTCAGCAGCGTGTCGAGCACGTTCGTATGGATGTAGACGCCGGGCAGCGGTCCCAGCTCGCCCGACACCGGCGTCGCGAAACGGTCGTACAGGCCCGACGCCGTCACGCCGATCACGACGATGCGCCCGCGCAACTGATCGGCCGGTGTCTTGCCGGCCAGCACGTCGGCGAAACTGAACTTCGCGTAGTGAGCGGCATTCGGCCCGAACGGAATCAGGAAGCGGCCTTCGCTGCCGCCGTCG
>ABYL01000166.1 GCA_000173575.1 Burkholderia sp. H160 | reverse complement strand
ACCCACAAGAGCCGTTCGGCATCCTCCGAAGCAGCCGTCCAGCGGTGACCTGGGAAGAGCTAAACTCACCGAGACCTCGGCTTGCACAGCTTCCGCTCGTTCACGGACCGAGATGCAGAAGCATTGGCAGGCTTGTACCTCTGCGAAAATGTCCTTCAATGACCGAGAATCCCAGCGCTTGATAAAACCGAACTGCATTGGGTGCCGAATTCACTTTGACGTGGCCCCGGTCATTTCGATAAATGCACCGGCGGATCGCCTCCGTGAGTAATGCGCGGCCAACACCTTGGCGTTGAACCTCGGGATCGACGAAGAGGCTGCACAGGTTCCAAAAATTCTTGATCAGGATGATGCCCACGATTCGCGTGTCATTAACGCATTTCAGGTGAACGACTGAATTGACATTATTTTGAGCCCAATACAGATTCTGCCGAACGTTCTCAAGCACATCGGCCATCTCGGTTTTCTCCAACCTTGCACTGGTCGTGACGACGCGATGCATCAGTGCGTCAAGCGTCGCGGTATCTTCCGGCTGCACATCCTGAATCTGCATCCTTGTCCTCGCAGTCATGGCGAAAAATAGATCGGCGCATGTCCAGGATTGTCGACGATAGGCACGCTCAGGTCGAGTGTCTAAATGCGGCCGACTGCCGCTCGACGCGGTCGGACGTACCCGACTCGGATGTTGGACACTCAAGGCGAGAGACATCGGTTAACGGAGTAGCGTCTTTCTCAAGAAAATCCTCGAGTGGCCAATCGGATAATCCGGTAGTTCGCCAAACTGAACATAGCCAAGCCGCTCATAAAACGGTTGTGCCTGAAAATCGTGGGTATCGAGCCATGCGCTATGGCAGCCTCGTGCTAGCGCTTCCTCCTCAGCCAGTTGCATAAGATGTGTGCCTACGCCGTTGCCGCGCGCCTTTTCAGGAACAACTAGTAGATCAGTGTGAAGCCATCCGTAGGCCGTTCCACCCCAAAGCCCTCCCACAATTTCTTCTTCAACGTCGGTCAGGATGATGACAAGAGGGCGAAAGTTGATGGGACCCGCTTCAGTTTCATTGAATCGAACAAGAGGTTCGGCGATTCGCGCACGGATCGTGGCGTCCGCAACGTCTGTGACGGTGTATTTAAATTTCATTGAATATTTCCCGCTGTGAACGTTTCTAAACTTCAGATCCAAGACCGACCGACCCCGCATCCGGCGAAAGCTGCATAGTAATTGTCGGAATGAGAACGCCATCTCTACCAGCTTTCTCACCTGACGCGATCGGCACGAATCCGCACTTTCTGTAACAGGCTATGGCTCGCCTGTTACTACTCCGCACGTTTAATCGAATCGAGACATCACCCGCAATCGCGCGAACTTCGGTGATCACATCGCCGATGACGGCACGCCCGATTCCTTTCCCTAGCATTTCAAATCGTCCGATGAGGATGCCCAGAAAAACGACATTGGGCAATCCAGCCTTGCATTCAGCCCAAGTTGTCCCAGTCTCGACGCCGTCAACGATGACAATTCTCCAAAGAACCGTTTGGGATCGATCCGGAAGATAGCGCGACATCAACTGACTTGCGTCGATCGCCCGCGCCCACGTCTCGATGCGCGATATGTCGTCTTCGGTCGCCGTTCGCAGTTCGATATGCCGTTGCATTCACTGACCTTGGGTACGGAGAGGATTGCTGGATTGTCAGCAATACAGGCACTCATGTCGACAGGCCGCTCTTGGCCGGTCCTTGCCCATCGGCGATAGGTGGCACTCGACCACATGTGTAAAAGTGGAAATCCGACGTTGATATCAAGCAGTGAAATCGTGCGGCTCGGAGGTCGATAGCCACCAGTCGGCTCCCACGAACCACGCAGATTGGTCCGCGGGCGTTTTCCATCTTAGAGACTTGACTGCAGCCGTCGTATTTGATTCAAACGCACTGACCAAGGATTCCCCGGTCGCATCGTCGCGAGCTCCGATACACTCGATGAACGTCGCCGGGCAAATGAATGTTGCCGCGTACGAGTTGGCCGCAACACGTGTCACAAGCAGCATGCCGCCGAGACCGCGGTTTGGTGTCAACGGGAAAATCAGACGGCCGCCATTATTGAGTGCTTCGAGCCAGCTATCCAATGGGTGCGTCGCACCTGCACTCACGTAAATCAAATCCGATCGCGGCAGCACTGCGTCAGTTCCGCTTTCTTGGAGCACCCGGACGTGTTCCAAGT
Source organism: Burkholderia sp. H160 (assembly GCA_000173575.1). GTDB lineage: Bacteria > Pseudomonadota > Gammaproteobacteria > Burkholderiales > Burkholderiaceae > Paraburkholderia. The sequence goes on along the minus strand of ABYL01000166.1, from coordinate 11,490 downwards.
GAGCAAGGTTCGACGCCGCATGCGCACTGAGACCCGGGTCAATCTCATACGCAGTCACACGCCCCGCTTCACCGGTGAGGTGCGCGAGAAGTGCTGTGTAATAGCCGCTTCCCGAACCGATGTGTGTGATGGTTTCGCCTCGCGAGATGCCTGCGGCGTCAAGACAACGCGCATGGAGGCTCGGCTCACCGTTGTTGATGCCTCGATCGGTCTTGAGCCCAATTAGAATGTCTTGATAGAGAACGGCAGGGTCGGACGTGTCGGTCGAGACGTATCCTGTCAGCGTATATGCGTTCCATGGACCGGGACCCAGATACTTTTCCCTTTCGACCATCGCAAATGCCTCCTGGATTCTCGGGTCTCTGCACGCTCCCATGGCCGTTATGAATCGCGCATAAAAGGTGCGAAGCACTTCTACGTTCGTCATCGACCGTTTCTCCATAAAGGGACAGAACTATCGTAGCAGGTAAAGTCAAGCGATGTTATCGGTTGTCAACAATCTAGCCCGCAATGTCAAACGGCCGAAACTGGCCGGCTAGGGAAGTACATGACGCAGGGAAGCTTCGTCGGATTCGAGCAAAATTGGGCCAAGAGACGTCACTCGCCGCCCTTGTTCAGAGCAGTACTGCAGGGAGTCGGTCGGTAAGGAAGTCGCGAAATGTACTTGCTCAATACGGCATCGTCAGGGAACACACCTTGCTCAGTCAGGGGTTTTACGACATGCCAGACAATGGTGCCCTTGCGACGAGTGATCGTTGCGATGCCAATATCGCCGGTCCACGCGCTGCGAAACCGCACGGTCGCTGTGTCGCCAGAGACAGCGCCATAAATTGAAGGCCCGCCACCGTCTAGATCTCCTTCATCGACCTTGTTCTGTCCATAACCTGGGGCGACGTGATATCCGCAAACACGCTTCCCGCTTTCGGTGAGATTGACGAGTGTGAAAGAGTCGCCTTCTCCACGACGGCACTGGTCGGCAAACTCACCTGTCGTGCCGTTACACGAATACTTGAATATCCAGTTTCCGTCGAACGCACCCGATGCCTCCGCCGGGCGCGCTATGCCCAAAGCGATAAACAGTACGGAGCCTAGGAAAACAGATGTTTGAATTATGCGGTTCTTGTGCATCTAGGTGAACAGAACGGACGATGGCCCCAATTGTCGCCAATCGGGGAGGTTACGTCCACCGGCCGCTCTTGGCCGAGGGCGTGTGAAAACGCAAAAGTGCCCGGTTTTCAGGTGTCGTTTTACCCTTGCCGAGTCACCGCCAAGCCAATACAGCGCAATCTGGAGGGCCGACTTCCTCGACTGTCGCATTCAATGTGCGTTTTCACACGCCCTCGGCCGGACCCTGCCAAGTTCCTGCGAATCGACTACTACGCTAAATGAGTTCGGCAACACGGACAATAATGAAGGCGGCGGGAACGAGCGCTACCTGTGCGCACAACGTCCCGAGAACCCGTGCACCTGCGAGGGTAGTTATGGCCCGCCGGAAGTGGTTTTCGGAAAGCCGGCCTTCGATTACGTCGTCAGTCATCACCGAAACCTGCGGATCGATGACGATTGCCAATACCACCGTCGCGAAGCCGTTGATTACCGACGAAAGATTCGCGCACGTGACTCGCAGGTCGGGCTTCAAGTAACCGGCGTAAAGCGATGCGAAGACGCCGACAGTCCAGATAGCCATTGCTAGGACGTTCAGTGCTATCACCTTCCAAGAAACCCCTGCGCCTGCCGTCAATTGTGTGACGTTGTATCGCGAGGGCAGTCGCGCCCCCATCCGAAGGTAGTTGATTCCACCTCGACTAGAGGCGTGGAGCAGCAGACGAGGAACGGAGCGGATCGCCTGAAAATGACTGACGGCGCGGCTGAAATAACGCTGGAAGGTGGGAATAAGGAATGTTCCAACGATGCTTGCGAATGTGGCAGTGAGCAGGAAAATGCGGAAGTCACCGAGCAAACCCTGCCCAATGTGATGGGAGATATCAAGCTCGACCCGCTTCGTGATGAATGGCCCCTGAAATGAGTTTGCCGTTCTCGAGACCAAAGCGATGATCCCGAAAAGAGAAAATGAGATGGCGATACGACGCGTGCGAACACCGGCGATTCGGACAGCGTAAGCCAATGTCGCTATCACATGGATTACAAATGTAAGGCCACAGATGATCAAAAGCTGGGTGTCCATGCTGTCGCGCGCGGTTGGTAGGAACGTGAGTCTACCGGAACGCTCGGCCCCGGATTGTTGGCGATCTAGACTATCCGATCGTATGACCGAATGCGGCCGCATGCGGACCGATACGGTTGGTTCTCCCCACGCGCTAACCATGACGCGCGGAAGGGCGGACGTCGGCCGCCCGAATTGACACCGCTGGTGGACTTCCTTATAGTCTTGGTCAGACCAACATGACCAAATTGGCCGAGCAGGCCAAATCGGTCAAACCGACATCGTCCCCGCCGCTTTTTCTGAAGAGCCTATGAAAGTCGCGCTGTTCATCCCGTGCTTTATCGACGCGTTCTATCCCGAGGTCGGCATCGCGACGCTCGAACTGCTCGAACGTTTCGGCATCGAGGTCGACTATCCGCAGCAGCAGACCTGTTGCGGCCAGCCGATGGCCAATAGCGGCGCGCATGCGGACGCCGCCGCCACCGAGCGGCTGTTCGCGCGCAACTTCGCGGGCTACGACTACATCGTCGGGCCGTCCGCGAGCTGCATTCATCACGTGCGTGAGCATCTGACCGCGCTCGAGCAGACCGATGAAGTGAACAAAGTGCGCGCGAGCGCTTACGAGCTGGTCGAGTTTCTGCACGACGTGATCGGCGCGCGCGAATTTCCGTGGGCCGAGTTTCCGCATCGCGTCGGTCTGCACACGAGTTGCAGCGCGCTGCGTCATCTGAAGCAGGCGTCGGCATCCGAAATCGCCGGCACGCCGTTTTCGAAGCCGCGCACGTTGCTCGAAGGCGTGAAGGGCATCGAGTTCGTGAAGCCGGCAAGGCCGGACGAATGCTGCGGTTTTGGCGGCACGTTCTCGGTTACCGAAGAAGCGGTGTCAGTGCGCATGGGGCAGGACAAGGTGCGCGACCATCTGAATGCGGGCGCTGAGTACATCGTTTCGGGCGACATGTCGTGCCTGATGCACCAGCAGGGTTGCGCGGAACGCATGAAAGCCGACGCGCGTTTCATTCATATCGCGCAGGTTCTCAATGGAGCGCGCGCATGAGCGGCGACCATCATCGCGTCGATCACGCCAAAGCGGCGGGGTCTTTCATCGGCAAGACCGAGCACGTCGCGTTTCACGACAAGCGTCTATGGGACCTGCGCGAGAAGCGCGACGCACAAGCGCACGGCATTGCCGAATGGGAAACGTTGCGCTCGCTGGCGTCGGGCATCAAGGAACATACGCTGTCGCATCTGGCCGACTACCTGGAGCAGTTCGCGGCCGCGGCCGAGGCCAATGGCGTGGTCGTGCATTGGGCCGCGACATCGGAAGAGCACAACGCGATCGTCCACAAGCTGATGTCCGAGCGCGGCATGACGACGCTAGTGAAGAGCAAGTCGATGCTGACCGACGAATGCCGGATGCGCGACTATCTCGAACCGCGCGGCATTACCGTGATGGAAACGGACCTCGGCGAGCGAATTCAGCAGCTCGATCATCAGGAGCCGAGCCACATGGTCGTGCCAGCGGTGCACAAGCTGCGAGCGGACGTCGCGGAGCTGTTCGGCCGCACCATCGGCACCGATCCGGCGAACAGCGATATTCACTATCTCGCCGAAAGCCAGCGCATGAATACGCGTCCGTATTTCGTGCGCGAGAAAACGGCCGGCATGACCGGCTGCAATTTTGCGGTGGCCGAAACCGGCGCGGTCGTCGTTTGCACGAACGAGGGCAATGCGGATCTGTCGGCGAACGTGCCGCCACTGCATATCGCGTCGATCGGAATCGAGAAACTGATTCCGAAAGTGTCGGATCTCGGCGTGTTCATCCGCATGCTGTCGCGCAGCGCATTGGGTTCGCCGATCACGCAGTACACCTCGCATTTCCGTGCGCCGCGGCCTGGCACCGAGATGCATTTCATCCTCGTCGATCATGGCCGCGTCGAACGGCTCGCGATGGAGGACTTCTGGTACTCGCTCAAATGCATACGCTGCGGCGCGTGCATGAATACGTGTCCGGTCTATCGACGCAGCGGCGGCCTGTCGTATGGCGGCACCTATTCGGGGCCGATCGGCGCGATCATCAATCCAACCTTCGATCTGAAGCGCTATAGCGCATTGCCGTTCGCGTCGACGCTCAACGGCAGTTGTACGAACGTGTGTCCGGTGAAGATCAATATTCACGAACAGATCTACAAATGGCGCGCCGTGATTGCAGAGCAGCACGAAGTGCCGTTCGTGAAACAGGAAGTGCTGAAGATGGCGGGGCGTTTGCTGTCGAGTCCGACCTTGTATCGCGCGACGGTGTCGTCGATGGGCAGCGCGTTGCGGCGGTTGCCGAATTTCGTGCTGTATAACCCTTTGAATATCTGGGGGCGGCAGCGCGAATTGCCGGAAGCGCCGAAGATGACTTTTCATGCGTGGTACAAGAAGAATCGCGGAGGCGGCGATGACAACGCGTGAGGCTTTTCTCGCCAAAGTGCGCGCTGCGCAACCGGCCGCGCGGCCGCGTCCCGACGTGCCGCTGTTCGAGGCGATCGGCGGCGATCTGCGTACGCGCTTCACTGCGGCGTTGCAGACCATGGGCGGCACCTGCGTCGAGGCGGCAAGCGCGAGCAACGTCAGCGATCTGATTCGCGAGCGTTTTGGCGCGGCGGCATCGATTGCATCGGCCACTACGGAAGTGCCGGGCACGCGCGCGATCGACGCGGATACGGACCCCGCCTCGCTGCAGGACGTCGACGTCGGTGTGGTGCGGGCCCGCTTTGGCGTAGCCGAAACCGGCTCGGTATGGTTTAGCGAGCGCGAATATGTGGTCAATGCGTTGGGCTATATCGTCCAGCATCTGATCGTGTTGCTCGATCCGGCGCAATTGCTCGATGGACTGCAGGACGTCTATCGTCGCGACGATTTCCGCAGCGCGCGCTATGCGGCGCTCGTTACCGGTCCTTCGGCCACCGCCGATATCGAGGGTGTCCTGATTCGCGGCGCACAGGGCGTGCGCTCGCTGACCGTCGTGTGGGTCGCGGGCTGATGTGCGTCGGTTGCCGTAGCGGACTTTGCTATCATCACTGTATAAACATACAGGTACCGAAAAAAGTCCGTGGCAACCGATGCTCGCTCAGAGATCCGCTCTGACGTCCCATACTACCTGCTGAATTTCGAGCGCGCACTCGCGTGGCTCGCCGCGCGTTACGACGATCTGCTCGACGACGAAGAACACGCGTTTCTCAAGAATTTCGCGGAATTGCCGCAAGCGTCGCGTGCGTTGCTGGTACGCATGCTGATGCGCAAAGGCAGTTTGTTTCGCGCAAGCCGCCTCGTTTATGACGAAATCGGCTGTCCGTTGCAGGCCGCTATGCCGATGGCGCTGCATGGCTGGATCGATACCGAGCCCCCTCTGTCTCTCGACGATCTGTTCGCGCTCAGCACGCGCGCGCAATTGCTCGACATCTTCGCGGACGCGATCGCCCGGATCCCCGGCGCGAAGGCGTTGCGCAAACCGGATCTGCTCGAAACGCTGCGCGCGCTTTGCGAAACTGAAAGCAACGACGCGCCTGCCGGAATTTCACGTCCACTTGCCGCATGGCATCACGCCACGACGGACCGCGTGCTGCACGTCGCGATCGCGCCGTTGTGCGATCGCTTGCGCCTGATGTTCTTCGGCAATCTGCACCAGGACTGGTCGGAGTTCGTGCTCGCCGATCTCGGTGTGTTCCAGTACGAGAAGGTCGCGTTCGGGCCGTCGTCGCGTGCGTTCCAGCAACGCGCGGATATCGACGTTTATCTCGCGCTGCACGCGTGCCGCGAAGCACTCGAATGGCTACCGGTCGACAACGACGCGTCCGCACTGGACGAACTGATCGCGACCGTCCATTCGATCGAGATCGCGAACCCGTGGCTCGAAACGCGTCGCGCGAAGCTGCTGTTCCGCATCGGCCAGGATTGCGAGCGGCGCGAGCAGTGGGGCACCGCGCTCGCGGTGTACGACGCGTGCGCGTGGCCGGGCGCGCGTCATCGATGCATGCGGGTGCTCGAGCGCAACGGGCGTTTCGGAGAAGCACTCGCGCTCGCCTCGCAGGCCGACGCCGCGCCCGAGAGCGAAGAAGAAGCGCAGCGTGTCGCGCGGATGTTGCCGCGTTTGCGGCGCAAATGCGGTGAGCCGGTGCCGCGCGCGCCAGCGGCGCGGCCTGTCGAGCGCGGCACGCTGGTGCTGCCGAAGCCTGATTCGCCGGTGGCCGTCGAATACGCGGTGCGCGATCATTTGACCAGCGACGCGGCGCCCGTGCATTACGTCGAGAACGCGCTGATCAATTCGCTGTTTGGCCTGCTGTGTTGGGAGCCGGTTTTCGCGGCGCTGCCTGGCGCGTTTTTTCATCCTTTCCAACGCGGACCGGCCGATCTGCACGCGCCGGATTTTCACGCGCGTCGCGCCACACAGTTTGCCGCGTGCTTCGCGCAGCTCGATAGCGGCGTCTATCGCGAGACGATTGTGCGGCATCTGCATGACAAGGCCGGCATGCAGTCGCCGTTCGTGTTCTGGGGACTGCTGACGCCCGAGCTCGTCGCACTCGCGCTCGACTGTCTGCCCGCCGCGCATCTGAAGCTGTGGTTTGAGCGCCTGCTGCGCGACATTCGCGGCAATCGTTCGGGCTTGCCCGACCTGATCCGGTTCTGGCCGGCCGAGCGTCGCTATGAATTGATCGAGGTGAAAGGCCCCGGCGATCGTCTGCAGGACAATCAGATCCGCTGGCTCGCGTATTGCGCCCAGCACGGCATGCCGGTGCGCGTGGTCGACGTGCGCTGGGCCGGGCAGGAGGCTGAAAGCGATGCAGAAGTCGCAGGGCAAGCCAAAGCGGAGCGCGCTGTATGAGCTACGTCGTGGCCGTACGCGCGATGTGCGAATTCACGGCGCGGCGCGGTGATCTCGATCTGCGCTTCACCCCCGCGCCGACTTCGCTCGAAGGCATCGCCGGACATCAGATGGTCGCGGGGCGGCGCGCGAGTGGCTACGAGACCGAACTTGCGCTGACGGGCACGCATCGCAGTTTGACCGTGCGTGGCCGCGCGGACGGCTACGACCCAATCGCGAACCGGCTCGAAGAAGTGAAGACGTATCGCGGCGATCTCGCGCGCATGCCCGCGAATCATCGCGTGCTGCATTGGGCGCAGGCGCTCGTGTATGGGCATCTGCTATGCCAGGTGCGCGGGCTCGCCGAGCTGACGGTCGCGCTCGTGTACTTCGATATCGGCAGTCAGAAGGAAACGGTACTGACCCAGCAGCACAGCGCGCGTGAACTCGAAACCTTCTTTGTCGAGCAGTGCGAGCGATTTCTCGATTGGGCCGTGCAGGAGGACGCGCATCGGGTCGCGCGCAATGCGGCGCTCGTCACGCTGCAGTTTCCGTACGGGCAGTTTCGCCGCGGGCAGCGCGAACTCGCGGTGGCCGTGTATCGCGCCGCACGCGATGGCAAGCCGTTGATGGCACAGGCGCCGACCGGCATCGGTAAAACGCTGGCGACGATTTTTCCGTTGCTGAAGGCCTGCGGCGAAGACCGGCTCGATCGCGTGTTCTTTCTGACCGCGAAGACACCGGGCCGCGCGCTTGCGCTCGATGCGATCGACTCGCTGCACCGGAGCGCGCCGTTGCCGCTTAGAACGCTCGAACTCGTCGCGCGCGACAAAGCCTGCGAGCATCCGGACAAGGCCTGCAACGGCGAGTCCTGCCCGCTCGCGCGCGGCTTTTACGATCGTCTCGATACGGCGCGCGCCGCCGCTCTGGCGACGCCGCGCCTCGATCGCGCGGCGGTGCGCGAAGCTGCGCTCGCGCATGACATCTGTCCGTACTATCTGGCGCAGGAGCTCGCTCGCTGGGCCGATGTGATCGTCGGCGATTACAACTACTACTACGACGCAAGCGCGATGCTGTATGCGCTGACACAGATCAACCAGTGGCGCGTCGGCGTGCTGGTCGACGAAGCGCACAACCTGCTCGAACGCGCGCGGCGCATGTATACGGCCTCGCTCGATCAGAGCGCGTTCCGTCTCGTGCGCAACAGCGCGCCGGCGGCGCTGAAGAGGCCGCTCGAACGCTTGCAGCGAGAATGGAATGCGGCGAAGCGCGCGCAGTCGGCCAGCTATCAGGTGTATGCCGAGGTGCCGGGCAAACTGCTGTCCGCCGCGCAGAACCTGATCGGCGCGGTGACCGATCAACTGGCCGACGCGCCGTTATCGATCGACGAACACGCGCTACGCGTCTTTTTCGACGCGATGCACTTCGTCGCGCTCGCCGAGCAGTTCGGCGAGCATTCGATGTTCGACGTGACATTGAGCCCCGACCGCTACGCGCCGCGCGACAAAACCAGCGCGACACTGTGCGTGCGCAACGTGATCCCTGCGCCATTCCTCGCACCGCGCTATGCGGCTGCGCGTACCACGGTGATGTTTTCGGGCACGCTGAACCCGCAGCATTTCTATCACGACACACTAGGGCTCGCCGACGACACGCAATGGCTCGACGTGGAAGGGCCGTTTCGCGCGGAGCAGTTGCAGGTGCACGTGGCCGCTCATGTGTCCACGCGCTGGCGCGACCGCGAGCGCTCGCTCGAGCCGATCGTCGAGCTGATCGCGCAGCAGTACGACGCCCAGCCCGGCAATTACATGGGGTTCCTGAGCAGTTTCGACTATCTGCAACGCGTGGTCGCGCTGCTGCGCGAGCGGCATCCCGGCTTGCCGGTGTGGGCGCAGGAGCCCGGCATGGACGAAGCCGCGCGCGACGCATTTCTCGCGCGCTTCAGGACGATGAACCAGGGCATCGGCTTCGCGGTGCTCGGTGGCGCGTTTTCGGAAGGCGTCGATCTGACCGGCCAGCAGTTGATCGGCGCGTTCGTCGCGACGCTCGGTCTGCCGCAGATCAACGACGTCAACGAGCAGATGCGCCGTACGCTCGACGCGCGCTTCGGCAACGGTTACGACTACATGTACCTGTATCCGGGTTTGCAGAAGGTCGTGCAGGCGGCGGGGCGTGTGATCCGCACCGAGGAGGACCGCGGTGTCGTGCATCTGATCGACGACCGCTTTCGCCGGCCGGAAGTGCGGCGCCTGTTGCCGCGGTGGTGGCAAGTGCGCTAGCGCTGCGCAGCGCTAGCGCACGTTCACGCGCGCACCGCGTCACGCATGCGGCGAGGTCGCGCCAGGATTGCCGGGCGAGCCGGGGCCGCCGACCGGACTTGGATCGACGGGAATCTGATCGTCGAGCGGCGCGTCGCCCTTGTGCGGAACGTGGACGTCTCGCGAGCGCGGCGCGACCGTATCGACCTTGGCCTTGCTCGCGGGGTCCCAGGTGAGCAGATGACGCTGCGGATTCGCGATCTCGATGCCGAGATCGCTGAAGCGCTCGACGATGCGCCGGTTGAATTCGCGTTGCACGCCCCAGCGCGACGTATCGCGGCATTGCATCTGGCCGGCCAGCGTGATCGCCGACCCGTCGACCGCGTCGACGCCCCAGAACGAGAAGTCCGACAGGATGCCGTCCTTGAACTTGTCGTCCTCGCGCAGCGATGCGCCGATTGCCTTCAGCGTGTCGATCGCGCGCTCGACGTCCTGACCGAACACGATGTTCACGCGCACTGCCGCGTTGCCGAGCCCGCGATTCGTGTTGTTCACCGTCGACACCGAGCTGAACGGCACCGTGAACAGCGAGCCGTCGCCGCCGCGCAGCCGGACGGTGCGGATCGACAGATATTCGACGGTGCCCGACACGCCCGCGAGCGTGACCCAGTCGCCGACCTGCATCGCGTTTTCCATCAGCAGGAAGATGCCGGTGATGAAGTCCTGCACGAGCTTCTGCGAGCCGAAGCCGAGCGCGACGCCGAAGATGCTCGCGCCCGCGAGCAGGGGGCCGATATTCACGCCGAGCTCGCTCAGGCCGGTCAGCACGACGATGAGCGCTATCACGCAGAAGAGCGCGGTCCGCAGCATCGGCATCAGCGTGCGCAGGCGCGCGGCGCGCATCAGATCGCCGCTGTTGGTCCAGTCATCGAGGCGCCGCTCGGCCGAGACGTTGACGATCTCCCACACCACCAGCGCGATGACCGCGGCCACTGCGATCGTCGCGAGCGCCGAGGCGAGCCGGTGGCCAATCGTGCCGCTGCGGAACAGATCGACGACAGCGACGCCCCATGCCTGCAACAGCACGAGTGCGGTGACGATGCCGATGATCCAGCTCACCACGCGCCGCAGCAGTGGGTAGTAGCGGTACGCGTGCTGATGCACGAGCGAGCGCGATTCTTCGTCCTGCACGTGAAAAATGCGCGCGAGCGCACCGAAGATCACGATAGATACGAGCCGCGCGCCGATCAGGACCGCGAGCGTGATGCCCCCGATGTTCACGAGCGCGTGATAGCCGTTCTGCACGTCGAAGGCCCAGATGAACCACAGCGCCATCACGATGGCGACCGTGACCCAGGCCCACGCGTCCGCGAGCGCGTTGCCGAACATCTCCAACGACTCGTGCGCGGAAAAACGTTGGCGGATCCGGTTGGCGACCGGCTTCGCACAGCGCAGCACGAGGATCGAGATCATCACGTGACCGGCGAGCGCAACCACTTTCAGCAGCGCGAGATGCGCGGCGTCGTTCATGCCGAGCGCCTTCGCGACCTCGGCGAGCGCGACGCCGGCACCGACCACGGCGACGATCCGCTCGATCCAGCCGAGCACGAACGCAGCCCATGCATCGCCCATGCGCAGCAGCCGCAGACGCGGCGCAGTTGGTTGCAGGAAGAACGCGCCGATGATCGCGGCGCAGCGGGACACCACATAGACGTCGATCAGCGAATCGAGCGCGCGGTCCTGCGGCGTGCCGATGTCGGCGACGATCGGCATCAGCGCGCTCGCCGCGCCGACGAACACCGCGAGCGGCACGAGCCGCACCAGCGTGATCAGCAACGCGCGCGGCAGACGCTGCAGCAGCGTCCAGTGGTGCGTCGCGCTGCGCCTGCCCGCGGCTTCGATCGCGCGGGCTTTCCCGGCTGGCGACGCGTCGTCGTTCTCCTCCCGCAGCGCGGCTTCGCGGCGCGCGGCGATCGCCAGATAGGCGCGCCGCAGCAGCCGCCGCGTCAGCCATTCGAGCACCAGCGCCGGGATCAGCGCGGCCAGCAGCGACCACAGCACCTGGAACAGCACCGCGCGCGCGTGCGGGTCGGTGAACTGCCAGTTCCACCACGCGCGCGCCGACCCGACGTCGAGCAGCGCGGCGATCGAGCCGCGCAGCGAGGTCGCGAGATAGCTGACGTAATGCGCGCCCTGGCGCGCGATCTGCGAGGCGAGACCATTGG
>ABYL01000167.1 GCA_000173575.1 Burkholderia sp. H160 | reverse complement strand
GGCGCGGCTGCCGCACCTGGCGCGACCGCAACCGGCGGCGCGACCACACTGCCCGAGACCATCGGCGGCGACACGCGCAGCACCTGGCCGGGCACGACCGACGCATTGATCGGCAAGGCGTTCCACGCCGCAATGTCCTGCGGCCTGCGTCCATACGCCGAGGCAATGCCGGACAGCGTATCGCCCGGATTGACGCGGTAGTAACCGGCGGGCACCGGCACGGTCGCGAGGCTGGTCGCGCCCGACGGTGCGCTGCTATAGAACGGCGTGCTTTCCCACGGCATCGTGGTGCAGCCGGCGATCATCACGCCAAGTGCCACCGCCATCAGGAGGCGGATCCCCGTCGGTTGCCATTGTTCCGTCATCTGATTTTCCTCGACGTGTGTCTCGATCCGATTCAATCGACGCCTTAGCAATTGCCGTGCCGCCCCGCTTGACGCAGGTGTCGCGGCCGTCTGCTGTCGCGTAGCTATTATGCGCGACACGCATAGGCGCGCCGCGCTGGCGGCGCCGTCAAACTGCCGTGTTCTTCAGACGCTGCCCGGTGTTTCGACGACGAGCACACGCGCCGCGCCGAGCGGATGCGCGACGTGCTCGGTGCCGATCGACGCGTAGAACACGTCGCCGGTTTCGAGCACCGTTGAGCGTTCGACGCCGTCTTCCCGATAGCGCATCTCGACGCGTCCGTCTGGCGCTGGCGCGGCTGGCCCTATTATAGGTCTCGCGCCGCACGCGACCTCGCACGGAAGCGGCCGCCGCCGATTCGTCCTATCATTGCAGGCGAATGGGCATCGCCTATACTCACTCAAGCCGCGCGGAGCCCTCACGACAACCTTGGGATTCTGGGAGGAATCACGGATGAACAATGCCACCTTTCTGGCTGTGCAACTGAACGTCGACGATGTGGCGGCGTCTCCCGGCCTCGTCGAACTGCTGAACACGCATCTGATTTTCGCCGCCGATGTCGCCGAAGCCGCCGATGCGCTCGTGCAACTGGCGAGCATCGCGGGGCTGTCGAGCGGGATCGAGGCGAGCGTCGAGCTGCCCGCAGTGGCGATCGAGCGGCTGCGCGAGGCGCTCGACAACCTCAGCGGCTACGACGAATCGTGGCTGCTCGCGCTGGAACCGAGCCGCGCGCTGTTCGATGACATCGCCCGACGGCATCGCACGTTGCATTGACGCAAACCCGCCGCACAACGGCGCCGTAAACGACAAAACGCCATCCGATTGAACTGGATGGCGTTTTTTCTTGCCCGCCGCGTTCGCGCTATTCCGCGACGCGGCGTCTACCGCAGACTACAACTGCACACTTCTACTGCAACCTTCCACATCAAACTTCAGCGCAACCCGTGGCGGCAATTAGCCGCCGAAGTACACCGAGTTACGGTCGGCCTTCGCCGGGATCACAGCGTGGTGGCCAGCTTGCGACGTACCGACCGCCGGAGCGCCGTAACCGCTGGTGTCCGCGATGGCGGTGCCGTGTTGCGCATCGACGCGAGCTTCCGCTTGCTGGATGTTTGCCGGGTAGGTTGCGTTGTCGCCGGCCGGGTTGTAGCCGGCCTTTTCGAGCTGAACCAGTTCAGCGCGAACCTCAGCGCGGGTCACCGGCTGGTTGGCTTGAGCGAATGCAGCGGCCGGAACAGCGAGGACGGCGGCGATCGCAACAGCGGAAATCAGGGTCTTCATGATTAACCTCCAAAGGACTTGTTGCTTGTTGCGCTTCGGGTTTCTGTTTCTCCTTCAGCGCTTGAAAACAAGTTTAGAGGTGTCGAGACCTAGGGTAAACACCTAACGCGACGACAGTCTATTGCTACATTCGCAATAATTATTTCGCGTTTTCCACGCCCATACTTAACCCGCGTTATATTCAGTAACAATCACGAGTATCGCGAATCCAAATGGACTAACGGCCCGGCGCGCCCTATTACCTCCGCGCGCCGGGCCGTCCTTCAAACGCTCAGCTCCACTGCGCGTGGAAGCTACCCGGCTTGTCGATGCGTTCGAACGTATGCGCGCCGAAGAAGTCGCGCTGCGCCTGCACGAGGTTCGCGGGCAGACGCTCCGAGCGGTAGGCGTCGAAATACGCGATCGCCGACGCGAACGCCGGAACCGGCACACCCGCGTTGACCGCGGCCACCACGACTTCGCGCAACGCCGCCTGGTAGTTCTTCGCGATGTCGCGGAAGTACGGATCGAGCAGCAGGTTCGCGAGCGCCTTGTCCTTCGCGTAGGCGTCGGTGATCTTCTGCAGGAAGCGCGCGCGGATGATGCAGCCCGCGCGGAAAATCTTCGCGATCGTGCCGTAGTCGAGATCCCACTTGTACTCTTCCGAGGCCGCGCGCAGCTGCGCGAAACCCTGCGCGTACGAGATCACCTTGCTGAAGTACAACGCGCGGCGCACCGATTCGATGAACGCGTCTTTCGCGCCTTCGAGCGGCCTCGCCTGCGGACCTTCGAGCACCTTGCTCGCGGCCACGCGCTGCGTCTTCAGCGACGACAGCACGCGCGCGAACACCGCCTCCGTGATCAACGGCAGCGGCGCGCCGAGATCGAGCGCGTTCTGGCTCGTCCACTTGCCGGTGCCCTTCTGCGCGGCACGGTCGAGAATCACGTCGACGAGGTCTTTGCCGGTTTCCTCGTCCTTCTTGCCGAAGATCTTCGAAGTGATTTCGATCAGATAGCTGTCGAGTTCACCCTGGTTCCACTCGGTATAGACCTTGCCGAGTTCCTCGTTCGACAGGCCGACGACCTGCTTGAGCACCGCGTAGCTTTCGGCGATCAACTGCATGTCGCCGTACTCGATACCGTTGTGCACCATCTTCACGAAGTGGCCCGCGCCGTCCGGTCCCATGTACGCGACGCAGGGCTCGCCGTCCGGCGCCTTCGCGGCGATCTCGGTGAGGATCGGCGCGACGAGGTCGTACGCGTCGCGCGGGCCGCCCGGCATGATCGACGGGCCTTTCAGCGCGCCTTCCTCGCCGCCCGACACGCCGGTGCCGATGAAATGCAGACCCGCCTTCGCGAGTTCCTGGTTGCGGCGGATCGTGTCGGTGAAAGGCGTGTTGCCGCCGTCGATCAGGATGTCGCCTTTTTCGAGCAGCGGCTTGAGCGAGGCAATGGTTGCGTCGGTCGGCTCGCCGGCCTTGACCATCATCAGAATGCGGCGCGGCTTTTCGAGCGACTCGACGAACTCTTCCAGCGTGAAAGCCGGCACCAGTTTGCGATCCGGATATTCGGCGATGAGTTCGTCGGTCTTCGTGCGGCTGCGGTTGTAGACCGATACCGCGTGGCCGCGGCTCTCGATGTTGAGCGCCAGATTGCGGCCCATGACCGCCAGCCCGACCACGCCGATTGCCTGTTTGCCCATGTGAATTCTCCAGAGTCCAAAAAATGTCGTGTCGCCGCGCTACAAAACACCGGCGCGGCGTCGAGGGTGAAAGGATAAAAGAAATGCGTGTTTGCCGCTTGGCGGCGGGCAAGGACGCCAGTGGTTCGCGCTCCCGCCGTGCTCCTGCTTTCGCGTGACGACAGGTATTGTGCGCGCGTCGGCGTTCGGGCGGCGGGTTCGGTTTTGGATCGGCCTTGCCGGTGCGATAGCTACCCTGCCCGTTTCCTGAACACGAGACTAAAGTTGTTCGCGGGCATCGCGACCACGCGCTCGCACACGAGCCCAGCCGCGTCGCCGAGCGCGACGACCGCTTCCATATCGCGCACACCCCATTCGGGATCGCGACTCTTCAACCAGTGATCGAACGCTTCGTTGCTCGGCGCCGTGTGCGCGCCGCCGCGCCGGTAAGGACCGTAGAGAAACAGCACGCCGCCCTCGACGAGCCGCCGCCCCGCGCCGTCGAACAACGCCTGCGCCGCGCTCCACGGCGAGATGTGGATCATGTTGATGCAGACCACCGCATCGAGCGCATCGATGCCCCAGTCCGGCTGATGCACGTCGAGCGCGAGCGGCGCGCGCACGTTCGCGAGCCCCGCGTGCGCGCTCCACGCGGCAATCGACTCGCGCGCTTCTTCGTCTGCATCGCTTGGCTGCCAGTCGAGGCCGGGCAGCGCGCCAGCAAACCAGATCGCGTGCTCGCCGGTGCCGCTCGCGATTTCCAGCACGCGGCCGCTGGCCGGCAGCGCATCGCGCAGCACGGCGAGGATCGGTTCGCGATTGCGTTCGGCGGAAGGCGAATGTTGCCGGGCGTCGGTCATGGATGGCTTGGCGTTTAACGTTAGTACAGCGTGGCGCGCACGCGCTCGGGCAGCTCGCGATCGTAGGCGGCGGTGTCGAATTGCTCGCCATCGTTCGTGGCGATGATGCGTTGCAGGATCTCACCCGTGCTCGGCAGTTGCGAGCGCTCGACGTAACGCGCCGGGTCCCATAACTGCGATCGCACGAGCGCCTTCGAGCAATGAAAGTACACGGCATCGACGTCGATCAGCAGCACGGTGCGCGGCAGTTTACCGTCGACGGCGAAACTGTCCAGTAGCGCCGCATCGCTCGAGATGCGGCCGCGGCCATTCACGCGCAACGTCTCGCCGACACCCGGGATCACGAACAACAACGCCAGATGCGGATCGGCGATAACGTTGCGCAAGCTGTCGAGCCGGTTGTTACCGGGGCGATCCGGCAGCGCGAGCGTGCGTTCGTCGACGACCCGCACGAAGCCCGGCGTATCGCCGCGCGGCGAGCAATCGAGGCCGCCCGGCCCGCTCGTCGCGAGCACCGCGAACGGCGCGGCCGCGATGAACGCGCGATAGTCGCCGTTGACATACGGGATCTCCTTGCGCAGCGAGCGCTCGGCCGGCTGCGCGTAGAGGGCTTCGAGCTGTTCGATCGTGGTCACCATGAACGTTCCTCAAACTTTGATGGGGATTCGGAGTACGTAGTCGTTTTCAATCGCCGGCCAGCAGTCCGGCGAGCGCGCTCAACGTATCGCCGCACGGCGCGGCCACCTTCAGCGACAGCAGCGGATCGGCGCGCGTGCGGCCGAGGTTGATCGCCGCGATCGGCTTGCCCTGGCGCTGCGCCCACACGCAGAAGCGGTAGCCGGAATACACCATCAACGACGAGCCGGCCACGAGCACCGCGTCGGCCGCATCGAGCGCATGCGAGGCCGCATCGACGCGCGCCTTCGGCACGCTCTCGCCGAAGAACACCACCGACGGCTTCAGCAGCCCGCCGCAGTTCGAGCACGCCGGCACGCGAAAGCCGCCAAGATCGTGCCACTCGAGATGCGCGTCGCCATCGGCGGCGGCTTCGGCCGTGGCGTCGAGCAGCGCGGGGTTATCGGCTTCGAGCGTCTGCTGGATCGTCGCGCGCGAATGCTGCGCGCCGCAGTCGAGACAGCTCACGCCGCCGATGCCGCCATGTAGCTCGATCACGTCGCGGCTGCCCGCGCGCTGATGCAAGCCGTCGACGTTCTGCGTGACCAGCGTCGGCACGTGACCCGCCGCTTCGAGCCGCGCGAGCGCGACATGCGCGGCATTCGGCTGCGCGCGCGCGACGAGCGGCCAGCCGACCATGCTGCGCGCCCAGTAGCGCTGACGCATCGCGAGCGTGCCGAGAAACTCCTGCAGCGTGATTGGTGGCGAGCGCTTCCATGCGCCGTTGTCGTCGCGATAGCCGGGGATGCCGGAGTCGGTGCTGATGCCCGCGCCGGTCAGCACGAACAGGCGCGGATGACGCTGCACGAATCGGTGCAGGTCGTCGAGCGTGTGCGAGTCGCTGAGGGGTTCGGTCGGCGGGAGCTGAAGGTCGGTCATGACGGGGACGGTGGAAGTGCGTGCGCCGATCAGCGGCGTGGGCGCGGTTTGCCGCGCGAGGGTCTCGGGCGAGGCGCGTCGGTTTGTGGCTTCGGCTTCGCGCCCTGCCTGTCAGGTTGCCGCGCCTGCCGCTCTCGCCACGCACTCAGCGCGAGCTCGTAGCGATCGAGCGCTTCGTCGTACAGATCGAACACACACTGCGTGCAGCCGCTATGACAACAATCGTCGAGATCGGGCCGCACGGGCGGCTGCGGGGGCGGGTCGTCGCTGGGTGTGGCTCGGGGCACGGCGCGTGGCTTTTGCGTGGCAAGACGGCGGACCGCCCAGTATAAGTTGAACGCGCGCTGCTCGCTCCCGCCCTTGCAAGGCGTGGCGTGCCGCTCAACCGCGCCCGACGAACGGCATCTTGCTCGCCATGATCGTCATGAACTGCACGTTCGCCGAGAGCGGTAGGCTCGCCATGTGCAGCACCGCGTCGGCGACGTGCTGGACGTCCATCAGCGGCTCGATCGCGATCTCGCCGTTCGCTTGCGGCACGCCGCGCGCCATCCGTGCGGCCATCTCGGTCCCCGCGTTGCCGATGTCGATCTGCCCGCACACGATGTCGTATTTGCGGCCGTCGAGCGACACCGCTTTCGTGAATCCGGTAATGGCGTGTTTGGTCGCCGTGTAGGCGGCGCTATTCGGGCGCGGCGCATGCGCGGAGATCGAGCCGTTGTTGATGATGCGGCCGCCGCGCGGGTTCTGCGTCTTCATCAGGCCGAACGCCGCGCGCGTGCAGAGGAACACGCCGTTCAGATTGGTGTCGACGATCGAGCGCCATTCGTCGATGCTCACTTCGTCGAGATCGACGGGCGAGCCGTTGCGTCCGGCGTTGTTGAACAGCACGTCGAGCCGGCCGAAGCGCGCGCGGATCGTATCGAACAGCGCGGCGACGTTGTCGGCGTCGGTCACGTCGCACGACACCGCGAGCGCGTTACCGCGCAGCGCCTGGGCTTCTTGCGCGACCGCATCGAGCGCGGCCTGGCGGCGCCCGGCGAGCACCACGCTATAGCCATGCTCCGCGAGCTTCAGCGCGCACGCGCGGCCGATGCCGCTGCCCGCACCCGTCACCAGCGCCACTTTTCCGTTTCCTGCTTCCGACATCGTGCATCTCCTGTTTTGTGAGTTGGGGCGCGCCTCTTTTCGTCCCGCACCATACAGCAGCGCATCGGCGTTCGCAAACCGCGCGACGTCGCCGGGCGCAATAATGGTATCGTTCGCGGCTGCACATCGCGCACGATTCACGACCTTCCCGGTACGAAGGAAGGTGCACTGGAAGCACGTTTGATGAATGAATGTCCGAACCCGCCGCGCCGCTGGCCGCGCACCCGCAACTCCGCACTGCTGAACGGCACGATCGGCTGGCACGTGATCGTACTGATCGGCGTGGCTGTCGCGCCCGCCGCATGGCCGTGGTGGCTCGCCGCGATCGTCGCGAACCACGCGCTCTTCACGATCACCGGACTGCTACCACGCACGACGCTGCTCGGGCCCAACTGGACCCGCCTGCCCGCGAGCCCGCGCAACGCGAATGCGATCGCGCTGACCATCGACGACGGCCCCGATCCCGTCGTCACGCCGCAGGTGCTCGATCTGCTCGACGCGTACGACGTGCGCGCGACGTTCTTCTGCATCGGCAAGCAGGTCGAGCGTTATCCGCAACTCGCGCGCGAGATCGTCGCGCGCGGCCATGCGCTCGAAAATCATTCGCAGGTGCACGTCCACACGTTTTCAGTCACGTTTCCGCGCGCGTTGACGCGCGAAATCGCCGCCGCGCAACGCACGCTCGAAGTGGTCAGCGGCGCGCGGCCGATGTTCTTCCGCGCACCCGCGGGCCTGCGCAACCTCTTTCTGGAGCCGGTGCTGCGCAAGCTCGATCTGCGTCTCGCGGCGTGGACGCGGCGCGGCTACGACACGCGCGAGCGCGACCCTCACGTGGTCGCAAGACGGCTGCTCGACGGCCTCGCCGCGCGCGATATCCTGCTGCTGCACGATGGCAATGCCGCGCTGACGATTGAAGGCCAGCCGCTGATTCTAGCGGTGCTGCCGAGTGTGATCGAGGCGGCGCGCGAGCGGCATCTGCGTTTCGTCACGCTGCGCGAAGCGCGCGTCGATGCGTGAAGTGACACGCCCCGCTACACGCGGAAATCCGCGGCCATGTCCTCATCGGTGCGCGCTTCGAGCTGGCCGCTGCGGCACGCTTTCATGAACGCGTCGTAGTCGCGCTCGACCTGGTCCGCGTAGGCGGTCGCGTAGCCGGTCACTGCTTCGGCGAACAGATCGCCACGGCCGATGTACGAACTGATCTCGATCGCCTGGCCGCTCGCCTTCGCATGCGCGCGCGCCATGATCCATCCGCATAGCCGCGCATAGCCGTCGAGCAGATCGCTGTCGAACAGCTCGATATTCGCGGACAGCTTCATGTCGCGCAGCTGGCGCAAATAGAAATGCTGCCCGAGCTGCCCCGTCCCCCAGCCGAGGAAGATATCGCTCGCGGCCTGCAGCATGCGCTGTCCTTGCACGACGCGCTCACCCTGATGCTTGAGCGCAGGCGACTTGTAGAACTGGGCGATGACCGACGGCCGCGCCTCCTTCAGTTGGAGGAATAACGGCTGGCCCAAGTGATCGACGAGCAGAACGACGAAGCAACGCGTGCCGACGCTGCCGCCGCCGGCCACCTTGAACACGATGTCTTGCCTCGTGAAATGATCGAGCAGTTCGCGCCGGTCGTGCGACATCGTCTTGCGGTAGTCGTCCCACAGGTGCTCGACCATCCTGTCGACATTGCCGCTGCGGTAGGTTTCGGTTTCCTCGGCCGTAAACAGCGTGTTCGCGCCGAGCACGTGAAACAGCGCGGGCGGCGCGTCGTGGATCGACCAACGATGGCCGTCGAACGCGGCCATTTTTTCGAGCAGGCTTTCGTACGTGCGGCTCGCGGCCTTTTCCATGCCGCGCCGCACCGCGCGCCGGCGCTCGGGCGTCAGCGCGATCTCCGCCATGCGGTCGAACGTGATGCGGTCGTACCACAGTTCGAGCGCGCCGAACTGCGCGTATTGCGCCATGCGATCGCGATACGAGCCGAGCGCGGTCATCACGAGGCTCTCGGCGGTGCCGCGGCTTAGGCGCATCTGGCGCGCGGCCATCACGAGGCTCGCGCTCAGGCGTTTCAGGTCCCATTCGAACGGGCCGATCGAGACTTCGTCGAAGTCGTTCAGGTCGAAGATCAATTGGCGCTCGGACGTCGCGAATCCGCCGAAATTCATCAGATGGGCGTCGCCGCAGATCGGCATGCTGAGGCCGGTGTCGTGCACCTTGCTTAGATCATGCGCCTGCACGATCGCGCTGCCGCGAAAGAACGCAAACGGCGAAGCGGCCATGCGCCCATAGCGAAGCGGCACCAGATTCTCGACGCGACCCGCGCTGCTCTGTTTGAGCAGCTCGATCGGATCGCGGTGCAACTCGCCAACCGCGCGATGGCTCGAGCGTTTCGAACCCTCGCGCGCGGCACGGCCACGCGCTTCCCGTTCGGCAATGGTGCTGGCTTTCATGCGTGTTCTCCGTTTTGCGAGTCTTGAACCGGCGATGACAGCGACTGCTTCCCGGCCATGGCGTTGTTTGGACCGTGCATTCGCGATCATAACGGGTCGGAACAGAGCGCGGCGTTTCCGCCTGTGACAGCGCGTTTGCAGACCGCCACCGGTTCGCGTAGTACCCCGTAGTATTTTTGCCACCATCGGCTCGCCTGTGCGCTAAAGCCCATGCAGCCGCACGCGCACCGCGCGTAGAATCGTTCGCATGCGCCCTATCCCCGTCCCGCAGCGCGAGTCCGAGCTGCCGCTGCATACGCCCAGTGTGTCGTCGTTGACGTTGGCTGCGGTCATTGCCGTCATCGCGTGGATGGCGATCTTCGCGCAAGCCGACCTGACGATCGATCGCACGCTCGCGCGCGGGCTCACCGTGTTCGACGGCCTCGCCCGCATGAGCAGCTACCTGACCCATCTGACGGTGCTCGCCTGCGCGTTCTGCTTCACCTCCATCGCGCTGTGGAAGCACCGCTCGCCGCTCGTGCGCTTTTTCCGGCAGCCGACCGCCGTGACCGCGGTGGTCGCGTACATGGTGTTCGTCGGCATCGCGTATAACCTGCTGTTGCGCGGCCTGTGGCCGCTGTCGCCCTACAGGCGCCTGCTCAACGAGTCGCTGCACAGCGTGCTGCCGATGCTCGCCACGCTCTACTGGGTGCTATTCGTGCCGCGCTTTCATCTGCGCTTGCGCGACTGTCTGCTGTGGCTCGTCTACCCGCTCGTGTATCTCGGCATCACGTTCGGGCGCGGCACCCTGTCCGACTTTTATCCGTATCCGTTCATCAACGTCGACACGCTGGGGCTGCGCCAGGTCCTCGTCAATTCCGCGCTGCTGTTCGGTAGTTTTCTGATGGTGCTGGCCGTGTTCGTCGGGATCAATTTCAGGCGTCGGCGCTGACGTTCCTGTGCGTTCCGGTCGAGCTGTGCGGATTGCGACCCATTGCCGGGCGCACTTCTTGCGCGGCTTCGTCGCTGTCGCAGGCCGATGCCGCACCGGCGCGGCGTGCGTGACACCCTTGTACAACGCCGTTGCAAATGCAACGGGCTCGCATGTAAATATGACAACCGGAGTGAAGCAGATGGATACGAATTCAGCGGAAGGCACGGTGAAAGAAGTCGCGGGCAAGGTGCAAAGCGCCGTCGGCGACGCACTCGGCGACACCAGCGCCCAAGTGGCAGGCAAGGCGCGCGAACTGAGCGGCAAGGCGCAGCAGCTGTGCGCAAATACGACGAGCCTCGTACGTGAGACGACGGCAGAAAACCCGCTCGCGACGCTCGCCGTCGTCGCACTCGCCGGCTTCGTGATGGGGGCGCTTTTCTCGCGCGGCGGCCGCGACTAGCAGTAAACAGACTCTAGCCACTCTGCTTCTTGCGACCCGCGCCCATCTCCAGTTCGATCCAGGTCGGCGCGTGGTCGCTCGCATGCGGTTCTCCGCGCACCCAGCGGTCGACGCCCGCATCGCGCAGACGCGGCGCAAGTTCGGCGCTCAGCAGCAGATGATCGATGCGCAGCCCCGAATTCGTGTCCCAATGGCGACGGAAATAATCCCAGAACGTGTACACACGTTCGTCGCCGAAACGCGTACGCAGCGCATCGGTCCACGCGCCTTTGGCGAGAATTGCCACGCCGTTCCATGCGCTCTGGCCTTGCCACACGGCCCCGTAACCGGCGTCGCGCAATGCGTCGACCGGAAAGGCGCTATCCACCGCCTTCAGTTCCTGCAGGCAGACCACGTCCGGCGCCTCGCGCACGAGCCATTGCAATAGCGCGGCGAGGCGCGGGCGGATACCGTTGAGGTTGAACGTCGCAATGCGCAGCCTCGCCACGAGCGCGCCTCCCTGGCTTTTCTTATGCGGTTTGACTTTAAAAATATCTCCGTTTTTCCGTAGATATAGGACGCCCTCTCACTCCGCCGCAAAGTTGCAGCCTGCGGCAACCCGCCGCGCACCCCCGCCTGAACGCCACTCAGCCTGCCACGACGCACCTCAAGCTTCATGCAGAATACGCGCTACAGGTGTCATCCGGTCGCAATCCTGGCACTTGTTACGCCACTCATCGTCAGACTTTCGTAAGGTTGATCGCAGCCCGAATGCTGTGTAAGGCCGGGCACACCAACTACAGCTCACGCGAAAGGAGAGAACAGTGATGATTGACCGCCAGAAACACCTGCGCCGGCCCGTCCTTGCCGCCAGGCAAATGTCTCTGGCAGTGCTCATCGCCCTGCTGGCAGGCTGCGTTTCGCTCGCGCCGCCCTTTGAGCGGCCGCCGATGCCGGTGCCCGCCACTTTCCCCGACGCGCACGGCAACCCCACGACCGGCGGCGAGAACGCGCCCGGCGCGGCCGCGGTCGGCTGGCAGGACTATTTCATCGATCCCACACTGCAAAGGCTCATCGGCGAAGCGCTCGAATACAACCGCGATCTGCGGCTTGCGATCCAGCGCGTCGAAGAAGCCCGCGCCATGTACGGCATTCGCCGTGCCGACCAGTTTCCGACCATCGGCATGGAAGCCGACCTTGCCCGTGCGCGCGTGCCCGCCGACCTTTCGGGTGTCGGCCGGGCCGTGACGGCGAACCAGTTTCAGGTGGGCGTGGGCCTCGCAAGCTGGGAACTGGACTTCTGGGGCCGCGTGGCGAACCTCAAGGAAGCGGCGCTGCAGAACTATCTCGCGAGCGATGCCGCGCGCCAGGCCGTCACGCTCACCGTGATCGAACAGGTCGCCAACAACTACCTGAACCTGCGCGAACTCGACGAACGCATCATGCTCATGAACGAGACCATCGCGAGCCGCGAGAAGTCGTACCGCATCTTCAAGCACCGCTATGAAGTGGGCTCGACTTCACGGCTCGATCTCAAGCAGGTCGAAACATTGTGGCGCCAGGCCGTCGCGCTCGGCACGCAGCTCCAGCAGGAGCGCGCCACGCGCTTGAATGCGTTACAGGTGCTGGTGGGCAAGCCGGTCGACTTGCCGCACGAGGACATCCGGCTCAACGACAACGCCGTGATGGCCGACCTGCCCGCTGGCCTGCCCTCCGACCTGCTCGTGAATCGCCCCGATATCGTCAGCGCCGAATATCAGTTGCGCGCGGCCAACGCCAACATCGGCGCGGCGCGCGCCGAGTTCTTCCCGAAGATCACGCTGACGGGCTCGTTCGGCACCGCCAGTACGCAGCTCGACAATCTGTTCACGGGCCCGAGCCGCGCCTGGAGCTTCGGGCCGAGCGTCTCGCTGCCGATCTTCGACATGGGCCGCCGCGAGGCGAATCTCGACGTCACGAAGGCGCAGCGCGACCAGGCAGTGACGTCGTATGAACTGGCCGTGCAATCGGCGTTTCGCGACGTGGCGGATGCCATCGCCGCACGCCAGTGGCTAGCCGAGCAGGTGGACGCCCTGCGTGCGACGGAGGAGGCGCAGGCCGAACGCGCGCGCCTCGCGCAAATGCGCTACGACCACGGCGCCTCGCCGTTCCTCGAAGTACTCGATGCGCAGCGCGACCTGCTCGCCGCGCAGCAGCAGCTCGTGGAAACACGCCGCGCGCTGCTTTCCAGCCGCGTTTCGCTCTTTTCGGCGCTCGGCGGCGGTGGCTTCACCAACGACGTCGCCACGCCCACTCTCACGCCAGCCACGCCCGCCAGCGGCGTGCAAAACCCATCCTGATCGAGGTTCCTGTCATGCGGATTTCAGCCCGTAAACTCATCCCCGCCGTCCTCGTGATCGCGCTCGCGGTGGGCGGCTATTTCGGCTGGCGCATGTTGTCGGATCGCGGTCCGGGCGCCGGCTTCGTGAGCGGTAACGGTCGCATCGAGGCGACCGAAATCGACGTTGCCACCAAGCTCGCGGGCCGCGTGCAGGACGTGCTCGTGCGCGAGGGCGATTTCGTCACCGCGGGGCAGACGCTCGCGCACATGCAGGTCTACACGCTGCAGGCGCAACGAAACGAGGCCGTCGCGCAGCATCAGCAAGCCGTGCACGCCGAGGCGAGCGCCAAGGCGACGGTAGCGCTGCGCGAGAGCGACCAGCGCGCCGCCGAAGCCGGCGTCAAACAGCGCGAAAGCGAACTCGATGCAGCGCGCAAGCGCCTCGCCCGCTCCGAAAAGCTCTCGAAGGAAGGCGCATCCTCAATGCAGGAACTCGACGACGACCGGGCGCGTGTGAAGAGCGCACAAGCCGCCGTCGACGCCGCCAAGGCCCAGGTCACGGCGGCCGCGGCTGCCGTGACCGCGGCGCGCGCGCAG
>ABYL01000168.1 GCA_000173575.1 Burkholderia sp. H160 | reverse complement strand
CGCGTGCCGAGGTGGCCGCCGCCGATCCGATCGACGCGTCGATGCGCGCCTGTCTCGCGCGCGCCGACATGTCGACGACGACGGGGCAGGTGCAGTGCATGGACAATGCGCGCATCGGCTGGATGGCCGCGGTCGATAGCGCCTACCAGCAGTTGCTCGCGAAGCTGCCGACCGCGCGGCGCGGGCTGTGGCAAAAGAGCCAGTCGAGCTGGCTCGCGTCGCGCGATGCCGAAAAGCAGTTGCTCGCCGCGGTCTTCGCGACGACCAAGGGTTCGATGTACGTGCTCGCCGAAGCCGACATGCAGTTGCAGCCGGTGCGCGACCGCGCGCTCGTGCTGCGCAGCGCGCTCGCCAATGCGAGTGACCCGGGCTCGCGCCGGCCCCGTGCGTGCAATGCCGATGCGCGCTGCGAACACGCGATGTTCGATCTGAACCGCTACTACCGCGTGCTCGAATCGAAGATGCCGGCGCAGTCGCGGCCCACGCTCGTGCACGCGCAACGCGCGTGGAGCGCGTATCTGACGGCGTCGACGCCGCTCGTCGACGAGCGTGGCCGCATCGACATCATCGGCGCGCGTGTCGCGACCATCAAGCGGCTATCCGAAACGGTCGGCAACCACTGACGGCCGTCGACTGACGCGAACCCTCGCGCATTCAATCCCACCGAACACCGTCTTCGCGCGGCTGCGGCGCCGCGAGTGCCGGCTCGCCGCACAGATCGCGCATCGCATCCTCGATCATCGCGGACATCGTGTTGAGCGCAAGGTCGTTGTCGTCGGTGCCGAACGGTTCTTCGAGCTGCGATGCGATCGCTTCGTGCGCCATGAACGTGTACGCGACGAACACCGCGAACACCGGCGTGAAAATGCCGATGCTATTGACGAGTCCGAACGGCAACGACGCGCAGAAGAAGTACACGGTGCGGTGGATCATCACCGAATACGCGAACGGCAACGGCGTCGACGCGATGCGCTCGCACCCGCCGATCACATCCGACAGCCCGCTCAGATTGCGGTCGAACGCGAGCACCGCCATCGGATCGAGCGCCCCCGCGCGTGCCGAGCGCTGCACCCATTCGCCGAGGCACAGCAACAGCGCGGCTGGCTTGTAGCGCGATCCCATCACACGTTCGAACAGTGCGCCGGGCAGCCGCGCCGCAAGGTCGTCGCGCGGTTCGGTCTTGCGCAACTGATGACGCAGCGCATGCGGGAGCGCGCTCAGTATCGCCAGAAACGCGGCGGCTTCTTCTTTGGGCAACTCGCGCGACGGCAGTGTCAGCGCCTGGCGCGTCAGCGAGCGCGACTCATTGAGCAATTGCCCCCACAGCTTGCGCGCTTCCCACCAGCGGTCGTAGCTCGCGTTGTTGCGAAAGGCGAGAAACACCGCGAGCGCAATGCCCACCAGCGAGAACGGCGCGATCGAGTTCAGGTTCAGGCTGACGGGCAGCAGATGATCGTGTGCGGCGAGCGCAATGATCGAGATGACGAGAATCAGAAAGAGGCGCGGCAGCAACTGCGGCAGCACCGAGCCGCGCCACGCGAGCAGCATGCGGAACCAGTGGAGATGCGGGCGGATGATCATGGGAACGTGGTTCGCGTCAGCCGATAGAGCGCCTATTATCGATCGCTTTTTGCGTCCCCCAAACAGAGAGACCCGCGGCGTGTGCATCGAGGACGATGCACACGCCGCGGGTTCGTTTACCGCAAGCGGATCAGGTCAGCCGCGAACCGAGCCTCAGTCGCGCGCCGACGAAGCCGCTCCGTGGCTCAGCCAGTCGAGTACGGCCGTCGCGTCGTCGTCGGCGCCTTCACGCGCTTTCTCGACCGTCTCGGCGACGTCGTCGCTTGGCACCGCGCGGCGAATCGCGACACCGACCGCGAGAATGTCGATCATGACGAGGTGCAGGATGCGCGAGATCATCGACAGCTGCGACTCGCGAATCTCGATGTGATCGGTTTCCAGCGCGACGGTCGCGCGTTTCGCGAGCGGCGTGTTGCTCGACGTGATCGCGATCACCTGGGCGCCGGCCTGCATCGCGACATCGAGCACGCGCAGCAGCTCGGGCGCGCGCCCCGACTTCGACACCGCCACGATCACGTCACCCTTGCCGAGCAGCGCCGCCGACGCCGCCTGCATGTACAGATCGCCGTAGGCGATCGTCGGGATGCCGAAGCGGAAGAACTTGTAGTGCGCGTCCTGCGCGACGATGTTCGAATTACCAAGCCCGTAGAACTCGATGCGCCGCGCGCCGTTCAGCAGGTCGATTGCTCGTTCCACGTGCTCGAAGTTCAGATGCTCGCGCAACTGCAGGATCGCCGACACGGTGTTGTCGAGCACCTTCGCGCCGAAGTCGGTCGCGGTGTCGCCGAGATGCACCTGGCTGTGGCTGACCGGAATCGTGCCGGTCAAACCGGTGGCGAGCTTCAGCTTGAAATCCGACAGCCCCTGGCAGCCGAGCGAGCGGCAGAAGCGGATCACGGTCGGCTGACTGACGTCGGCCTTGCGCGCGATGTCGACGATCGGATCGTTGATGATCGAGCGCGGATGGTTCAAAGCGAGATCGGCGACGCGGCGCTCGGCCGGTGTCAGCGCATCGCGCATCTGGCGAATCCGCTCGAACACCGCCGACGAGCTGCCGCCCGCGCGATTCGACAGCTGCTCGGCGAGAATCGCCGACACACCGAGGAACGCCGGATATTCGGCGGTAATCACGTAGGTCGGTACGTTCTGCAGATACGCCTCGAAGCGGCCCTTCGCCTCGAAACGCTTGCGGAACGATGAGCGCGCGAAGAACTCGCCGAGACGCGGCACGACACCGCCGCCGATATAGATGCCGCCGAGCGCGCCTAGCGTCACCGCGATATTGCCGGCGAAGGTGCCGAGAATGCCGCAGAACACGTCGACCGATTCGGCCGCGAGCGGCTCGCCTTCGAGCGCGCGCTTGACGACCTCGGCTGTATTGACGCTGGCCGGCACGCGCTTCTTGTCGCGGCCCGCGAGCGCGCGGTAGATCACTTCGATGCCCGGCCCTGCGGCCACCCGTTCGAACGACACATGCGACCACTTCTTGCGCGCGTAGTGCAGCACGATCTCCTCGCGCTCGTCGGCGGGCGCAAAAGTGGCGTGGCCGCCTTCACTGCCGAGCGCGATCCAGCGGTCGTCGGCGGGAATCAGGCCCGACACGCCCATGCCGGTGCCGGGGCCGAGCAGGCCGATCACGCTGTTCGGCCGGCGCTGGCCGCCGCCCACCTGCACGCGCTGTGCGTCGGTGAGACCGGGCAGCGCCATCGCGAGCGCGGTGAAGTCGTTGACGACGAGCAGCGTGTCGAAGCCGAGCGCGCGGCGCGTCGCTTCGATCGAAAAGGTCCAGTCGTGATTGGTCATGCTGACCTGGTCGCCGTCGACCGGGTTCGCAATGGCGATCGCCGCGTGATTGACGCGGCCGATCTTCGTGTCCTTCAGATACTTCTTGATGACGTCGGCGACGCTCGGGTAGTCGGCGCAAGGGTAGACCTGCACCGAGCTGATTTCGCCAGGGCCCGTCTCGAGCGCGAAACGCGCGTTGGTGCCGCCGATGTCGGCCAGCAGCCTCGGTCCGTCGGCGTGCTGGCCCGCGCCCGGCACAGCTTTAGTTTGCACACCAGTAGACATCGAGTCTCACTCCCTTGTCGTTTGCCAACTGCGAGATGGCATTTTTTTGTAGCGCAGCGGAGGCGGCATTGAGCACGTCCATCTTGCGCGGTCCTGCGATCAGCAGAAACAGGTGCTTCACGTCCTTCAGCGCGGACAGCGACCAGCTCACGCGCGCATGCGGCGCGGCGCCAGGATGCACGGCGACGAAGCGCTCGGTCGTGGTGATCGCGTGATCCCATTCGGGCGCGTCGGCGAAGATCGAAGCGGTGTGACCGTCTTCGCCCATGCCCAGCACCGCGACATCGGGCGCCGCGGCAAAGCGCGCGTCGGCATTCAGCGCGGCGACGTGCGCGTGCAGATCCTGGGTGGTGTCGACGAGCGGCCAGAAGGTCGCGTTTTGCGCGGCGTTTTGCAGCAACGTGGCGCGTGCGAGCTGCGCGTTGCTCGCGCTGTCGGTCTCCGGCACCCAGCGGTCGTCGACCAGCGTGATCGCGATGCGGGGCCAGTCGAACGCTTGCGTCGATAACGTTTGCAGGAACGGACGTGGGCTGCTGCCACCCGACACGGCCAGCATGGCCGGGCGCGCGGGCGGTGTTGACGTGCCGGTGACGGCCGCCTGTGCGGCAAGCGACGCATGTAACGCGTCGCCCACCGCTTTCGCCAGCGCGTCGGATTGGGCGCGCTGGTCGTCGAAAGCGTGAAGCTCGATCACTTCTCCTCCGTGCTGCTTTTTTGTTGGGTCTGCCGGCGGGGCCGCGCGCTGGGATGTTCCTTGCGCGCGCCCCGTCCGTCAATTCATCAAAATCAATTCTCTTCCTCGAGCCAGCACGTGCCGTGCTGCGCGAGCATCGCGCTTGCCGCGGCCGGTCCCCACGTGCCCGCCGCGTACGGCTTGGGTGGCTTGGTCGAGGCCTTCCATTCATTCAGGATGGGTTCGACCCAGCGCCATGCGGCTTCCTGTTCGTCGCGCCGCACGAACAGCGCGAGGCGCCCGTGGATCACGTCGAGCAGCAGCCGCTGATACGCCTCCATCTGGCCTTCGCGGAAGAACCGGTCGAACGCGAGATCGAGGTACACGCTCGCGAGGTTCATGCCTTCGCCGGGCTGCTTCGCGAGACAGTACAGACGGATCGTCTCGTTCGGCTGCAGACGGATCACGAGGCGATTCGCACCCGCACGCAGCGCCGATGCGCCAAGCGCCGAGTGCGGCACCGCACGAAAATTCACGACGATCTCGGCGATGCGATCGGCGAGTCGTTTGCCCGTGCGCAGGAAAAACGGCACGCCGGCCCAGCGCCAGTTCTCGATCTCGACCTTCAGCGCGACGAAGGTTTCGGTCGAGCTATCCGGCTTCACGCCGTGCTCGGTCGCATAGGCCGGCACCGCGTTGCCGCGGATCACGCCCGAATGATACTGGCCGCGCACCGCGACCTTGCCAATTTCTTTCGAATCGATCGGTTTGAGTGCACGCAACACGCGCAGCTTTTCGTCGCGCACCGAGTCGGAATCCATCGAGTGGGGCGGCTCCATCGCGACGATCGACAACAATTGCAGCAGGTGGTTCTGCACCATGTCGCGCAGCGCGCCGGTATTGTCGTAGAAATCGCCGCGAGCTTCGACCCCGAGTTCCTCGGCAATCGTGATCTGGATGCTCTCGACCCACTCACGGCGCCACAACGGTTCGAACAGGGCATTGCCGAAACGCAGCGCGAGCAGGTTCTGCACCGGCTCCTTGCCGAGGTAGTGGTCGATCCGGTAGATCTGCTCTTCCGCGAAGATTTCACCGACCGCATCATTAATTGCATTCGACGACTTCAGGTCGTAGCCGAGCGGCTTCTCGAGCACGATGCGCGCATTGTTGTTCAGACCGACCGCGGCGAGTGCGCGGCAGATTGGCACGAACAGTGACGGACCCGTCGCCAGATAGAACACGCGGATGCCGGGCATATCCTGAATCGCGTCGCGCAGTTGCGCGAAGTCGTCCGGATTGGCGAGGTCGATCTTCACGAACTCGATGCGCGCGAGGAAGCTCGTCCACGCGGCCTGGTCGACACCGTTCTTCGACACATGCGGCTTGACGTGCTCGTCGACCCACTGCAGGTACTCGCCGCGATCCGCGATGTGCCGCGCCACCGCGACGATCTTGCCGCGCTCGGCGAGCATGCCGCCCGCGCGGTGCGCTTCGAACAGCGCGGGAAGGATCTTGCGCATCGACAGGTCGCCAGTTCCGCCGAAGAGAACGAAGGTGAAGCTTGAATCGGTTTGCATGAGTCTCCGTCGATGTCCAGAAGGGCCGCCGCGCTGATCGGACACTGCACGCGCAGCGACCCGGAAGAGCGACCGTAGTCCGATAAAATATTTTTTGACACTGAATTGTAGTTTAACTACAATCCAAAGCAAGAGGTAGCGTTAATTCGATGAAAAAAGCGTGCGCTGTAGAGGCGGAATGCACCTTTTGCGAATCGGCGGGCGTGTCCGGCATGTTAGTGGACGACGCCCTCCGGTACGTGCCAGCAGGGTGCCGGCTTGCCTTTCGGAAAGCCGGGGAGTCGACGGGCTTGCGGGGTCGTTGCCCGTGGCCGACGTCAGGCTGGAGTCGGATTTGGTGTAGGCGGTACCTCGAGTCTGCCGCGCGATGCGGGCAGGCAAAAATCAAAAGAGGAGACATTCAGTTGCATCCCGAACCACTCACCTCTTGAGCGTCCAGCGGCCGGACATCGGTCCGCCGGCACATGCCCTCACGCATGCGTCCGACCGTGCTCGATCGCCCAGTGTTTTGCCTGTTTGAACCAACCACAGCACCCTGGCGACATCAGGGGCCATTCGTTTTTTGTTCAGGTGTCTGGAGGAGATAAGCAATGAAATTTCGCGCGATCATGGGCGCTCTGTGCGCTGCGGGTCTGATGTGTGGCGTGTCGGCCGTGCAGGCCGCCGAGTCGGTCGAAGTGTTGCACTGGTGGACTTCGGGCGGCGAATCCAGGGCCGTCGGCGTCCTCAAGGACGACATGACGAAGCAGGGTTACACGTGGAAGGACTTCGCGGTCGCGGGCGGCGCTGGCGCGGCTGCCATGACGGCACTGAAGACGCAGGTGATCTCGGGCAACGCACCGAGCGCCGCGCAGATCAAGGGTCCGCTGATCCAGGACTGGGCTTCGCAGGGCGTGCTGGTGCCGATCGACGCGGTGACGGGCGACTGGAAGAAGAATCTCCCGCCGCAAATCGACAAGATCATGCAAGCGGACGGCCACTACGTCGGCGCGCCGTTCTCGGTGCATCGCGTGAACTGGCTGTACATCAACAAGGCAGCGCTCGACAAGGCAGGCGGCAAGGTGCCGACCACGTGGCCTGAGTTCTTCGCGGTGGCCGACAAGATGAAGGCCGCGGGCATCATGCCGATCGCGATGGGCGGCCAGCCGTGGCAAGACCTGACGCTGTGGGAAGACGTCGTGCTGTCGGAGGGCGCGGACTTCTACAAGAAGGCGCTCGTCGACCTCGACGAGAAGACGCTGACCTCGGACAAGATGGTTCAGGTGTTCGACACGGTCCGCAAGATCCAGGGCTACTTCGACGCGGGCCGCACGGGCCGTGACTGGAACCTCGCCACGGCCATGGTCATCAATGGCAAGGCCGGCATGCAGTTCATGGGCGACTGGGCGAAGGGTGAATTCACCAACGCCGGCAAGAAGTCGGGCACGGACTACGTCTGCGCCGTGGTGCCGCAAACGGACAAGGCCTACACGTTCAACGTCGACTCGTTCGTGTTCTTCCAGCAGAAGGGCCAGAAGGCCGCGACGCCGGGCCAGCTCGCGCTCGCGAAGACGATCATGTCGCCGGACTTCCAGGAGCAGTTCAGCCTGTACAAGGGCTCGATCCCGGTGCGTCTCGGCGTGTCGATGGACAAGTTCGACGACTGCGCGAAGAAGTCGTACGCGGATGAGCAGATCGCCATCAAGGCCGGCGGTTATGTGCCGTCGCTCGCTCACGGCATGGCTCAGCCGGATGCCGCAGCAGGCGCGATCTCCGACGTCGTCACGAAGTTCATGAACTCGCAGGAAGATTCGAAGACCGCGGTTCAGGCACTCGCGAAGGCAGCGAAGACGAAGTAAGCGTAAGTACGAAGCGTTGCGCCCGGCGGCTTGCATCTGAAGCACCGGGCGCGTCCTTCGGGCCGTGTTGGGTCGGACCTCGAACTGCTCTCGTTGGCAGCGCGGTCCGGCACCACGCGGCTCACCCTGGTTTCATGGAGTCACACCCAGGCCGTCGCGGTCCCGCGCCATGCGCGTGCGGGTAGCCGGACGGTACAGTTTCAGCAGGAGTCGAGTAGTGACTGCTTCCATCAGCGGGAACGGGAAAACGGCCACCGTCGCCCGCCGCACGTCGCCCATGGCGGCCCTTGCCGATCGCTATATTCCGAAGCTGGTGCTCGCACCCAGCGTCGTGATTAGCCTGATCTTCGTGTATGGCTTTATCGCAATTACCGGCTATCTGTCGCTGTCTACTTCGCGACTGATGCCTCGTTGGGAGTTCGCCGGTCTCGACCGCTATCGCGAGCTGTTCCAGAACGACGTGTTCTGGACTTCGGCCGAGAACCTCGGCTGGTTCGGCATTCCGTTCATCGGTATCTGCATCGGTCTGGGTCTGTTGCTCGCGATCCTGCTCGATCAGCAGATCCGCAACGAAGGCGCGCTGCGCGCCGTGTTCCTGTATCCGATGGCGCTGTCGTTCATCGTGACCGGCACCGCGTGGCAATGGATTCTGTCGCCGGGCATCGGCATCGAGAAGGTGTTTCACGACTGGGGCTGGACGAGCTTCGAGTTCAACTGGCTCGGCGACCCGGACCGGGCGATCTTCTGTATCGTGATCGCGGCGGTCTGGCAATCCACCGGCTTCGTGATGGCGCTGTTCCTCGCCGGTTTGCGCGGCGTCGACAGTGAAATCTTCAAGGCCGCGCAGATGGACGGCGCGGGCCTGCCGACCATCTACCGCAAGATCGTGATTCCGAGCATGCGGCCGGTGTTCTTCTCCGTGCTGCTGATCCTTTGCCACATCACCATCAAGACGTTCGACCTGGTCGTCGCGTTGACCGCCGGCGGTCCGGGCACGTCGTCGTCGCTGCCGGCCATCTTCATGTATACGTTTTCGTTCAATCGCGGGCAGCTCGGCGTCGGCGCGGCATCGTCGATCATGATGCTCGCTACCGTGGTGGCCGTGCTCGTGCCGCTGATGTATCTGGAATCGAGGAGCACCCGCAATGCAGCCTAAGATGACGATGAGCCGTGCCGTCATTTACGCGGCCCTGATTCTGTTCGCCCTGTACTTCCTGTTTCCGCTGTACGTGATGCTGTCGACGTCGTTCAAGGACATCGACCAGTTGCGCACCGGCAACCTGCTGACGCCGCCGACGAGCTGGACTTTCGCGCCGTGGCTCAAGGCGTGGAGCGGTGCGTGTACGGGCGTGCGTTGCGACGGCATGCAGCCGTTCTTCATGAACTCGGTGCGCATGGTGATTCCGGCCGTGCTGATCTCGTCGATCATCGGCGCGTTCAATGGCTACGTTCTCACGCACTGGCGTTTCCGCGGCGCCGATCCGATCTTCACGATGCTGCTGGTCGGCTGCTTCATCCCGTTCCAGGCGATCCTGCTGCCGATGGCGCGCCTCGAAGGCATCCTCGGCCTGTCGAACACGGTGAGCGGTCTGGTGCTCGTGCACGTGATCTATGGTATCGCGTTCACCACGATGTTCTTCCGCAACTTCTACGTGAGCGTGCCGGCTGAGCTCGTGAAGGCCGCGCGTATCGACGGCGCGGGTTTCTTCACGATCTTCACGAAGATCCTGCTGCCGGTGTCGCTGCCGATCTTCATGGTGTGCCTGATCTGGCAATTCACGCAGATCTGGAACGACTTCCTGTTCGGTATCGTGTTCTCCGGCGTCGATTCGATGCCGATCACCGTGGCGCTGAACAACCTCGTGAACACCTCGACCGGCGTGAAGGAATACAACGTGGACATGGCCGGCGCGATCATCGCGGCGCTGCCCACGCTACTCGTCTACATCATCGCCGGACGTTACTTCGTGCGCGGCCTGACTGCGGGCGCGGTGAAGGGCTAACCAGCTTAACCCCGGGGCATGTCCCCGCGAGCGCGGCGGCGCTTTTCCGGATCAGCGCGACTGATCGGGCGCCGCCGTCAAACAGACGTTTTCAGGCAGTATCAGAGACTAGAGGATTCACAGCATGGCAAGCCTTTCCATCCGTGACGTGTACAAGACCTACCCGAACGGGGTGCCGGTTCTGAAGGGTGTCAACATCGACATCGAAGACGGCCAGTTCCTGATTCTGGTCGGCGGCTCGGGCTGCGGTAAGTCGACGCTGCTCAACATGATTGCCGGTCTCGAAACCGTGACCAAGGGCGAGATCCAGATCGACGGCAAGACGGTCAACAACCTGTCGCCGAAAGATCGCGACATCGCGATGGTGTTTCAGTCGTACGCGCTGTATCCGTCGATGACGGTGCGCGACAACATCTCGTTCGGCCTGAACATCCGCAAGGTGCCGAAGCAGGAGCAGACGCAGATCGTCGAGCGCGTGTCGAACACGCTGCAGATCAAGCATCTGCTCGACCGCAAGCCGGGCCAGCTGTCGGGCGGCCAGCGTCAGCGCGTCGCGATGGGCCGCGCACTTGCGCGCGATCCGGTGATGTTCCTGTTCGACGAACCGCTGTCGAACCTCGACGCGAAGCTGCGTATCGAGATGCGCTCGGAAATCAAGCTGCTGCATCAGCGCCTCGGCACCACGATCGTCTACGTGACCCACGACCAGATCGAAGCGATGACGCTCGGCGACCGCATCGCGGTGATGAAGGACGGCATCGTGCAGCAGTTCGGCGCGCCGCAGGAAATCTACGACTCGCCGTCGAACCTGTTCGTCGCGGGCTTCATTGGCGCGCCGCCGATGAACTTCATCGAAGGCAAGCTGGTCGAGCAGGGTTCGGGCGTCGGCATCGAACTCGATACGGGTGTCGCGCGCAAGGTGCTGGTGCTGCCGTTCGATTCGGCGAAGGTGCGCTCGCACGTCGGCAACAACGTGATTCTCGGCCTGCGCCCGGAGCGCATCACCGATAAGCGTGGCGCGCACGGCGACGATTCGAAGCTGCAGCCGGTCGAAGTGAAGGTCGACGTGATCGAGCCGACTGGTCCGGACACGCTGGTGTTCGCGCAGGTCAACGGCAAGCGCATCGTGAGCCGTGTGCACCCGGCGTCGAACCCGCAACCGGAGAAGAATGCGACGTTGTTGTTCGATACGTCGAAGGCGGTGCTGTTCGATCCGGCGAATGAAGAGCGGATTGCGTAAGCGTTAAAGCCGTCGCTTCAGAGAAGCCCCATGCGTTGCGTTGCGCATGGGGTTTTTGTTTTTTGCCGCCATTACACCGCCTCGGGCAAACGCAAGTCCGGATTATTGCGCGCGAGTTCGCTGAACCAATCGATAAACGCGCGCAATCGCGAACTCAGATTGCGGCGATGCGCATACAGGATCGACAGCGGCGTGCCGGGGCTCGTGTAGTTACCGAGAATCTCCGTGAGCGCGCCTCGCTCGATCAGCTCGGCGACCATGAAGCGCGACGGCTGGATGATGCCGTGGCCCAGCACGCCGGCGGTGATGTACACGGAGCCGTCGTTGACCGCGAGCGTGCCTTTCATCGCCACGCGCTCGATTTCGCCGTCGACTTCGTATTCGAACGGGAAGGTCCTGCCGGTTCGTGCGGACACGTAGTTGACGGCGCGATGATTGGTGAGATCGGCGAGCGTGGCTGGCGTGCCGTATTTCTTCAGATACGCGGGCGCCGCGCACGTCACGATGCGCGCAAGCCCGATGCGCTTTGCGACGAGGCTCGATTCTTCGAGCGTGCCCATGCGGATCACGCAATCGACGGCATCCTGGATCAGATCGATGTTGCGGTCCGCGAGACCGAGGCGCACGTCGATTGCGGGGTATTGGGCGTAGAAGTCGTCGAGCGCGGGCAGCAGCAGCGAGCGTGCGAGCGTGCCGGAGGTGTCGACGCGTATCGTGCCGGCCGGATTCTCGCGCTTGTTCGACAGCGACGACTCGGCATCGACGACGTCGGCGAGAATGCGCACGCAGCGCTCGTAGAACGCCGCGCCGTCTTCGGTCACGCTGACCTGGCGCGTCGAGCGGTTCAGGAGCCGCACGCCGACGTGCTCCTCGAGCGCCTGGATCGTGCGGCTGACCTTCGCGCGCGGCAGATCGAGCGATTCCGAAACCTTGGTGAAGCTGTTCGCTTCGACCACACGCGTGAAGATCTCCATCGCTTCGAAACGGTCCATGGTGTGCCTTGTGGGTGGTGAGCCGGAAGAAGGGCGAGGCGGGCTTGCTATATGACAGGAAGTCTACCGCCAGCAAAACGGGTTGTCTGCCGGCGAGCGCCAGCCACCGCCGCTCGTGGCTCAATCCCGATCCGGCGCGCCCAGCGGAAACAGCGGCCGATACGGCCGCGCCTCGTCGACCGCGCGTGCGAACGACGGCCGCGCGAGCAGCCGCTGCCGGTACGCGCGCACGTGCGCGAACGCGGGGTCGATGGGATGCGTCCAGTCGGCGTAGAAGAGGAACGGGGCGGCGCCGCAGTCGGCAAGGCTGAAGCTGTCGCCGGCGGCCCATTCACGCCCGGCCATGTGGCGGTCGAGCCATGCGTAGGAGGTGTCGAGCATGGCGCGCGCATCGGCGACGCCGCGCGTGTCGCGCTCGGCTTCGGGGCGCAATCTATCGAAGACGACCTTCTGCTGCGGCGTCGCAATGTAGTTGTCGAAGAAGCGGTCCATGCCACGCACTTCAAGCGCGGCGCGCGGATCGGCGGGCAACAGCGTGACGGGCCCCGGATAGTGCAGACCCAGATATTCGATGATGATGGTCGCCTCGGGCACCGTGCGCTCGCCGTCGACGAGCACCGGGAAGCACTTGATCGGCCACAGCGCGGCGAATTCGGCCATGACCTGCGGATCGTCGTACGTGAGCACGCGCATCTCGAACGGCGTGCCGTTTTCGTACAGTGCGATCAGGGCCTTCTGGCAGTAGGCCGAAAACGGGTGGGCATAAAGCTTTAGGGGCATCGCGATCACCTTTGACGGTTGCACAGCGCGCCGTGGTACCGATGGTCACCACGCGACGGCCAGGCTGGCCGCTTACCCGACGACGAACGGCGGCCCCGGAAATCGACCTCAGTCCTTCGGGTTCGCCCCATGCGCCGGCGATGCCCCGGGCTGCAGCAGCACGACCACCGCGCCGGCGCCGCCATCATGCGGGCGTGCCTGACAGAACGCGATCACCTCGGATTTCTGCACGAGCCACGCGCGCACCTTGCCCTTCAGCACGGGCTCCTTGCCGATCGACCCCAGACCCTTGCCGTGGATCACGCGCAGGCAACGCAGGCCGCGCTTCACCGATTCGCGGATGAATTCCGCGAGCGCCTCGCGTGCTTCCTCGCGCCGCATGCCGTGCAGGTCGATCTGCGCCTGCACGATCCAGTCGCCGCGCCGAAGCTTGCGCACGACGTCGCGGCTCACACCGAGGCGGCAATACGACAGCGTTTCGTCGGTTTCGAGCAGCACCTCGGGATCGAACTCGTCGGAGATCGCTTCGTGCAGCACCGCTTCCTCGTCGAGCAGCGTCTGCACTGGCAGCGGCGGCGGGGGATGGCGCGTGAGCGTCGCACGCGGCGGCATCGCGAGCGGCGCGACTTCGCC
>ABYL01000169.1 GCA_000173575.1 Burkholderia sp. H160 | reverse complement strand
CCGGTGCGATCCAGCACCTCGCGGGCATGAAGGACTCGAAGGTCATCGTCGCGATCAACAAGGATCCGGAAGCGCCCATTTTCAGCGTGGCCGATTACGGTCTCGTCGGTGATCTGTTCACCATCGTGCCGGAACTCGTGAGCGCACTCGGCTAAGAGCCGCGGCGCCTGAAAGAGGCCGCCGAAAGCAAGCGAAGGGCGCAGGACCGACCAAGTCCCGCGCCCTTTTTTCATATCAAGGGAGGAGAACCGAAATGAGCTATACGGCGCCCATCAAGGACATGCTGTTCGTGATGAAAGAACTGGCCGGACTCGAAGACATCGCGAAGCTGCCCGGCTTCGAAGACGCCAACCTCGACACGGCGCAGGCCGTGCTCGACGAGTCGGCGAAACTATGCGGCGAAGTGCTCGCGCCGCTGAACGTCGACGGCGATCGCAATCCGAGCAGCTGGAAGGATGGCGTCGTCACAGCGACGCCGGGTTTCAAGGAGGCGTTTCGTCAGTTCTCCGAGGGCGGCTGGCAGGGCGTGCAGCATCCGCTCGACTACGAAGGGCAGGGTCTGCCGAAGCTGATCGGAACACCGTGCGTCGAAATGCTGAACGCGTCGAATCTGTCGTTCGCGTTGTGTCCTTTGCTGACCGACGGCGCGATCGAAGCGCTATTGACTGCCGGCAGCGAAACGCAGAAACAGACCTTCGTGCCGAAGCTGATTTCAGGTGAATGGACCGGCACGATGAATCTGACCGAACCGCAAGCGGGCTCCGATCTCGCGCTCGTGCGCACGCGCGCCGAGCCGCAGGGCGACGGCTCGTTCAAGCTGTTCGGCACCAAGATTTTCATTACATGGGGCGAGCACGACATGGCGAAGAACATCGTCCATCTCGTGCTTGCGCGCACACCGAACGCGCCGGAAGGCGTGAAGGGCATTTCGCTGTTCCTCGTGCCGAAGTTCCTCGTCAACGAGGATGGCTCGCTTGGCGAGCGCAACGACGTGCATTGCGTGTCGATCGAGCACAAGCTCGGCATCAAGGCGAGCCCGACCGCGGTGCTGCAGTTCGGCGATCACGGCGGCGCGATCGGTCAGCTGATCGGCGAAGAGAATCGCGGCCTTGAGTACATGTTCATCATGATGAACGCCGCGCGTTTCGCGGTTGGTATGCAAGGCGTCGCGATCTCGGATCGCGCGTATCAGAAGGCGGTCGCGTATGCGAAAGAGCGGGTGCAGAGCCGTCCTGTGGATGGCTCCGCGAAGCAGTCGGTCGCGATCATCCAGCACCCGGATGTGCGCCGCATGCTGTCGACGATGCGCAGCCTCACCGAGGCATCGCGTGCGCTTGCGTATGTCGCGGCATCGCATTGCGACGTCGCGCATCGTCATCCCGACGAGGCGACGCGCGCGAAGCATCAGGCGATCTACGAATACCTGGTGCCGATCGTGAAGGGTTGGAGCACGGAACTGTCGGTCGACGTCGCGAGCCTCGGCGTGCAGGTGCACGGCGGCATGGGCTTTATCGAGGAAACCGGTGCTGCGCAGTACTACCGCGACGCGCGCATCCTGCCGATCTACGAGGGCACGACCGCGATTCAGGCGAACGATCTGATCGGTCGAAAGACGTTGCGCGATGGCGGCAAGGTCGCGAAGGAACTGCTTGCTGGCATCGCCGAAACGGTTGAGGCGCTTGGCGCGCAGCAGGGCGCGGCGTTCGCGTCGATGAAGACGCAGCTCGCGCAGGGGCAGCGCGCGTTGGGCGCGGTCGTGGATTTCGTCGTCGCGAATGCGAAGGGCGATCCGAATGCCGTGTTCGCGGGCAGCGTGCCGTATCTGAAGCTCGCGGGTATCGTGCTCGGGGGCTGGCAGATGGCGCGTGCGCAGCTTGCCGCGGCGGCTCGGCGCGACGAGGATCCGGCGTTCCACGACGCGAAGATTGCGACCGCGCGGTTTTACGCCGAGCACGTGCTGCCGCAGGCCGCGGCGCTCGAAGTGGCGATCGTCAGCGCGAAGGGCGGCGAGGGTGTGCTGGCGTTGTCGGAGGATCAGTTCTGAGCCTGCGTTGACGCCGGCCGCGATTGCGGCGGCACATTGAAATGCCAACGGCGCCTCACGAGGCGCCGTTTGTTTTTGCTGCTTCCGTTTGCGCGCTGCGCTGAGGCGAGGACCGCGTCAGCGCACGCACCCAAACTTATGCATACGCCGGCCGAGGCTCGCCCGCGCTCTCGCCGAAATAGCGATGTACCGACAGATCATCGGCGCGGATTGCCGGCTGTTTGCCCGACATCAGGTCGGCGAGCAGCTGGCCCGAGCCGCACGACATCGTCCAGCCGAGCGTGCCGTGGCCGGTGTTCAGGAACAGGTTCGGCACGGGCGTGCGGCCGACGATCGGCGTGCCGTCCGGCGTCATCGGCCGCAGACCGGTCCAGAACGTCGCCTTCGACGTGTCGCCGCCGCCCGGGAACAGGTCGTTCACGCACAGTTCGAGCGTTTCGCGACGCGCCCGGCGCAGCGATTTGTCGAAGCCGACGATCTCGGCCATGCCGCCGACGCGAATCCGGTCGTCAAAGCGCGTGATCGCGATCTTGTAGGTCTCGTCGAGCACGGTCGACACCGGCGCGGCCGCCGCGTCGACGATCGGCGCCGTGATCGAATAGCCCTTCAGCGGATAAACCGGAATCTTCACGATGCCATCGAGGAAGCGCGTCGAGTACGAGCCGAGCGCGACGACGAACGAATCCGCCCGCACCAGCTCAGCGCCACACTGCACGCCGGCGATGCGGCTGCCCGCCATCGCGAGCGCGTCGATCGACGTGTTGTAGCGGAACTTGACGCCCAGCTGTTCGGCGAGCGCGGCGAGGCGCGTCGTGAACATCTGGCAGTCGCCGGTTTCGTCGCCGGGCAGACGCAGGCCGCCCGTGAGTTTGCGCGACACGGCGGTGAGCGCCGGTTCGGCTTTGGCGAGTTCGTCCGCCGACAGCAGCTCGTACGGCACGTTGGCTTCGTGCAGCACGGCGATGTCTTTCGCGGCGCCGTCGAACTGCTGCTGCGTGCGGAACACCTGCAGCGTGCCGCCGGTGCGGCCTT
This sequence comes from Burkholderia sp. H160, assembly GCA_000173575.1. Taxonomy (GTDB): domain Bacteria; phylum Pseudomonadota; class Gammaproteobacteria; order Burkholderiales; family Burkholderiaceae; genus Paraburkholderia. Next base: position 10,059 of record ABYL01000169.1, on the reverse strand, counting down.
CGTATTGGATGCCCGTGTCGGCGCGCAGCGCTTGCAGGCAGTCGCGGCTGTATTCGGCGAGCCGCACCATGCGGCCCTTGTTCACCGCATAGCGCGACGCCGTGCAGTTCTGCAGCATCTGCCACATCCATTGCAGCTGGAACGCGGTGCCGTCGAGGCGCATCGCGAGCGGCGCATGCTTCTGGAACATCCACTTGACGGCCTTCAGCGGCACACCCGGCGCGGCCCACGGGGACGCGTAACCGGGCGAGATCTGGCCCGCGTTGGCAAAGCTGGTTTCGAGCGCCGGGCCGGCCTCGCGATCGATGACGGTCACCTCGTGACCGGCACGCGCAAGGTAATACGCAGTCGTCACGCCGACGACGCCACTGCCCAAAACCACGACTCGCATAGCTGCTCCAGGTATTCAAAAATTGAGTGAGGGCACGGCGCTCGTGGCTGGATTCGATCTGATTCGACTCAACGAGCGGTAACGCAAGGTGAAATGCTGTTTGCCCAGTGTTAACCGCTATACTATTAACAGTGAGGCAGGTTTTGTTATCGTATTTTCATCATTTTTAGAAAAAACACCATGCGTACCCAGCGCCAGCCCGTGCGGGCTCTCGACAAGCTCGATCACAAGATCCTGCGGCTCCTGCAGCAGGACGGCCGAATGGCGATGAAGGACCTGGCGGAGCAGGTGGGGCTGTCGGTGACGCCGTGCATCGAGCGGGTCAAGCGGATGGAGCGCGACGGCGTGATCACCGGCTACTACGCGCGCGTGAACCCGGCCGATCTGGGTGCGGCGCTGCTCGTGTTCGTCGAGATCACGCTCGATCACAAGAGCGGCAACATGTTCGACCAGTTCCGGCGTGAGGTGCAGAAGATCCCCGAGGTGCTCGAATGCCACCTCGTGTCGGGCGACTTCGACTATCTGATCAAGGCGCGCATCGGTGAAATGGCCGATTACCGCAAGCTGCTCGGCGACATCCTGCTCCAGCTACCGGGCGCGGTGCAGTCGAAGAGCTATGTGGTGATGGAGGAAATCAAGGAGACGCTGACGATCGCGGTCGGCGAGTAAGTGTGGATTTGACAGGGGGCGTTGGCCGCGTACCGCTGGGTCGATGAAGTGCTCGACAAACGGCGTAAACACTGTATATTTATACAGGTGTTTTGCGCTGTTTTTTTGCGCTTTCTGTTCGCGTTTCTTTGCGTGGCCCGCCGTGGATGACCCCGACACCCCAGACATTCCGGAATATCCGATCGCGCCGCCGGCGCCTCGCAAGGGGCGCGGCGCGGTCACGAACCTGCAAGGCCGCTACGAACTCGACCAGCGCGAAGCCGTCGACGACGGCTGGCAGACGGCCGAGGAAGACGGCGAGCCGAAGCTGCTGCGCACGCAGGTGTTCGAGGAGCGTGCGAAAACGATCCTCACGCACAACGCGTCGCCAGACATCCCGTTCAATGTGTCGCTGAATCCGTACCGCGGCTGCGAACACGGTTGCATCTATTGCTTCGCGCGACCTACGCACAGTTACCTGGGGTTGTCGCCGGGGCTCGACTTCGAAAGCCGCATCTACGCGAAGATCAACGCGCCGGAGCTGCTCGAGCGGGAACTGTCGAAGAAATCGTACGTGCCGGAGCCGATCGCGCTCGGCGTAGCCACCGACGCCTGGCAACCAGCCGAACGCGACTTGCGTCTGACGCGTCGTGTCATCGAGGTGCTCAGCGAGCGCAACCACCCGTTCGCGGCGATCACCAAGTCGTCGCTGATCGAGCGCGACATCGACCTGCTCGCGCCGATGGCGGAGCGCGGGCAGTTCATGGCGGCGATCACGATCACCACGCTGGACGCCGACATCGCGCGCACGCTGGAACCGCGCGCGGCCACGCCGTCGCGACGACTGCGCACGATCCGCACGCTGAGCGAGGCAGGCATTCCCGTTGGCGTCAGCATTGCGCCGGTGATCCCGTTCGTCACCGAACCGGACATGGAACGCGTGCTCGAAGCGTGCGCGCGAGCGGGCGCCAGCAACGCGAGCTATATCGTGCTGCGATTGCCGTGGGAGGTCGCGCCGCTGTTCAAGGGTTGGCTGAGCGCGCATTTCCCGGATCGGGCCGAGCGCGTGATGAGCCGTGTGCGCGACATGCGGGGCGGCAAGGACTACGACTCGTCGTTCTCGACCCGCATGAAGGGAGAGGGGCTATGGGCGGATCTGCTCAGGCAGCGCTTTCACAAGGCCGTGCGCCGTTTGGGGCTGAACGAACGCGAGCGCGGCATTCTCGATATGTCGCACTTCCGCCGGATCGAGCCGTCGCGCCCCGAGCAGGCAACCGCAGCGGCGCGCGACAATCCGCAACTGCGGCTTTTCTAGCGCCCTGGACGACTGCGGGTCCCGCGAGGGGTGTTACTGCGAAATCGCTTTGGCCGCTTCGACCTGACTTTCGAAGTAGGTCTGGAACGCGAGCGCAAGACCGGTCATCAGCAGGAACGCACCGATCAGCAGCGAAAAGATCACGACGAAAATGACCGTCCACCCGGAGCGGCTTTTGCGTTGAGTGTGGGCGTTGAATTGCGCATCCCATTTCTGATCCGGACGCAGCCCGTAGACGAGCGCCGCCAGAAACGCGGCAAACAGCGATATTGCGCCGATCGTCGCGAGCACCCAGCCGAGGATCGACGCGCGCTCGGTCGCGACCAGCAGCATCACGCCGGGAATGCCGATCAGCGTGCCGAGCAGATGCGCCCAGCCGTAGATGTCCCGCGTGCCGTACAAATAGAAGCGGTGGGCGCCGAGGCTACCGAACAGGAACGCCAGCGCGGCGGTAAGCGTCTTGGATCTGAAGCGCGAGGAAGTCGTGGCTACGGTGGACATGAACGCGTGGGCAGAGTGACAGGCGGTCGAAAGGAGCGGCGCGCCGCAGGGCGCGGACCGACGCGCATTCTACGCCCGCGGCGCATTGATGGACACGTCGCGGATGGGCGCGCGGTGAGGGCAGCCGTTCAGCCGGACATGCATGCATCCACACGCTACGAGGCCGAATAGGTGACGCGATAGATCGCACCGGCAGTATCGTCACTGATTAACAGCGATCCGTCTGGCAACGGCAGCACGTCGGCGGGCCGGCCCCAGACCGATTCACCGGGCTGCAGCCAGCCTTCGGCAAAGACTTGCTGGCGCGCGTGGCTACCGTCCGGGTCGGTGATCACGCGCACGACCCGGTAGCCGACCTTCTTGCTGCGGTTCCACGAGCCGTGCTCGGCGATGAAGATGTTGTTGCGATAGTCGGCCGGATACATCGGGCCGTCGTAGAAGCGCATGCCAAGCGATGCCACATGAGCGCCCAGCTTGACCACCGGCGGCGTGAATTCGCTGCACGGATGATCCTTGCCGAATTCGGGGTCGGGCGTGTCGCCGCCGTGACAGTACGGAAAGCCGAAATTCATGCCGAGCCGTGGCGCGCGGTTGAGCTTGTCGTTGGGAACATCGTCGCCGAGCAGGTCGCGGCCGTTGTCGGTGAACCACAGTTCGTGCGTGACCGGGTGCCACGCGAAGCCGACAGAATTGCGGATGCCGCGTGCGACGACCTCATAGTGACTACCGTCCGGGTCCATGCGACCAATCAGCGCAAAGCGGTCCGGATCCTTCTCGCAAATGTTGCACGGCGCCCCTTGCGGCACGTACAGCTTGCCGTCCGGGCCGAACGCGATGAATTTCCAGCCGTGATGCGTCTCCGTGGGCAGCTTGTCGGTGACGACGACCGGTTTCGGCGGATCGTTCAGATGCGAGTCGATCGCATCGAAGCGCATGATTTTCGACACGGCCGACACATACAACGCGCCGTCGTGCCACGCGACGCCGGCGGGCATCTGCAGCCCAGACGCGATCACGTGGCGGCCCGTCACGTGGCCGTTCCGCAGTTCGAGCGCATAGACCTGCCCGTCCATGCTGCCCACATAGAGAATGCCCTTGGGCGACAGGGTCATCGCGCGCGCGCTCGGCACGTCGTCCGACAACACCTCGATGTGAAAGCCCGCCGGCAGTTTGATTTTCTCAACGGGCAGCGCGGCGGTCGCCGTCAACCACTGTGCGGCGAGCAACGCGGCCGCCGCCCCGCGTAGAATCCGGCGACGCGCGGCGCGCGCAAGTCCGGCAACGCGCACGAAAAAAACAAAAAAGCGGACGGAAACGGGAGGTTCGGCTGGCGTTGCACGGGCGTTCCTTCAGGTAATTCGGGCGTTTGGGCGGGTTTGCGCACCTGATGTGGAAGGCCGGCATAGCCCCGTTCCTCAGTTTATCCCGGTAAGTGTTTGTTATGGCGTCAGTTTCCCGCTATAATCGCGTGTTTCAGTCGTTCCGAACCCCGGTTTTCAAGGATTCTAGTATGGTCATCATCCGCTTGGCTCGTGGCGGCTCCAAGAAGCGCCCGTTCTACAACATCGTCGCCACCGACTCGCGCAGCCGTCGTGACGGCCGCTTCATCGAGCGCGTCGGTTTCTACAACCCGGTCGCTACGAAGGGCGAGTCCCTGCGTATCGCTCAGGATCGCCTGACGTACTGGCAAGGTGTTGGCGCACAACTGTCGCCGACCGTCGCACGTCTCGTGAAGGAAGCGCAAAAGGCGCAGCCGGCTGCTTAATATGGCGGCCCGCACGCGTATCGTCGTCGGTTCGGCCGACCGCTCGCGCAGCTGGCGTGAGCAGTCCGATGCGCAAATTGTGTTACTGAAGCAGACGCCAAAGCTGGCTGCGAAGTTGTTGTCGAGGTTATTCGATGTCTGAGCGTGATTCCGGTAGTTCTGGTCGCGTCAAGGCAGCTTCGCGCGCAAAGGCGTCTGGTCAGGCGTCGTTCGGCGCATTCGTCCGCAAGCCGGTCGAACGAACCGACGGCAAGGCGAAAGAGGCGCAAGCCAACATCGCGAACGCTGGTTCCGAAGCTGCAGAAATGCGCATCGAAACGGCGGCAAGCTGGCCGGCCGATGCGGTCGAGGTCGGCGCAATCGTCGATGCTTATGGTCTCAAAGGCTGGGTCAAGGTAGCCGCGCACGCGGATGCCGGGCAGGGCGGCGACGCCTTGCTGAGCGCGAAGCGCTGGTGGCTGCTGAAAGGCCAGGAGCGCAGATCGGCGCCGTCCTTGCAAGCCAAAACGCATAGCGACAGCGTGGTTGCCCGTCTGGGTGGCGTCGCTGACCGCGATGTGGCGCTGGCGTTGCGCGGCTCGCGCGTGTACATCAGCCGTAGCGAATTTCCGGCGCTCGAAGCCGACGAATTCTACTGGGTCGATCTGATCGGCCTGGACGTGGTGAATCTCGCCGGGCTCAACCTCGGTAAGGTCGCCAGCATGATAGACAACGGCGCGCAGTCGGTGCTGCGCATCGACTATCCGGCTACCGACAAAAACGGCAAGCCGGTCGCGGGCGAGCGCTTGATCCCGTTCGTCGGCGTCTTTGTCAAAACGGTGGACCAGGCGGCAAAGCAGATCGTCGTCGACTGGGAAGCTGACTATTGAAATCTTTCGGTGAATGGGGAGAGCGATGCAGTTCGATGTCGTGACGCTCTTTCCAGAAATGTTCCGTGCGCTGACGGACTGGGGTATCACCAGCCGGGCCGCGAAGCAGCAGCGTTATGGGTTGCGTACGTGGAATCCGCGCGATTTCACGACCGACAACTACCGCACGATCGACGATCGCCCGTACGGCGGTGGCCCCGGCATGGTCATGCTGGCCCGGCCGCTCGAAGACGCGATCAACGCCGCGAAGGCGGCGCAGTCGGAGCAGGGCATTGGCGCGTCGCGCGTCGTGATGATGTCGCCGCAAGGCGCCACGTTGAATCACGAGCGCGTGATGAAGTTCGCGGCCGAACCCGGTCTGATTCTGTTGTGCGGGCGTTACGAAGCGATCGACCAGCGTCTGCTCGACCGTGTCGTCGACGAGGAAATCAGCCTTGGCGACTTCGTGCTGTCGGGTGGCGAGTTGCCCGCGATGGCGTTGATGGATGCAGTCGTGCGTCAGTTGCCTGGCGTGCTGAACGACTCGCAGTCGGCGGTGCAGGACAGCTTTGTCGACGTGCTGCTCGATTGTCCGCACTACACGCGTCCCGAGGAGTACGAGGGCGTGCGAGTGCCTGATGTGCTGCTCGGCGGACATCACGCGGAAATCGAAGCGTGGCGGCGGCGCGAAGCGCTTCGCAACACGCTGAACAAACGGCCCGATCTGATCGTGAAGGCCAGAAAGAACAGAATGCTGAGCCGTGCCGACGAGGCGTGGCTCGCAAGTCTCGCGAAGGATGAACCGACGGCCTGAGGCCCCGGTCTTTCGAGCGGACACAAGGCGGTGCCGTACATGCGTGTGCGGTGCCAGATGTGAACCCATCCTCTATCGGGGCCGTAGCCGAACGCAGTAACCGCGTGAGGCAGGTACGAACGCCGACAAGATGGATCTAGGAGTCAGTGATGAATCTGATTGCAAAACTCGAGCAGGAAGAAATCGCGCGCGTTCTCGGCGAAAAGACCATTCCGGATTTCAATCCGGGCGATACGGTCATCGTCAGCGTGAACGTGGTTGAAGGCACGCGTAAGCGTGTGCAGGCTTACGAAGGCGTCGTGATCGCCAAGCGTAACCGTGGTCTGAATTCGTCGTTCATCGTCCGCAAGATTTCGTCGGGCGAAGGCGTCGAGCGTACGTTCCAGACGTATTCGCCGCTGCTGGCAAGCATCGTCGTCAAGCGTCGCGGCGATGTGCGTCGTGCGAAGCTGTACTATCTGCGCGAGCGTTCGGGCAAGTCGGCTCGAATCAAGGAAAAGCTGGTCTCGAAGGACCGCGCTGCTTCCCAAGCGTAAATGCTGTAAGAAAAAGCACCCCTCGCGGGTGCTTTTTTGTTGGCCAGGTCAAAATAGCGGCATGTCCCCGCTCGTCAGAGAGACCCGTTGATCCGCCCTGTCTTTGAGCCCGAAACCCTGCCTGTCATCGCGACGGGCGCCGATCTGCCACCAGTCGCGGGCGAGCGGCTGACGCCCGATGCACTACGGGCGCGCTTCGAACGGCAGCTTGCCTGGACGCCCGAGAAAATTGCCGATGCGCCTTGGCGCAATACCGAACTCGATCCACGGGTGGCCGCGGTGCTGGTGCCGCTCGTCGTACGTGCGCACGGCCTCACGGTACTACTCACGCAGCGCGCCGACCATCTGAACGATCACGCCGGCCAGGTGAGTTTCCCCGGCGGCCGTCAGGAACCGTTCGACGCCGATGCGACTGCAACGGCGCTGCGCGAAGCACGCGAAGAGGTTGGCCTCGACGCGTCGCGCGTCGAAGTTCTCGGCGCGTTGCCCGACTATCTGACTGGTACCGGCTTTTGCGTGTCGCCGGTCATCGCCCTAGTGCACCCGCCGTTCTCGCTGGAAATCGACACGCTCGAAGTGGCCGAAGTCTTCGAAGTGCCGCTCGCGTTCCTGATGAACCCGGCCAACCATGAAGAGCGCCTGTTTCGCTATGACGGCGGCGAGCGCCGCTTCTTCGCGATGCCGTATCCGCGCGGCGGCCAGCGCGGCGCGGAGACGGCGGCGTCAGCGGCCGTGCAAGGCGGCCATCATTTCATCTGGGGTGCCACGGCTGCGATGCTGCGCAACCTGTATCGGTTCCTCGCCGCGTGAGTGACACGCTCGCATCGATGCGTCGCCGACGCGCAGTTGCGCGAACGACGCACTCGTTGGCGCTTTGTCAGCCTGCTCGCTCAGACTCATCCGACCCTGTGCTATCGTTATAAAACAATCGTAATAACTTAAAAAGCACGGCGCATCGCATGACTTTTTTCTCCGTATTGCTGGCCCTGATCATTGAACAGGTACGCGCGCTGTCGCCGAACAATCCGGTGTCGGCGTTGCTTCAATACCATGCGGAGTCGGCGGCGCAAGGATTCGATGCCGGCAAGCAACGCCACGGTCTGCTCGCTTGGCTCGTCGTGGTGGTGCCCTGGACGCTCGCGGTCGCGCTCGTCTACTACGTGCTGTATCACATTCATTTCCTGCTCGCGTTCCTGTGGAACGTCGTCGTGCTGTACTTCACGCTCGGCTTCCGGCAGTTCAGCCATTACTTCACCGACATCCATCTCGCGTTGAACAACGACGACGTGCCGCGCGCGCGCGAAATCCTCAACGAATGGACCGGGCTCGATACCATCGACATGCCGGTCAGCGAGATCGTCCGTCATACGCTGATCCATGCGGTGGTCGCGTCGCACCGTCATGTGTTCGGCGTGTTCTTCTGGTTTCTGATTCCGGTCGGTCCCGCCGGCGCCGTGCTGTACCGTTGCGCGGAGTATCTGGCGCGCGCATGGGTACTGCCGGCCGACGACCGCACCGTCGCGTTTTCGAGCTTCGCGCAGCGCGTGTTCTTCGTGATCGACTGGGTGCCGGCACGGCTCACGTCGATGGGCTTCGCGATCGTCGGAAATTTCGAGGATGCGATCTACGCGTGGCGCAATCATGCGCGGCAGTGGCCCGATACGAACGACGGCGTGCTGCTCGCGGCGGGCAGCGGGGCGCTCGGTGCGCGCCTGGCCGGCCCGCTCGCTGAGCCGTCGAGCCTCGACGCGCTCGCAACCGGTGACGGCGGTCCGATGCAGGTCGGCGACGACTGCACGCCGCGCACCCTGCAATCGGCGGTCGGGCTCGTCTGGCGCGCGGTCGTGCTGTGGATGATCCTGCTGTTGATGCTTACGATCGCGGTGTGGCTCGGGTGACGCGCGCACGTGGTTGGTGTAACAGCACGCAAAAAAGCCGGGCATCACCCGGCTTTTTCAATTCCCGACTGCGCTTCACCCCTTCAACGGATCCCGCGCGGTCCCGCATTGCCAGCACACGGTGAATTGCGGCTCGAGCATCTCGCCACACTGCCGACATTGCCATCCAGGCGTACCCGGCGCCGGCCCTCGCGACGCCGCTTCGATCAGCCGCCGCGCGATCGCCTCATCGCGTTCATCGACGAGCCATAGCTCCGGCGCGCACTGATCGGCTGGAATCTCGCCGAGCGCGCCGTTCAGATAGCGGTTGTGCAACTCGCACGCGATGCCCGCGGTCTCCAGCACATTGACCCAGTGCTGTCCGATGATCAGGTTCGGCGCACGCATCAGTTTCATGTCAGCGGACGATCTGGCTGGCCTCGTGCACGAGCTGCGCATACAGCGCATGCCGCTCGCGGCGGATGCGGCCGTCGGCGACCGCTTCGAGGATCGCGCAGCCAGGTTCGTGCAGATGATGGCAGTTGTAGAAACGGCAGTTCGGCAGCAGCGGCCGGAACTCCGGGAACGCGCGTTCGAGCCGGCCTTCGGTCAGGTGGTGCAAGCCGAATTCCTGGAAGCCCGGCGAGTCGATCAGCGCGCCGGCCGCGCCGTTCACGACGACCGCACCATCCGACTCCGGCAGCGGATAGAGACGCGTGAACGTCGTCGTATGACGCCCGCTGTTCAACGCGGTCGAGATCTCGCGCGTCGCGACCTCGGCATCGGGAATCAGCAGGTTCACGAGCGTCGATTTGCCCATACCGGACTGGCCGAGCAGCAGCGTCGCATGACCGTGCAGATGTTCGATCAACGTGGCGCGTGCCGCCTCGGGCTGCATGCGGATCGACACTTCGAGCACCGGATAGCCGAGCGCGCGATACGGCTCGAGCCGCTCACGCGCGCCGTCCAGAGCAGCGGTGACGTCGATCTTGTTCAGCACGATCAGCGGCTTCAACTCATTCTCCTCGGCGGCGACGAGCGCGCGGCCGAGCAGATCCTCGCTGAAGTGCGGTTCAGTTGCGAGCACGATCAACAACTGATCGAGGTTCGCGGCGAACAGCTTCGATTTGTACTGATCCGAGCGATACAGCAGATTGCGCCGCGCGCCGATCTCGACGATCACGCCTTGATCCGCCGAGGTCGGCTCGTAGATCACGCGATCGCCGACCGCGACCTCGCTACGTTTGCCGCGCGGGAAGCATTGCAGCAGCGCGCCGCCATCTTCGGGGGCGACCAGATAGTGGCGGCCGTGCGCGGCCACCACGAGGCCGCCCGTGCGCGCGCCGTGCATGCCCGACGCGGCG
>ABYL01000170.1 GCA_000173575.1 Burkholderia sp. H160 | reverse complement strand
ACACCGACTGGGCACAGATCGTCGCGCTCTACGATGCGTTGGCGCAGGTCGCGCCGTCGCCGGTGGTCGAGTTGAATCGCGCGGTCGCGGTGGGGATGGCGTTCGGCCCGGCGGCCGGACTCGAGATCGTCGATGCGCTCGCCGGCAATGCGGCGCTCGCGAATTATCACTGGCTGCCGAGCGTGCGTGGCGATCTGCTGGTCAAGCTTGGACGCGTCGATGAAGCGCGCGCGGAGTTCGAGCGCGCCGCGGCCATGACGCGCAATACGCGCGAGCGCGAGTTGTTACTGGACCGCGCGCGCGGGCTTGCGCATTGAGGCCGGCACGTTGGTGCTGGCACATTGGTGCTGGCACGTTGGTGCTGGCACATTGGTGCTGCGCACAGAGCAGGGCCGCCTCAACGAATCAGCTGCCGCACTCCCAACGCAACGATCAACCCACCGCACACGCGATCGACCCACATCTTGCCGCGCCGGTACGCCGACGCGATTCGCTCGTGCGACAACGCCAGTGCGACGAACCCATACCAGCTGCTCGCGACGACGAACACCATGCCGAGCATCGCGGCAAACGTGCCGGTGCTCACATGCGCGGGCGCCGCCGACGAAAACACCGCGGCGAAGAACGCCATCGACTTCGGATTCGCGATGTTGGTCGCAAAGCCCTGCGCGAACGCCTGTCGAAAGCCGCCCGCCGGTGCCTTGACGAGCACCGCCTGCCGCGCCGCCGAGGCGTTGAAGATCAGCCGTCCGCCGAACCACAGCAGATAGCACGCGCCCATAATCCTGACCACGAGCGCGAGCCACGGAAACGCGGCGAATACGATGCCGACGCCGAGAATCGCGCAGCTTGCCCAGAACAGATTGACGAGCACGATGCCGGCGACCATCGCGAGCGCTTCGATACGCGTCGCCGATGCGGCCTTGTGCGCGACCGCGACGAAGTTCGGGCCAGGACTCACTACGCCGGCGATATACACGGAAAACACGCCGACCACGGCGGACCCATCGATCACGACGCACTCCCTGATGAAAAGCCTTGGGTGAAAGGCAACGCAAACACCGCGCTCATAGCCCGAAAAACGCCGCGCCCGCGGTCAGGATGCCCGTTCCCGCGACGAAGTACGACAGATTGCGCAGCCAGTTCTTGCGCGTGAGCAGCGTGATCGCGCACAGCGCAATCGCGACCTGAATCAGCAGAGTCGCCTGGGCCCAGCGATGATGGCCGTGCAGCAGCGCTTCGCTGCGCGTGTCGGCGGCAACGACCTGTTTTTCGATCGCTTCGGCGTTCGCGCGGATCGGCTCCTTCTGCTGCTTGTATTTCTCGACGTCGGCGAGGAATTTCGTGTGCGCGTCGCTATTGGGTGCCGACAGCGCCGCGCCGAGCTCGGCGAGGTTTTCCTTTTCGCCCTTCGCCTGATAGTAGCTCCACTGGTTCGCTGCTTCGGTCTTCTTGATTGCGGCTTCGTTCTTGTAGAACAGCGCGAGGTTTTCGGCGTTGCCGCTCTGGTACGCGCACAGCGCGCCGATCGTCGCGAGGATCGCGGTCATCACGGCCATGCGGCTCGCGAACGGATCGGCGTCGTGATGCGCGGCCTGGCCGGCGTGTTCGACAGCATGGTCGTGCGGACCATGCACTTCATATTCTTCAGACATCTGATTCTCCGAGGCAATGCTTTTGTCGTTATCGCCGGGCGATGCGGACGCCCGGCGGCCTCAATCTTAGCGCGTCGCGGCCGACCTCACGTCCATCACGCCTGAGCATGCCGCTGATGATCGGCGGCCAGGAACATATACATCGCCGGCACGACGAACAACGTGAACAGCGTGCCGATCGACATTCCCGTGAAGATCACGAGCCCCATCGCGTTGCGGCCCGCGGCGCCCGCGCCCGACGCGATCACGAGCGGCACCACGCCGAGCACCATCGACGCGGTTGTCATCAGGATCGGGCGCAGCCGTACTCCGGCGGCTTCTTCGAGCGCTTCACGCTTGGTGCGGCCCGCACGCTGCAATTGGTTGGCGAACTGCACGATCAGGATGCCGTGCTTGCTGACGAGCCCCATCAGCGTCACGAGGCCGACCTGCGTGTAGATGTTAAGCGTCGTCAGGCCGATGTTGATGAAGATCAGCGCGCCGAACAGCGCCATCGGCACCGAGATCAGGATCACGATCGGATCGCGGAAGCTCTCGAATTGCGCCGCGAGCGCGAGGAACACGATGATCGTAGCGAGCATCAGCGTGATGACGAAGCCGCCCGACTCCTGCACGAACTGGCGCGACCCGCCCGAGTAATCGGCCGCATAGCCGGCCGGCGCGACCTCGGCGGTCGCCTTGCGCAGAAAATCGAGCACCTGGCCTTGCGACACGCCCGGCACGATCACGCCGGAGATCGTCGCCGAGTTCAACTGCTGGAAGTGATTGATCGATTCGGGCACGACGCTGTGCTTCAAATGCGCGACCGTCGATGCCGGAATCACGCTGCCGTCCGGCGTGCGCAGATAGTAGTCGAGCACCTGCGACGGATTGAGCCGGTCGGTCTGCAACACCTGCGGAATCACCTTGTACGAGCGCCCGGCGATCGAAAAGTAGTTGACGTAGCCGCCGCCCAGCGCCGAACCGAGCGCCTGTCCGACGTCGCTTTGCGACAGCCCGAGCGAGGCCACCTTGTCGCGGTCGACGACGAGCACCGCTTCCGGCTTGTCGATCTTCAGATCGCTATCGACGAAGAAGAACATGCCGCTCTCGCGCGCCTTTTCCAGCACCGCTTGAGACACCTCGTTGAGGTTTTCAAACGGCTCGGTCGTGCTGATCACGAACTGCACCGGCAGGCCCTGCGAGCCCGGTAGCGGCGGAAACTGGAACGCCGCGACGCGCGCACCCGCGATCTCATTCCACTTCTGCTGCAACTCCTGCTGCAGCACGGTCGCGTTCTTGCCACGCTGATCCCAGGTCTTGAACAGCACGCCGCCGATGCCCTGGTTGATGGTCGGCGTGCCCGTGAGCTGGAACATCTGCGCGTATTCGGGCAAGGTCTTCGACGCGTCGAACACCTGGTCCGCGTAGGTCTGCATCTGCTGGATCGTCGCGTTCGGCGGCCCGATGATCTGCGAGAGCACGACGCCCTGGTCTTCCTGCGGCGCGAGCTCCGACTTCGAGGTCATGAACAGATACACCGTGCCGGACAGCAGCAGTGCGCCCATGATCACGAACACGGGCCAGGTATCGAGCGTGGCGTGCAACAGGCGGCCGTAGCCGCGATGCACGCGCTCGAATTGACGGTCGACGAAACGCGTGAAGCGCCCCGACTCCTGCTCGGCGCGGAAGAAGCGCGAGCACATCATCGGCGACAACGTCAGTGCGATCACGCCCGACACCGTCACCGCGCCCGCGAGCGTGAACGCGAACTCGGTGAAGAGCGCGCCCGTCAGCCCGCCCTGGAAGCCGATCGGTGCGTACACGGCGATCAGCACGACGGTCATCGCGACGATCGGACCGCCGAGTTCGCGCGCGGCGATCAGCGCGGCGTCGTAGGGTGTCCTGCCTTCGTGCTTCATATGACGATCGACGTTCTCGACGACGATGATCGCATCGTCCACGACGAGCCCGATCGCGAGCACGAGCGCGAGCAGGGTGAGCAGATTGATCGAATAGCCGAGCACCTGCATCACGAAGAACGTGCCGATCAGCGACAGCGGCATCGCGATCAACGGCACGATCACCGCGCGGAAGGTGCCGAGAAACAGGAAGATCACGATCGTCACGATCACGAGCGCTTCGACGAGTGTCTTGATCACTTCCTGGATCGCGGTGTTCACGAAATCGGTCGCGTCATAAACGATGTCGCCCGTCATGCCGGTCGGAAACTGCTTCTGGAGATCGGGAAACACGGCTTTCACGCGCTTCGCGACGTCGAGAATGTTCGCGTCCGGCGCGACCTTGATGCCGATGAACACTGACCGCTTGCCGCTGAACGCGACGTTGAAGTCGTAGCTGTCGGCGCCGAGCACGACGTTCGCGACATCTTCGAGACGCACGATCGAGCCGTTCTTCTGCTTGACGACGAGCTGCTTGAAGTCGTCGACGGTATGCAGGTCCGTGCCCGCGTCGAGGTCGACGCTGACCATCTGCCCCTTCGTCGTGCCGAGCGTCGCGAGATAGTTGTTGTTACCGAGCGCGGTGAACACGTCGCTCGCGCTCACGCCGTGCGCGGCGAGCCGCGCCGAATCGAGCCATGCGCGCATCGCGAACTGCCGGCCGCCGAGCACTTCGGCGGTCTGCACGCCCTGGATCGAATCGAGCTTCGGCTTGACCACGCGCAGCAGGTAATCGGTGACGTTATTGCTCGGCAGCACGCTGCTGTAGAAGCCCATGTACATCGCGTCGGTGGTCTGCCCGGTCTGCACCGTGAGCACCGGCTGCTGAGCCTGCGGCGGCAACTGGTTGCGCACCGAGCCGATCTGCGTGTTGATCTCGGTCAGCGCGCGGTTCGAGTCGTAGTTCAGGCGCAGCGTCGCGATGATCGTCGACACGCCCGTGACGCTCGTCGACGACATGTAGTCGATGCCTTGCGCCTGCGCGATCGCCGCTTCGAGCGGCTGAGTGATGAAGCCTGCGATGGTGTCAGCGTTCGCACCGTAGTAGTCCGTCTTGATCGTGACGACCGCGTTCTCGGTCTGTGGATACTGGCTGACCTTGAGCACCGCGAGCGCGCGCAGCCCAAGCACGAGGATCAGCAGGCTCACGACGGAAGCGAGTACCGGCCGGCGGATGAAGATGTCCGTGAACATGATCGGGCGGCCTCCTCGCTTATTGTTCCTGTGGCGCCGGATTCGGACTGTCCGACGGCTGGACGCGGTTATCGACGATCAGCGGGGTGCCGTTCTTCAGCTTGATCTGGCCGCTCGTCACGACCTGCGTACCGTCGTCGACACCCTTGAGAATCGCCACCTGGTCGCCGCGCGTCGGGCCCGGCGTCACGAACACCTGTTGTGCGACGGGCAGCGTCTTGCCCTGCGCGTTGGGCTGCGTGCCGGGCTTCACGATGAACACGGTCGCGCCGTACGGGTTGTAGGTGATCGCCGTTTGCGGCAGCGTCAGGTAGCGCGCCGCGGCGCCCGAGTCGATCTTCACGTTCGCGTACATGCCGGGCAGCAGCTTGCGCTCGCGATTGTCGACGCTCGCTTCGATCTGCACGTTGCGCGTCGTGCTATCGACCTTCGGGCTCACCGACTGGATCTTGCCGGTGAAAGTTTGCCCGCTGTACGCGTTGGTATCGACGCTGACGATCGCGCCGATCGCGAGCTGACCGAGCTGCTGTTGCGGCACCGAGAAGTCGGCGTAGATCGGATCGATCGCTTGCAGCGTGACGATCGCATCGCCCGGATTCAGGTATTGCCCCGGATTGATCGTCGTGATGCCGAGGCGACCCGCGAACGGCGCGCGAATCGTCTTCTTGTCGACGAGCGCCTGCTGTTGCGCGACCTGCGCCTTCTTGCCCTTGAGGTCGGCAGCGTCCGCGTCGAGCTGCGCCTTCGCGATCGCCTTGATGTCGTACTGCGCGCGGTCGCGCTCGTACACCGTCTGCGCGAGTTCCGCCGCGGCCTGCAGCGATTGCAGCAGCGCGACGTCGCTGTCGGCATTGAGTCGCACGAGGATCTGCCCGGCTTTCGCTTCCTGCCCCGACACGAACGCCACATCGCGCACGAGGCCGGCGACTTCGGTCGTCACGTCGACGCCGCGCACCGCGCGCAGGCTGCCGACCGCCGCGAGCTGCGGCTGCCACGACTGATAGTGGACCACCACCGCCGAGACCGTCGCGGGCGGCGCGGTGTTGGCCGCCATGAACTTCGCGAACATGTGCGCGCGGAACAGGTTGAAGCCGACCAGCGCGGCGAGCAGCAGGCCGACGCTGATCAACATGATCACCATCCGCTTTGTCATTGGTTTTCTTTCGGTCATCGTGACGTCCTTGCTCGGCGTGGGGCGCCGTCAATGCGGTGCAGCCGCGGACTCAGGCACGGCGGCATTCCACCAGCCGCCGCCGAGCGCCTGGAACAGCGCCGCTGTGTCGGCGTAGCGCGCTGCCTGCGCCTGCGCGAGACTCACCACCGTTTGCTGATATTGGCGTTGCGCATCGAGCAGCGCGATGTAGCTCACGCCGCCGACGCGATACTGCCCGCGCGTCAGTTCGAGCGAATCGCTCGCGGCGCGTGACGCGTCGGTCTGTGCCTTGAGGCCGGTCGCGTCGTGCTCGAGCGCGCGCAGCGTGTCCGCGACGTTCTGGAATGCGAGCAGCACCGTCTCGCGGTATTGCGCGCCGGCCTGCTCGTAGGCAGCTTCGGCCGCGCGCCTCTGCGCGTTCAGCTGGCCACCGTGAAAGACCGGTTGCAGCAAGCCCGCGCCGATGCTCCAGATCGTGCTGCCCGCCCTGAGCACCTCTGCGGGCGTCAACGCCTCGGCGCCGTAGCTCGCGGACAGCGTGATCTGCGGATACATCGCTGCAGTCGCGACGCCGACCTGCGCGCTCGCCTGATGCAGCGTGGCGTCGGCGGCGAGGATGTCGGGGCGCTGGCGTACCAGCGACGACGGCAGGCTCACGGGCAGCGTGTCGGGCAGCGAGAACATGTCGAGCGTGAAGTCGGGCACCGTGGTGTCGCTCGGCAGCTTGCCGGCGAGCACCGCGAGCTGATGACGCGCCTGATCGAGCTGCTGATGCAGCGGCGGGAGGGTCGCGCGGGTCTGCGCGAGCAGCGTTTCCTGCGCGAGCACGGCCGCGCGGCTTACGCCGCCGAGTGCGAACTGCTGGTCGAGCACGCTCAGCTGCTGCTCTTCCTCGGCGGCGATCCGCTCGGTCGCATTGATCTGAGCGCGCACCGACGCTTCCTTGACGGCCGCGGTCACGATGTTGGCCGATATCGCGAGATAGGCGGCCTGCAGCTGGAAGTGCTGATAGTCGATCTGCGCGTGCAGCGCTTCGAGTTCGCGGCGCGCGCTGCCGAACACGTCGAGCTTGTACGAGACGTTGACCGACGCGTTGTAGAGATTGAATTCCTCGACGAGGCCGGGCTGGCCGAACGTGACGCCGTTGATTTTTTCGCGCGTGGCGTTCAGTTGCGCGTCGACGCTGGGCAGCAAGGTGCCGCCTGCCTGCGCGGAGTAATTCTCGCGGGCTTGTCGCAACGCGGCCTGCGCCGCGGCCATGTTGGGGCTGTTGGTGATGGCCTCGCGGATCAGCGCGTCGAGCGGCTCGCAATGAAAGAGTGTCCACCACGCTGCGGGAATGTCCTGGGCCGGAGCGAAACGCTGCGGCAGACCGGCGGGGCCGGGCGCGGAGGCGGTCTGGTCGGGCAGCGGCGTGGCGGTGAAGGTGTCGGTGGCCGGCGCGGGCGGCGAGTGGTAGTCGGGGCCGACCATACATCCGGCCAGCGCGACGCAGCCCCACAATGCAACGTAGAGGCGCTGCCAGACAATACGCTGACTCACGTCGATCATCGATCTACCTTGTATCGCCAGTGGCGGGTGGACCGGACAAAAATGTTCAGGTCGCCCGAACGTTCCTGGAGTTTTCTTGCCGACGTTTGAATTTACCACGCACGGTGTGAATCGCGCTTGGCACGGAATTCGCCCTCGGATGAAGGAGGGTACGAGATCACGTAGGAGGGGCTGGCGGGGCAGAGCGGATCGTTACGGCGCTCACGTCGCTGGCGTTCGGGCCTTGCGCTCCAGTTCGCTGATGAAGCCGCTGATCGCGGTGACTTCGGCTGTGATGTCTTCGCGGATCGCCACGCTCGGCGTGGGATTCGGCGTTGTCGCGATGATGAAGATGCTTCTGCGCAAGATCCGGCTCAGTTGCTTCGCAACCCTTCCGAGTTCAGCACGCGCAGAACCGCGGGCCGCTCCCTCACACGTTCGTACCAGGCCTGAAGGTGGTGATACGAACTGAGGTCGATGTCCGCGTTGTAGACGGACTTCATCCACGTCGCCTTTCCCCAGCCAGTTAGCGCGAATAGATAGGCGTCGGCGATCGAAAAGCTGTCGCCTGTCAGGTACCGCTTTCCGTCAAGCGTCTCATTGATCCACGCATATCTGCTGGCGAGCTTCGGTCTCGCGGTATCGATATATTTCCCCGCAGCAACGGCATAGAGCAGCGGGATATATCCTTTGTGAACTTCTGAAGTCAGGAAGTTCAGCCATTCGAGTATCCGGTAGCGTTTCATCGTGTCGTGAGCCGGTATCAATCGCGACTCGGGCCGTTGATCGGCGAGATACTGTGCGATGACCGGACCTTCACGCAGGAACGTGCCATCGTCCAATTGAAGAAGCGGCACGTAGCCCAGTTCATTCAGCTCGTAGTAACTGCTGCCGTTCTCCAAATAGATGCTTGCGTGCGATGCTGCTGACGCGCTGTCCTTCGGCGAGTCCCGGCAACCAAAAAGCAATCTCCCTCCCGTCCCCCCTGTAGACACTCTCCAGTTTGAACGGATCGGGCTTGCCGCCTTCCATCTTTGTGAGCGGCAGGAGCAGCAACTTCAACTCCTGATTTCACTTGCGACCTCGATGTTCGGGAGTTCTGCTGTGACCGTCGAGGAAAGACACGAACACCCGGACATGCTGGAGCTCATGATCCAGTTCGGCGAGAACTACCACGGGACTAGTCACAGCGATCAGGAACTGTTCACCGTGCTTGCCCTCGACGCCGAGGGGCTTCCCCAGCGCCAACTGAAACCGGAGGAAGCGGCAGCGATTCTCGCTGACGCTACGGAAGGCGTCAACGCGAAACTGGCGGCGATGGACGCTTCATGGACGAAACACTGACCAGCTTTGATCCATGACGATAAAGGCGGCTTAATGGCGCCTTTCTTCATCGTGCGCGAGGAGGAATATGCAATAGAAATGAGATAGCCGAAACAATCGTAAATAGTTGTCAAAACGGGCCTATCCCGATTTAAAGCTGTTGACCCTGGCCCGTTCGGTGGTCAATTCTAGTGGCATCGCCAGAACATTCATGAGGAATCCAATGGATCAACAGAAACAGAAAAGTACCGGGAGCGGGACGACGGACGAAGAGGTCTGTGACCTTTGCCGCATTACCTATTCGATATATTCCAATTTCCCGCCGATGCCGCACGCACAGGCCCTGAACGTCGAAACCGGAGAGTTCTTTCCGTTTGATCGGGTGCGTTCGCTTCGAACCGGTTACGCCATGGCCGAAGCCTTGGGTTACGCATGGGCGTGCGAATGTCGCGGACGCAAGGCAGCGCCAGCGCTAACGTCGAAGGATCGCACTCACGACGAGCAATACACACTCATAGATGGAGACGGCCGCGTTATGCGCGACACGTATTACACGGTTCGTCTGCCGTCTGGTTCGCTCGCCCACGGCGTAACGGATGGTTTGGGGCGCACTAAACGTTACAAAACAAACGGCGCTCAACCCGTATATGTTTATGTTGGTCACAGAGAGGAGGCATAATGCCAGACGCACTTGGAACAGCGGTAACGAATACAAATCCGAATTCATGCGTGACTGTCCAATCGGGTAGGCTGTGCAAACCCTGGAAGATATCGCAACAAGGGATAACTTTCATTGCAGGCTGGGAAGCTTTCATTTCGCATCTATATGATAACGACGGTGCTGGTAAAGGAGGCAATACAACTGTTGGATATGGGCATCTGGTTCATATGGGGCCAATATCCGGTGTGGCGTCTGAAGCGCCATTTCGTAATGGCATAACGATTGCCCAGGCGCGAGAGTTACTGCTGATTGATCTTGAATACCCGGAGCACATTGTAAATAGAAAAATTCACGTGCCACTATATCAGTACGAGTACGATGCACTCGTTTGCTTTGTATATAATCTTCCAAGTGGTAATGCTGGCTTGTTGAAACTTGTTAACTCGGGTCACTATGATCGCGTGCCAGCAAAATTTTTGGAATATACGATGGCTGGCGGTGTGCGGCCGCGTGGACTGATCAAGCGTCGTCGCTCAGAAGGCAGTCTTTTCAAAGAAGGAAAATATGACAACAGCCATTAAAGCCATTGTGGCCGTAACAATGATATCGGCATCTATTTCAGTGTTTGCGGATACGGCATGTGAAAAAAAGGCAAAAACGCGAAACGATTTTCTTGCCTGCACGAATGCCGACACAGAAAAAATTCTCGCTGACGCAGAGAAGCTGTATCGAGGCATCAGAAAGGTCACGACGGGAGATAAACAAATCGCTCTAGACAAGAATTTCGGAATATGGAATGAAAAAATATCATCGGACTGTCCATTAATTGCTTATTCTTTTAACGAGTGGAGTGATCGCTATGCTCCCGATACGGGTTTTCAGGTTGCGGAATGCCGGTTAAATATCGCGTCGCAGGAACTGGAATTCTATAAGTGGCTGGCTTGTCCTGAAGATATGGAAACGTCAAAAATTCCAAAATGTGCTGCAATCAATAACCTACTTGGAAGAAGTCGGTAGCAAGGATTGCGAGAGTGACGCAATGATTTTGAGCCGACCCCTATCCAATCAAATCGGGTTGAACGACCCGCTACGGCCGGGCTATACAAAGCCAGGTCACACAGGAACCGGCACCACCAGGACTTAGCATAGGCCACGTCGCCGACGAACTCGATGCAAGTCAGCACGAAGCCGTTCGGGCGCAATATGATCGCGTGCAAGATGCTGTCACAGACCTACGGTGGGGACCTGAGAACTCACCTTGCGTGCGAACAACGTGCTTTTGAAACATACAACCGCTGTAGAGGCTATTGACGGTCCGAGATCTTGCTGTCGTCTTCATCAACGATGACAAAACGAATACGCTCAAAACGAGCAACGTGTCGCGTTGTGCGATTCAAGCTACCTTGGATCGGGCGATGTTCTTCGATATTCCTGAAGCGTCGGAAACTCCATTGGATGACGAGTCGGCCCGCGAGCTCGGAGCGCTGGTACTTCGATGTCTTGGCGAAGCGCATCCGGATCTGGCCGCACGACTGAATCTTTCAGCCCCGAAGTAGCCGTTCGTGCGATTTGGCCGCCAACGCCGTCATTCACGCACCAGCCGCCGAACTCCCCGCCGCCGGCTCATCAGCGGGATAGCGCTGCGCGTCCCGCTTGATGCGCCGGCGCATCAGGAACGTCCACAGTGTCAGCACCGCATACACGCCGTAACGCACCACGGTGGATGCGAGCGCCGAGCGCGGGTCATTCGGCCAGTGCAGAACGATCGCGGTGCGCACGATGTTCTCGCCGATCATGCCGACGCCCCACACGAGCGTCATCAGGCGGATATAGCCGACGAGCGTCGGACGATCACGCCAATGTCGCTCGAACAGTTCGGCGCCGCGATGGTCTTCGCGCGACACCGTCGAGCGCGCAAGGTAGAACACCATCGGCTTGCGCAGCGCGAGCGACGCGAGAAACGTGATGCCGATAAAGCCCGAGACCATCGGATCTTCGATCAATAGCAGACTCGTATTGCCGAAGATGAGCCTCGTCGCGAGCGCTGGCAGCACGCCCGCGAGCACGAGCGCGCTCAGGGCGTCGAAATGCCGATAACGCAGCAGATCCACCGTCATCCATACAATCACCGGCAGCGCCGACGCGGCGAGCGCGCCCGCCTGCCCCCAGTGCGGCAACGCGAGCCCGTAGGCAAGCCAGGGTAGCGCGACGTTGACGAGCAATGCGCTCAGGTAGCGCAGGCGGGATTTCATCGGCTGGGTAGTGAGGGGCGTGGAACATGGCACGCGTCGCTCAGGCCGGGGCCGCAGTGAGAATCGCACCGGCGAGGTCGCGCGAACGTATGTGGGCAGTGTAGGGCGAAGTTGGCTCGCTTGCCGGGTTGGCGGCGAGCTGATTCGATCGCCTGGTGTTACCGCGCCGCGTCCGCCGCTCGCCGCTGCGCGATAAGATCCGCGAGCCGCTGGATTTGCTGTCCTTGCGCATCGAAATTGCCCGCATCGAGCCACTGCTGATAGCACGAGCGCAACGCCGGCCATTCGCTGTCGATGATCGAATGCCATGCTGTGTCGCGATTGCGCTCGCGGTAGACGATCGCCTGCCGGAAGATCCCCTCGAAAGTAAATCCATAGCGCAGCGCGGCCTTGCGCGATGGCTCGTTCAGCGAATCGCATTTCCATTCGAAGCGTCGATAACCGAGCTTGTCGAACACTTCGCCGAGCAGCACGAACATCGCATCGGTCGCGATGCGCGTGCGCTTGAGTCGCGGCGAATATGTGATGTGGCCGACCTCGATCACGCCGTTGGCGGGATCGATCCGCATCAGCGAGAGCGTGCCGACCGGCTTGCTTGTCGCGAGGTCGATCACCGCGTAGTGCAGCGGATCTTTCGATGCCGCCATCCGCGTCAGATGCTCACGATAGGCCGCAAGGCTGTCGAACGGGCCGACCGCGAGATAGGTCCAGTCGCGGCCATCGGTGGCCGACTGGTACGCGTCGAAGAGGTCCGCCGCGTGGCGCTCGACGTCGACCGCTTCGAGCCGGCAATAGCGGCCGGTCATCGGCTCGCGGCCCGGCAGCTGCGCGCCGTGCCAGCCTGGCACCGGTGCGCCGATCGGCTGGCCGTAGGCGTTAAGTGTGGGTTCCATGTCTGTTCTCCTGTCGATGAATGGGCGTTGCGGAGGATGCTGATGCGTATCGATGCAGGTACGATACGGCAAACGTGGTATGTTCAAAAGATCCACGGCAAGCCCATTCGATAGGTCCAGTCAACATGATCGAAATCATCGGACCGCTCGTCCACGCGGACGACGCCATCGCCGCGAGCGGCACCGCCCGGCCCGCGGCGCTGCAAAAGCAGCTGATCGAGCGCCTACAGCAGGCGATTCTCGCGGGCCGTCTGCCGGCCGGGTCGCTGCTGCCGTCGTCGCGGCTGCTCGCCGCCGAAATGGGCGTGTCGCGCAACACGGTAGTGATCGCGTACGAGCATCTCGCGGCGGTCGGCTACGTGATCGCCGATCGCCAGGGCACGCGCGTGAGCCCGCTGTCGAGCCCCGCC
>ABYL01000171.1 GCA_000173575.1 Burkholderia sp. H160 | reverse complement strand
CGTTGCGCCGGCGTTGGCGCGCGGCCCGGCAAGGTGTCGGCTTCGGGATGGGGATCGGTATCGGCTTGCGGTGCAGCGTGGTCCGCGTCGTCGAGCGGCAGCTCAGGCGCACGCACCTTGATCTCGTAGCCGCACAGCATGCCGTCCCGATTCAGAATGGGCTGCCGCGCGAAGCTGGCGATGAGCGACGCGTCGTCGGTCGTGCCGCTGTGGCTCAGAGTCTCGATTGCGATGGTGGTCATTCCAGTCCCCCGCTCGGCGCCGCTGGCGCCTGGCCGCTATGTTCTGTTTTTCGCTACACGTTGGCGCGTTTCCGTGACGGTGAAAGGTCCGTCGCGCGCACAGCGTACTTCGCAATTTTATCGCAGCGTCATCGGGCGCGAATAGCTTACGGGGCAATATCTCGAAATAATTGTCGAGCGTTTGCGACAGTCGCATAAAGCAGAACGGCCGCCATCAGGCGGCCGTTCTGTATGTCAAGCACCGTTACTTGAGGACGACTTTCACGTCGAAGTACTTCGCGGCGAGGCGGTCGATCGTGCCATCCGCTTTCAGCTCCTTCAATGCGCCGTTCAGTGCATCCTTCAGCGCCTTGTCGTTCTTGCGCACGCCGTAGCCGACACCCGCGCCGAGCAGCTTGTCGTCGCTGACGGCCGGACCCGCGAACTCGAAGCCCGCGCCCTGCGGCTTCTTCAGAAAGCCCTTCGATGCCGCTTCGGCATCCTGGAACGACGCATCGAGACGGCCCGACGCAAGGTCCGCGTATATCTGGTCCTGCGTCTGATACGGCACGACGTCGACGCCGGCCGGCGCCCAGCGCGCCTTCGCATACGTTTCCTGGATCGTGCCCTGCAGCACGCCGACGTGCTTGCCCTTCAGCGACGCGGGCGTCGGCTGCAGACCGCTGCCCTTCTTCGCGATCATCTGATTCGGGATCGTGTAGATCGGATCGGTAAAGTCGATCGCCTGGCGACGCTGGTCGGTGATCGTCATGTCCGAGTTGATCGCGCTGAACTTGCGCGCTTCGAGCGCCGGGATCAGGCCGTCGAACGAGTTCTCGACCCACACGCATTTGGCCTTCAGCTTCGCGCACACGGCATTGCCGACGTCGATGTCGAAGCCCTGCAACTCGCCAGCCGGCGACTTCGATTCGAACGGCGCATACGACGCCTCGACACCGAAGCGCACTTCCTTGATCTCAGCCGCCGATGCGGTGCCTGCCGTCAGCGCCGCCGTCGTGAACAGCGCGAGCGCGGCCATGTTCGGCCAATTCATCTTCATTACGGGTGTTCCTCTACGGTGTTGACTAAATCGGAGCCGAATCGACGCGGACAGGCGGCATACGCCCGCCGCGCTTCAGACTCGCGCGGCCGCCGTGACCGGTAGACAGGTGCGACAGCCGCGAAGCCCGCGATTGTACACGGAGCCTGTCTAGACAAGCCTGGGCAACGTTTCGGCCGTGGTGTCGACGACGAGCAGACCGGCGCGCAGGCCGGGCTTGACCGTCGGGTTCGGAAACACGATGCGCTCTTCATCGCGCTGCACCGTGTACTGATAGTCGCCGTCGCGCGCGAGCAAGGTGCCCTTTGCGAGCGGCGTGAAGTTCGGCACGTCGCGGGCGAGCAGCAGTTCGAATGCGTCGCTTTGCTTGGTCAGCTGATCGACGACGGTGAACACGCGCGGGAGCGCGGCTTGCGCGCCGGCTTGTGCGTTGCTTCGCGTGCCGGCCAGTAGCGCCCGCACTGCGAGATCCGCGCCCTCGAAGCGCGTCAGGTCGTTCTCGCCGAACGGCCGCACCTTGCCGAGTTCGAGCGTGCACGCATCGGCGCCGCACGCTTGCGCGGTGAAGTGCGAATACGTGTTGCCCTTCGTCGTGTGCAGCAGCACCGCGCTGATGCGCGCGTCACCGAGCCATTCGAACATCGCGCGCGAAAAGGGTTGGCCGGTATGCGGCAGCAACGCGAAGCGCTCGAACACCGACGCGCGGATCGCCGTATGCATGTCGATATGCCAGCGCGCGCCGGGCGCGTCGGACGCTTGCGCGAAAAAGCGCGTCGCGGCCTGTTCGAGCGCGGCCGCGCGCGGCGCTTCGTGACTGTGCGGCAGTTGCAGATGACGACCGCTGAACAGCCGGTTCAGATCGTCGTCGCGATAGCGGCCACCGTCGCGCATCGCATCGACGTTGCCGAGAATCACCAGCAGCCGGCACGCGAGCGCGGCGCGGCCCTGCGCGATATCGGCGACGATGCGCGACAACAGTTCGATCGGTGCGGTTTCATCGCCATGCACGCCAGCCGAGACGAGCACGCTGCGGGTGTGTGCGTTCTGCTCCGAGGGCTCGATGACAATGACACCGTCGTCCTGCCAGGTCCAGCGCGCGCCATTCGCACAGGTGCCTTGCGCTTCATGCGCGGCAGGCTGCGAACCCGCGAGCGTCCATGCGAGAAAATCGTCGAGCATCGCGTGCTCAGCGCTGGAAGTCATACAGCGAGCCCAGACCGAGGATTTGCGTCAGCTCATCGAGCGCGGTGCGCGATTCGACCAGCAGCTGCGGATCAGTCAGATCGGCCGGCGCGAGACGATCGCGGTAGTGCTTTTCGATCCACGCATCGAGACGGCCGAACAGCGCATCGTTGATCCATACACCCGGCGCGACTGCCGCGCGCTCGGTGTCATCGAGCACGACGCGCAGACGCAGGCATGCGGGGCCCCCGCCGTTCTTCATGCTCTCGCGCAGATCGAACACGAGCACCTCGTCGATCGGACCACTGCGCGAAGTCAGCTCATCCAGATACGTGGCCACGCGCCGATTTTCGCGGCACTCCTGCGGCACCACCAGCACCTGCTTGCCGTCCGGGCGTGTCAGCAACTGGCTGTTGAACAGATACGACGACACCGCATCGGCGACGCTGACCTGCGCGTCGGGCACTTCGATCACATTGAACTGCGCGTGCACGCTCGCGAGTTTCGAGCGCAGTTCGTCGTACACGGCGTTCTGCTCGACGAACGCGAGCTGATGGCAGAACAGCGTATTGCGATTGCCGACCGCGATCACGTCGTTGTGGAAAACGCCGGCGTCGATCACTTCCGGATTCTGTTGCGCGTACACGGTCGCCGCTTCCTGCAAGCCATGACGATGTGCGACAGCGCGGCTCGCCTCGAACGTCTGGCGCGCCGGATAGCGCTTCGGTTCCGGCCCGCGACGATACTCGCTGCGGCCATACACGAAGAATTCGACACCGCGCGCCCGGTATTGCTCGCAAAAGCGCGTGTGATTGGCCGCGCCCTCGTCGCCGAGCGCGGGCGTACCGGGCAGCGCCTCGTGCACGACGAAGCGGTCGGTGTCGCTGAACATCGCGCGCAGCGTGCGGCGCGTCGACTGATGCTCGATCGCGCGATGCAGCTTGCTGCACAGATTGGCCGGCGTGAAATGCACGCGGCCGTCATGCGTATCCGCGGACGGGCTCACGGTCGCCGCGTTCGCGGTCCACATCGCCGAGGCCGAACTCGCGGCCGCGAGCAACTCGGGCGCATTCTTCGCGACACGCGCGATCACCGAGGCGTCGTCGCCGGAAAAACCGAGCTCGCGCAACAGACGCATCGACGGACGTTCCTGCGGCGGCAGCACGCCCTGATGAAAGCCGAGGTCCGCAAGCTGCTTCATCTTGCGCAGACCCTGGCGCGCCGCGGCCTTCGGATTCGCGACCGACTTCTCGTTGTTCTGAGACGCGACGTTGCCGAACGACAGGCCCGCGTAGTTGTGAGTCGGGCCGACCAGGCCGTCGAAATTGGCTTCAGTGGCTTGCAACATCGTCGATCCTCAGAATTGAAGGCCCGGCGAGACGCTCGCGGGCATGTTCAGTTGCGCGCTTTCGACGGAGGCCATCGGGTACGCGCAGTAGTCGGCCGCGTAGTACGCGCTCGGCCGATGATTGCCCGAGCGGCCCGGGCCGCCGAACGGCGCGCCCGAAGAAGCGCCATTGGTCGGCCGGTTCCAGTTGACGATGCCCGCGCGAATGGTGCGCTGGAAACGTGTCCACAGCGCTTCGTCGTCGGCCAGCAGTCCTGCGGAGAGGCCGAACTCCGTATCGTTCGCCTGTTCGAGCGCGTCGTCGAAGGTGTGGTAACGGATGATCTGCGCGAGCGGGCCGAAGTGCTCCTCGTCGGGCAGGTCCTTCACCTCGGTCACGTCGAGAATCGCGGGCGTGACGAAGCCGAGCTGCGGATCGCGCTGCTCCATCTTCAGGAGCGCCTTCGCGCCGCTCGCAAGCAGTCGCTCCTGCGCGCTGATCAAACGCGCGGCCGCGCGCGCCGACACCACGGCGCCCATGAACGGCTGCGGATCGGCGTTGTATTCGCCGACGCCGATGCGCGCGGTCACTTCTGTCAGGCGCGCGAGGAAACGCTCGCCGAACGCATCGTCGGGCACGAAGATGCGGCGCGCGCACGTGCAACGCTGCCCCGCCGACAGAAACGCCGATTGAATGGTGTGGTGCACGGCGGCGTCGAGGTCCGCGACCGGGCCGATCACGAGCGGATTGTTGCCGCCCATCTCGAGCGCGAGAACGATCTCCGGCCGCCCGCCGAATTGCTTGTGCAGCAATGTTCCGGTATCCGAACTACCGGTGAAGAACAGTCCGTCGATCTGCCGGTGATTCGCGAGCGCGATGCCGGTGTCCTTCTCGCCCTGCACGAGATTGAGCACGCCACCGGGCAGCCCCGCATCGCGCCAGATCTGCACCGTGAGCGCCGCAACGCCCGGCGCCAGTTCGGACGGCTTGAACACGACCGCGTTACCGGCGATCAGCGCGGGCACGATATGTCCGTTCGGCAGATGGCCCGGGAAGTTGTACGGCCCGAACACCGCGACCACGCCATGCGGACGATGCCGCAGCACCGCGGTGCCGTCGGCCATCGCCGAGCGCTTTTCGCCGGTGCGCTCGTTGTAGGACTGGATCGAGATTGCGACCTTCGCGGCCATCGACGCCGCTTCGGTGCGCGCTTCCCACAGCGGCTTGCCGGTCTCGCGGCCGATCGCTTCGGCGAGCGCTTCCTTGCGCTCGGTCACGAGCGCGGCGAAGCGGCGCACCACCGCGCAGCGCTCGTCGAGCGGCAGCGCCGACCAAGCCGCGAACGCGCGGCGCGCACTGCGTACCGCGCGATCGACGTCGTCCGCCGACGCGCTGTTGCCTTGCCACACCACCGCGCCCGTGCCGGGATTGTGCGATGCGAATACGGGTCCCGTGCCGGCGGCCCATGCGCCGTCGATGAAAAGCTCGCTCATGATCATCCTTGTTTGTGTTTCAACGGCAGCACCCGCAGCGGATCGCCTGCCTTCACGTTGAGCGCGGCGGCCTCGGCGGCGCTCAGGCGGAACACGCCTTCGTGCGGCACGCCCGCCACGGCACCCACGCGAAAATCGCCGAGCGACGTATTCGATACCATCGACTTCGGCCCATCCTGCGGGGCGCCTTCTGTCTCGCCAATTTCCGCTGCCACCAGCACGCTTTCGCGCACCGTGCGCAGGTCGGCGATATGGCATTCGAGCACCGGACCCGCGTCGAAAATATCGACGTGATTCTCGTAGCGCAGCCCTTCGGCTTCGAGCATGCGCCGTGCCGGGATCGTGTCGTTATGCGTGAGGCCGACGCAGCGCTGCGCCTCTTCCGGCAACAGCTCGACGTAGACCGGATAGCGCGGCATCAGCTCGGCAAGAAACGC
Source organism: Burkholderia sp. H160 (assembly GCA_000173575.1). GTDB lineage: Bacteria > Pseudomonadota > Gammaproteobacteria > Burkholderiales > Burkholderiaceae > Paraburkholderia. The sequence goes on along the minus strand of ABYL01000171.1, from coordinate 7,208 downwards.
CTTGCGGCCATGCGAGCTCAGATAGTCGGCCGCATTGAAATCGATCTGGTAGAAATGTGAGCCGACCGCGCGCCAGAACGGCGAGGTGCCCTCCTCGTCGAAATGGCCGCGCAGCTCCGCGCACAAACGCTGCGGAAAGCGCTCGCGAAACTGCGCGAGAAACATGAAACGCGAGCGCGACAGCAAGCCGCCGACGCCGCTCGTGCGATAACGCGGGCTCAGGAACAGCGAGCACACTTCCGCGTAACCGGTGAGGTCGTGCGAGATGTTCAGCGCGTGCATGCGCGTCCAGATGCCGAGATCCTGGCTCGCGTGCACGACCGTGCTCACGCGATAGTTGTAGAACGGCTGCTGCAAACCCACTGCGGTTTCAATACCGCAGACCCCGGCCACGTCGCCGGTCGCGGTGTCTTCCATCACGAAGAAATAGCCGGCCTCATGGGGCTCGGCCTTGTCTTCCATGGTGCGGCGCGCGCGTTCGATCCGCGCCGCGAGCGCATCGCGATCGGGTTTGAAGGTGGTCAGGCCAGGCCCGGTTTCCTGCGCGAGCAGCATCAGCGCATCCACATCGCTTCGTTGTACGACGCGAACGACGATCATTGCGCTTCTCCCGATTGTTCATCCTGCGGCTGATGCAGCGGCACGCAGCGCACCGCATCGCCTTCCCGTACGCCGAGCGCGGCGCGCGCCGCCTGCGACAGCACGGCACCCGACTCCTTGCCGGGCGCGAGATCGGCGAGCACGCAACGGAACTCGCCGTCGGCGCCGTTATGCGCGATCAGGTACGTTTCGCCCTGCGTCGCGGGCGCCTCGCGCACGACACGCGTTTGGTTGTGCTGCACACTGACACTGCGGTCCACCTGCGCGGTCAGTACCGGACCCGCGTCAAAGATATCGACGTAGCGATCGGTCTCGAAGCCTTCCTCGAGATGAATCTCATAGGCGAGCAGCGCGTTCGCGTCCGGCTCGCCGAGCACGCGCTGCGCCGCTTCGGGCAACAGCGGCACATACACGGGGTACGTCGGCATCACTTCGGCGATGAACGTGCGGCTGCGGCCGCCCGATTCGACTTCGATGTCGGCGAAATTGCGGCCGAAAAACTTGCGCCCCACCGCCTCCCAGAACGGTGACACGCCGTTTTCGTCGGTGACGCCTAGCAGCAGCGAGAACACCTCTGACGTGAAGCGCTTGCGATTCGCGGCGATGTACATCATCCGCGCGCGCGACATCAGTTGCGCGGCCGCATCGCCGCGCAGCGACGGGTCGATGTAGTAGCCCGCGAGCCGGCTCTTGCCGGTCAGCTCGTGCGACATCGTCAGCGCGTGAATCTTGCGATTCACATGTAGCTCGCGTGACGCATGAATCAGCGCGTCGTTGCGAAACACGTAGAACGGGTCCGCGTAACCGGCCGCCGCGACGATGCTCGCCGTGCCCATCAGCTTGCCGCTCACCGAGTCTTCGAGCACGAACAGATAGAACTCCTCGCCCGGAAAATCGACTTCCGCGCGAAACGAGTCTTCCGACAACGCGACGCGCGCTTCGAGCGCGCGCCGGTCGTGCGGCAGGGAATGCAGCACCGGTTGCGCGGTGCGCGCCATATGCTCGAGCGCATCGAGATCGGCCAGTCGGCCTGGACGTACGAAGAGCATCATCGTTCCTGTTGAATGTGACGCGTGATCCACTGCATCAGCGTGGGCGTGCGGGACGGCCTGAACATCAATGCGAGGCCGCCTGCTCGGCGCCGACGAGTTCGCCGAACGCCTTGTCGAGACGCGCGAAGCCTTCGGCCATGTCGTCGAGCGGCATGATCAGCGACGGCACGAAGCGCAGCACGTCCGGGCCCGCCATCAGCATGATCACGCCATGCTGGCCGGCCGCGGTGACGAAATCCTTGGCACGGCCGCTGAACCTGTCGTTCAGTTCGGCACCGATCAGCAGGCCTTTGCCGCGCACTTCGGTGAAGAGCCCGAAGCGTTCGTCCAGTTTCGCGAGATGGCCCTTCAGGACTTCGCTGCGCGAGCGCACGCCTTCGAGTACCTTCGGGTCGCTGACGAGCTCGACCACTTTTTCCGCGATCGCCGAACCGAGCGGATTGCCGCCGTACGTCGTGCCGTGCACGCCGACCTTGAAGTGCGCGGCGAGCTCGTTGGTGGTCAGCATCGCACCGATCGGGAAGCCGTTGCCGAGCGCCTTCGCGGTGGTCAGGATGTCGGGCGTCACGCCGGTGTCCTGGTACGCATAGAAGTAACCGCTGCGGCCCACGCCGGTTTGCACTTCGTCGAAAATCAGCAGCGCGTTGTGCTGGTCGCACGCTTCGCGCAGCGCTTTCAGGAACGCCGGATCGGCCGGGATCACGCCGCCCTCGCCCTGGATCGGCTCGACGATCACCGCGCAGGTCTGCGCGCCGATCGCCTTCTTTGCCGCTTCGATGTCGTTGTACGGCAGATGCGTGATGCCGCCCGGCACCGGGCCGAAGCCTTCGGAGTACTTCGGCTGGCCACCGACGCTGACCGTGAACAGCGTGCGGCCGTGGAACGACTGCGTGAACGAAATGATTTCGTCTTTCTGCTCGCCGTAACGCTCGACCGCGACGCGGCGCGCGAGCTTCAACGCGGCCTCGTTCGCTTCGGCGCCCGAGTTCGCGAAGAACGCGCGGTCGGCGAAGGTCAGGCTTTCGAGGCGCTTCGCGAGGCGCAGCACCGGCTCGTTGGTGTAGCCATTGCCGATATGCCACAGCTTGCTGCCCTGCTCATGCAGCACCTTCAGCAGCTCGGGATGGCCATGACCGAGCGCGGTGACGGCGATGCCGCCGGCGAAGTCGATATAGTCGCGGCCTTGCGTATCCCACACGCGCGAGCCGAGACCGCGATCCGGTACGAAGGCGGCGGGGGAAAACACCGGCACCATGACTTCGTCGAAGGTCTGGCGTGTCACAGTCAGGTCGTTCATGGCAAATCCTCTTACGGGTGACAGGTAATACAGCTAGTGTAGGAAACCGCGCGCGGCAAGTCTTGCGCATACGCGACGCTTTCTATGAGGTTCCGGGAATCGTGTCGCGTTTGTGTCGTGTGCGTGTCAGGTTTGCTTTCAGGCAGCTTCCGGTTGTGACCGGGCAGCGCATGATGGATAGCCGGTACGCAGCGGCGCCTGCGCTTCGCGTCAATCCACCTCGGGCCGCTCGATCAGCGCGGCCGGCCGCGGTTCGCTCGCGCCGCCGTGCGCGCCGGTCTGCCGGTCGATCCAGTTGCGGCGATCCTCGCGCGGCGTGACGCCGAAGCGCTCGCGATACGCATTCGAAAAGTGCGCCGCCGACGAAAACCCGCACGCGAGGCTGATCTGCACGACCGATTTGCTGGTGCGCTGCAATTGCGTGCGCGCCTTCGACAGCCGCAGCCCCAGATAGTATTTGGACGGCATCGCGCCGAGATACTGGCGAAACAGGCGCTCCAGTTGCCGCCGCGAGACGCCGACGAGGCCGGCGATTTCATCGGTGGTCAGCGGGTCCTCGATGTTCGCTTCCATCAGCAGCAGCGCGTCGTTCAGGCGCGGATGGCGTTCGCCCGGCGCGGTCACGAACGGAATGCGCTGACGCTCCTCGCCCGCGCGCAGTACGCCGACGCCGAGCGTGTCGGCGATGCGGTCCGCGAGTTCGGGCCCGTGCTCGCGGCCGATCATCGCGAGCATGAAGTCGACGGTCGCCTGACCGCCCGCGCAGGTCGCGCGATCGCGATCGATTTCGAAGATCTGCTGCGTGACGATCGAGCGTTCGAACTGTTCGGAGAACTGCTGATAGGTTTCCCAGTTCACGCTGACGCGATAACCGGACAGCTGCCCCGCCATCGCGAGCCACCACACGCCGTGATGAATGCCGGTGACGAGCGGCGTGCGCTGGCCGACACGCGCAAGGCTCGCGAGAAAGAGGCGGTAGTCGGCGAACTGCTGAAACCGCTCGCTGACGATGATCAGCCAGTCGCACGCGATCGCGTCGCCGAACGCGGCATCGGCCGGCCATTGCGCGCCGCCCGACAGAGGCACCGCACGGCCGTCCCACGAACACACCTGCACGCGATACAGCGCGCGGCCGTCGATTTCATTGGCGAGATTGAGCGCGTCGACGATCGGCCCGACACCCGACATCGACACGGGCGGCAAGGCGACGATCGCGACCTGTGTCGTGCGAGCCGGGCTGGACGTGCGGGCCATCGGTTGTCAGTGAAGGCGAGCCGCGCGTTACTTCAGGCTGCCGGACAGGAACTGCTTCAGGCGCTCGCTGCGCGGCGCGCTGAGCACCTCGGCGGGATTGCCCTCTTCCTCGGTGCGGCCCTGATGCAGGAACATCACATGGTTCGACACGTTGCGCGCGAAACCCATTTCGTGCGTGACGACGATCATCGTGCGGCCTTCCTCGGCGAGCTTCTGCATTACCTTCAGCACTTCGCCGACGAGTTCCGGGTCGAGCGCGGAGGTCGGTTCGTCGAACAGCATCACGTCGGGATGCATCGCGAGCGCCCGCGCAATCGCGACGCGCTGCTGCTGGCCGCCCGACAGATGCGACGGATACTGCTTCTCGAGACGCGGCGCGAGGCCGACCTTCTCCAGATATTCGCGCGCGCGATCTTCCGCTTCCTTGCGCTTCAGACCGAGCACATGAATCGGTGCCTCGATGATGTTCTCGAGCACGTTCATGTGCGACCACAGATTGAAGTGCTGGAACACCATCGCGAGCTTCGTGCGGATGCGCTGCAGCTGTTTGTGATCGGCAACTTCGAGATTGCCGGCGCGATCGGTCTTCGTCTTCACCGCTTCGCCATCGACGATGATCTGCCCGGCGTTCGGCCGCTCGAGAAAATTGACGCAACGCAGGAAGGTGCTCTTGCCCGAGCCGCTCGCGCCGATGATGCTGATGACGTCGCCCTTGTTCGCGTTCAGCGACACGCCCTTGAGCACTTCGTTGTCGCCGTAGCGCTTGTGGATGTCCTGTACGGCGAGCTTGCAAGCTTCGGTTTGAGTGGTATGGAGCAAGATGCTCTCCCAGTGAGAATACAGATCAGTCTGCGGATCAGTCTGGTGCGGACGCCGCCGTGCCGAAGCGCGAGCCGCCCGATGCTATCGCGTCAACACGCGCTCAATGCGTGCGCACCGCGAGATGCGCGAGCCAGCGACGCTCGGCCCGCCTGAACAGCGCGACCAGCGCAAACGACACCACGAGATAAAGCAGCGCCGCGAGCCCGAACGCGTTGAACGGCTGGTAGGTCGCCGAGTTCGCGTCGCGCGCGACCTTCAGGATGTCGGGCACCGTGGCCGTGAACGCAACCGTCGTCGCATGCAGCATCAGGATCACTTCGTTACTGTACAACGGCAACGCTCGGCGCAGCGCGGACGGTATCACAATGCGCCGGTACATCGTGAACCAGCTCATGCCATAAGCGCGCGCCGCCTCGACTTCGCCGTGCGAGGTCGAGCGGATCGCACCCGCGAAGATCTCGGTCGTGTATGCGCAGGTGTTCAGTGCAAACGCGAGGATCGCGCAGTGAAAACCGCTGCGAAAGAACGCGTCGAGCAGGCTGTGCGAGCGCACGAACGCGAGACTGTACACGCCGGTGTAGATCAACAGCAGTTGCACGTAGAGCGGCGTGCCGCGAAATACGTAGGTGTACAAACGCACCGGCGTCGACAGCCAGCGCTTCTTCGACACCCGCGCGACCGCGAGCGGCACCGCGCACACGAAGCCGATCGCAATCGACGCGACCAGCAGCCACAGCGTGACCGCGAGGCCCGACAGGCCCTGCCCGTCCCAGAACAGATACGCCCGCCAGAATTGATTGAGGATTTCGATCATGGCGCTCAGAGCTCCGCGTGTCGCACGCCGATCGAATAGCGGCGGTTCAGCCAGATCAGCGCGACGTTCGAGACGGTCGTGATCGCCAGATAGATCAGCGCGGCGACGAGAATGAAGAAGAACATGTTGAAGGTGCTCTTGCCGGCGTCCTGCGCGGCCTTCACGACGTCGGCGAGACCGATGATCGAGACGAGCGCGGTGGCCTTCACGAGCACCTGCCAGTTATTGCCGATGCCGGGCAGCGCGAAACGCATCATCTGCGGGAACAGGATGCGCGTGAACACGCGCATGCCGCTCATGCCGTACGCGCTACCCGCTTCGAGTTGGCCGCGCGGCACCGCGAGAAACGCGCCGCGGAAGGTTTCGGTGAAGTACGCGCCGTAGATGAAGCCGAGCGTCAGTACGCCGGCCACGAACGGATCGATGTCGAACTGCGGCAGATCGAGCGCGTCGGTGACATCGTTGACCGCCATCTGGATGCTGTAGAACAGCAGCAGCATCAGCACGAGGTCGGGCACCGAGCGGATCAGCGTCGTGTAGCCGGTCGCGATGGCCCGCAAGGGCCGGTTGAACGAGAGTTTCGCCGCCGCGCCCGCGAGGCCGAGCAACACAGCGGCCGCCAGCGACAGAACGGACAGCTCGATCGTCTGGATCGTGCCGGCGAGCAGCACGGGACCAAAGCCGTATAGGAACACGCGTGTCTCCATCCAGGTTTGTTGAATTGACGCGGATGGCGGCGGCTTCGTGGGCTGCGCGCTACTCCGGCATGGCGCGGAGTCTCGCAAGCGAAAATCAATTTCTCAAATACCGGCCGGTTGTCTTGCTGCGACGCAACATTGCATTTCGACGCGTGACGGAACGCTCGTAGCGCTTGGTATCACGAGGGTTATCGTTTTGTCAGGTGCGCCGCGCGCGCCCAGCCGCGCCGCGATTTCGCAAGTTTCGGGTCGCTTTTTCGATAGAGCGCGCGGACGGTCGCGGCGACCGGCATCGCGCGCGGCACAGGCCAGGATGACTCATATACGAGTCATCAAGGCCCTTCGTGGCTCATCTGTGAGTCACGCGCTCACTCGAGCGCGAGCCGCGCGCGAATCGCCGGCAGCATGTGCTCGACCGCCGCGCGCCCCTCCTCGATGGCTGGCGCCGCGCGATGAAAATCGAAGATGCCCATGCCGCCGAGACGCGGCTGGATCAGGATATCGGCCGGCTCGCCGGCCAGCCGGCTGCGCGTGATGCGCACCTGCATGATGTCGATGCTTTGCGCGATCGAGCTCAACATCGACGGCACGTGCGCGCTCGGCTTCGGGGGCACGCGCACGTCGTCGGTGACGCTCGCTTCGGCGGGCGCGAGCCAGCGCGGCCACGGCTT
>ABYL01000172.1 GCA_000173575.1 Burkholderia sp. H160 | reverse complement strand
CCGGCTCGCGCCGGTTTTTTATTCCCGCACCGAAGCGGCATCAGTTGCTGATGTAATCGAACAGCGACATCCCCTGGATCTTCACGAACGCTTGCTGCGATGCCTGCAAGGCCTCCTGCGTCAGCGTGTACTTGCTGATCGTCTTGGTCATGTCGGTCGAGGTCAGATCCGCGAGATTGCTTGCCGTTTGCGTCGAGTTGGTCTGCGTAACCGTTTGCAGCGCCTCGACTTCCTGCTCGCGGCCGCCCACCGACGCCTGCACCGCCGTGATGTTGTTCAGCGTATTGGCAAGCTGCGACAGGCCCGTGTTCATCGCGTTCTGCAGCGTCGCCGCGGCCGCATCGTTGCCGGTGACCGGCTGCTGGAGCGCGGTGATCATCGCGTTCAGGTTGGCGAACACGTTAGTGCCCGCCTTGTTGGCCGGCTGCACGGTGAACGTGTCGTTGGCGGCCGGCGTGCCGGTGATGTCGACGGTCTGGCCGCCCACCGTGATGTTCGAACCCGACGTGTAGGTCTGCGCGGTACCCGCCACACCCGTCGTCGTATCGGTGACCGTGTAAGTCAGCGACGAGCCGCTGCCGCTGAACTGGATCTGGTACGAATCGGCGTTCGCCGTGTTGGTCGGATTGGTGACCGTCACCGGGCCGATCACGCCGGTGCCGGTGTTGCTCGAACTCCCTGAGGCGATCGGTTCCGCATTAGTTGCGCCGACGCTCATGAATACCGACATCCCGTTGTCGCCGATCGCGACCGAGTTGCTATCGGTGACCTGCACAGTGCGCGTGCCGGTGTCGCCCGAATAGACGACGGTGCCGGCCGCATTGGTCGTGAAGGCTTTGGTCGAATTCTGGAAGCCGGCGAACATCGCGTTGCCGGAACCGTCGGTCGCGTTCGCGTAGGTCAGCAGCTGGTCGCGCAGGGTCGTGAGCTGCGCGGCGATCGCCGAGCGGTTGGTGTCGTTCAGTGTGCCGCTGCCGACGCTCAGGCCCAACGTGTTCGCGCTTTGCAGCGTCGTGATCACGCTGGTGAGCGTCGAGTCCTCGGCCCGCAGCGACGAGAGCGCGGTGGTCTGGTTCGTCGAGTACTGCGACAGCGCGGCCGCCGTCGAACTGAGCTGCACGGCCTGCGCGGCGCCGAGCGGATTATCGGCGGGCGTGGTCAGGCTCTGGCCACTCGAGATTTCCTGATAGATCTGCGACAACTGAGCTTGCTGATCGCTCATGGTCGAGACGTTCATGCTGAAGTACTGCGCGGTGGAAATTCGCATGGTTCAACGCCTTACGAGAAGATGCCAAGCAAAGTCTGGAACAGCGTCTGTGCGGTCTGGATGACCTTGCTGTTGGCCTGGTAGAGCTGCTGGTACTGAAGCAGGTTGGCCGCTTCCTCATTGATATTGACGCCCGACACCGACTGCTGCGCCGTCGTGATCTGCGTGACGAGCGTGCTTTGCGCGGTCGCCGACGTCGAGATCTGCGTGGTCTGGTTGCCGATGGTGTTCACGTAGCTCGCGTACGCGCCGGTCAGCGTCGCGGTGCCGCCGTTGAGCACCTGCGCCGAAGTCAGGTTCGACAGCAGTTGCGCGTTGCGGCCGTCGTTGCTCGCGCTGGTGTTCGGTTCGATCGTGAACGAATCGCCGTTAGCGGGCGTACCGCTGAGCGTGACCGTCACGTTGTTCATCACGCCCGCGCTCGTCGAGGCGCTCGGGTTGGTGATCGTCAGCGTCGCGCCCGAGCTCGACGAGTACGGCACCGCGGTCGTCGCCGTGCTGATCGTGTACGAGGTGGACGGTGAGCCGGCGACCGTCACCACCGAGCCGACCGGAAAGCCGGTGAGGCCGGTGCCCGAGGTGTAGGTAATCGTCGAGGTGCTGGTCGGCGCGCTGTAGCCGGCCGAGACCGTGCCTTGCGTCACCGTCATGCTGCCCGTGTTCGACGTCGACGCCGACGCGAGCACCGGTGCCGCCGCCGCGATCGCCGAGGGCGAGGTGGTGGTCAGCGCGAAGCCGTCGAGCGCACCGCGGGTCGGCTCGACCGTGAACGAGTCGCCGGCCTTCATCGTGCCGCTCGCGACCGAGAACTGCAGGCCGTCGATCGGGCTGGTCAGGTTCGACGCCGTACCGACGACTTTGCCGGTCTCGTTGTCGGTCAGCGAGTAAGTGCTGCCGTTGTACGACAGCGTGTAGTCGCTCGTGGTTGGCTGCGTCGCGTTGGCGAACGACACCGCAAGCGTCGCGGTACCGGTGTTCTGCGAGTTCGCGTACACGGTCGGCGAGCCGACGGTGAACAGCGCGCCGCCAGCGGTGCCGCTCAGCGTGAGGCCGAGCTCGTTTTGCGCGTTGACCTGTGCGGCGAAGCTGGTCGCGATCGCGCCGAGTTGCGCCTCGGCGGGGTCGAGTGTTTGCGAACGGAATTGCAGCAGGCCGCCCAGCGTGCCGCCGGACACGCTCGTGTCGGACAGCGTCTGCGGGGTCGGTGCCGGCGTCGCGCCGGCCTGGCCGAGATACTGGACCGACAGCTCGGTCGGATCGCCCGACGAGGTCGCCGTGCCGAGGTTGAAGCTGTTGCCGGCCAGCACGAGCGGCTTTCCGTTCGACATGAACAGGCTATAGCTGCCGTTGTCCTGCACGACCGACACGCCGACCAGCTTCGACAGGTTCGCTACCGCTTCGTCGCGCTGATCGAGCAGCTGGTTCGGCGATTGGCCCTGGTTGCTCGCCTGGGTGATCTGTGTATTCAGCGTCGCGATCTGCGCGGTGTAGGTGTTGATCTGCGTGACCGTGTTGCTGAGCTGCGTATTGACGCTCGAGCGCAACTGGTCGTACTGCTCGCCCGCGGCGTTGATCTGATTCGCGAGCGTTTGCGCGTCGCTGATGGCGGTCTGCCGCGTCGACACGCTCGATGCGCTATTGGCGACGCTCTGCAGGCCCGTGAAGTAACCGCTGATCGCGCTCGCAATCCCCGAGGTCGGACTGCCGACGAGGTTGTTGAGCTCGGTGATCATGGTGTTGTACGCGGTGAGCGAGCTGCTCGACGACTGCGCGTTGTTCAGCTCGGTCGTCAGGTACTGGCTGTACGCGCGCGTCACGGTGTCGGTGGAGACACCCATCGGCAGGTAGCCGGAGCCGGTATAGGTGCCGCCCACCTCCGAGTACACCGGGGTTTCCATCGTATAGCCGGCTGTCGACGCGTTGCTGATGTTCTCACCAGTCGTCGTCAAACCCCATTGGGCCGCGCTGAGTCCGCTAAGGCCGATATTCAAGAGATTGCTGGACATGCGTCATCCTGATGGGCGGCATCGCAGTCATGCCGCCGCGTTACTGGAACATCCTCTTTAACGGCCATCCTTACGAAAAATTGAGGGCCATTCCTCTTCGTTTGGGCTCGCCGCGGTGTTGCCGCGAAGCAGCCGCGATCGCGGGTGCAACGTTTGCATCGCAGCCGGAAGCGTTCGCGCGGGGGCCGGCCGTCATGCGCACGGCACCGCGCGTAGTCTCGCCGCTCAGCGCGCCAGCGAGCGGCGCTTCATTTCGAGCTGCGTGATCAGCCGCTGCAGCGTGTTTTCCGAGCTGCCCGGCAGTGACAGGAAGCGGAAGCCGAGCTGATAGCGCTGCGTGCCGTTCGGCAGCGCGAGCGCGCGATGCGACACGAGCTGCAGATCGAGCGACAAACGGCCGAGCGCGCCGAGCGCGAGCTCGCAGTCCATCAGACGCGTGCCCATCGGCAGGTCGGCGACGCGCAGGTCGCTCGTGCGCATGCCGACGCCGCCGAGCGACAGGTCGTGCACTTCGAAGCGGAATGTGTCGCCTTCCGGCAGGCGGCCGGTGCACATGAACGGTTCGAGAATCGGCGCGGCGACGCGGAAGTACTCGCGGCGCTGCACGTAGAACAGCACTTCGGGGAAGTCCGCCTCGAATGCCGGCAGTCCCTCGAAGCGCGTCTCTCGCGGCGTCGGGGTCCAGAACTCGACGCGCACGCCGTCGGGTGACGCGTGGAACTGGCAGCGCGGTGCGCCGAGCAGCTCCTTGTTCTGATCGGCGAGCGCGCCCCAATCGAAGGTGAAGGTGCGCTCGCGCACGTCGACGTCGAGCAGGCGCGTCACGAGCTGCCCGCCCGCATATTCGACGGTGAGAAAATCGCCGCGGTTGACGAGATTGCGCAGCTGCACGCCAATTTCCAGCGGATTGCGGCGGCCAAAATCGGGCGCGCTATCGTTTTCCGGGACGTGCGGCTGACCGTTCGCGTCGGTGTGGCCGTTCGACTGATTCATATCCATGGGCTTGCCGGTAAGCATGTTCTTGCGGGCGCGTGCCGCGGCCTGGCCGTTGACACTCACGGTCTCCTTGAGAAGCCGCGACTCGCGCGTCGTACCGGACCTTACAGCGCTATTCCGGTATCGGGTCAAACTGATTAGCGGCAGCATCCAGCCAAAATTTAGGGGCTTCCATTAAATCTTCGCTGAAAATTTTGCGCAAACGTTAAATCCGTACCGGCCCGATTTTCGTGATCGCGCTGGCGCGGCATTTTATGCCGCTGCTTACCGACGCCTTTTGGATCAGCCCATTTTCTGCATGATCGACAACAGCTTTTTCGCGTAATGCGGGTCGGTCGCGTAACCGGCGCGCTGCATGCCGTTCGCGAAGCCGTTCATGTCGCGCGACGAATTGATCACCTGCGCGTAACGCGGATTGCTCTTCAACACGCTCGCGTAATCGGTCATCGCTTCCTCGTACGAGTCGTACGCGCGGAATTTCTCGACCGTGCGATGCGGCCGGCCGTTCACGTATTCGGTCGTGACCGTCGACACGGTCTTGCCGGTCCAGTCGCTGCCCGCCTTGATGCCGAACACGTTGTGGCTCGTCGAGCCATCGGCCTTCTTGATCTCGCTCTTGCCCCAGCCCGATTCGAGCGCGGCCTGGCCGATGATGAAGCGCGCCGGAATCCCGGTCGCCGCGCTCGCGGCCTGCGCCGGCGCGGCGAGCTTGTCGACGAATGCGTCGACCTTCGGCGAGCTGCCATCGCCGCGCAACGGCGGCGTCAGCGCGCTATTGGCCGAGTAGGCCCGGCCGAGCGCGAGCTGGCCGTTCGCCTGGGCGTTGCCGAAGGCGTGCGCGAGCGCGTTGAGCGCCGCTGTCTGGCCTTCGTCGCCGCCGCTGCCGCCGCCGAACGCGTTGGCCATGCCGGCGAGACCACCCGCCGCGCCGTTGGCGCCACCCACCTGCATGCCCTGATTGCGCATCAGTTGCTTGAGCATCGCATCGGCGACGCCGATGCCCTTCTTCGATAGCTGCTGCGCCATCTGCTGATCCATCATCGACGTGAAGGTCGCCGTGTCGTGCGAATCGAACGGACTATCCTGCGGCGTCGCATCGCGCATGCTCTTCAGCATCATCTGCGTGAAGACGGCGTCGAACTGCTGCGCGGCCATCTTCATGCCCGCTTGCGGCGACGCCTTCGCCTGCGCGCTCAGTGCGCCGAAACCCTGCACGTCGAGCGCGAACCGGCTGGTCAGATCGTTGGCGGGATTGACGTTATTGGTCGTATCCGAATTCATCTGGCATGCTCCTTAGATGATTTCCAGGTCGGCGCGCAACGCACCGGCTGCTTTCATGGCCTGCAGGATCGACATCAGATCCGCGGGTGTCGCGCCGAGCGCGTTGAGTCCCTTCACCACGTCGGCGAGGTTCGCACCGGCGTTCACCATTTTCAGCGCGCCGTTGTCCTGCTTCATCTGGATTTGCGACTGCTGGGCGGCCACGGTGCGGCCGTTCGAGAATGCGCCCGGCTGGCTCACCACCGGCTGCGTATTGATCACGACCGACAGGTTGCCGTGCGCGACCGCGCAGTTCTGCAGCGTGACCATCTGGTTCATCACGATCGAGCCGGTGCGCGCGTTCAGGATCACCTTCGCGGCCGCCTGCGCGGGCCGCACGTCGAGGTTCTGCAATTGCGCCATGAACGAGACCTGCTGCTGCGGATCGGCCGGCGCGCGCAGCTGGATCGTGCGGCCGTCGAGCGCGGTCGCGGTGCCGCTGCCGAACGCGCTGTCGATCGCGGCGACGACGCGCTGCGTGGTGTCGTAGTCCATGTCGTTCAGGTCGAGCTGCATCGTGCCCGCCTGCGACACAGCGGTCGGCACCGAGCGCTCGACGATCGCGCCGCTGGTGATGCGGCCGGCCGCCAGCTGGTTGACCTGCACCTTGCTGCCGTTCGCGCTCGCGCCCGCGCCGCCCACCGCGACGTTGCCCTGGCCGAGCGCATACACCTGGCCGTCGGCGCCCTTCAGCGGCGTGAGCAGCAGCGTGCCGCCGCGCAGGCTCTTCGCATTGCCGAGCGACGAGACGGTGATGTCGATCGCTTCGCCGGGCCGCGCAAACGGCGGCAGCACCGCGGTCACCATCACCGCGGCGACGTTCTTCAGCTGGATATTCGACAGCGACGACTGCGAACTGCTCGAGCCCGCCGCCTGGTTGTTGATCGAGATGCCGAGGTTCGCGAGCATGTTCGCGAGCGTCTGCGTCGTAAACGGCGTCTGCGTGGTCTGGTCGCCGGTGCCGTCGAGGCCGACCACGAGGCCGTAGCCGATCAGCGGGTTGTCGCGCACGCCCTGGATCTGCGCGAGGTCCTTCAGGCGCTCGGCGTGGGCGGGCGTCGCGGCCGGCAGCGCCGCGCAGGCGAGCGCGACGAACATGAGTGCGCGGCCCGCGCGCGACAGCGTGTTGAAGACGGTACCCATGGTCACCACGGCGCCACGTTGAGGAAGAATCGCTGCAGCCAGCCCATGTTCTCTGCTTCGTCTATATAGCCCTTGGCGGAGTATTCGATTTTTGCGTCGGCGACCTGGGTTGAGTACACGGCGTTAAGACTCGAAATGGTGTTCGGATTCACGACACCGGAAAAGCGCACGAATTCATTGCCCTGATTGATCAGCATCTGCTTCTCGCCGCTCACGATCAGGTTGCCGTTCGGCTGCACGCCGGTCACGGTCACGGTGATCGTGCCGTTGAACGTATTCGACGCGTTCGCGCCGCCGGTGCCGGCAAAGCCGTTGGTGCCGGTCGCGCTCAGGTTGGTCTTGGCGAACAGCCCGCCGAGGAAGCCCGCGGTCGGCACGTCGAACTTCGTGCTGCCGTTGCGGTTCGCATTCGCGCCCGAGCTCTTCGTCGCGTTGATGTTCTCGGCGATCACGATCGTGATGATGTCGCCCACGTTGCGCGGCCGCTGGTCTTCGAACAGCGGCCGGCCCGCGTAGCCCGGGTTGTAGATCGAGCCCGGTGCCTGCGCCTGTGGCGGAATCGGCGGCAGCGCGGTCATCGGCTGCTGCGTGATCGGTTGCTTCGGCACGAGGGCACAGCCGCCGAGCGCCGCGAGCAGCGCGAGCTGCACGAGGACCTCGGCCGTGCGCGAATGGACCGGAGTGCGAGTGGAGTGCGACATCATCGTTTACCGCCTTAAATTTCCAGTCCTCAAACCTGCATCTGGCTCAAGGTCTGCAGCATCTGGTCGGAGGTCGTCACGGCCTTGCTGTTGATTTCGTACGCACGCTGCGTCTGGATCATGTTCACCAGCTCCTGCACGACGTTCACGTTCGACGCTTCCACGTAACCCTGGTTGAGCGTGCCCGCGCCGTTCAGGCCCGGTTGCGACACGTTCGGCGCGCCCGACGAGGCGGTCTCCGCGAACAGGTTCTCACCCTTCGCGTCGAGGCCGGCCGGGTTGATGAAGGTCGCGAGCTGCATCGTGCCGAGCTGCTGCGTGTTGCTCGAGCCGGCCACGGTGATCGACACCGAACCGTCACTGCCGATCGTCAGCGACGTCGCATTGGTCGGGATCGTGATCGCCGGAATCACCTGGTAGCCGCTCGACGTGACGAGCTGACCCTGCGCGTTGGTCTGGAACGAGCCGTCGCGCGTGTAGGCGGTCGTGCCGTCGGGCATCTGGACCTGGAAGAAGCCCGCGCCGTTGATCGCGACGTCCTTCGAGTTGCCGGTCTGCTGCAGGTTGCCCTGCGTGTACAGACGCTCGGTCGCGACCTGCTGCACGCCGGTGCCGAGCTGGATGCCGGACGGCAGCTCGGTCTGCTGCGTCGAGTTCGCGCCGGGCTGGCGGATGGTCTGGTACAGCAGATCCTCGAACACCGCGCGCGAGCCCTTGAAGCCATTGGTGCTGACGTTCGCGAGGTTGTTCGAGATCACGTCCATCTGCGCCTGTTGCGCATTCATGCCGGTGGCGGCGATATAGAGTGAGCGGTTCACTTATGGTTCTCCATGCAAAGCACTCGGAGCGCGCCTCGTGGCGCACCCCTTGGTAATCCGTTAGCTGAAGCTGAGCAGCTGGTTGGCGGACTGGTCGTTCTTGTCGGCGTTTTCCAGCAACTGCGTCTGCATCTGGAACTGGCGCGCGTTGGTGATCATCGAGACCATCGCGTTGACTGGATTCACGTTGCTGCCCTCGAGCGACGCCGGCGCGAGCGTCACGGTCGGATCGGCGTCGGCGGGGTTGCCGTCGGCGGTGCGAAACAGGCCGTCATCGCTGCGCGTGAGCGTCTGCGGGTCGGGATTCACGAGCTTCAGCTGATCGACGGTGACCACGGCCGTGGGCGGATCACCGGGGGTCAGCGCCGACACCGTGCCGTCCTTGCCGATCGTGATCTGCGCGCCCGGCGGCACCGACACCGGCCCGCCGTTGCCGAGCACGACCTGATTGGTCGCGTTCACGAGCTGGCCGTTTTCGTCGATGTGCAGATTGCCCGCGCGCGTGTAGGCCTCGTTGCCGTCGGCGGTCTGCACCGACAACCAGCCCGGCCCCTGAATCGCGACGTCGAGCGGATTGCCCGTCTGCTGGATCGGCCCCGGCGTGTAGTCGGCGCCCGGTGTCGACGACAACACGAACGTGCGGGTCGTGTCGTCGTTGATCGTGCTGCCGTCGCCGAACGACATAGGCACGGCACGGTAGGTTTCGAGCTGCGCGCGAAAGCCCGTGGTCGACGCGTTCGCGAGGTTGTTCGCGACGATCGCCTGCTGTTCGAGCGCCTGCGCGCTGCCCGACATCGCGGTGTAGATCAGCCGATCCATGAAGAGGTCCCGTTCGCTTACAGGTTGATCAGGGTCTGGTCGACGGCCTGCTGGGTCTTGATCGTCTGCGCGTTGGCCTGATAGTTGCGCTGCGCGGTGATCAGGTTGACCAGCTCGCTCGTCAGATCGACGTTCGAGTTCTCGACCGCGCCGCCTTGCAGCACGCCGTGATTGGTCGAGCCCGGCGTCGAGATCTGCGCGACGCCCGAGGCGGCCGTCTGGCCATACTCGTTGTTGCCGAGGTCGACGAGGCCGTTCTGGTTAGAGAAGTTCGCGAGCACGATCTGGCCGAGCGCCGCGGTCTGGCCGTTCGAGTAGTTGCCGGTCAGCGTGCCGTCGGAGCCGACCGTGAAGCTCGTCAACGTGCCTGCCGCATAGCCGTTGGTCGACAGGCTGTTCACGCCGTCCTTGCCTCCGTACTGCGTGGTGCTGGCCATGTTCAGCGTGATGTTCTGCGGCGTGCCCGAACCGTCGGTGGTCGGGATCGACAAGCTGAACGCGCCGAGCGTCGAGGTCGCGACGCCGCTCGCGTTGGTCGTGCTGACCAGCGTGCCCGACGAATTGAAGTTCGCCGTGCCAACCAGCGTCGCGGTGCCGGTCGAGGTGCCCGCGTACACGTCCCACGTGCCCGAGCCCGTCTTCGCGAAGTACATGTTGACCGTCTGCGAGCCGCCGAGCGAATCGTAGGCGGTCGTGCTGGTCGAGTAGTTGTAGGTCGACGAGCTGTTCTGGTTGAACGTGGTCGGATTCTGCGTGACCGTGTAGCTGTCGCCGGACGCCGGCGTGCCGCTGAAGGTAATGCTCTCGCCGTTGCCGAGCGTGATCGCGGTGCCCGCCGTGTAGGTCCCCGACGTGCTCGTACCGAGCGTTGTGTCAGTTACCGTGTAGGCGGTAGCGCTCGTGAAGTTGATCGTGTACTTGTCGGTGTTGGTGCCCGCGGCCGCGTTGGTGATCGTCGCGCCGGTCGTGGTCAGCGAACCGGTGTTGGTGGCGCCGGCCGTCACGGTCGGCGTGCCGAGCATGATGTTGTCCTGCGCGTTCAGGTTCAGGCCCGCGGTGATCTTGGTGGTCGCCTGCGGCGCGATGTTCGCGGTCGGCACCGTCAGCGGCACGGTCTGCGCGGTGTTGATGATGCCCGAGCTGTTGGCCGCGTAGCCCATCAGGTCGAGGCCCTCCGCGTTCGTGATGAAGCCGTTCTTGTCGAGCTGGAACACGCCGTTGCGCGAATAGGTCAGCGTGCCGTTGTTCGACATCTGGAAAAAGCCGTTACCGTTGATCGCGACGTTCAGCGCCTGGTTCGTCGTCGTGATCGTGCCTTGCGAAAACTGCTGCTGCACTTCGGAGAGTTGCGTACCGATACCGATCTGCTGGCTCGTCGCGGTCGCGACCGAATTGGCGTACATGTCGGCAAATTCCGCGGTGCCGCTCTTGAAGCCAACGGTGTTGGCGTTGGCGATGTTGTTGCCAATCACGTCGAGATCGCTCGACGACGCCGACAGACCGCTCAAACCTGTTTGGTAACTCATGACGTACTCCGTATCTGTAAAGTCGTAACTGGATGGATCCGGATTACAGGATCGCGGCGACGCTGGTCAGGCCGACCGTCGAGCCGTTCGACAGCACGAGGCCCGGCGTGCCGCTGCTTTGCTGGACGACGCTTTCGACCGTCGCGCTGGTGAGCGTGGTGGCCGTCGCCTGCTGACCGTTGATCGTGCCGGTCGCGGTGATCGTGTAGGTGCCGTTGGCGAGCGTGTTGCCGGACGAGTCGGTCGGCGTCCAGCTGACCGGAATCGTGCCGGCCGACTGCTTGCCGAGATCGATCGTGTTGACGATCGTGCCGGACGAGTTCTTCACGACGACCTGCAGGTCGCTGACGGAGTTCGCGAGCGTGACGCCGAACTCGCTGGTCTTGCCGCTCGATACCGTGATCGAGTTGCCCGAGGAGAGCACGGTCGAGCCGATCAGCAGCGCGGCCTGCGACTGCTGGCCGGCCGTCAGCTGCGTCGACAATGAGCTCAGCGACGTATTGAGATTGCTGATGCCCTGCACCGTGCTGATCTGGGCGAGCTGCGAGGTCATCTGCGAGCTGTCCATCGGATTGGTCGGATCCTGGTTCTTCATCTGCGCGACGAGCAGTTGCAGGAAGGTGTTCTGCAGGTCCGAGGCCGAGGTGCCCGACGTGCTGCTCGTCGAGCTCGAACTGCTGCTCGTGCCGTTCATCGTGTCGAGCAGCGTTTGCGAAACTGTCGTGCCGCTGCTGCCGATCGTGGTGTTGGTAGTCAAGTCTCTCTCCTCAGGTTCCGATCGTGAGCGTTTTCAGCATCAGGGTTTTGGCGGTGTTCAGCGTTTCGACGTTGGCCTGGTACGAGCGCGACGCCGAGATCATGTTGACCATCTCCTGCACCGGGTCGACGTTGGGCAGCGTCACGTAGCCGTCCGCGTTGGCGGCCGGATTGCCGGGTTCGTACGCGGTCTTCATCGGCGACGGATCGTCGACCACGCCGGTCACCTGCACGCCGCCGACCTGCTGGCCGGAGCCCGAGCGCGCGCCGCCGAGCGGGTTCACCGCGAACACGACCTGCTTGGCCTTGTACGGCTGGCCGTCGGGGCCCGTCGTGCTGTCCGCGTTGGCGAGGTTCGACGCCGTCACGTTGAGCCGCTCCGACTGCGCCGACATCGCGGAGCCCGCGACACCAAAAATATTCATCAGGGATGGCATGTTTCCTGACCTCTCCTGCCGGTTCGCACCGGCTTCACGTTAAGTCCCGTAGCGTTTCTGTTCCTGCGCTCTGCTTGCGTGCCGTACGGCGTGCGCGGCTTATGTGCCCGACGTGATCGCCGAGAGCATCGTCTTGATCTGGCTCGACACGACAGTCATGCCCGACTCGAAGTGCACCGTGTTGTCGGCGAACTGCACGCGCTCGGTGTCGACGTCGACCGTGTTGCCGTCGAGCGCCGGTTGCTGCGGAATCCGGTATTGCAGGTTGCCGTAGTCGTCGGGGCTGCCGCCCGTCGCCGTCAGCGTGGCCTTGCCGCTCATGTGGCCCGCCTCGGTCGTGCTCATCGACATGCCGCTCGTCACGCCCGCCGGCTGCGTCATCGCGAGCGTCGAACTGTTCGAGGTGCCCTGCCCCGCGGTGCTGCCGCCCGTCTTCTTCAACGCGCCGGCGAGCGACGACGCGAAGTCGATGTCGCGCGCCTTGTAGCCGGGCGTGTCGGCATTCGCGATATTCGACGACAGCAGTTCCTGCCGGTAGGCGCGTACATCCATCGCCTGCCGGCCGAACGCGAATTCGGCATCGAGTTTGTCCAGCATGGAAATCTCCCGAGAACGTTTCCGAGGCCGTCCCGTGTGCGCATCGTGCGAAGCGCGCGGCGGGTGCAAAGGCCTTTTTGCATGTGGTGCATCTTATGGGTCGGGCGCAAGCGGCAATCGTGCGAATAACCGGGAAAGGGGGCTTCTATTCAACGTTTGCGCGAAAGGGGTGCTCACTAGAATGCAAGGCGTACCGATGCATTCGATGGAGACCCGCGATGGACCAGCCCACCCACACCTTGCCGCAGCGCGCCAGCAGCACGGCGATGCGCCGCGTGCGCGGCGGCGGGGCCGGTGGTTGGGAGGGCGCGGGCGCGCGCTCGTTGCTGCACGCTTTCGCGCGTTGTCTCGCGCGTGGCCTGACTCGACTGATCGTGAGCGTCGCGGTATGGGTGGCGGGCGGTATCGTGCTGCTGCCGGCTACGACCAAGGCACAGGATGCGGGTGGCCCAATCGTGATTCCAGGGCCGGGCGAGAAAAATCCCGCCGCGCTGAACGATCTCGCGCAACGGATTCA
>ABYL01000173.1 GCA_000173575.1 Burkholderia sp. H160 | reverse complement strand
GGGCGCCGGCAGTTCGGGCGCCGGCAGTTCGGGTGCAGGCAGTTCGGGCGCGGGCAGTTCAGGCGCAGGCGGTCACGGTGCAGGCGGTCACGGCTCAGGCGGAGGCGGTCACGGCGGAGGTGGTTCAGGCTCGGGCTCGGGCGGATCAAGGTAATCCGCCGCCTCGTTTTCAGCCGCCCTTTCGTGCAAGAGACGAAGGTCATAGCGGCTATTCGACGGGTAATCCCGATTGTGTCGCGCGACAATCTGGATGAGAGACGCGCGACAAACAAGGTGAGAATGTCGCGGCGAAGTTGACGGAGCCGATGTTGATCGACGCAGGCAAGCGTTTATTGATTGCCGCGCCTTTTTTTGATTGTCACCGATGCGGCTCTCATCTTGTTCGACGCGCGGCACGATTGGATGGAACATGAAGGGTGAAATCCCTTGCGTATGTCCATCTCTATAGCGGAAGCTCCGATCTGTAACGGCCACTCCGGGATGGCCTTGGTCAACCTTGCCATCGTGTGCATGTCTGTGTTGTTTGTCCCGTATCAGGTCGCCGTGCCTCGCAAATCTCTAATATGCTGATAGACGGTCGCACGTCCCATCCCCAACACATTCGCGACGTAGTTGGCAGCGCTCTTCCCCTTGAACGCCCCTTCGGCCCACAGCGCTTCGACGATCTCGCGACGATGGTCGCGAGTCAGCGAGTTCAGCGCCAACTGACGTTCCTGGAGCCACGTGTGAAGGAACGTGTTGATGCGTTCCTGCCAGTCGTCCTTGAACAGCTCTTCGGGCTGCTTCACCACGCCGGCGCCGGAGATCACTCGATCGATCACATGTTTGATGTCTTCGAAGACGGCGATGTTGTAGTTCACGCACATCACGCCGACAGCGCTACCGGCATCGTCGAACAACACCGTGCTGACGCACCGCATCCGCCTCCCATCCCAATTGATTTTTTCATACGGCCCGACCGTACCGGACTCCGCGGAATGGTCGATCTCTTCCAACGCAGAGTCGTCGCCGAGTTCGCGTTTCGACAGATTATTGGCGATATAGGCGATCGTTTGACTTTGCAGGTCATGAATGACGATTTCGACGTACGGGAAAAACAGCAGCGCAATGCCATCGGCGACACGGCTGTAGCGATCCAGAAGTAGCCGACGTGCGGCCGTTGTCTTGGGCTTTCGCATAGGGATAGGTGCTTGCAGCTTTCTGAAAGTCCACTTGGGTGGGCGGGCGGTATGGAAGGTCCGAAAATGTCCGGCATTTTGCCACGGGCGATACGGTACTTCCGCTCGATGGCACGACGTGGGCCCGTGTCGCGAGATGAAAGTGCGCCCGTGCGATAAGAACCCCGGCGGTCGCCACGATGTCATGTTGGATCGCCAGCTTCAGCGCTTGCGACGGACTGGTAGCCTTGGACCGGACCAGCATGTAGGCGAACAGCCTTGGCCATTGCTCCGGCGGCATGGCGCGATCTGGCGCGTCGGCAAGATCGTGGCGATCACTTACATGCCCGCTCGAGCAGTCAGATATTTGAACAGTTCATAGGCAATCGCCACGTCTTCAAGACCCAGCCCGATCGAGCGGAAAAACGCATGCTTTCGATAGGACGGTTTGATCGCTTCGCCGCACATGAGTTCGGCGAGATCGCCCAGCACGGCTTCGGGACGCCAGCCATGGTGTTCCGAAGCCAGCTTCATCTCGCCCGCACTGGCTGGGGTGGTGCGGCGGTAGTCGCAATAGACGTCCATGTCGGCAAGCCATGCGGGCGGAATCTCATGAGCGTTCGCCACGTTGGTGCTGATAGACGTGATGAGCGCTGGCTTGCCGAGCATGTTTTCGTGCAGCACCGGGGTGCCGGACGAGGTACACAGCGCAACGACGTCGGCGTCGGCGACACAGTCTTCGATCCTTATGCAGATGGAGACTCTTTCATCGAGCGCCGCGAGCTGCGCACGTTTTTCGGTATCGTTCGCAAGCCCGGGCGAAAACACCCGAATCGATTGCCACGGCCGCGCCGACGCCAGATGGCGCAAATGAGCCTGTCCCACCGCACCCGCGCCGACAATCGCGAGCCGGCTCGCGTGATCAGCGGCGATTTGTTGTACCGCGAGTGCGGTCGCCCCGGCGGTACGCTCGATCGTCAGCAGACCTGAATCACACCACATCAGCGGTTGTCCCGTTTCCATCGACATCAATGCCGTCCACGCGGTAATGATCGGCTTCGCCTGCGTGACGATGTACGGCGACAGCTTCGCGCCGAACACCTTCGCATCTGCCATCACGCCCAGATATGTGATGAAGTCGCCTGCGCCCTGCGGAAAAAGAGTCAGTGTCTGTGGCGGTTGCACCGCCATCTGGCTTCCCAGCGCGCGAAACATCTGCGCCAACACGCTGCGCACGTCGAGGTGAGGTAGTGCCTCGCGAACGCCTTGCTGGTCGACGATCAGGGGCAAAGCGTTTTCTGACTGGCTCATTGAACTACGCTCCAAAACGTTGCCGGGGTTCGGCGGTCAGGCGATTCTAAGCCAAACCGTCCAATCTGGACATTTATTTTGAAAATTGCTTGCTTTTATATTCGTCCAGAATAGACTGTCAATCCAGAGCAGGTGTGAGGCCGTGGCGTCAGCTGCCTCATGCGATGTCTCGGAGCGGGTCGGTCAACCGTCGCGCATGCCCTCAATTGTCGTCGCCCAAACACCCAGGGAACCTCTTATGTTTCGGAAGCTTCAACTTTCTCTTATCGTCACTGCTGCGTTGGTGGGCTCGCTAGGGACCGTCGGCGCGCAGGCTCAGGGCACCTTGCGCTTCGGCATCGAGGCAGCCTACCCGCCGTTCGAAAGCAAGTCGCCGAGCGGGCAATTGCAGGGCTTCGACGTCGACGTCGGCAATGCGGTCTGCACGAAGCTGGGCGTGAAATGCGTGTGGGTCGAAAATGCCTTCGATGGCCTGATTCCCGCGTTGGAAGCCCGCAAATTCGACGTGATCAATTCCGCGATGAACATCACGGACAAGCGCAAGCAATCGATTGAATTCACGAAGCCGATCTATGTCGTGCCGATCGTGATGGTGGCTCGACGTGGCTCCGGACTGTTGCCCGACGTGAAAAGTCTGCAGGGCAAACGGGTGGGCGTGTTGCAGGGTTCGTCGCAGGAGGATTTCCTCAAAGCTCACTGG
Organism: Burkholderia sp. H160; assembly: GCA_000173575.1. Lineage (GTDB taxonomy): Bacteria > Pseudomonadota > Gammaproteobacteria > Burkholderiales > Burkholderiaceae > Paraburkholderia. The sequence continues at coordinate 9,695 of ABYL01000173.1, read as the reverse complement.
GCGAATGCCGGCGTAACGGTCGTCTCGTACCAGGACCAGGATCAGGTTTACGCCGACCTGGTTGGCGGGCGCCTCGACGCCGCCGTTCAGGAAGCGCAAACTGCGCAGGACGGTTTCCTCGGCAAGCCCGCGGGCCACGAGTATGCGATCGTCGGCAAGCCGCTCAGCGATCCGGCAACGCTCGGCGAGGGCACCGGCTGGGGCGTGCGCAAGGCCGACAAGGCGCTGGTCGCGAAAGTCAATGCCGCGCTCGACGCGCTGAAGAAAGACGGCACGTTGAGCAGTCTTTCGCAGAAGTATTTCAACAACGACATTATCGCGAAGTAACGGATCCACGAGCCGGCGCCAGAGGTTTGGCCCCGGCTTGCTGCGCAAAATGCGGCAGCCCGGCGTCCAGTCCTGACAGAAAAAGCGAAGTGAGTTTATGGATTTCGATGTGATAGTGCTGGGCGCCGGGATTGTCGGCGTATCGTCCGCGCTGCAGTTGCAGGATCGCGGCCGCCGGGTGGCACTGGTGGACCGGCGCGCTCCGGGCGAAGAGACCAGCTTCGGCAACGCGGGTCTGATTGAAAGCTCCTCGGTCGTTCCCTACGGTTTTCCGCGCGATTTCGGCACGTTGCTGCGCTATGCGAAGAATCGTTCGACCGACCTGTACTGGGACTATCGGGCGTTGCCGCACTTTGCGAGCTGGCTGGCGCGCTTCTGGTGGGAATCGTCGCCCGAGCGATTGATGGCCGCCGCGCGCGACATGTTGCCGTTGATCCAGCAAAGCGTTGCGGAACATGATCGGCTCATCGAGCGCGCGCAACTCGGCCATCTCATTCGCGACAGCGGCTGGATCGACGCCTATCGCACCCCAGCGGAATTTTCGCGGCAGGCGGCGGCCGCCGCAATGACTGCCAAAACCTATGGCTTGCGGGTCGCAGCGCTGGATTCGGTGGCGCTGGCCGCGCGCGAGCCGGGCCTCGCGGGCGGCTTTTGTGGCGCGTTGCATTGGCAGGACCCGAAGAGCATCGTCAACCCCGGGGCACTGACCAAAGGTTATGCGGGTCTTTTCGAAGCAGGCGGCGGGACGGTGTTCACCGGCGACGCCACCACGCTAACGGCGCAAGCGGACGCGTGGACGGTTCAGACATCGTCGGGCCGGATCAGCGCAAAAGAAGTCGTGGTGGCGCTCGGCTCATGGTCTGACCGCGTTTTCGCGCCGCTTGGTTACCGCATTCCTTTGCGCGCGAAGCGCGGTTATCACATGCACTACCGCCCCACCCGGCAGATGCTGTCGATGCCGTTCGTCGACGCGGAGCAGGGCTACGTGGTGGCGCCGATGGAAGGGCGCTTGCGTCTGACCACGGGGGTCGAGATCGCGCGGCGTGACGCCAGGCCGACGGGCGTCCAGCTCGAACGCGCGGAGCGCACTGCCCGGCCGAGCTTCGGTCTGGGTGAGCGACTCGACGCGAGTCCGTGGCTCGGCCTGCGTCCTTGCACACCCGATATGCGCCCCGTCATTGGGCGCGCGCCGCGTCATCCCGGGTTGTGGTTTGCATTCGGTCACAACCACCATGGCTTGACCCTGGGGCCCGTGACCGGTCGACTGCTAGCGGAGATGATGACCGGGACACCGACCTGTGCGGATGCGCGTCCGTTTCGCGCTGAACGGTTCCGTAGTTAGCGGCAGGAATGGCCCTGCCCTAAAGATCTAGTTGGGTCCACACCCGCCGCTCGGGCTTATCGAAAGCGGCCGTTCGAAACGTAGTGTGCCTGGCAAAGCAGCGGATTTCACGGTGACCGACGCGGGATCAACGATTCGGTCGATCCCGCCGGGCTCATCTCGCTGTAACTACTATCCCGCGCGAGCGCTACGTAACATTGCTGCCACGATATACCCCGCAATACGCGGATTCTCCTTGATTCGACGGGTGCTGTAGCCGTACCAGTCATGACCGTATGGCACATAGACGCGCACGTTAAACCCTTGCGCAAGCAGAGCGTCACGCAGCGGTTCACACACCCCCAGCAACATCTGGAATTCGAATCGCGACGTGTCAATCCGCTCGCGTTGCAGCCAAATGATCAGTGCATCGATCAGTTGTGCATCGTGAGTTGCAATGCCCACGAATGATCCTGCCTGTATTGCACTCGAAACGTGCCCAACGAAGTGCGCATTGATCGCTCCCCGATCCCTCGATGCACCGTCGACGAGATGCTCGTTTGCTTCAGCATAGATTCCCTTGCAAATGCGCATGCGGCTCTTGCGTGCCTGAAGTGAAACGATGTCGCCGTTCGTGCGCTTCAAATACGCTTGCAGTGCGATTCCGACTGGATATCCGTCCGCTTCCAGCTTCAAGAACGCATCGAGCGTTAGCTGGGTGCAACTGATGTCTTCCATGTCGATGCACGCGCTGATTCCGTGCAATGCTGCTGCTCGCAGAATCAGCGAGACTCGCGCCATGCATGCGTCTTCGTCAAGATGCAGTCCCAGCGCGGTCAATTTAATCGAAAGCTCGCTGGGCTCATTATCCGCACCGAGCGCCTGAACGAGATCGAGATAATCGCGAGTCATCGACTCCGCCTGATCCGCCGACGACGCAGTCTCGCCCAGCACATCGACGGTTGTTCGGAAGCCTGCCGCGTGGAGCGCGTGGACGCGCGTGCGGGCGTCGCAGAGCGTTGCGCCCGCGATATAGCGGCGCGAAATCTTACGGATCAGTGCACGGGGAACGAACGGGATGGCGCGGTCCGCCATCGTATTCAGAATACGCATGTCGTGGTCTCTCAAAAAATGCAGTCGCACGAATCTGGATGTGATAAGTCGATTCGAGCAACATTGCCGGACTGTTGTTCACAACAGGTCCGGTACGAATACCGAGGTGGATGCAATCACTGCATCGACGCAGGCGTTCAGTGCGTTTTCGAGGGAGGCCAGGCAGCTGCGTACATTGTTTGAGTCGGGGCTTTTACAGTTCGCTATGGGTTCGTAGATGCCTGCTGTCGTTTGTCAGCCAGGCACCGCGAATCGTAGCACGGGCGAATATGCCGCGGCATACAGCGAGAGCGAACTGATCGCGATCCCAAAAGCGGTGCTGGCTTTTAATTCGCATCAAGCGTTCATTAACGCTAGTGATCTTCGATTCACGCGACGGCGGCTGGTCTTCAAACCGCCAAGAGGCAGATCAGAGCGACTTTCTTCTTTGAATTTCGGTCCCAAAGATCTAATGCTGGGAGCATGACGATCCTGTCAATTCCATACAAGCGAACGAGCTAGGTGGCGAGCTTCCAACAACCCGGCGCGGCCGACGCGCGACTGCTGCCGCCGCTGCACAGTGTCGAAATGAGCTGGACAGGTCCTGACGGCTTCGTACTGACCGGCATCGAGTTCATAGGCGACGTGGCCTATGCTCAGTCGTGGTGGTGCCGGTTCGTCGCGTGACACGGCGTCCGATCTGCCACGACGCACCGCCCAAATAAAAGCCCCGCCTAAGCGGGGCATATTTGAACTGCCCGATAATGCGGTATTACTTTTGGCGCACAGTCACGACAAGGACCAGGGATCGACCTTGCCACCCTCTATCACGAAGTGCTTCGCATCGACGCTAGGCGCGAAAAGGCGCCAGTCCTCGTCATCTTCAACTCCGTCCGGTATCACCACGAGGCGATACCCTTGCGAGAACAAAACGACCATGCCGCCCGCGTCGTCTGCCGACGCGTCCGCGAACCTGACAGGCCCTTGCGTTACGAGCATTTCGTGCAAGCGCCTGGCCGTGCCGTGCGCCTTTTCATCAGAGCCGCGCAGATCCTCCCGTGTTGCTACGGTTAATCCATCTCGCGTGATCTGCCAGTCACATTGCACGTGGAGCGCCCACGCCCCATCCTCGTACTCTTTGCCCCCGAGCGTATACCGCCTTTGGGGACCAAACTGCATGGTAAGCATGTCCCCCGCATGGCTGACCCAACTCATCTCAAGCCCAACAAGCACGGCAAGCCGCCTCATAATTTCTGCCTTAGTATCAGTCATTGCCATCTCCAAACATTTCCTGCCCGCGCTCCAGCATCTCGTGATAGCCGAGGCCCTGCCTACTGATGTCTCGATGGAGTCGCTGGGCCTGATCTTGATTCAGACCCAACGCTCTTACAACGGCCTTGAACTACCTGTTTTGCGCGTGATTGTTGCGTGGCGTACCTTCGCTACCCGCGACCTGCACCGCGTCACCATTCGGCATGTAGGGCTGATAGTCGAGCGGCTGTGCATTGCTGAGGTTCTGCGGCGGGGTTCGTGAGCGTCCGCGACAATTGCGCGCCCATGCGTAACCCAGGGCTTTGACCATAGCGTAACCGGTTGAAAGCGAACGCACCCTCTCAAATGGAAAGAACTCACCAGTCTCGACGTTCAGGGCCTGTGCAGAAGGCATTGGGGGGAAGCTTTTGAATATCGAATAGGTAATGCGACAAAGCCCGCATACTTCCTCGACTGTCCAATCCGTCCCACTGTTTTCCTGTTTCCGTTGCTCCATTGGACTCCTCAAGACTTTTCAGGTGATACCTCGCGAATTAATCATCGAAACGGACCAAGGTCAAACGCTTTAAATCGGGATAAGCACTTTTTTTGAAAACTATTTACGATGGTGTCGTGCATCTCAATTTCTTTTGCATATTCCTGCTGGCACGGGACGAAAAAAATCGGCATTGAGCCGCCTTAGCCGTCAAGGATCGAAGCCGACTAGTGCTGCGTTGCAGACGCGTCCAGCGCCGCAAGTTTGCTGCTGATGCCTCACGCCGCGTCCGCGAGAAGCGCTGCCAGGTCGTCCGCTATCGAACGGCTTTTGGAAAGCCCCTTTGCGTCACGCGCAAGTGTCGCGAATAGGTTCTGATCGCAGCTATTGGTGCGCTGATAGTCCTCACCAAGCTGGATCATGATTTCCAGAAGGTTCCGGCGCTGCCCTCGTCGAGTATTGACTTGATATCTTCATATTCGGCAAAGCTGTCCAGAAGAAAGCTCAAAGGAATCGGCATGACGGCGTCAGTACGCGAGCGCGCCTGCGCACGCGAATCGTGTCATCTGTCTGTCACTATCCGTTCGAATCACTGACTTCACGATGACTTCGTTTTGCCATGCCGACGACACATAACACAGCGGAAAACGCAACACAAAAAGATGTAGTCGTCTAGACGTTGCGATGCCTTCACTCAACCGTCACAGTCGCTTTCTAGAATGACCCTCACATATGCCGGCGGAGTCCGGATGCACCGAGGGAGTAGAGATGGAGGCGATCCGTGAAGCTATTCGAATCGAACGTTTGAGCAAGACGTTCGGCAACGGCCGCAAAGCGCTCGACGAGATCGATCTGCGCGTCGCGCCCGGTGAAATGGTTGCGCTGATCGGCGCATCGGGCTCGGGAAAATCAACGTTGCTGCGGCATATCGCGGGGTTTACCGCGTCGGACCCGCAGCCGTCGCAGATCGAAATTCTCGGCCGGCCGATCCAGCAGAACGGACGCATCGTGCGCGAAGTGCGCCGCATTCGCCGCGACATCGGCTTCGTGTTCCAGCAGTTCAATCTGGTGAACCGGCTGTCGGTCGAAACCAATGTGCTGATCGGCGCGCTCGCGCGCCTGCCGTGGTGGCGGCGTCTCACCGGCCGCTTCCCGCGCGCGGAGCGTGCGCTGTCGCTCGCCGCGCTGCACGAGGTCGGGATCGGCGAACATGCGCGCGAGCGCGCCGCGAACCTGTCGGGCGGTCAGCAACAACGCGCAGCACTCGCACGGGCGCTCGTGCAGCGTGCGCAAATCGTGCTCGCCGACGAGCCGATCGCCTCGCTCGATCCCGAATCGTCGCGCCGCGTGATGGACATGCTGCGTGCGCTGAACGTCGAGCATCGGATCACGGTGCTGGTGTCGTTGCATCAGGTCGACATCGCGATGCAGTACTGCCCGCGCACGATCGCGCTGCGTCGCGGCAAAGTGGTCTACGACGGCCCTTCTAGCGCGCTGACGCCGACGCTGCTGAAGAAACTCTACGGCGACGACGCACACGAACTGCTCGACGACGCGACGCACGACACAGACGAAACACACGACCCACAAGACACACCCGAGACCACGCCCGCGCGCACGGACACCAGCCCCGCCGCCAAGCGCCATGCGTTCGCGTTGAGCATCGCGCCGTCGAACTGAACCCGCCCGCGTTGCCACGCGCTTCCAACTTTTTCCGTCCAACCAACCGGATCTCAACCGATGAAATTCCTGCGCTCCCTGATCACGCTCGCGGCCGGCGCTGCCGCCTTCGCCTGCGTCGCCGCGGCCCATGCCGAAGACATCAACCTCGGCATCATCTCGACCGATTCGTCGGCGGTGCTCAAGCAACGCTGGGAACCGCTGATCGATGACATGAAGAAGCAGACTGGCCTGAACGTGAAGGCATTCTTTGCGACCGACTACGCCGGCATCATCGAAGGCATGCGCTTCAACAAGGTTCAGGTCGGCTATTTCGGCAACGCGTCGGCGATCGAAGCCGTTGATCGTTCGAATGGCGAAGTATTTGCGAAAGCGCAGCACGCGAACGGCGACAGCGGCTACTACTCGCTGCTGATCACGAACGTGAACAGCCGCTTCAAGACGCTCGACGACGTGTTCAAGGACACGAAAAGCGTGACGCTCGGCTTCGGCGATCCGAACTCGACGTCGGGCACGCTGGTGCCGGGCTACTACCTGTTCGCGAAGCACAACACGCCGGTCAATACGTCGTTCAAGAGCGTGCTGCCGTCGAGCCATGAAGCGAATCTGCTGGCCGTCGTCAACAACAAGATCGACATCGCGACCAACAACAGCGAGATGATGGAAACACTGAAGCACGAGCACCCGGACAAGTACGCGCAGGTGCGCGTGCTGTGGACCTCGCAGCTGATTCCGTCGGACCCGCTGGTGTGGCGCAAGGATCTGCCGCAAGCGACGAAGGACAAGCTGCGCAACTTCTTCCTGAACTACGCGAAGACCGATCCGCACGAAAAAGCGGTGATGGCCGGCATCACCGGATACAGCGGCTTCGAGGCATCGTCGGATCAGCAACTGCTGCCGATTCGCGAGATCGTGCTGTTCCAGCAGAAGCAGAAGATCGAGAGCGATACGCATCTGTCCGATAGCGATCGCAAGACGCAGCTGGCCGCGCTCGACGCGAAGCTGAGCGCGCTCAGCAGCGCACAGACGAAGCAATGAACACAGCCGATCTGATCACGTCGCCGGCGCGCGCGAGCGAAGCGCCCGCCGCGCAGGCGGCGCAGGCTGAGCAAGCGAAACAGCAAGCCGGCAAGCGTAGCTGGTGGTCGCTGCTCGGCTGGATCGCGGTGCTTGCCGTTCTCGGCGGCGCATGGCACGGCGCCGACATGCGTCCGCTCGATCTGCTCAGCGACTCCGCGAACATGGGCCAGTTCGCGAAAGACTTCTTCCCGCCCGACTTCACCGAATGGCGTAGCTACGTGCACGAGATGTACGTGACGCTATCGGTGGCGGTCTGGGGTACCGCGCTCTCGCTCGTCTGCGCGGTGCCGTGCGGCCTAATGTCCGCGCACAATCTCGCGCCGCAGTGGATCGTGCAGCCGATGCGCCGTCTGATGGACGCCTGCCGCGCGATCAATGAAATGGTGTTCGCGATGCTGTTCATCGTCGCGGTCGGACTCGGGCCGTTCGCCGGTGTGCTTGCCCTGTGGGTGCACACGACGGGCGTGCTCGCCAAGCTGTTCGCCGAAGCGGTCGAGGCGATCGATCCGCGCCCGGCCGAAGGCGTGTGCGCGACCGGCGCGACGCGCCTCGACGAGATCGTCTATGCGGTACTGCCGCAAGTTCTGCCGCTGTGGATCTCGTACGCCCTGTATCGCTTCGAGTCGAACGTGCGCTCGGCGATGGTGGTCGGGATGGTCGGTGCGGGCGGCATCGGCGTCGTGCTGTACGAAGCGATCCGTTCGTTCAACTATGCGCAGACGGCCGCGGTGATGATCATGGTGATCGTCGTCGTGACAGTGATCGATCTCGGGTCGGCCTGGTTGCGCGAGCGGGTGACCTAAGGACGCCCATCGCCGCAGTCTGAAGTACTGAAAAGGCAAAGCGCGCACCGCTTTGCCTTTGCTGTTTGATCTTCCCGCCAGGCCCTTGCCTGCCTTTCATCTCCCCGGCAAAAGCCCCGACCGAAAGCTTTCTGCCAGCACTCAGCACCCTCCTCCCCCTTTTTTATACCGCGCTCCTGGTGTATTTATGGAGGCGATACAGTACCCGGGACTCGCCAACCAGCCGGTTTGTACTGGTAAAGTCCTCTTCACGGTTTGCGATTCTCGCAACGCACGACGATCCTGTCGCTGCGGCGATGCCCAGCTCGGCCTAGAACGTATGACAAAGAAAGCTATGCGCGGCACCCAGCGTCTGGCGGTTATCGCCACCCCGAGCCTGTTGCTGGCCGGATGCGCGCTGCACGGCGCGCCGTCGTTCGAAATATTCGGCGCGTACTTTCCGTTGTGGCTGCTCGGCGGCGTGCTCGGCCTGCTCGGCGCGCTGATCGCCCATCGCCTGTTCGTCGCCAGCGGCTGGGTACTGATCGTGCCGCTTCAGCTTTCCGTCTGCCTCGCGATCGGATTCACGATCGCGGTGCTGGTCTGGCTTTCAGGCACAGGACATCTGCTATGAAAATGGCTGGCAAATCGAGGGCTCCACTCAAAGGCCGCCTGATCGCCGGCGCGATCATCCTGATTGGCCTCGCGGCTGCGTATTTCGCCTACGACCGCGCGACGCGCTTCCCCTCTACGGACGATGCGACGATCGACGCCGACGTCGTGCACATAGCGACGCCGGTCGGCGGCCGCATCGTCAGGCTCCCGGTGCACGAGAACCAGCGGGTCGCGCAAGGCGACCTGCTGTTCGAAATCGATCCGGTGCCGTACCGCCTGATAGTCGCGCAGACCCGGGCCGACCTCGAACTCGCGCGCGCGGCGCTCGATTCGCGGCGCAAGGTCATCACGAGCGAGCGAGCCAACGCATCCGTTGCCGGCGATCAGGCCAGCAAGGCGGCGCACACCTACGAGCTCGCGACGCGCGACGTCGAGCGCCTCGCGCCGCTCGCGGCGAAAGGCTACGTGCCGGCCCAGCAACTCGATCAGGCGCAGGTCGCGCAGCACGAAGCGGAGCTGTCGCTCAGACAGGCGCGCGAGCAGAAGCAGGCGAGCGCCCAGACGATCGGCGACGATGCCGATGCGATCGCCACCGTGCACGCGCGCGAAGCCGCGCTCGCGCTCGCCCAGCACAATCTCGACGAAACGGTGGTGCGCGCGCCGCACAACGGCTACGTGACCGGCCTGTTGGTGTTGGCCGGCGAAACGGTCGCACCGAATCAGTCGCTCTTCACACTCGTCCACGCGGACGAATGGTTCGCGGTCGCGAACTTCCGCGAGGGCGCGCTCTCGCGGATCGCGCCGGGCGATTGCGCGACCGTCTATTCGATGATCGACCGCAGCCAGCCGATTCACGGCAAGGTCGTCGGTATCAGCGCGGGAGTCTCCGATACAGATCGGATCAACCTGCCGCGCGCGCTGCCGATCGTGCAGTCGTCGGTGAACTGGGTGCGCGTCGCGCAGCGCTTCCCGGTGCGCGTGCTGCTCGACGAACCGGCCGAGCGGCTGGTCCGGATCGGCGCGAGCGCGATCGTCGAGGTGAGGCATGGCG
>ABYL01000174.1 GCA_000173575.1 Burkholderia sp. H160 | reverse complement strand
CTTCGGCTTCGGCCGCGCCGTCGTGCGCCGCGGAGGCCGCCGCGATGCGCGCTTCGATGTCGCGCAGCGCGGCATCGCCGTCGAGCGTGTAGGCGAGCGCGGTCTTGTCGACGGCGGGCGTCTCCTGCGCGACGTGCGCGATGCGCCAGGTGGGCGGGATCGAGAAATCGCCGCCGTCCGCGTGGAGCTCGCCGAGCAGCACGGCGAACAGCGTCGACTTGCCCGCGCCGTTCGCCCCGACGAGGCCGGCTTTTTCACCGGGGTTCAGGGTGAACGTGGTGTTGTCGAAAAGCGGCTTGGTGCCGCGCGCGAGGCTAAACTGATTGAAGCGGATCACGACGTGGCCGACTGAAGAAAACCGCTATTTTAGACTGCCCGGCGTGTTGCCGGGCGCAAGGCACCGATTGCCCGGCTGTCACTTCGCGCGCAGCCGCCATCGGCCATCCGGCCGACTGTATTGGCTGCGCTTTTGGCATAGACTGACGGCTTTCAGGGGAGGGAGGGCACATGGCATCGATCTATTCGTTTTCGGCACGCACGCTCGGTGGCGAGGAAGCGAGTCTCGCGAATTACCAAGGCAAGGTTCTGCTGATCGTCAATACCGCGAGCGAATGCGGGTTCACGCCGCAATACGCGGGCTTGCAGAAGCTGTACGACGCCTACGCGGCGCGCGGGCTCGCGGTGCTCGGTTTTCCGTGCAACCAGTTCGGCAAGCAGGAGCCGGGCGACGCCGCGCAGATCGGCAGTTTCTGCGAGAAGAACTTTGGCGTGACGTTTCCGATGTTCGACAAGATCGACGTGAACGGCCCGAACGCGCACCCGCTGTACCGCTATCTGACCATCGAGGCGCCGGGGCTGCTCGGTCTCGAGGCGATCAAGTGGAATTTCACGAAGTTTCTGATCGGCCGCGACGGCAACGTCGTCAAGCGTTACGCGCCGCTGACCAAGCCCGAGGCGATCACCGCGGATATCGAAGCGCTGCTGTAAGCGACGCGCGCCTACAGGATCGGCGAAAAGAGCCGCGCGACGTGCATCAGCATGCGCCGCAGCGCGTTCGACTGGCGGTACTCGTCGCGGTCGATTTCGCGCGACTCGGCGAAGTCGTCGAGCAGCATCGTTTCGACTTCGAGCGCGAAGCCGCGGTCGACGGTCAGTACCATGATCTCGAAGTTCAGACGGAACGAGCGGTTGTCGAGATTGGCGCTGCCGATCGCGGCCGCGCTGCTGTCGATCAGCACGACCTTCTGATGCAGGAAGCCCGGCTGATAGCGGAAGATGCGAATGCCCGCACGCAGCGAGTCGTACGCATACAGCTTCGACGCCGCGAACACCACCCGGTGATCGCGCCGGCTCGGAATCAGGATGCGCACGTCGACGCCGCGCAGCGCTGCGAGCCGCAGCGCGGCGAACACGGCCTCGTCGGGCACGAGGTAGGGCGTCGTGATCCAGATGCGTTCGCGCGCCGCGTTGATCGCTTCGACGAAAAACAGCGAGCAGGTCTCCTGCTTGTCGGCCGGGCCGCTCGGCAGCACGATGCAGTGCATGTTGTGCGCGGCGCGTTCGATGGCGTTGTGGTCACCGGACTGGTCACCGGATGGGGCGACTGAATCGACGGCCGGCGCGTCGAACTCGGGCAACTGCTGGGTGGCCCAGTACCAATCCTCGATAAACACGAACTGGATGCTGGCGACCGCCGGGCCGCGCACTTCGATGTGCGTATCGCGCCACGGCGACAGTGGCGGCTTCGCGCCCAGATATTCGACGCCGACGTTATGGCCGCCGATAAACGCGCGCTCGCCATCGACCGACACGATCTTGCGGTGATTGCGGAAGTTCAGCTGCAGACGGTTGACGAAGCGGCGGTTCGTCGCGAACGGATGCATTTCGATACCGGCCGCGCGCAGCGCCGCGACGTAGCTGTGCGGCAGATCGAAGCTGCCGATGCTGTCGTACAGAAAGTAGACCCGCACGCCCTGTTGCGCTTTCGCGATCAGCGCGTCCTTCAGCATGCCGCCGAGCGCGTCGTCGCGCACGATGAAGAACTGCACGATCACATAGCGGCGCGCATTTTCGATCGCCTCGAAGATCGCCTCGAAAGTCGCCGTGCCGTTGACCAGCGTGCGCACGGTATTGCCAGGCAGGAACGGCATGCCGCCGAGGCGTGTCAGCGACTGCACGAGCCGCGAGCCGAGCTGCTGCGTCGGCAGCCCGGCCGACGACGCCTGGGTGTCCCATATCTGCGGATGCGCGCGCGTGCGCAGCAGTTCGTTTTCAACGCGGCGCGCGTCCGCGTAGCCGGCGAACTTGCTGCGGCCAAGGAACAGGTAGGGCACGAGCGTCAGATAGGGCATCGCGACCAGCGACACGGCCCACGCAATCGCGCCTTGCGAGGTGCGGGTATGGAGAATTGCGTGAGCGGCCGCGATGATGCCGAGAATATGGGCAAGTAGAACCAGCGGGCCGACGTGAAGCAGGTCGAAGGTCATAAGCTCGCGAACAGTTGGCGAAGCGCCGCCGTTCAGGAAACGGAGGCGGGCAGAGGCCCGCTCCGTGGTCTGCGGGGAACGCGTCGGGCAACGGATTCAGGCTGAGGCTGCTGGCGCAACCACGCGCTGAACAGACAGTGTGCCCGACTCAGACCGGCAAGTCGCTGGCCTGGATCAGGAATACGTTGTCATCGCCGGCGCTGGTCGACAGCCAGACGAGGTCGAGGCCGCCGAACGCCGCCTCGACGTGCTCGCGTTCGTTGCCGATCTCGATGACGAGCACGCCGTCTTCGGTCAGCCAGTTGCGCGCGTCGGCGATGATCCGGCGCACGATGTCCATGCCGTCCATACCGCCCGCGAGCGCCATTTCCGGCTCGTGTTTGTATTCGGCCGGCAATTCCTGCATCGACGCGGCGTTCACGTACGGTGGATTGCTGATGACCACGTCGTAGCGGCGCTCGGCGAGCGGCGCGTACAGATCGCCTTCGAAGAGCGCGATGCGGTCATCGAGGTGGTAGTCCATCACATTGCGCGTTGCGACTTCGAGCGCGGGCGCGGACAGATCGACCGCGTCGACGTCGGCATTCTGGAACGCGTGCGCGGCGAGAATCGCCAGGCACCCGGAGCCGGTGCACAACTCGAGGACCGCGCTGACCTGCTCGGGGTCCTCGACGTACGGCTGCAGGCCGTCCTGCAGCAGCTCGCCGATGAACGAGCGCGGCACGATCACGCGCTCATCGACGTGGAAGCGATAGCCGTGCATCCACGCTTCCTGCGTGATGTACGCGGCCGGCACGCGGTCGGCGGCGCGCCGCTCGATCACCTTCAGCACCGCCTCGATTTCGGCCGTGGTCAGGCGCGCGTCGAGAAACGGTTCGAGCAGGTCGAGCGGCAGATGCAGCGTATGCAGGATCAGGTAGGCGGCTTCGTCGTAGGCATTGGCCGAGCCGTGGCCGAACGACAGTTTGGCCTCGCTAAAGCGCGACACTGCATAGCGCAGCAGGTCGCGGACAGAGGAAAAAGGAAGCGTCATCGCAGAGTCCCTGGTTACGCGATCAGTTGTTCGAGCACGCGGCGATACACATTCTTCAGCGGCTCGATATGGGCGACTTCGATATGTTCGTCGATCTTGTGGATGCTGGCGTTCAGCGGACCGAACTCGATCACCTGCTTGCAGATGCGCGCGATGAAGCGGCCGTCCGACGTACCGCCCGTAGTCGACAGCTCGGTGTCGACGCCGGTCTCGTCCTTGATCGCCTTCGCGAGCACGCTCGACAGCTCGCCACGCGGCGTCAGGAACGGCAGGCCGCCGACGATCCACTTCAGGTCGTAGTCGAGGCCGTGCCGGTCGAGAATCGCGTGCACACGCGCCTGCAGACCTTCCACCGTGCTCGCCGTGGAAAAGCGGAAGTTGAACATCACGTCCGCGTGGCCGGGGATCACGTTGGTCGCGCCGGTGCCGCTGTGGATGTTCGATACCTGCCAGGTGGTCGGCGGGAAGTATTCGTTGCCGTCGTCCCAGCGCTCGGCGACGAGTTCCGCGAGCGCGGGCGCGAGCAGATGCACCGGGTTCTTCGCCAGATGCGGGTAGGCGATATGGCCTTGCACGCCCTTGACGATCAGCTTGCCCGTCAGCGAGCCGCGTCGGCCGTTCTTGACCATGTCGCCGAAACGCTCGCTCGACGTCGGCTCGCCGACGATGCAGTAGTCCATGCGCTCGCCGCGCTCTTGCAGCGCTTCGACGACCTTGACGGTGCCGTCGGTGGCGGGGCCTTCCTCGTCGCTCGTGATCAGAAACGCGATCGAGCCGCGGTGCTCGGGGTTTGCCGCGACGAACTCCTCGCTCGCGACGACGAAGCCGGCGATCGACGCCTTCATGTCCGCCGCGCCGCGGCCGTACAGCTTGCCGTCGCGCTGGGTCGGCTCGAACGGCGCCGAGTGCCACTGCTCGAGCGGGCCGGTCGGCACCACGTCGGTGTGGCCGGCGAACGCGAGCAGCTTGCCCCGCGTGCCGTCGATGCCGCGTTTGACGGCCCACAGGTTGGTCACGCCGTTGGATTCGATCGTCTCGTGCTCGAAGCCGAGCGCGGCCAGGCGGTCGACCAGCAGACGCTGGCAATGCTGATCGTCGGGCGTGACGGACGCGCGCGCGATCAGTTGTTCGGTAAGGGCGAGGGTGCCGGACATGGATTCAGTACAAGCCACTTTGAAATGAAAAAATGCCGGCTCGCGGTGAGACACCGCAGCCGGCAACAGCCTTTGAACGACGCGGCGCGAGGCCGCGCGTTTTACTACCTTTTGCTCGAGCCTGGCGCTTCAGCCTGGAGGCCAGGCAAACTCAGGCGAACAGCGCCGCGTAATCGTCCGCGGAAAAACCGAGCGACTTCACGCGCCCGTTGACGACGAGCACCGGCCGCTTGATCACGGACGGCTTGTGGATCATCAGCGCGATCGCGCCCGGCTGCGTTTCCGCGGCCGCCTTCAGGTCATCGGACAGAGCGCGCCACGTCGTGCCGCGGCGGTTCAGCAGGGCGTCGAGCTTGACGTCCTTGAGCCAGTCCTGCACGAGCGGCTCGGTCACGCCGGCCTTCTTGAAGTCGTGAAACTCGAACTCGACGCCGTGCTCTTCGAGCCACACACGCGCCTTCTTCACGGTGTCGCAGTTCGGAATGCCGTAGACGACGGTTTTGGTGCCGCGCGCCATCAGTCGCCTCGCAGCAACTCGTTCAGGCCGACCTTCGCGCGCGTCTTCGCGTCGACCTTCTTGACGATCACCGCGCAGTACAGGCTGTGCGTGCCGTCCTTCGACGGCAGGTTGCCCGCCACCACGACCGAGCCCGCCGGAATGCGGCCGTACGTGACTTCGCCGGTTTCGCGGTCGTAAATCTTGGTGCTCTGGCCGAGGTACACGCCCATCGAGATCACCGAGTTTTCCTCGACGATCACGCCTTCGACGACTTCCGAGCGCGCGCCGATGAAGCAGTTGTCTTCGATGATGACCGGGTTCGCCTGCAGCGGCTCCAGCACGCCGCCGATGCCAACGCCGCCCGACAGGTGCACGTTCTTGCCGATCTGCGCGCACGAGCCGACGGTGGCCCACGTGTCGACCATCGTGCCTTCGTCGACATACGCGCCGATGTTGGTGTACGACGGCATCAGCACGACGTTCTTCGCGATGAACGAGCCGCGGCGCGCGATCGCGGGCGGCACCACGCGGAAGCCGCCGGCGGCGAAGTCTTCAGCGGTGTAGTTGGCGAACTTCGACGGCACCTTGTCGTAGAACTGGCTGTAGCCGCCGGCCGGCATCGGCGCATTGTCTTCGAGGCGGAATGACAGCAGCACGGCCTTCTTCAGCCACTGGTTGACGACCCAGTCGCCGTCCTTCTTCTCGGCGACGCGCAGCGCGCCTTTATCGAGTTGCTCGATCGCGTGGGCGACGGCTTCGCGCACTTCGGCCGGCGCGGCTTTCGGCGACAGCTCGGCGCGGTTGTCCCAGGCGGTATCGATGATGCTCTGAAGTTGTTGCGACATATGCGTGATTTTCTGGAGAGTTGGAGTCTGAAGAAGGGGATGCGGTGCGGCTCAGGCCGCAGCGAGCGAGCGGCAAAATTCGACGATCCGCTGCGCGCCCGCCGTGCATTCGTCGACGTCGGCGACGAGCGCGAGGCGCACGAAATTGCGGCCAGGGTTCACGCCGTGCGCGGTGCGCGCGAGGAACGAGCCCGGCAGAACCGTCACATTATAGTCGGCGTAGAGGCGCTGGGCGAACTCGGTGTCCGTGAGACCGGTGCGCTCGACGTTGGCCCACAGGTAGAACGCGGCGTCGGGCAGGCGCACGTCGAGCACGTCGGCGAGCATCGGCGTGACGGTCGTGAACTTCTGCAGATACTTCGCGCGGTTCTCGCGCACGTGCGTCTCGTCGCTCCACGCGACGACGCTTGCGCTTTGATACACCGTCGAGAGCGCCGCGCCGTGGTAAGTGCGGTACAGCAGGAACGCCTTGAGAATCGAGGCATCGCCGGCGACGAAGCCCGAGCGCATGCCCGGCACGTTGGAGCGCTTCGACAGGCTCGACAGCATCACGAGTCGCTCGAAGCCGCGCCCGAGCTTGTGCGCCGCTTCGAGGCCGCCGAGCGGCGGCTTCGACTCGTCGAAATAGATTTCCGAGTAGCACTCGTCCGAGGCGATCACGAAGCCGTAGCGGTCAGACAGCGCGAACAGCTCGCGCCAGTCGTCGAGCGTGAGCACGGCGCCGGTCGGGTTGCCCGGCGAGCAGACGTACAGCAGCTGCGTGCGCGCCCAGACGTCGGCGGGCACCGCCGAGTAGTCGCACGCGAAGTTGCGCGCCGGATCGCTGTTGACGAAGTACGGCTGCGCGCCGCCGAGCAGCGCCGCACCTTCGTAGATTTGGTAGAACGGGTTCGGACAGAGTACGATCGCAGGCTGCCTGTCAGCATCGCCAGCAGCATCGCGGCGCGGATCGAGCACCGTCTGGGCGAGCGCGAACAGCGCCTCGCGCGAGCCTGACACCGGCAGCAACTCGGTGAGCGGATCGAGCGGCGGCAGGTTGTAGCGTTGCGTGACCCATTTCGCGATCGACTCGCGCAGCGGCGCCGAGCCGAGCGTGGCCGGATACGTGGCGAGGCCGCCGAGCGAATCGATGACGGCGTCGCGGATCAAGGGCGGAGTCGGATGTTTCGGCTCGCCGATGCCGAAGCTGATATGCGCGAGACCGGCCGGTGGCGTGACGTCCTTGAAAAGCAAGCGCAGCTTTTCGAACGGATAGGGCTGAAGGGAGTCGAGTAGCGGATTCACGGACGAAATAGCCTGATCGGGATGGACGCGGACAAGAGGCGGGACAACCGGACGCGCGCGCCGGCGGGCGGCGGTGCATCAAACATGGAACGGCATCCCGACGCGCGACGGGCTGGCCAGCGACGAGCCGGCCACCAGCGGCGGCAAGCGGACGATTATAGCGTGGCGCGCCCACGGGCAAAGCGGAAGCTCGAAGCACGACGCAGGAGCAATCCGCGAGGCGGCGCACCGAGGCGCCGCAGCGGGAACGGCGCGAATCACCGACGGTTCGCGCAAAAAGAATACGCAGGAGCAGCAATGTACGCAGCAGTTCCGGTTACGGCCGGCTGGACCCTCACACGAACCACCAACGACACAAGTCGGAGCCCCGCCCCATGACCAACTGGCTCCGCAACGGCTGGCCGACGCTCGCGATCATGCTGGGCGCCTCGGTCTGGGGGATGGTCTGGTATCCGCTACGCATGCTCGCCGCGCTCGGCGTGACCGGCACGGCCGCGAGCGCGCTCACGAGCGGCACCGGCTGCCTGTTCGTGCTGCTCGTGCGGCGTCGCGCGCTGAAGACCGTGCGGTGGCACTGGCTGCTGCCGGCGCTCGCGCTCGCCGCGGGTGTCACGAATCTCGGCTTCGTGTGGGGCGCGATCCACGGTCAGGTGATGCGCGTGCTGCTGCTGTTCTATCTGACGCCCGCGTGGACCGCCCTGTTCGCGCACTTCATCCTGCACGAGCGGCTCACGCGGTCGGGCGCGGCGCTGGCCGCGCTGTCGCTCGCGGGCGCGATGACGATGCTGTGGTCGCCGCAGCTTGGCATCCCGGTGCCCGGCAATCCCGCCGAATGGGCCGGTCTCGCCGGCGGCATGGGCTTCGCCATGAGCAACGTGCTGATCCTGAAGACGAGCCGCGTGCTGCCGGACATGAAGCCCGAAATGCGCACCGCGACGATTTTTGGCGGCGCGGCGCTGTTAGGCGCGCTCGCGTCGCTGGTCGAGCCGATGCCCGCACCGCCCGTCGGCGCGCATCTGGGCACCGCGGCGTTGCTCGTGCTTGGTCTCGGACTGCTGCTCGCATCGAACAACATGCTCGTGCAGCACGGCCTCTCGCGTGTGCCGGCCAATCGCGCGTCGATCATCATGCTGTTCGAGCTCGTCGTGACGGCGCTGTCGGCGTGGCTGTTCGCCGGTGAAATACCGGGCCCGCGCGAATGGGCGGGCGGTGCTTGCATCGTGCTCGCCTCGGCGCTGTCGAGCTGGGTTCATCGTACGAAGACGGTGCCGCCCGATCCCTCGATCGGGGACACGAACCAGCCCGGCGAGCGCGACGGTGGGGAGGACGGACGAGGGAGCGGCCAGGGCCGTGACGGCGACAGCGGCGAGCACCGAAAGGGCGGTAAGAATCGTCCACGTGCGATGGTATGATTCCCCCTCATTAGCCGGTGCGTGCGTACCTGAGGTGCGCATGAGCGCATGCAGCCGGCACCAAATTGCGAAGGCTCGCGAGGTTGCGTGGGGCCGTCCCGCCGCGGCGGTGAACGACTGGCGCAACCTCGCGAGCCACCTACCACACTCTCTTTTCGAACAGCGAAATCGCCGTGCGGCTCACCTCGATCAAACTCGCTGGCTTCAAATCCTTCGTCGATCCCACGCATTTCCAGGTCCCCGGCCAGCTAGTTGGCGTGGTCGGACCGAACGGGTGCGGCAAATCCAACATCATCGACGCCGTGCGCTGGGTGCTCGGCGAATCGCGCGCATCTGAACTGCGCGGCGAGTCGATGCAGGACGTGATCTTCAACGGCTCGACCGCCCGCAAGCCCGGCAGCCGCGCGAGCGTCGAACTCGTGTTCGACAACGCGGACGGCCGTGCCGCCGGCCAGTGGGGCCAGTATGCGGAGATCGCCGTGAAGCGCGTACTGACGCGCGACGGCACGTCGAGCTACTACATCAACAACCTGCCGGCGCGGCGCCGCGACATTCAGGACATCTTCCTCGGCACCGGCCTCGGGCCGCGCGCGTACGCGATCATCGGGCAGGGCATGATCGCGCGGCTGATCGAGGCGAAGCCCGAAGAGCTGCGCGTGTTCCTCGAAGAAGCCGCCGGCGTGTCGAAGTACAAGGAACGCCGCCGTGAGACCGAGAACCGTCTGCACGACACGCGCGAGAACCTGACGCGCGTCGAGGACATCATCCGCGAGCTCGGCACGAATCTCGAGAAGCTGGAGGGACAGGCGGTCGTCGCGACGCGTTATCGCGAGCTGCAAGGCGACGGCGAGGAAAAGCAGCGTCTCTTGTGGCTGTTGCGCAAGAACGAGGCGGCCGGCGAGCAGCAGCGCCAGCAACGCGCAATCGAACAGGCGCAGATCGACCTCGAAGCGCAAACCGCGAAGCTGCGCGAAGTCGAGGCGGAACTCGAAACGCTGCGCGTCGCGCACTATTCAGCGAGCGACGCGATGCAGGGCGCGCAAGGCGCGCTGTACGAAGCGAACGCGGAAGTGAGCCGGCTGGAGGCCGAGATCCGCTTCATCGTCGAATCGCGCAACCGCGTGCAGGCGCAGATCGCGGCGCTCACGGCGCAGCGCGAGCAGTGGCAGTCGCAGGCTGAGAAGGCGCAGGACGATATCGCCGACGCCGAAGAGCAACTGGCCGTCGCCGAAGAAAAAGCCGTGCTCGCCGAAGAGGACGCCGCCGCCAGCCACGACGCGCTGCCCGCGCTCGAAGCGCGCTGGCGCGACGCCCAGGCGGAACTGAACACCGAGCGCGGCGGCATCGCGCAGACCGAGCAGGCGCTGAAGCTCGAAGCCGCGCATCAGCGCAACGCCGATCAGCAGTTGCAGCAGTTGCAGCAGCGTCATGAGCGGCTGAAATCGGAGGAGGGTGGCCTCGACGCCCCCGACGAAGCGCAGCTCGAGGAGCTGCGCATGCAGCTCGCCGAGCACGAGGAAATCCTTCACGACGCGCAGGCGCGCCTCGCCGACGCGCAGGAGAGGCTGCCGCGGCTCGATGGCGAACGCCGCGCCGCGCAGGAGCGCGTGCAGGCCGAAAGCGCGCAGATCCACCAGCTGGACGCGCGCCTCGCCGCGCTGAAGCAGCTGCAGGAAAACGTGCAGACTGAAGGCAAGATCCAGCCTTGGCTCGACAAGCACGAACTCGGCAGCCTGCCGCGTCTGTGGAAGAAGCTGCACGTCGAGGCCGGCTGGGAAACCGCGCTCGAAGCGGTGCTGCGCGAGCGCCTCGCCGCGCTCGAAGTGTCGAATCTCGACTGGGTCAAGGCGTTCGCGACCGACGCGCCACCGGCCAAGCTCGCGTTCTACGCACCGCCCGCGGCCGGGCAGCCGGCCGCCGCGGCGGGCGCATTACGGCCGCTGCTGTCGCTCGTGCGCATCGACGACGCGGGCATCCGCGCGGTGCTGAGCGACTGGCTCGGTCTCGCGTTCGTCGCCGACGATCTGCAGCAGGCGCTGTCGATGCGCGCGCAGTTGCCCGAGGGCGGCGCGTTCGTCGTGAAGGCGGGCCACGTAGTCACACGCGTCGGCGTGCAGCTGTATGCGGCCGATTCCGAGCAGGCCGGCATGCTCGCGCGTCAGCAGGAAATCGAAAACCTCGGCCGCCAGGTGCGCGCGCAGGCATTGCTCGCCGACGAGGCGAAGGCCGCCGCGATCCGCGCCGAAGCGGCGCACACGCAGGCCGCGCAGGCGCTCGCCGAAATGCGCCAGCAGACCGAACGCGCGACGCAGCGGGTGCACGCGTTGCAGATGGACGTGCTGAAGCTCACCCAGGCGCACGAGCGCTACACGCAGCGCAGCACGCAGATTCGCGAGGAACTCGAAGAGATCGCCGCGCAGATCGGCGAGCAGCGCGCGCTGCGCGCGGAATCGGAAGCGAACTTCGAGCGTCACGACGGCGAGCTCGCTGAACTGCAGGCGCGCTTCGAAGACCACCAGCTTGCGTTCGAAGCACTCGACGAAGAACTGACGACCGCCCGCGGTCAAGTGCGTGATCTGGACCGCGCCGCCACCGATGCGCGCTTCGCCGCGCGCAACATGGCGAACCGCATCGACGAGCTGAAGCGCAGCATCCAGGTCGCGCACGAGCAGAGCGAGCGCGTCGCGGGCTCGCTCGAAGACGCGCGCGCCGAACTCGAAACGATCAACCAGCAGACCGCGCACACCGGTCTGCAGGACGCGCTCGACATTCGCACCGCGAAGGAAGAGGCTCTGCGCGCCGCGCGGGTCGAGCTCGACGACCTGACCGCGAAGCTGCGCGCGGCCGACGAAACGCGCCTCACCGCCGAGCGTGCGCTGCAGCCGCTGCGCGACCGCATTAACGAATTGCAGTTGAAGGAGCAGGCCGCGCGCATCAACGGCGAGCAGTTCGTCGAGCAGCTGGCCGCGGCTGGCGTCGACGAGGCTGAACTGCAAGCCAAGCTGACGCCGGACATGAAGCCGTCGTACCTGCAGGGCGAAGTCACGCGCATCAACAACGCGATCACCGCGCTGGGGCCGGTCAACATGGCCGCGCTCGACGAGCTGAAGGCCGCGACCGAGCGCAAGAGCTTCCTCGATTCGCAGTCGGCCGACCTGACGAGCGCGATCGAAACGCTCGAAGACGCGATCCGCAAGATCGACGGCGAAACGCGCACGCTGCTGCAAAGCACGTTCGACGAAGTGAACCGTCATTTCGGCGAGCTGTTCCCGCGTCTCTTCGGTGGTGGCCAGGCGAAGCTGATCATGACCGGCGACGAAATCCTCGACGCCGGCGTGCAGGTGATGGCGCAGCCGCCGGGCAAGAAGAATTCGACGATTCACCTGCTGTCGGGCGGCGAAAAAGCGCTGACCGCGACCGCGCTCGTGTTCGCGATGTTCCAGCTGAATCCCGCGCCGTTCTGTCTGCTCGACGAAGTGGACGCGCCGCTCGACGATGCCAACACCGAGCGTTTCGCGAATCTGGTACGCGCGATGTCGGACAAAACCCAGTTCCTGTTCATCTCGCACAACAAGATCGCGATGGAAATGGCGCAGCAGCTGATCGGCGTGACGATGCAGGAGCAGGGTGTGTCGCGGATCGTCGCGGTCGACATGGAAATGGCGGCCGGTTTCGCCCAGAATATCGTTTAAGTTAAAGCCTTCGCGGGCATCCGCATCCAGCGCAGCGGCCTCATTGAGCCGCGCGGTACGTGGAGCGAACGAGAGACCCGCGCGGATAGAAGAATTGCTGATGGAGCATGCATGGACGAGTTGACACTCGGTTTAATCGGCGCGGGTGCCGTAGTGGTGGGGGGCGTGGTCGTGTACAACGCGTGGCAGGGCGCGAAGGTGCGCCGCAAGATGCCACGGCACATGCCGGCCGACACCGCCGAGAGCTTCGCGCGGGACGAGCATGAGGAGCAGA
>ABYL01000175.1 GCA_000173575.1 Burkholderia sp. H160 | reverse complement strand
GCGTCGAGACGCCCGCCGCCGAAGGCGCGGGCGTGAATCATCTGCTGAAACTTCGACGCCGCGGCCGACAGGCGATCTGTAGGCAGACTATATGAAAAGCACGTGAAAACCCTGCCGTATTAAAGCGTGCACGACCATCGCTTTTTAGCTTTGTGCGCGTTATATTTTCGGGATATCGCTGCGCCGCAGGCGGATTCTCAGCAGATGCGGTGCCGGATTGTGATTCAGTTACAATACGTGCCCACTGGAGAATGACAACGAATTGCCCGGTCGCGCGTATCCCGCGACGGGCCTGAAACGGCGCCGGGAAATCTTGTCCGGAGACACGCCGAAAATGCCGGAGGGCATGGCCTGAAAGGGCACGCGCTTGCCGGCAAGCGATGCCTCAGGAGCATTTGAGAATCGGTTTCCAGAGGAGTTCGGCCCCGCAGCGGCGTAGCCAGCAACGCCCGGAGTGTGGGCGCCAGGCGCTTCGGCGTCACGACAGCCCAACGTTCGTGGCCACCCTGCGCTGCGCGTCCGCGCGACGCGTTTGCGGGCAATACGAAAGTGCGGGCACTATGTAAGAGTTTTGCCTCACATTGAAGAAGTAAGCCAGATGACGACGAAACGACTCTTGACCGAAGCCGAAATCCTGAAGATGAGCGACAAGGATTACATGAATGAGGATCAGCTCGCCTTCTTCAAGAACAGGCTCGAACAGTTGCAGGCGGACATTCTCCGCAATGCCGGCCAGACGACCGAGAACCTGCGCGAAACGGTCATCGTGCCGGACCCGGCCGATCGCGCCACGATCGAGGAAGAGCACGCGCTCGAACTGCGCACGCGTGACCGCGAGCGCAAGCTGCTGAAGAAAGTGCAGCAATCGATCGCGCGAATCGAGGCGGGCGACTACGGCTGGTGCGAGGAAACTGGCGAGCCGATCGGCATTCCGCGACTGCTCGCGCGGCCGACCGCCACGCTGTCGCTCGAAGCCCAGGAGCGCCGCGAACTGCGCCAGAAGCTGTTCGGCGACTGATTACTTGCGGCGCGGCTTCGGCTTAGCGCCCTGAAAACGCTGCTTCGACGAGAGGCGCACGGTGAACCGTGCGCCTTTTCTTTTTGCGCGACATCCGCGCAAGCTACGCCACTCCTCGCGCCCCGCCGTCCCTTCCCGACCGATTTCTCAGGCTTCCTGAGCGGATTTTCAGTTTTTCGTCCTATGCCTTCTGGCGGATCTTGATATGACCGCGCCCGCCCTAAAATAGATCGGACATGCGCTCACGAGCGCGCCAGCCGGCGCGCCGTCCGCTGACTGGATTCATGCGGTAGCGCGCAGCGCTGCCGCGTCCTACCCGTTTTGCAAAGAGGAACGCATATGGAGCAATTTCACGGCACGACGATCGTTTCCGTGCGCCGCGGCAACAAGGTCGCACTCGGCGGCGACGGCCAGGTGACGCTCGGCAACATCGTCATGAAAGGCGGCGCGAAGAAGGTCCGACGCATATACAACGGCAAGGTGCTGGTCGGCTTCGCCGGCGGCACGGCCGATGCCTTCTCGCTGCTCGACCGCTTCGAGGCGAAGCTGGAAAAACATCAGGGCAATCTGACGCGCGCGGCCGTGGAGCTCGCGAAAGACTGGCGCACCGATCGCATGCTGCGTCGTCTCGAAGCAATGCTGATCGCCGCGGACGCGACCACCACGCTCGTCATTACCGGCAACGGCGACGTGCTCGATCCCGAAGGCGGCATCTGCGCGATCGGCTCGGGCGGTGCGTATGCGCAGGCGGCCGCAAAGGCGCTCTCCGACAACACCGAGCTGTCGCCGCGCGACATCGTGGAGAAGTCGCTGGAAATCGCCGGCGACATGTGCATCTACACGAACCATAACCGCGTCATTGAGACGATCGAGTAAGGACCCATCGATGAGCACCATGACCCCCGCCGAGATCGTCTCCGAACTCGACAAACACATCATTGGCCAAGGCCGCGCGAAAAAAGCCGTGGCCGTCGCGTTGCGCAATCGCTGGCGCCGTCAGCAGGTCGACGAACCGCTGCGCCAGGAAATCACGCCGAAGAACATCCTGATGATCGGACCGACCGGCGTCGGCAAGACCGAAATCGCGCGGCGTCTCGCGAAGCTCGCGGACGCGCCGTTCATCAAGATCGAAGCGACCAAGTTCACCGAAGTCGGCTACGTGGGCCGCGACGTCGACAGCATCGTGCGCGACCTGATCGAGATTTCGGTCAAGCAGACCCGCGAAACCGAAATGCGCAAAGTGCGGACCAAGGCGGGCGATCTGGCCGAAGACCGCATCCTCGACATCCTGCTGCCGACCGCGCGGCCGGTCGGCTTCGGTTCGAGCTCGAGCTTGGCCGATACCGCCGATGAAGGCAGCACGACGCGTCAGACGTTTCGCAAGCGCCTGCGCGAAGGCCAGCTCGACGACAAGGAAATCGAGCTCGACGTCGAGCAGCCGCAGGTCGGCATGGACATCATGGGGCCGCCGGGCATGGAAGACATGACCGAGCAGATCCGCTCGATGTTCGCCAACATCGGCGGCGGCAAGAAGACGCGCCGCAAGATGAAGGTGAAGGAAGCGCTGAAGGTGCTCACCGACGAAGAAGCCGGCAAGATGCTGAACGACGAGGAGGTGAAGACCAAGGCGGTGCAGAACGTCGAGCAGAACGGCATCGTGTTCCTCGACGAAATCGACAAGATCGCGTCGCGCAACGAAGCCGGCGGCGGCGAGGTGTCCCGTCAGGGCGTGCAGCGCGATCTGCTGCCGCTCGTCGAAGGCACGACGATCAACACCAAGTACGGCATGGTGAAGACCGATCACATTCTGTTCATCGCGAGCGGCGCGTTTCATCTCGCGAAACCGAGCGATCTGATTCCCGAGCTGCAGGGGCGTTTCCCGATTCGCGTCGAGCTCGATTCGCTGTCGGTCAACGACTTCGAATCGATCCTCGTGTCGACGGACGCGAGCCTCGTCAAGCAATATCAGGCCCTGCTAGCGACCGAAGACGTGCACCTCGAATTC
The DNA here is from genome assembly GCA_000173575.1 of Burkholderia sp. H160. Classification (GTDB taxonomy): domain Bacteria; phylum Pseudomonadota; class Gammaproteobacteria; order Burkholderiales; family Burkholderiaceae; genus Paraburkholderia. The sequence goes on along the minus strand of ABYL01000175.1, from coordinate 9,283 downwards.
GCCGCCGACGGCATCCGCCGTCTCGCCGAGATCGCGTATGCGGTGAACGAGAAGACCGAGAACATCGGCGCGCGGCGTCTCTATACGGTGATCGAAAAGCTGCTCGAAGAAGTGTCGTTCTCGGCCGGCAACCATTCGGGTCGTGCCGTGCAGATCGACGCGGCGTATGTCGATCGCGCGTTGAACGAAGTCGCGGAAGACGAGGATCTGTCGCGCTACGTGCTGTGATAGGCGCAGTGATATCACCAGGCGCTGATGTCTGAAAGAAACGGGCTGCCTTTGTATAGGTGGCCCGTTTTGTTTTGTGCCGCCCAACACGCGGCGGCGTCGCCTCGCCCAGCCAACGCCGCGCTGGACGATCGCGACCTACTGCTTCACCGGTCGCTTCGCCAACTTGCGCTGCAAGGTGCGCCGATGCATGTTCAACGCGCGCGCGGTCGCCGAGATATTGCCGCCGTGTTCAGCGAGCACACGCTGGATATGCTCCCACTCGAGCCGCGCCACCGACAGCGGCTGCGGATGCTCGATCGCCTCCTCGGCCTGCAGCGCGCTCGCCTCGCTTTGCAACGCCGACAGGATCGACTCGACATTGGCGGGCTTCGCGAGATAGTTGTCGGCGCCGTCTTTGACCGCTTGCACCGCGGTGGCGATGCTCGCGTAGCCGGTCAGCACGAGCATGCGCGCATCGGGCTGCAGATCGCGTAGCGGTGCGACGAGCGTGAGGCCGGAGTCGTTGCCCAGATGCAGGTCCACGGTGATCTCGCTGAACTTCTGCTGATTCGCGAGCCGGATCGCCTCGTCCGCGTTGTGCGCTTCGCTCACCGTGTAGCCGCGCCGCGTCAAGCCGCGCGCGAGGATGCCGGAGAACACTTCGTCGTCGTCGATCACCAGAAAATTCTTTTCGCTCATGCCTGTTTCTCCGTGTTGGATGGCGCGGCGCCTTGTGGGCTCGCTCCGGAAATCTTGCGCGCGGTGAGCGGCAGCCGCAGCACCGCACGCGTGCCACGCGGCCGCCCGTCGTGGACGTCGGCCAGCTCGATCGATCCCTTCAGACGCGCCGCCGCCGAAAACGCCAGATACAGGCCGACACCGTGGCCTCCCTGCGTGCTGTTCACCGGCATCGCGCCGAGCGAGCCGCGCAGCGCCGCTGGAATGCCCGGACCGTGGTCGCACACTTCGAACACGATCTGATCGCCGCGTGGCGCGAGCGCACAGGAAAGCGTCACGTGATCCCGGCTCGCTCGCGCGGCGTTGTCGAGCAGGATCGTGAGAATCTGGCCGACGGCCACCGTGTCGTTGAGATTGACATCGGCGGGCGCCGTGCCGATCCGCTCGAACGTCACGTGCGGATGGCGCAGGCGCCATTGCTCGGCAAACGATTCGAGCCATTCGCCGACCGGCTGACGGTTCGTCGTGGTCGTTGCGCGGCTGCGCAACCGCGCGAGCGCCGACGTACACAGTGTCATCTGCTGCTCGAGCAGCTCGAGATCAGCCCGGTAAGGCGCCAGTCCCGCATCGGTGCGCGCCGCCTCGCGCAATTCTTCAGACAACATCGCGATTGTAGACAGAGGTGTGCCGATCTCGTGAGCGACGGTGGCCGCCTGCACACCGAGCGCGACCGCCCGTTCGTCGTGAAGCAAGCGCTGCTGCGCTTCTCCAAGCGCTGCGTCACGTAGCCGCAGTGCCCGCGACATGCGCGCGACGAACCACGCGATCAGCCCCACGCTGACCATGAAGTTGACCCACATGCCCGAGCGGTAGTAGTCGAACAGGTTCGCGGGGTTCTCGATATTGAGCGGGACGGAATTGAAACTGAGCACGGCGTAGCAGGCAACCGCGAACGCCGCGAGCCAGGCCATCAGATACCACGGCAGCACGGCCGCCGCGATCGCGAGCGATGGCAGGTACAACGACACGAACGGATTGGTGGTGCCGCCGGACAGGAACAGCAGCGCCGACAACGCTCCGAGATCGACCCAGATCTGCCCGAACAGCTCGATGTTGGACTCGGGACGCTGCTGCGACACGCGCCACCACGTGAGTGCGTTGAACAGTACTTCGAGCCCGATCACCAGCAGCATCGCGGGCAACGGCAGCTTCGCGCCGATGAAGATCTGCACGAACGCGATCGTCAGCAGCTGTCCGATGATCGCGAGGCTGCGCAGCCAGAACAGATGACCGAGATTGACCCGGCCGGTGTTGGTTATCCGTTGCATGACCCTAGTCTACCCGTTCGGCCCCGCCCAACTGACTAGGCGGCCGAGTGCCGGTAACTGACTGCATTCGAAATAGCGTAGCGCGCAGGCCCTGCAGCGCGCGCCCGATAGTCCGCTGGCAAACAACGACTATGCGCTGACGCTACACGAAGCGCAACGCTGGGACGACGCGGAACAGGCAGTCACAACAGCCTTCGAGCTCGCACCGCAGGACCCGGCAATGCGCTCGAACCTCGCCATGCTGCAATTCGTATGTGGCAGGTACGCCGAAAACAGGGGATGGGCGACCTACTGCGATTCAGCCGCCATATCCCGATGCTGACCGATCCTGTGCAAACCCAGAAAATCACGGCCGCTCATCCCCGCTCGCCTCTCGTGTCGCTCGTGCGATCTCCGCGGCGAGACATTCCGGGCACAGACACCGGCCGCCCGGCTCCAGCCGCTCGACCGGCAGCGGCGGCAGCGCGCGGCACCAGCAGGTCGACGGCTCGGCCTGCATGCAGCAGTCGAAGGGATTGCCGCATCGCGGACAGCGCGCGCTGCGCCCGGAGCGGGCGGGAGACGGTTTCATCGCGGGTGGCAGCAGAGGGCCGGGGATATCGGTTAAACCATGATGCCATGATTGATACGCCGAGGTGCAGTCGTCCGTTCGGCTAATGCACAGCCTTCACGCAAGCGCGTTAAGCTTGCGGTTCGACCCGTCCCGCAGGCTCGTCATGGTGCGGTATGCCAAGCCTGCCCGCCGGTCGCTCGAGCCGCTGCTGAAAACCCTGTTGCGGCGCGCCAGTCCTGTACAATTCGCGCTGTTTTAACTGTTCCGTGCCCGAGCCTGCCGCCATGTCCGAGCTTCCCGACCTCTCGCAGATTGCGCCCACCCTGAAGGCCGAAATTCTGGCCGAGGCGCTGCCTTACATCCGCCAGTATCACGGCAAGACCGTGGTCATCAAATACGGCGGCAACGCCATGACCGAAGAGCGCCTGAAGCAGGGCTTCGCGCGCGATGTGATTCTGCTGAAGCTGGTCGGCATCAATCCGGTCATCGTGCACGGCGGCGGTCCGCAAATCGACCAGGCGCTTAAGAAAATCGGCAAACAGGGCACGTTCATCCAGGGCATGCGCGTCACCGACGAAGAGACGATGGAAGTCGTCGAATGGGTGCTCGGCGGCGAGGTGCAGCAGGACATCGTGATGCTGATCAACCACTTCGGCGGCCATGCGGTCGGCCTGACCGGCAAGGACGGTGGCCTGATCCACGCGCGCAAGATGCTGATGCCGGATCGCGACAATCCGGGCCAGTACGTCGACATCGGCCAGGTCGGCGAAGTCGAGTCGATCAACCCGGCGGTCGTGAAGGCGCTGCAGGACGACGCGTTCATTCCGGTGATCTCGCCGATCGGCTGCGGCGAAGACGGCCTGTCGTACAACATCAACGCCGACCTCGTCGCGGGCAAGCTGGCCGTCGTGCTGAACGCCGAAAAGCTCGTGATGATGACCAACATCCCCGGCGTGATGGACAAGGAAGGCAATCTGCTGACCGACCTGTCGGCGCGCGAAATCGACGGCCTGTTCGAAGACGGCACGATCTCCGGCGGCATGCTGCCGAAAATCTCGTCCGCGCTCGATGCAGCAAAAAGCGGCGTGCGCTCGGTGCACATCATCGACGGCCGCATCGAGCACTCGGTACTGCTCGAGATCCTGACCGAGCAGCCGTTCGGCACGATGATCCGCTCGCACTGATTGTTGCGGCCCCCCCGTTACAGACGTCGCGCCACTGCGGCGCGACGCCTGTGCCCCACCCCGCGGCATGCAGGCCGTGCGCGCCTCCGAGCGTTTATGCGGCAAACTTTCCGCATCCGCGGCATGAAGCGCCCGTCAGCGCCTGAAGACCCCGACCATGCGCACCCCCACTTCGCGGCGCCGCCGTCCTGACATCGCGGGCGGCAAGCCGGTCTGGCTGTTCGATCTCGACAACACGTTGCACCGCGCGTCGCATGCCATTTTCCCGGCGATCAATCGCGGCATGACGCAGTACATCGTCGACGCGCTGCACGTCGACATCGACGAAGCCAACCGTCTGCGCACGGGCTACACGCTGCGCTACGGCGCGGCGCTGCTCGGCCTCACGCGCCACCATCCGCTCGACGCGCACGACTTCCTGAAGGTCGTTCACACGTTCCCCGACCTCTGCTCGATGATCCGCCATGAGCGCGGTCTCGCGCGTCTGGTCGCAGCCCTGCCGGGCCGCAAGATCGTGCTGACCAACGCACCCGAAAGCTACGCGCGCGCGGTGCTCGCCGAATTGCGCGTCGAGCGGCTGTTCGAGCGCGTGATCGCGATCGAGCACATGCGCGATCGCCGCCAATGGCGCGCGAAGCCCGATCACGCGATGCTGCGCCGCGCGATGCGCGACGCGCACGTGTCGCTGAAAGACGCGATTCTCGTCGAGGACACGCGCTCGCATCTGAAGAACTATCGGCGGCTCGGCATCCGCACCGTATGGATCACCGGTCATCTGCCGCGCAAGCCGCATGCGGACGGCGTGCGGACGCGTCTGCCGGGCACCGGCCGACCGCACTATGTCGACTGCAATATTCGTTCGCTAAAATCGCTACGACTGGGCATGCGCCCGGTTCGACGGAAGGGACCCAAGCCGGGACAGTAGGGACGAAAGCAGCCAACGACATCAGCCGGGGAACGACAGCCATGCAGCCGATCGACAAGCCTGAAAAAGCCTCCCCCGCGGCGCCCGCTGCCACACGCCCGCTGCGTCCGAAGCCAGGCGAGCGTCGGGTGCACATCCTGCAGACGCTTGCTGGCATGCTCGAGACACCGAAGGGCGAAAAGGTCACCACGGCCGCCCTCGCCGCCCGGCTCGGCGTGTCCGAGGCCGCGCTGTACCGCCATTTCGCGAGCAAGGCGCAAATGTTCGAAGGTCTGATCGAGTTCATCGAGCAGACGCTGTTCGGACTCATCAACCAGATCACCAGCCACGAAAGCAACGGCGTGCTGCAGGCGCGTGCGATCGCGCTGATGCTGCTCAACTTTGCGGCCAAAAATCCCGGCATGACGCGCGTGCTGACCTGCGAGGCGCTGGTCGGTGAGCACGGGCGGCTGACCGAGCGCGTGAACCAGATGCTCGAGCGTATCGAGGCATCGCTGAAGCAATGCTTGAGGCTCGCGCAGAGCGAAGCGCTCGCCCATGCGGATGACCTCGCCACCGGCAACGCCGACCCGCAGACCGTGCCGCAATCCACCGCGCTGCCCGCCGGTTACGATCCCGCGATTCGCGCGAGCCTGCTGCTGAGCTACGTGATCGGCCGCTGGCACCGCTATGCACGCAGCGGTTTCACGCGCCCGCCCGCCGAGCAGGCGGACGCACAACTGCTGCTGATTCTTCAGTAGTCCGCGAGGCTCGCACCCTTCGAGCGGCACCGTCTGCGCTGCTGCCGCGCAGAATTTTCCGCTATACTTTCCGCCTGATGCCGCTGTGGCCCTCCGATGCACAACGCACCGCGCCAAGGCATCCCGAACACGTTGCACCCGGTTTCACACCCTTTTACGCGCCGATTTGCTGACTCGATTGCGGGCGCGCGAACCCCAAGGCCCAAGGCCCACGGTTCACTATAAATGCGGCTAAAGAGGTCGTCAGCCGTGCACACAGCCCTTCTCTTCGTGCTTCGCCGACGCCGTTTAGCCGCCCTGTTGACTCAATGGCGGAATGAATGGAATCCATCGGCATCGTCGCTCCCCAAAAAATGCATTTCACCGAGCCGCTGCCATTGCGCAACGGCAGCTCGCTCGCGGGCTACGACCTGATGGTCGAGACCTACGGCACGCTCAATGCCGCGCGCAGCAATGCGGTGCTCGTGTGCCACGCGCTGAACGCATCGCATCACGTGGCGGGCGTGTACGCCGACAATCCGAAGGACATCGGCTGGTGGGACAACATGGTCGGCCCGGGCAAACCGCTCGATACCGAAAAGTTCTTCGTGATCGGCGTGAACAATCTCGGCTCGTGCTTCGGCTCGACCGGGCCGATGAGCCTCGACCCCGCCACCGGTAAGCCGTATGGCGCGACGTTTCCGGTCGTCACCGTCGAAGACTGGGTCAACGCGCAGGCGCGCGTCGCCGACGCGTTCGGCATCACACGCTTCGCCGCCGTGATGGGCGGCAGTCTCGGCGGCATGCAGGCACTCGCGTGGACCATGATGTATCCGGAGCGCGTCGCGCATTGCATCGTGATTGCGTCGACGCCGAAGCTTTCCGCGCAGAACATCGCGTTCAACGAAGTCGCGCGCTCGGCGATCCTGTCGGACCCGGACTTCCACGGCGGCAACTACTACGCGCACGGCGTGAAGCCGAAGCGCGGCCTGCGCGTCGCGCGCATGATCGGCCACATCACCTATCTGTCGGACGACGACATGGCCGAGAAATTCGGCCGCTCGCTGCGGCGCGCGGAGGGCGCGCTCGATGACTACAACTTCAGCTTCGACGTCGAGTTCGAAGTGGAGTCGTATCTGCGCTATCAGGGCGACAAATTCGCCGACTACTTCGACGCCAACACCTACCTGCTGATCACGCGCGCGCTCGACTACTTCGATCCGGCCAAGGCCTTCGACGGCGATCTGACCGCCGCGCTCGCGCACACCACCGCGAAGTATCTGATTGCGAGCTTCTCAACCGACTGGCGTTTCGCGCCGGCACGCTCGCGCGAACTGGTAAAGGCGCTGCTCGACCACAAGCGCACTGTCACCTACGCGGAGATCGACGCGCCGCATGGCCACGACGCCTTCCTGCTCGACGACGCGCGCTATCACAACCTGCTGCGCGCCTACTACGAACGCATTGCAAACGAGGTCAACGCATGAACCAGCGAGCACTTGATTACCTGGCATCGCGCCCGGACTTTCGCGCGATCGCCCGCTGGGTCGAACCGCACTCGACCGTGCTCGATCTCGGCTGCGGCGACGGTTCGCTGCTGTCGCTGCTGAACGAGGAACTGGACGTGCAGGGTTACGGCATCGAGATCAACGACGCCGGCGTGCTCGCCGCGACGCAGAACGGCGTCAACGTGATCCAGCAGAATCTCGAAGACGGCCTGCGCCTGTTCGAAGACGGCAGCTTCGATTTCGCGGTGCTGTCGCAGACCTTGCAGACCATTCATCAGACCGCGGCGATCCTGCGCGAGACGGTGCGCGTCGGCAAGGAATGCATCGTGTCGTTTCCGAATTTCGGCTACTGGGCGCATCGGCTGTCGGTGTTGAACGGGCGCATGCCGGTGTCGAAGTCGCTGCCTTATCAATGGCACAACACGCCGAACGTGCGCGTGCTGACGATCAGGGACTTCGAGGCGCTCGCGCCCGAGGTCGGCATCGAAATTCTCGATCGCGTCGTGCTGCACGACGGACAGGTGGTGCGTTGGGGCGTGAACTGGCGTGGTAGTCTTGCGGTCTATCGCGTCAAGAAAAGCTAACGTCACTTATCCACATGTCGAACCCGCCGCACGAGGCGCCTGCACTTACCGCTCACGAAGAACATCCCGGCTGGCGCGCGTTTTTGAATACGCGCATGCTGATTTGCGTCTTTCTCGGCTTTACGTCGGGATTGCCGCTGTTTACGCTCGTCTACCTCGTGCAGGCGTGGTTGCGCTCGGAAGGCGTCAATCTGAAGGAAATCGGCCTGTTCGCGCTGATCCAGTTTCCCTATACATGGAAATTCGTCTGGGCGCCGCTGATGGACCGGTACGCGCCACGCGTGCCCGGCTGGCGGAACGGCAGACGGCGCGGCTGGATGCTCGTCACGCAGCTGCTGGTGGCCGGCGCGATGGCGACGCTCGGCTTCGTGTCGCCGCGCGAATCGATCTGGACCGTCGCCGCGCTGACTGCTTTGGTCGCGTTCTTCGGCGCGAGCTCCGACATCGTGATCGACGCGTACCGGCGTGAATTGCTCAGCGACACGCAGCAGGGCCTCGGCAACGCGGTGCACGTGAACGCGTACAAGATCGCGGCGCTCGTGCCCGGTTCGCTCGCGCTGATTTTGTCCGACCATCTGCCGTGGAGCACGGTCTTCATCGTGACGGCCGCGTTCATGCTGCCGGGCGTTCTGATGACGCTGGTCGTGCGCGAGCCCGAGGTGCACGGCCAGCCGCCGAAGAATCTGCGCGAAGCGATCGTCGAGCCGTTCAGAGAATTCATTCAGCGCGACGGCTGGCGCGGTGCCCTCTTCGTGCTCGGCTTCATCTTTCTGTACAAGCTCGGCGATACGATGGCGACCACGCTGTCCACGTCGTTTTTCCTCGACATCGGCTTTTCGCGCACGCAGATCGGTGTGATCGCGAAGACCACGGCGTTTGGCGCGAGTCTCGCGGGCGGGATTATCGGCGGGATCTGGCTGATGAAGATCGGCATCGGCCGCGGCTTGTGGATTTTCGGTTTGCTGCAGATGGTGTCGACGCTCGGCTTCGCGTGGCTCGCGCATCTCGGCCCGGATTCGCCCGGACTTGCCGCGATTTACGACATCGCCGTCGCGCTCAGCCAGGGGACGACGAAGCTGCTGTCGTTGGTCGGCATCGACTGGAGCGTGCAGCTCGATCCGCGCTCGGTCGCGCTCGCGCTCGTCTACGGCTTCGAGACCTTCGCCACCGGCCTGACGATGGCCGCGTTCACCGCATTCATCGCAAGCACCACCGATCCGCGCTACACCGCGACGCAGTTCGCGCTGTTCACGAGCCTCGCGTCGGTGCCGCGCACGCTCGCGTCGGCGGCGAGCGGTTTTGTGGTCGCGCGGATGGGCTGGTTCGACTACTTCATCCTCTGTACGGCGCTCGCGGTGCCCGGCATGCTGCTGCTGTTGCATATCGCGCCGTGGAGGGAGCGGTCGTGAAGGTACGGTTTTCGACACGCGCGCGCAGCACGGCGCTCAGCGCCGCACCGTTGCTCGGCTGCGCGAGCGTCGCGCTGGCGATGCCGTCGGGCGCCTATGCGGCCGGCGCGGCGGCGACTGGCGCCAGCGCGGTGAGCACCGCGCAAGCTCCCGCGGCGGCTGCCGCAATGACAACGGGTGCCACG
>ABYL01000176.1 GCA_000173575.1 Burkholderia sp. H160 | reverse complement strand
CGGCATGCGCCAGGCCGGCGTGCTCGCGGCGGCGTGCCTGTACGCGCTCGATCACAACGTCGAGCGTCTCGCCGACGACCACGCGAACGCCGCGTATCTGGCAGCGGGGCTGGAGACGATCGAGCAGGTGCAGGTGCATTCGGTCGCGACGAACATGGTGTTCGCGCAGTTTCCGCAGCAGCATTGCGCGCCGCTCGAGGCGTGGCTCAAGGAACGCGGCATCCTCACGCAGATGCTGTATGCGTCGCGCTTCGTTACGCACAAGGATGTGTCGCGCGACGATATCGATACGTTTGTTGCCGCGGTGAAGGGGTATTTCGCGGCGCGTTGAGCGAGCGATTATCCCCGCGTCACGCGCCGTCCCATGCTGGCAGCCGGCAGGGGCTTGGGGCCTTTGTATAACGCAACTAACTGTCAATGCCGCCCGGCGCCTCCAAATCGGCGCGCGTTGAAAAAATAACCGCTGTGCAGCACACGCCGGCTCCGGCGTACCACCTTAGCCAACCCGATTCCAAACCCGATCCAACCGCGATTCGCGCCTGCCGATGCACACCCCGAGTGCCGCCACCACCCGGCTTTGCACCGCAAGCGGGCGCACGCCGCGGCGCCCGCTTGCGGCACCGGGCGAGCGCGTCGGGCACGGCATGTGCGTCTCTGTCCTCTGGCGCGCCGATGGGCGCGAGTCCGAAAATGTCCTACTCTGTTTTTTTAAACCGCTCCGACAGGCACGCGCCTCCCGTCCGTCCCCCGTGCGGTTCGCGTCTGCCATGTCGAACTTCCCGGAGGCATCGATGACAACCGTCGATCTGGAATTCGACCAGCTCCACAGTACCGTCGACGCGCTACGACGCTCAATTTCGAATCGCATGATGTACGGCGTCGGCAAGGACGCCATCACCGCTCACCCGCACGACTGGCTGCACGCGGCCGCGCTGGCCGTGCGCGACCGGCTCGTCGCGCGCTGGATGAAGACCACGCGCCTGCAATACGAGCAGGACGTGAAGCGGGTCTACTACCTGTCGATGGAGTTCCTGATCGGCCGGACCTTTACCAACGCGCTGCTCGCGCTCGGCATTCACGACCAGATGAAGGAGGCGCTCGCGAGCCTCGGCGTCGACATGGACGCATTGATCGACATCGAACCCGACGCCGCGCTCGGCAACGGCGGCCTCGGCCGGCTCGCCGCGTGCTTTCTCGACTCGATGGCGACGCTCGGCATACCGGGCTTCGGCTACGGCATCCGTTACCAGTACGGCATGTTCCGTCAGGAAATCGTCGACGGCGAGCAGGTCGAGGCGCCCGATTACTGGCTGCGCGCGGGCAATCCGTGGGAGTTTCCGCGGCCCGAAATCAAGTACATGGTGCACTTCGGCGGCCGCACGGTGCAGCGCGGCGAGAAGACCGACTGGATCGACACCGAACACGTGAACGCGACCGCGTACGACACCGTAATCCCCGGCTACGCGACCGACGCGACCAACACGCTGCGCCTGTGGTCCGCGCGTGCGACCGACGAACTCGACCTCGGCGCATTCAATCGCGGCGACTACCGCAACGCGGTCGACACGAAGAACATGTCGGAGAATGTGTCGCGGCTGCTCTACCCGGATGACTCGACGCCGGCCGGCCGCGAGTTGCGACTGCGCCAGGAATACTTCTTCGTGTCGGCGACGATGCAGGATCTGATCCGCCGCTATCAGCGCACGCACAGCACGTTCGGACGCTTCGCCGAAAAGGTCGCGGTGCATCTGAACGACACGCACCCGGTGCTCGCGATTCCCGAGCTGATGCGCCTGCTCGTCGACGTGCATCATGTGCCGTGGGACAAAGCGTGGAAGCACGTGACGCAGATCTTCTCGTACACGAATCACACGCTGATGCCCGAGGCGCTCGAAACCTGGGATGTCGAAATGTTGTCGCGGCTGCTGCCGCGGCATCTCGAGATCATCTTCGAAATCAACGCGCAGTTTCTGCAGCACGTCAGCGAGCATTCAGGCCACGATGCCGAGATGATCCGGCGCATTTCGCTCGTCGACGAATACGGGCAGCGGCGCGTGCGCATGGCGTATCTGGCGATCGTCGCGAGTCACAAGGTGAACGGCGTATCGAAGCTGCATTCGCAACTGATGACGCGCGACATCTTCGCCGACTTCGCGAGGATCTATCCAGACCGCTTCACCAATGTGACCAACGGCATCACGCCGCGTCGCTGGCTCGCGCAGGCGAGTCCGTCGCTGTCGTCGCTGATCGACTCGCGCATCGGCAATCATTGGCGCAGCAATCTGTTCGAGCTCGAGCAACTGCGCAATCTGCGCAAGGACGACGAGTTCGTCGAAGCATTCCGCGAGGCCAAACGACAGAGCAAGGTGCGGCTCATTCAGCGGCTCGCGCATCACACGAAGATGCACTTCAATCCGGATGCGCTGTTCGATCTGCAGGTCAAGCGCATTCACGAATACAAGCGCCAGCTGCTGAACGTGCTGCACGTGATCGTGCGCTACAACGAGATTCGCGCCAATCCGGAGCGCGACTGGGTGCCGCGCGTCGTGATGTTCGCGGGCAAGGCCGCGTCCGCGTACCGGATGGCGAAGACGATCATCAAGCTGATCGGCGACGTGAGCGAGAAGGTCAATAACGATCCGTTGATCGGCGATCGGCTGAAGGTGGTGTTCGTGCCGAACTACGGCGTCAGCGTCGCCGAACTGATTATCCCGGCGGCTGACCTGTCGGAGCAGATCTCGATGGCCGGCACCGAGGCGTCGGGAACCGGCAACATGAAGCTCGCGCTGAACGGGGCATTGACGATCGGCACGATGGACGGCGCGAACATCGAGATTTGCGACGCGGTGGGCCGCGAGAACATCTTCATCTTCGGCCACACCGCCGACGAGGTGGACGACCTGCGTGCAACCGGCTATCGGCCTCGGCATATCTACGAGCAGAACGATGCATTACGCCACGCGCTCGATCAGATCCGCACGGGCTTCTTCTCGCCGGACGATCCACTGCGCTTTTCGGATATCTTTCACACGCTGGTCGACTGGGGCGATCACTACATGGTGCTCGCCGATTTCGACGCGTTTGCCAAGGCGCAGCGCGAAGTGGATGCGCGCTTCGTCGACAGGCACGCATGGGCCGAAAGCGCGATCGAGAACGTCGCCGGCATGGGGCAGTTTTCGTCGGATCGCACGATCGGCGAGTACGCGCGCAATATCTGGCGCGTGAGTCCGCTCAGTATCGAATGAGCGTGTAATCACTGCGAAGTCGTTGCTTCGTTCGAGGCAGCAAACGGAAAGCCGTGCGGGGCTGGTGCTGATCAGCCGCGCACGGCTTTGTCATGTCTGATCGCCGACGCGCGTCAGGCCTTCGGCACGGCCGCCGTCGCCTTCGCCCGATGCACGGCCTCGCCGACCCGTTCGACAAACTCGCGATCCGTGCTCATCAACGCCTCGCGCTCGCCGTCGGCCGTCTCGACCATCAGCCGATGCGTGACGTCCTGGGTCGCCCAGGTGAGCCAACCGACCACGATCAGCATCACCCCGCATACGAGTCCCACCGCCGAATGCAGCACCCCGCCGACGATCGCGCCGATCAACCCAGCCACCGAGATCGCGAGCGGCACGATCTTGTTCTTCTGCACGGTGACGACCTGCACGTCGACGATATCGCGCAGCGGGAAGACCTGACCCGCGGACGAGAGGGCGTTGCGCGTGACCGACACACCGCGATCGTTGAAAGGGATTTCCATCGTTTCAATGCAAGGGTGGTGAAGGGCGCAGCGTAGCAGACTTCGTTGCTGGGCAGTGACGCGATGTCATAGGCCGATTGCATTGCGTCAAGGAAATCCATACTTTGCCCGGACGGATTGGCTAAGATGTCGCAGGATCGCGCGCGCTGTTGATGATTGTCGCGCTCCCGCCCGGAGGCCATTGATGACTATCGGCGTATATGCCACGCTGGTCGCGACGTCGCTCGTGCTGCTGCTCGGCGAAAAGCTCGTGCAATGGATCGGCGTGCTGCGGACCTATTCGATTCCGGCGCCGGTGGCGGGCGGACTCATCGTCGCGATCTGCGTGCTGATCACGCGCCTCACCACGCATGTCGAAGTCAGGTTCGATTCGACGCTGCAGACGCCGCTGATGCTCGCGTTCTTCTCGACGATCGGCCTGAATGCGCATCTGTCGAGCCTGAAGGCGGGCGGCCCGGTGCTGGTCCGCTTTCTCGCGCTGGTCAGCGGGCTGCTGATTCTGCAGAACGTGCTCGGGCTGCTGCTCGCGTTCGCGCTCGGCGTCGATCCGTTGCTCGGCATTCTCGGCGGCTCGGTCACGCTGTCGGGCGGTCACGGCACCGGCGCCGCGTGGAGTCAGGTCTTCAGCGAGCGTCACGGGCTGGAGTCGGCCGCCGAGATCGCGATCGGCTGCGCGACGTTCGGGCTCGTCATAGGTGGCGTGCTCGGCGGCCCGCTCGCACGGCTGCTGATGCGGCGCATCAGCGCCGACGAACTGCGGCGCGTCAGGCAGCGCGAAGAAGAAACACTGGTCTTCGAAGAACCGAAGGCACAGCAGGCCACCACGCCCGCCGCGATCATCACGACGCTCGCACTGATCTCAATCTGCCTGGCCGGCGGCGAAGTGTTTGCGGACTGGATCGCGGGCACCGTGTTCGAGTTGCCGACCTTCGTTTGCGTGTTGTTTATCGGCGTGATCCTGAACAACGTGCTCGCGCTCGTGCGGGTGCGGATCGACCAGCACGCGGTCGCGCTCGTCGGCAATGTCGCGCTCGCGCTGTTTCTCGCCATGGCGCTGATGCGTCTCGATCTATGGGAGCTCGCCGCGCTCGCCGTGCCGATCATCTCGATCCTGATTGCGCAGACTGTGCTGATGGCGCTCTACGCGGTGTTCATCACGTTTCCGGCGATGGGCGGCAACTATGACGCGGTCGTGTTGTGCGCGGCACAATGCGGTCTTGGCCTTGGCGCGACGCCCACCGCGATCGCGAACATGCAGGCGATCACGAACCGCTTCGGCCATTCCCATATCGCCTTCCTGATCGTGCCGATGACGGGCGCGTTTTTCATGGACATCGTCAACGCGATCGTCATCAAACTGTTTCTCACCCTGCCGTTGTTTCATTGAGCCGCGGTGGCATTGCCAGATCAACCTCACCAGCACATACCATGAGAGATCAACACAGCAACAAGCCGGTCGGTTTCGGCAAAGGCCTGACCAACTACGGCGACCGCGAATTCAGCGTGTATCTGCGCCGCACGTTCGCGAGTTCGATGGGCTATAGCCGCGAGATGCTGGACCGGCCGATCGTCGGTATCGCGCATTCGGCGAGCGGCTTCAACAACTGCCACCGGCATTTCCCCGAGATGATCGAGGCGGTCAAGCGCGGCGTGCTCGCGGCCGGCGGTCTGCCGATCGAGTTTCCGACGATCTCGCTCGGCGAGACGTTCCTGACGCCGACGAGCCTGAAGTTCCGCAACCTGATGTCGATGGACGTCGAGGAAATGACGCGCGCGCAGCCGATGGATTCGGTGGTGCTGCTCGGCGGCTGCGACAAGACCGTGCCCGCGCAACTGATGGGCGCGGCATCCGCGAATCTGCCCGCGGTGCAACTGGTCGCGGGGCCGATGTCGACGAGCCGGCATCGCGGCGAGCGGCTCGGTGCCTGCACCGATTGCCGGCGCTTCTGGGCGAAGTTCCGCGCAACCGAAATCGACGCGCAGGAGATCGGCGTCGTCGAACGACGGCTTGCGTCGACCGCTGGCACCTGCGCAGTGATGGGCACGGCGAGCACGATGGCGATCATCGCCGAAACGCTCGGCATGATGCCCGCGAACAGCGCCGCGTGTCCCGCCGTCGATGCGGACCGGCTGCGCATCGCGGAAGAAACGGGACGCGTCGCGTTCGATCTGATCGCGAAGCCGATCCTGCCGCGCGAGATCATCACCGCGCAGTCGGTCGAGAATGCGCTGCGCGTGCTGCTCGCGATCGGCGGCTCGACGAACGCGATGATCCATCTGACCGCGATAGCGGGCCGTGTCGGCGTAAAGGTCGATTTGCAGCGGCTGAACGAACTGAGCGATACCACGCCGGTGCTCGTCAACCTGAAGCCGACCGGCGATCACTATATGGAAGACCTGTACGCAGCCGGCGGCGTGCCGGCGATCCTGCGCGAGATCAAGCATCTGCTGCATCTCGACTGCCGCACGGTGACCGGCGAAACGCTCGGCGACCGGCTGCACGACGTGAGCTGGGTCGATCACACGGTGGTGCGGCCATACGCACAGCCGGTGCGCGAGAACGGCGGCCTCGTCGCGCTGTTCGGCAACCTCGCGCCGCGCGGCGCGATCCTGAAGCGGTCGGCGGCCGATCCAAAGCTGTTCGAGAAGGAAGGGCGAGCGGTCGTGTTCGAATCGCTCGAAGACCTGGCGAACCGCGTCGACAGCGACGAGCTCGACGTCAGCGCCGACGATTTTCTGGTGCTGCAAAACGCTGGCCCCACCAGCGAAGCGGCGATGCCTGAGGCCGGCTATCTGCCGATTCCGGCGAAGCTCGCGCGCGCCGGCGTGAAGGACATGGTGCGCATGTCGGATGCGCGCATGAGCGGTACCGCGTACGGCACGATCGTGCTGCACATCACGCCCGATTCGGCGTCGGGCGGGCCGCTCGGTCTGGTGCGCAACGGTGACCGGATTCGCTTGAGCGTCGCGAATCGCTCGCTCGAATTGCTCGTGCCGGATGAAGAGCTCGATCGACGCCGCGCCGCGTTGCCGCCGAGATCGCAAGCCCCGGCGAAACGCGGCTATGCGAAGCTGTACGAGCAGGAAATTCTGCAGGCCGATGAAGGTTGCGATTTCCAGTTTCTCAAGTAATCGAGCGGCAATAAACGAACAGGATTGAAACAATATGAGTGATCAACGGCAAGCAGCACCGGACAGCACCGCTGCGCGCGTCGCGTTATGGCGTGCGCTGCACGTGCAGGCCGACCCGCCGCCGCACGTGCTCGAAGACGAAGTCGGCTTGCGGTTGCTGGCACCCGCTGAAGACTGGCGCAGCCGCGGCGACATGGACACGCAGTTCACGCGGCCGTTTCGTGCGTCGATCGTCGCGCGCGCACGCTTTATCGAGGATTTGGTCGTCGAGCAGGCCGGGCGCGGTGTGGTTCAATACGTGATTCTCGGCGCCGGTCTCGACAGCTTCGCGCAACGCCGGCCCGACATTGCGTCGCGGCTCACGGTGTTCGAGGTCGATCCGCCGGGGCCGCAAACATGGAAGCGTCAACGGCTGAGCGAGCTTGGTTTCGGCGTGCCGGACTGGCTGCGTTTCGTGCCTGTGGACTTCGAAGCCGGCGATAGCTGGCGGCAGCGTCTCGTCGCCGCAGGTTTCGACGAAAGCAGGCCGGCCGTCGTCGTATCGACTGGCGTCAGCATGTATCTGACGAAGGAGGCGAACGCGGCGACGCTGCGCGAAGTGGCCGGGCTTGCGCGTGGCTCGACGTTCGCGATGACGTTCCTGTTGCCGCTCGAGATGGCGGACCCGGACGTGCGCCCCGGACTCGAAATGGCCGGGAAGGGCGCGCGTGCGAGTGGTACGCCGTTCATCAGCTTCTTCACGCCGCAGCAGATGATCGCCATGGCGCGCGAAGCGGGATTCGACGAGGCACGGCATGTGTCCGCCGCCGATCTGACGCAGCGCTACTTCATGGGTAGGACGGATGGGCTGCGTCCACCGGTCAATGCGGAGGAACTGCTGGTGGCGACGACACGGTGAACGCGCGATCGCTTCCCCCACACAGCTATAATCGCGCTCGAACATGGCCTCCGAAGTCTACTCATGAAAAAAATCGCTGCCTTCGCACTCGTCGCGTGTGCACTCGCCGCCTGCTCGTCCCCGGAAAAGCAGGCGCAGCGCGCCCAGCAGGAAATCCTTCATAGCGAACCGAATCTCCTCGCCGCGCAGCGCAATGCGGTGATCGATTGCACGCCGGCGAATTGCGATGCCGCCTGGGCGGCGACGAAACGCTATATCGAGCAGCATTCGGACACGCACGTGATCCGCGCGGACGCGATCGCGATCGATACCGACGTGCCCGACGATTCGGGCAAAGCCGCTTTTTCAGCGACCCGCGCCGACAAGAGCACGGGCGGCGCGACGCTCACGTTGTTCGCTCAGTGCCGCGGCATGTACGGGGCGGAAAGTGAGAAGGGCTCGGACTATGACGAGTGCGCCGACAAGATCCTGAAAACGCAGAACGGCTACGTGCCGTACCTGCGCTCGCACGCGTCGGCGCAGTAGGCCGCGGCCCGCTGAACCGTCGCCACGGATGCAACGGGAGGCGCTATGCTGAGGCGTCTTCGCCTAGCGGAATCCTCTCATGCACGCCCACGGCGCAACCGTACCTATCTCGCTCGTCAAGGGTTTCCTCAGCAGCGTCGGGACGCGGCCGGATATCGTCGACCGGCATCTGTCGGGCGCGAACATCCCTCGTGCGCTTCTGGACCAGCCAGGGGCGCGCGTCACCGAGGAGCAGTTCTCGACGCTCTACCGCTCGCTCGCGATCGAACTCGACGATGAAATGCCCGGCGTGTTCTCGCGCCCGCTGCGCAGCGGCGCGCTGAAGTTTCTCTGCCTGAGTTTGCTCGATGTGCCGAACCTCGAAACCGCGATGCACCGGTTCGGCCAGTTCTTCCATCTCGTGCTGGACGATTTCCGCTTCGAGTCGCGACGCAGCGACCTCATCGCGAGCCTGACGCTGCGTCCGGGCAGCATGGGCACGCAACCTGGCATGCTGGGCCAGGAACTGGTGCTGAAGCTGGCGCACGGGATCGCGTCCTGGCTCATCGGCCAGCGGATTCCGTTGTTGCAGGTGCAGTTCTCCTTTCCGCGTCCGCCTCACGCGCTCGAGTATCTCTATCTGTTTCCCGGGCCGGCGAAGTTCGACTGCGCTCAGACCTCGATGCAGTTCAGCAGTACCTATTTCGACATGCCCGTGCGGCAGCGCAAGGCGAACCTGCACCGGTTTCTCGCTCGCGCGCCGGAAGACTGGATCTTCGTTTCATTCAACGAGCAGCTTTTCAGTCATCGCGTGAGGGAATATGTCGCGGCCCGGCTACCCGACGTACCGACCATCGAAGAGTCGGCGGAAGGCCTGCACTGTTCGGTCAGAACGCTGTGCCGCCATCTTGCCGCCGAGGGCACGGCGTTTCAGGTGCTCAAGGACGAACTGCGCCGCGACATCGCGATCCAGCGCCTGACGGGCACGCGCGAGCCCATCTCCATCATCGCGGGCGATGTCGGCTTCGGCGACCCCACCGCGTTCCACAGAGCGTTCCGTCACTGGACGGGCAGCACCCCGGCGGCCTATCGCCGGGGTGTCTGATCTCGTCATATTGAAGCGTCGGCTACACATGCCGACGCGGCTCTGACGCAGCACCCACCCCCTCCAGTGTGGCAAGGGATGTCAATAGATCGTCCGGTTTGGACAACCGGGCAGGGCCTGTCCGGCGCTACGATTCAGCCATACGTCACCCCGGCCGCATCGGTGCCAGACGGGTGACTTTCCCTACGGACTATCTGATCGGAAGAATGGCCATGAGCTACGTCGCGCCTCTCAAAGACATGTTGTTTGCAATCACGGAACTGGCCGAAATCGACCAACTGTCGGGCTTGCCCGGCTGCGAGGACGCGACCGCCGACACCGCGCGGGCCGTGCTCGAAGAGGCCGCGCGGCTGCACGAAGGCGTGCTCGCGCCGCTGAACGTCGACGGCGACCGCAACCCGAGCACCTGGAAGGACGGCGTCGTCACCGCGACGCCCGGTTTCAAGGACGCGTTTCGTCAGTTCACCGAAGGCGGCTGGCAGGGTTTGCAACATCCGTCTGAATACGGCGGGCAGGATCTGCCCAAGCTGCTGTCGACGCCCTGCATCGAAATGCTCAACGCCGCCAACCTGTCGCTGGGGCTGTGCCCGCTGCTGACCGACGGCGCGATCGAAGCGCTGCTGACGGCGGGTAGCGAAGAGCTGAAGCAGCGCTACGTGCCGAAGATGATTTCAGGCGTTTGGACCGGCACGATGAATCTGACCGAGCCGCAAGCCGGCTCCGACCTCTCGCTCGTGCGCTCTCGCGCCGAGCCGCAGGGCGACGGCTCGTACCGGATCTTTGGCACGAAGATTTTCATCACCTGGGGCGAGCACGATATGACGGAAAACATCGTGCATCTGGTGCTCGCACGCACGCCGTCCGCACCTGAAGGCGTGAAAGGCATTTCGCTGTTCGTCGTGCCGAAGTTCCTCGTCAACGAAGACGGCTCACTCGGCGAGCGCAACGACGTGCACTGCGTATCGATCGAACACAAGCTCGGCATCAAGGCGAGCCCGACCGCCGTGCTGCAGTTCGGCGATCACGGCGGCGCGATCGGTCAACTCGTCGGCGAGGAGAACCGCGGTCTGGAGTACATGTTCATCATGATGAACGCCGCGCGCTTCGCCGTGGGAGTACAAGGCGTGGCGATCTCGGATCGCGCGTACCAGCAGGCCGTCGCCTATGCGAAGGAGCGCGTGCAGAGCCGTCCCGTCGATGGTTCGGCAAAACAGTCGGTCACGATCATCCAGCATCCCGACGTGCGGCGCATGCTCTCGACCATGCGCGCGCTGACCGAAGGCGCACGCGCGCTGGCCTATGTGTCGGCGGCGCATTGCGATCTCGCGCATCGTCATCCGGACGAACTGACGCGTGCGAATCATCAGGCGATCTACGAATACCTGGTGCCGATCGTGAAGGGCTGGAGCACGGAGATGTCGCTGGAGGTGACCAGTCTCGGCGTGCAGGTGCATGGCGGCATGGGCTTCATCGAGGAAACCGGCGCCGCGCAGTACTACCGCGACGCGCGCATTCTGCCGATCTATGAAGGCACGACGGCGATCCAGGCAAACGACCTCGTCGGCCGTAAGACCATGCGCGACAACGGCGAGGTGGCCGCGATGCTGCTCGCGCAGATCGACGTGACCCTGGCCGCGTTGCAAGCGCACGACTCATATCGTTCGAACGCGGCCTTTCAGGCGATGCACCAGCATCTGTCCGCCGGACGCGAGGCGCTGAACAGCGCGGTGCGTTACGTCCTCGATAACGTCAAAAGCGGTCCGAATGCGGTGTTCGCGGGCAGTGTCTCTTATCTGATGCTCGCGGGCATCGTGCTCTCGGGTTGGCAACTCGCACGGTCGCTGATGCTCGCGGCCGATAAACGCGACGAAGATCCGGCCTTCCATGACGCGAAGATCGCGACCGCGCACAGCTACTCGACGCAGGTGTTGCCTCGTGCAATCGCGCTCGAAGCGTCGATTCGCGGCGCTCGCGATGGCGAAGGCGTGCTGGCGCTGCGCGAAGACCAGTTCTGATCAATCGATCAACGTGATGTGTCATTCAAAGCGCCAGGGCTCGGCCCTGGCGGTGTGGGAAGGAGAGTGTCGTGAGAGTTCTTGTAGCAGTCAAGCGAGTGGTCGACTTCAACGTGAAGGTCCGCGTGAAATCGGACGGTACGGGTGTCGATATCGCCAACGTGAAAATGTCGATGAACCCGTTCGACGAAATCGCGGTTGAAGAAGCCGTGCGTCTGAAGGAAGCGGGTGTCGCGACCGAAGTGATCGCCGTGTCGGCTGGCGTGACGCAATGTCAGGAAACGCTGCGCACCGCGCTGGCGATCGGCGCGGATCGCGCGATCCTGATCGAATCGAACGAAGACCTGCAGCCGCTGGCCGTCGCGAAGCTGCTGAAGGCATTGGTCGACAAGGAACAGCCTTCGCTGGTCATTCTGGGCAAGCAGGCGATCGACGACGATTCGAATCAGACCGGCCAGATGCTCGCCGCGCTCGCGAATCTGCCGCAGGCAACGTTCGCGTCGAAGATCGTGGTGGCGGACGGCAAGGCAACCGTGTCGCGTGAAGTGGAC
>ABYL01000177.1 GCA_000173575.1 Burkholderia sp. H160 | reverse complement strand
CGCTCGACGCGTCGAAGCGGCGCGCGAGCGTCGCAAGCGGCACGCACACGTGGCCTTCGGCAGTCGCGCGGCTCGCCGCGAACGCGCCGCGCGCGGCCCACTTCACCACCTCGGTCGATGCGCCACCGCGCCGCGCAAGCATGCCGATGCGGCGCGCGAATCCTTCGGCGAGCGCAATGCTGAAATCGGCCGGCGCGGGCAGATTGACGCCGATATCTTCGAGCCCGAGCGGCGCGGCCGCGCGCTCATCAAGCGTGCCGGGCGTGCTCATGCGCCACCTCCGATCATCGCCGCATCGAGCAGCGCCACGAGTTCGAACGGCGCGCGCCGCCTATGCACGCCGGCCGAACCGTCGGCGTCACGCCAGTCGGGTCGCACGCCGCGCACGAACAGATACAGATAGCCGCCGATGTGCGTGTCGTACGCATAGTCGCGCACGCGCGTCTTCAGATAGCGATGCAACGCGACCGTATAAAGCAGCGCCTGCAGGTGATACGCGTGACTCGCCATCGCCGCTTCGAGCGGCGCAGCCGCGTAGTTGGCGGCGGTGTCGCCGAGATGGTTCGATTTCCAGTCGACGATCCAGAAGCGGCCGTCGTGCTCGACGATCATGTCGATAAATCCTTTGACGTACCCGCGCAGCACGCCAGGCTCCAGCGCGACGTCGGGATAACCGTATTCGATCAGCAGCTCGCGCAGCGCCGGAAAATCGAGCGACGGCGCCGCGAACAGAAACTCGAGTTCGTTCAGGCGCCGACGCGGATCGAGCCGCGCGAGCGTCATACCCGGCACGAGTTCGGTCGAGACGACGCCGGCGATCAGCCGATGCATCATCGCGGGCAAGCGCGCGGCGAGCTCGGGCGCGGCCGGCGCAGGACGCTCGCGCAACGCGCCGCGGATAGCATCGGGCCACGTGCTCGCATCGGTGAAATCGGCGAGTTCGAACATGCGATGCAAGCAATCGCCGGCTGCGGCGCCGCGCGGAAACGCGAGGATGTCGTCGTCGGCATGCGCCGGGGCGTTCGCCACCGCGACCGGTGCGACGAGCGGTGTGGATTCGAGCGCATCGGCGATTTCATCGTGATCGGGCCGCACGTCTTCCTGCGGCGCGTGCGCCTGCGCATCCCCGCTCCTGCCGCCCGCCGCGATCAGTCCGCTAAAGCTCGCCATGCGCCACTGATCGCGCAACGGCCGCCGATTCGCACGCGCGTGCAGATGCACGCCCTGATCCTGCAGACTTTCGAGCGGCACGCGGCGCGTCACCTCGGGCAGCGCCCGCAACGTGATCGGTCCTCCGGCGAGCGCGTGCCAGCTCGCCGCGAGGGCGGCTTCGTCGGGCGGCTCGGCGAGCCACGCGTCGAACGTGTGGCCGCTGCCGCCCACGAGCCAGTTCAGCACGCTGCGGCGCGACTCCTTCGTCGAGCGCGACGACTGATACGTGCCCACGACCAGATAGCAGCGATACACCGCGCGTGTGAGTGCCACATAGACGAGCCGAGCGCGTTCCGCCGCCTGCTCGCGCACCGCGTAACGCGAGGCGCGGTCGGCTTCCTCCTCGTCGCAACCGTAGTGCAGTACCGCCTCCCCGCTGTCGTCGTGATACTCGCGCGCATCGGGCAAGCCCGATGACGGCGGCTCGCGCAAGCCACCATCGTTCAGGAACGGACAGAACACGACCGCGTATTCGAGCCCCTTCGACTTGTGAACCGTGACGATCTGCACGAGGTTGCGATCCGACTCGAGCCGCAACTGCGCTTCTTCGCCGCCGCCCTGCTCGCGCTGCGCGGCGAGCCAGCGCAAGGTCGGCGCAATGCCGGGCTGGGTGGCCGCGCGCGCCTGCACGAGCTCGGCAAGATGGTTGACGTTGGTCAACCGACGCTCGCCGTCGGCTCCCGCGACGAGCCGCTGCGCAACGCGCAGCTCGCGCATCAGCGTGCGCCACATCACCGCGAAGCCGCGCTCGTGCCACAGCATCCGGTAGCGCGAAAAGCGCTCGACCCAGCCCATCGCGTCCGCAGGGTCGAGCGCTGGCGTCGACTCGTCGACGGCCGCGGGCGCATCGGCGACCTGCGTGAGGCGCCACAGCGCGGCGGCGTCGAGCCCGAGCCAGTCGGTCGCGAGCGCGGCGCGCAGACGACGCAGATCGCCGGGCGTGTCGATGGCGGCCAGCACGCGTTCGATCTGCTCGGCATCCAGCGTCGCGAACACCGACGCCTGCGCAAGCTCCACGCTGCCGACGCCCCACGCCGCGAGCACGCGTTTGACGAGGCTGCCCTGCTTGTGGGTCTGCACGAGCACGGCGATATCGCCCGGTGCGAGCGGCTTGTCGCCGATCGTCACCACGCCTTCACGCGCACCGCGCAACAGCCGCACGATCTCGGCCGCGCACGCTTCGCTCGCCGCGCGCTGCGCGTCGCGCTTGCTTAGCGCGGCCTCGCCTTGCGGCAAGGTCCAGATGCGGAAATCGCCGCCGCTCGCGTCGGGATCGGCAAACGGCGCGCGGCGCCGCTCGCCCGCGCGCACGGGCTGATAGTCGAGCCCGTCGAGCACGAACGCCTGCGGGTTCGCTTCGAAGACCCGGTTGCACGCGTCGACGATCGGCGCGGTCGAGCGCTGGTTGACCGCGAGCGTGTAGCACGCGGACGCCGACTCGCGCGCAGCGAGGTACGTGTGCAGATCCGCTGCGCGGAAACTGTAGATCGCCTGCTTCGGATCGCCGACCAGGAACAGCGGTCCGGCTGGCGCGAAGATGCGGCTGAAGATCGCGAATTGCAGCGGATCGGTGTCCTGGAACTCGTCGATGAGCGCCGCCGGATAGCGGCTGCGCAACGCATCGGCGAGCCACGCATGCGCGGCGAGCGCGCGATACAGGTTCGCGAGCAGATCGTCGAACGATACGACCCGGCGCGTGCGCTTGCGCGCCACCAGCTCGGCCGGCGCGTAGTCGAGCCAGCTCTGCACGAGCGCGAGCCAGCGCGAGCGCTGCGCGGCCTCGGCGGCAACCACGGCCGCGGCCAACGCTTCGGCATGCTCGAAGAACGGATGCACGGGCGGCTCGAACTTGACCTTGGTCGCCTTCTTCAACGCCGACATCGTCAGCTTCAACGCCGCGCGCGGCGGTGCCGCATGGCAATCGCCCTGCGCGAAGTAGTCGCTCCACGCGGCGATCGCTGCACTCACGTGATCGGGCTTGTGCGTGGTCTTGCTCAGGCGCTCCTGTGCCTCGGCGAGCAGCGCGACGATCGCGTCGCGTTCGGCCTGCCAGATCGCGCGCGCGTCATCGAAGCCGGCCTGCGGATCGGCACTTGCGCCGTCCGCGTCGACACCGCCCCAGCGCAATTGCGCGAGCGGCTTTTTCAGGCGCCGCGCCAACTGCTCATCGAGCGATGCGGGGCCGGCGCGCTTCGCCACCAGCCACGCGGCGAACGCGGGATGCGCGTGCGCGACCGGCTCGACCTGCTCGCGCCAGAAATCGGCGGCGAGCTCGAATCGCAGTGACGCGTCGTCGGCTTCCATCTCGAACACGAACGGCATGGCGGCCGCGAACGGCGCCTCCTGCAACGCGCGCTGACAGAACGCGTGGATCGTGTGGATCGCGGCCTGATCGAACGTGCGCAGCGCGCGGCGCACGACCTTCAACGCGGCCTCGCGCTCGATGCCGTTCTGCGGCGCGAGCGTCGTCTCGAACAGCCGGCGGATGAACGGATCGCCGCCGTCGTCGTCCATCTCGATCGCTCGATGCAGCTCCGCGAGACGGCCGCGTATGCGCTCGTGCAGCTCCGCGGTCGCCGCCTTCGTGAACGTGACGACGAGAATCTGATCCGCGTTCAGGTTCTTTTCGAGCAGCAGCCGCACGTACAGCGCGCAGATGTTCCACGTCTTGCCGGTGCCCGCCGACGCTTCGATCTGGTTCACGCCGTCGAGCGGACACGCGAACACGTCGAGCTCATCGGCGACGAGACTTTGATGGCGCAGCACATCGCTCATGAGGCGCTCCGCAAGTGCTGGATCAACGGCTTGAAAACGATCGCGGCGAGGCTGCCGAACGGTTCGTCGAGCGTGAGCGGTGTGCCGCGCAGCGCGATGCGCAACGCAGGGTCGTCGGATTCGCCGCGCACGCGGTCGTTGATCCACACGCCCTGCGCCGCCGATTCGCTTTCGCTGACCCGCGCCCATGCGCTCTTCGGGAAGAAGCGCAGCGGCAGCCTGCGGCCCGCATTGAAGAGCGCCAGCAACGGCGCGAGCTCGTCGAGCGGAGCCGCGACGGGCGCGAGCTCGAAGCTCTCGCCGCTGCCGTGCCACACGGTGCGACGCGGACCGTCCGGCTGCGCCGCGCAATAGACCAGATGCGCGAGCCACGCGGACAGATAGTCGCGCGCGCTGGCTTTGGCATAACGAAAGATCACTTGTCCCGTTCCGGTCAGCAGGTTCAACGTGCCGCGCAATTGCCGCGGCGTTTCGGCGGATTCGCGCAGCAGCGCGTCGTAGTCGCCGAACAGGGTGACGGCGCTATCGATGCCCTCGCCGCCCTGCGGCCAGCGCGGCGCGACGTCGAGCACGAACGGCAAACGCTCGACGCCCGCAGCCACTTCGCGCCGCACGCTCGACGCCAACTGCCGCAGCGCGGACAGCTCGCGTGCGCGCCAGACCGCGCCGGTCGCGCCGCCCGGCAGTTCGGGGCTCGCCTCGGCGACGCGCTGCACGCGGCTGTACATGACGTCGTCTTCGGAGTCGGCGTCGAGCAGTACCGGCAGCAGGCGCTCGGCAAGCGCGTCGCGGCCCGCATAGTCGAGATCGTACGGCTCGGTGTCGAGCAACTCGCCCTGGGCATCTGACAACGCGATGCCAAGCCGGTCGCGCAGCAGCGCGCGCGCCGGATGACGCCAGAAGCGCACGAAGTCGTCGAACCCGATCTCATGCGCGTCTTCCGGCGGCAACGGTTGATCGAAGAACGGCGCGGCGGCGGGATGCTGCGGCTCGGCGAGCAGCGTGGCCAGCTCGGCGCGATCGGCGTCGTACGTGAACAGGTCGGGCTTCGCCGAAAAATAGTCCGACGCGAACGCCTGCAACGGATGCTCGACGATGAACTCGCGCCGTGCGCTATCGACCTCGGCCGGACTCGCGTCCTCGCCCGCCGACACCTGCGCGAGATGATCGAGCAGTTCGTCGACGAGCGCAGCCGGCGGCAGCGGCGCGTTGTCGCGAATGCTGCGGCCCGTGTAAGCGATGAAGAGTTGCTCGCGCGCGGCGAGCAGCAGATCGAGGAACAGATTGCGCTCGTCGTCGCGGCGCTGACGGTCGCCGGCCTTGCCGAACGAGGCCATCAGATCGAATTCGTCGGCGCGCGCGAGCGACGGCAGCACACCGTCGTCCATGCCGAGCAGGCAGACGATGCGGAACGGCAAGCCGCGCAGACTCGTCAGCGAAGAAAACGTCACGCTGCCCCACGGCACACCGCCGCGCGCGGGGTCGTCGAGCGCTTCGGTGAGCGCGGTCCGCACCACCGAAGCGGGCAGCAACACGTCCTGCGCGCCGGCCTGCATGGCGGCGCTCATTGCGTCGAGCGCGTCGCGCACAGCCGCGAGCGAATCGGCGAAGTCGACGCCGCCGTCGAAGCACTGCGCGAGCGTTTCGAGCAGCAGTTGCGACCAGTCGGCCGGCGTGCGCTCGATCGCGCAGTTCGCCGCGAAGCTCTCGATATCGTCGACGAAACGCGACAGGCGGCCGAGCAATTCGGCGTCCGAACCGTCTGCGCCTTCGACCGGCAGCCACGCATCGACCGGCTCGCCGCCGGCCGGCATCGCATAGCCGAGATAGAGGCGCGTCAGCGCGTCGGCGAACGTATGACGTGCGACCGGCACGTGCTCGCCAACCGGATCGAGCGGCGCGAGCCCGCGCCGCGCGCCGGCCGCCGCGAGCCATTCCTGCGCGGCTTCGAGTGAATTCGCATCGATGCCGTAACGCACCGCGACCGCATCGACGCGCAGCCATTCGATCAGATCCGGCGCGCCGACACTGCGCTCGGGCAGCGCGAGCCAGTCGAGCAACAGACGCGCAACCGGATTGGCCTGCGACGGCGGCAAGCCGGTAATCCGGTACGGAATGCGGCGCGTGTCGCCGGCGGGCGTGGTGCCGAACACCGCGTCGATCAGCGGGCCGGCCGCCGCGAGATCGGACACGGCGACCAGCACGTCGGACGGCTGCAGATCGTCGAACTCATCGAACCAGCCGAGCAGGCGATCGTGCAGCACTTCGAGCTGCCGCGACAGGCTATGGCAGACGTGCACCTCGATACCGCGCTCGAGCGGCGGCTCGTCGGCGTCGGCTTCATTGCGCAGCTCGAGGATGCCGTTCTGCACGGCGGCGAGCCAGCTCGGCTCGGGGTTTTCGGTGAAGTCGCCGGTCTCGGCCGATGCGGCGCTCTCAGTCAGCTCGTGCAGCATATGCAGCTGCGCCTGGGTCTGACGGCCCCATTCGGCGAGCAGCGGATGACCGACTTCCTGATAGTCGAGTTGCCCCGCCGCGTCGAGCGCCTGCACGCGTCCTTCGCTGACCACGTCGAACCAGAACTCGCGGCACGGGTTCATCACATACAGACGCACGTCGATCCAGCGCGACAGCGCGCGCAGCAACGCGATATGCAGCGGCGGCATGGTCGGCAGCGCGAACACGCTGACCGCCTCGGGCCATTGAGCGTTCGAGATTGCCTCGAGATCGAGCGCGCCGATTTCATCGAGGAACCGATACGCGGGCGGCAGTGCGGCCGCGGACGATTGCGCATGACCGCCGGTTTGCGCGAGTTCCGCGAGCACCGCGCGCCATAGCGCCGCCTGCCATCGCTCGTCCTCGCGCGCCGCGTCGCTTGCGCCGGTCAGACGCGGACCGGTGTCGTCAGCCGCGCCACTCGCGAAGATCGAGCCGCCCTTCTGCCATTGCAGCAGCCATTCGGGGCGATAGGTCAGATAGTGATCGAGCACGGTCGCCACGCGCCGCGCGAGTTCGTAGCGCATCGACGCGTCGGCCGCATCGAGATAAGTACGCAGACGCGGCGATGCGTTCCACGGCAGCGCTTCGTCCTCGTCGCCGAGCAGCCGGTAGCAGCGCCACACGAGCCGGTCCGGAGCGAACGGCGAATGCTTCGGCACCTCGATCACGCCGCCGATCTGCGCCCACAGCCATTGCGCGAGATAACCAAAGTTAATGTTCGCGCAGATGCCCTGGCGCGCCGCGATATCGAGCTCGAGCCGCCTGCGCACGGCCGCGCTCGGCACGATCACGGGCCGCGCGGTCCACGGGTCGGACGGCGCTTGCGCGAGGTCGTCGAGCAGCGCGCCGACCAGCGTTTCGTAGCGGTTCGAGTAGAAGAGCTGAAGCATGGGTTCCAGGTGGCATTGGGCACGCGGATGGCCCGCGAGCGATGCGCGCGAGCCCTCGCGGACATTGAAGCGACAGCATAACAAACGATCCCCCAGGGCATAACCTGGCCGAACGGACGAGGTCAGACCGCGCACAAAATCAGTTAGACTCGACGGCAGTTTCGCGCTGTCTCTTCAACCGCGGTTTTCTCGGTGAATGGATTCAGGTAGTCGATGCGCTATTCGGTCGAAATAAGAAAATTCCTCTATAGCCAGTATTTTTATGGCGGCCTGCGCATCGCGGTCGGTGTGTCGTTACCGGCCATCCTCTGCCTGATCGTGTTTCACGATCGTGAGCTCGGCTTCACGATCGCGACCGGTGCGCTCGGCGCCTGCGTCGTCGACATGCCGGGCCCGCTCAAGTACAAGCACAACGAGATGCTGGCCTGCACGGTGATCGGTTTTCTGTCCGCGCTCGCCACCGGCCTCGCCACCGTCAATCCGATCGCGCTGTGGTGCACGGTCGTGCCGCTCACGTTCGTGCTGTCGCTGATCGTGGTGTACGGCAACCGCTGGCCGCAGATCAGCTTCGCGACGCTGTTCATGATGATCATGACGCTGGAGGAGCACTTCACGCCGATGCAGGCGCTCGTCAACGCGTCGTGGATCCTGCTCGGCGGCCTCTGGTACACGTACTGGTCGACCTTCGTGAGCCGCTGGATGGTGCATCGGATAGAGCAGCAGGCGCTCGCCGAGAGCGTGTTCGCGTGCGCAGACTATCTGCTCGCGCGCGCCGCGTTTTACGATCTCGACAACGATCTCGACGAGTGCTACCGCAACCTCGTCGACAAGCAGATCTCCGCGGTCGAGCGCCAGGACGCCGCGCGCGACATCGTGCTGCGCAATCTGCCCAAGTTAAAGCGCGGCAAGCTCGAACCACGCCGCGCGATGCTGTACAACCTGTTCATCAATACCGTCGATCTGCACGAGCTGTTCGTCGGTGCGCAAACCGACTACACGCTCGTGCGCACCACGTTCGGCGGCTCCGATCTGCTGGTGTTCTACCGCGACCTGATCCGCAAGGCAGCCGACGATCTCGAGGAGATCGGCCTCGCGGTGCTGCAGAATCAGGCGCCGCGCAAGCGCGTGAACGTGAAGGCGGAATTGCGCGCGATCGAGTATGAAATCGAACTGATGCGCAAGCAGAAACTGCCGACACAGAACCCGGAGGCGTACTCGGCGGTGTCGGCGACTTTCCGCCGCATCTGGAGCGCCACGCGGCTCATCGACAAAATGCGCCGAAGCCTCACCGCCGAGCCGAGCCCGACCGAAACGGAACTGCGCATCGACCAGGCGCTGAGCCGCTTCGTGTCGAGCCGGCGCGTGCCGTTCGGGCAGATCTTCTCGAATCTGACGATGGCCTCGCCGAGCTTTCGCCATGCGTTGCGCGTGACGATCGCGGTCGCCGTCGGCTTCTGGCTCGGCCGGCTGTTGCCGCTCACGAACGCGTACTGGATCGTGATGACCACCGTGATCATCTTGAAGCCCGGCTATTCGCTGACCAAGCAGCGCAACGGGCAGCGGATCATCGGCACGCTGATCGGCTGCGCGGCGAGCATCGCGCTGATCATCTTCGTGAAGGAGCCGCATATCCTGATGGTCGTGATGTTCGCGTCGATGGTGATGAGCTACAGCCTGCTGCTGTTCAACTACACGGCGAGCGTCGTGTTCACGTCGTCGTATGTGCTGCTGCTGTTCCATCTGCTCGCGCCGGGCAGCCTGCGCATCATCGGCGAGCGCGCGATCGACACCGTGGTCGGCTGCGCGATCGCAATCGCCGCGAGCCACCTGTTCCCGTACTGGGAGTACCGGTTGATGGGCAAGCTCGTCAACAACATGATCAGCGCGACGCGGCAGTACCTCGAAGCAAGCTGGTGGTGGAGCGGCAAGCCGGCCACGGCGGTGGTCGCGACCGTGACCGAGGCGGGCGCGCGCGCACCGGCGGCGGCAATGGCGGATCCGGCGATTGGCTTTGGTGGCCCGGCGCTCGCTGTCGCTGGAGCCGAAGCTGAAGTGGGCAGGAGCGCCGGCGCGCCGGGCGCTGGGCGCACCACCGTGGCACAGCCGGTCGCCGATGGAGGTGCCGATGCGAACGCAGGCGACGCCCCCTCTGGCACCGCCACGATCCGCAACGCGACCGCGCGCCCGGCAAGCGGGGCATCGGCTGCCGCCACCGCGGCGGCGACCGCGCTCGACCGCGATTACCGCTATCGGCTCGCGCGCAAGAACGTCCACGTCGCGTTCGCGAATCTCGGCCAGGCGTTCCAGCGGATGATGCTCGAACCGAAGTCCGCCCAGAAGTTCGTGCCGGAGTTGAACGGTCTGCTGGTGCGCAGCCACGTGCTCGCGTCGCAGATCGCCGCCGCCGCGCCGCTGTTGCGCACCTCCGCGCAACAGCAGCAGCAGGTCGAGGACATCTCGCTACAGCCGCTGCAGCGCGCTTTGAGCCTCGTGCGCGACAACCTGAGCGCAGCCGAAGCCGGCACTGCGTTACCCGCCGAGCAGGGCGAGCAGATCAAACTGATGAATCGTGAGCTCGATGCGATGGTCGTCGAAACGGAGAAATCGCCGGACTATACGGCCGATGCCGTGCACGACACGAAGCTGCTCGCGCATCAATGCAAGCAGATGCTCGCGGCGTCCGCGCAGATTCGCAAGGACGCGAGCATGATCCGGCTGCCGGAGGAGTGAAGCAGGAAACGCGCTGGGGTTATTGCGCAGCGCCGCTCGCCGGTTTCATCGCGTTTGCCGCCGCGTTCGCCGCCGCGGCCGCCTCTGAAGCCACCGGCGGCACCTGCGCGTCGTGGCTGTCGAACTCCTGCTTTTCGCGAATCGCGTTGTAGAACAGCGTGACAATGACCACCAGTATCGCCACCACGATAAAGACGGAGATGCCAAAGGTCGGGTTCTTCTCGCGCGGCGGTTTGGTCATGAAGCGGGCTCGATTCGCGAAGCAGTCGCGGATGGGTCGGGAAGGCGGCATTCTACGACCGGTAGGCTTGCACACGGCTTGCAGCCGACGGGAGCGGCATAGGTCTGCCAAGGCGCGTACGCTTTGGAGGGAGCAAGCGGCGCACCTGGCGACCATCCATTCTCCGCAACGATCAGGTCACCGCTGAAGCGCGCACCGGCAACGCCGTCGAATACTTGATCTGCTCCATCGCAAAGCTCGAACTCACGTCGTAGAGCGGCACGGCCGTGATCAACTGCTTGTAGATCCGGTCGTAGTCGTCGATATCGGAGACCACCACGCGCAGCAGATAGTCGGTCTCGCCGCTCATCCGATAGACCTCGACCACTTCCGGAATGTCGCGCACCGCCTGCGTGAACGCGGTGGCCCACGCCTCCGTGTGCTGATTGGTGCGCACCGCCACGAACACCGTCGTCCCGACGCCGAGCTTGCGCGCATCGCACAGCGCCACCTGCGCCCGAATCACGCCCGCCTCCTTCAGGCGCTGCAGCCGCTTCCAGCAAGGCGTTTGCGACAGATTCACGCGCTGCGCGAGTTCGGCGACCGGCATCGTAGCGTCCGCCTGCAGCAGTTCGAGCAGCTTCCGATCGATGATATCCATACCCATACCACCACCCCTATAGGAAATTATTCTACTTTTCTGACGCTCGGGGGAATTATATGGAAACTCTTTCTCCGGTCAAACGGGTATAAATATCGATACCGAAAATAGCCGACAAGCAGCGCACACGCTGCATCAAAACCATGAGCGACGACCTTCGCGCCACCGTTTTCGAGCGCCTTCCCGACTACCCGATGCCACTGCCGGACCCGGCTCGACCCGAAGCCGCCGCGTTGCCGACGCGCGCGTTGGGCGAGATCGGGCGCACGCCGCTCGAGCGCCTGAGTGACACGCTCGACGCGATGTTCGAAGCTTGCTCGACATACCCGGAACCGTCGCACTCGACGTTCTTCGCGCACACCATGCGGCTCGCGCTCGCCGAGGCGGCCGCCGACCCGGCGCTGCTCGCGCCGACGCAACTCGAAGGTTCCGCCGACAGCTATCGCCGCCACCTGCTCTTCGCCGATCCGCACGACCGCTATGCGATCGCCGCACTGGTCTGGCAGCCGGGCCAGGCGAGCCCCGTGCACGCGCATCACACGTGGTGCGGTTACGCGGTGGTCGACGGCGAGCTGAGCGAAACGATCTTCGGATGGGACGACGCGCAGCAATGCGCGAGCGTGCTGCGCGCGCAGACCCGCAAACGCGGCGCGGTGTCGTTCGTGCGCGGCGGCCGCGCGGCGATTCATCGGCTCGGCAATTGCAGCGATGTGCCGGCCGTGTCTTTGCATATCTATGGCGTCGACGGCGCGCGGATCGGCACGCATGTGAACGACATCGTGCACGTGGCCGACACGGCGGAACTGGTGTGACGGTTCGACGTCACAGCCTCAACTCTTCCCACCCCCATCACCCGCCGTCGGAATCTGCGGCGGAATCG
>ABYL01000178.1 GCA_000173575.1 Burkholderia sp. H160 | reverse complement strand
ACGACCCGAGCAGCGTCCGGTACAGCGCATGCGCACGCACGAGATCGGGCAGCAGGCCCTGCGGCAGATCGGCCGGGCTGCTGACCTGCGCACCTTGCGTGCGCAACCGCTCGACCACGCGCTCGATCACGAGACGCTCCGACACACTGCGTTCGGTGCCCGGCCATGTGTCGACGACCAGCACGCGGAAGTCGGCGAGCCGTGCGTGGCGCGCGGGTGGCAACGCGGCGCGCCACGCTTTGGCCGTCAGCGGATCGCGGTTGAGAAGCAGATCCAGTGCGAGTTCGAGATCAGCCGCGCTGCGCGCGAGCGGACCCGCGACGCTGAGATCGCGGGCGGACGCGCGGCCTCTCGGCACGCCGCTGCCGACCAGCGACACGAGGCCGTAGCTCGGCTTATGTCCAAAAACGCCCGTGAAGTGCGCGGGAATGCGGATCGAGCCGCCGATATCCGAGCCAATCTCGAGGGCGACATAGCCGGCCGCGAGCGCCACCGCGGAGCCACCCGACGAGCCCCCGGGCGTCCGTTCCAGATCCCACGGATTGCGCGTCAGCCCGTAGACTTCGTTATAGCTTTGCAGGTCCGCGAGACCGAGCGGCACGTTGCTCTTGCCGATGATCACCGCGCCTGCCTCACGCAACGCGGCGACAGCGAGCGAATCGCGTTCGGCGCGATTGTCCGCGAAAGCCGGATTGCCGACGCTGGTGGCGAGCCCGGCAACATCGAACGATTCCTTCACCGTGATCGGCACGCCAAGCAGCGGCCGTCGCTCGCCACGCGCAAGCGCCGCGTCGGCTTCGCGGGCGGCGGCCCGTGCCGCTTCGAAGTCGCGCACGACCACGGCGTTCAACACGTCATCGAAGCGCGCGATGCGAGCGAGGCTGTGTTCCAGCAGATCGACCGCTGAAACGCGGCCCTCGGCCAGGGCGTGGGCCTGTTGCTTCGCGCTCGCGAACGTCAGTGCATTCAGTAGCGCGGACTTCGGGTCGTCCAGTTCCAGTGTGCTCATTTTTCAGGGGCCCTCGTCAGGGTGTCAGGTTTTCGGTTCGATCCAGGTGTCGGAGAAATCGCCGGCGGTCAGGTCGATGCTGTTGTTCAGGTTGTGCACGCGTGCGTGATACACCTGCAATGCCGAGGGCACCGTAACGAGCGGAAGCACCGGCAGGTCGCGGCCGACGATCTGCTGGACTTGCCGGAACGCGGCTGCGCGGCGCGTCTCGTCGGATTCGGTCGCGGCAGCGCGAAAAAGCTCGTCCACTTGCGGGTTCTGATAGTGCGACGCGTTGATCCAGATCAGCGGATGCCGGACGCCGTCTGACCAGTAGATGCGCTGCACGCCGACGGTCGGGTCGTACAACCGGCCAAGGCCATTCAGGTTCAAATCGAATTCGCGTGCCGTGTACGCGCGGCGCAGATAGGTCGGTAGATCGCCGTCGAGAATCGTCGCTTTGATGCCGATGCGCGACAACGCCGCGCGCAGATATTCCGCCGCGCGGCGGAAATCCGCGCCGCTGATGTAATTGATCTTCAGCGCGAAGCGTTGGCCGTCAGCCTGCTTTGGATAACCCGCCGCGTCGAGCTGATGGTTCGCGGCGTCGATGTCGAAGGGATAGTGGAACGTGCTGTCGTCGTAGTAGCTCGACAATACGGCTGGCACCGGCGAGTCGACCACGCTCGAGCGGCGGTAGAACACGTTGTCCTTGATGAAGTTCCGATCGATTGCATGCGCGATTGCCTTGCGAACCTCAGGCTTCGCGAGCACCGGATTCTCGAGGTTGAATTCGAGGAACGCCGCGTTGTTCAGATACGCGTCGTAGCTGTCGTCGATTTTCAGGTACGGCAGTTTCGCGAGGCGCCCGAGATCGGCCAGGCCGACATTGGTTGCGGCGTCGACTTCGCCGGTTTCCAGCGCCGTGGAGATGGACGCCTGGTCGGGCACGATCCGATAGATCACACGGTCGAGATGCGGTGCGCCCGCGCGCCAGTAGTTCGGATTTCTGCGCAAGCTGATGTGACTGCCTCGCACCCACTGATCGAACACGAACGGACCGGTGCCGATCGGCGCGCTCAGATTGGGGCTCGTGAGCGGATCGCCGTCGCCATAACGGTGCTGCGGCACAATCGGCAATTCCGCGGACGACAAAGCCTTGATCAGATACGGCGTCGGTTTGCCGAGTACGACCACGGCCGTCAGCGGGTCGGGCGTGTCGACGCGTTCGACATTGGCGAGCGTGATACGTCCGCGCGGGCCGAGACGCTTTTGGGTGAGGATCGAGTAACGCACGTCGGCGGAGGTGAAGCTCTCCCCGTCATGCCACTTCACGCCGGGCCGCAGCCTGAACCTATATTGCAGACCGTCGTCACTCGTGCTCCACGCGATGGCGAGCAAGGGCTGCGGCCTGAACTGCGCGTCATAACGCAATAGTCCCTCGGTGATTTTGGCGCTGATGTTGCGGATCACCGTGTTGGTGTCGAGCAGCGACACCAGCGACGGCGGCTCTTGTTGCACCGCGTAGGTCAGCGTGCCGCCCTGTATGGGCGTGGGATCGGCTCCGGCCAAAGCGCCCGCCGAAGCGGCGGCGCTGGTCGCGTGCGCGAGACGTCCCGAGGAGCCCAGCGCGCCGGCGGATAGAAGCGCCAGTGAACCCTGGATGAAATGCCGACGATCAAAGCGCATGGCTACCCCCGTTGAAGAAGTGTCTGGCCATGTTGGGCATCGCCATGACGCGCGAGGCGCCCAAAGAATGGATGCCCTGGATCATTGAAACCCGGGGTGGACGGATGTCCGCTCGTCACGAGCGAATCGACGAAGGCTTCGTCTTCAGCATTCAGGCGGTAGGCGAGCGCGGGCAGATAGTCCTGCCACTGCGCTTCGGTGCGCGGCCCGGCAATCGTCGAACTGATGTAGCGGCTATTGAGGACCCACGCGAGCGCGAATTGCCCGGCGGAGAGACCGCGGGCCTGAGCATGCTCGCGCACGCGCCGCGCCAGTTCGAGCGATTCGGCACGCCACTCGGTCTGCTGCAAGCGCCGGTCGCTACGCCCCGCGCGGGTGTCGGCGCCGGGCGTGGCGCCCGGTTCGTATTTGCCCGTCAGTACGCCGCGCGCGAGCGGGCTATACGAAATCACGCCGAGCCCGTAGCGATGCGCCGCCGTCAATTGTTCGGCTTCGGCCTGGCGGTTCGCGATGTTGTAGAGTGGCTGGCTCGCGGCCGGTGCGTCGAGTCCGAGCGCCTGAGCGGTATGGCTGAACTCGGCGATCTTCCACGCGCGATGATTGGACAGGCCATAGTAGCGCAGCTTGCCGGCGCGAATCAGATCGTTGAGCGCGCGCACGGTCTCTTCAACCGGCGTCTGATGATCTTCGCGATGGATGTACAGCAGGTCGATGTAGTCGGTGCCGAGGCGCCGGAGGCTCGCATCGACGGCGCGCTCGATATGCTTGCGCGACGCGCCTCGCGCATTGACGTCGCGCTCATCGAGCGGATTGGCGAATTTGGTCGCGAGCACCCAGCGTTCGCGCTGCGCGGCAATCGCGCGTCCGACCACGCGCTCCGACTCGCCTTTGACGTAGACGTCGGCGGTGTCGATCGAATTGACGCCCTGTTCCAGCGCCTGTTCGATGATCCGCGCAGCGGTGGCCTCGTCGGTGGGCCCGCCGAACATCATCGTGCCTAGCGTCAGTGTCGAGATCCTGATACCGCTGCGACCGAGTTGTCTGTATTCCATGAAAGTCGAATTCCGTAAGAGTTTGAGTCGAAAGCGCTTTAGCGTTGCAGCCAGACGTCGGCGAAACTGGCCGATACGCCGTCTGGTCCCGTCGTATGGTTATGGACCGCGCGTGAGTACACGGTCAGGTATTGCGGCGACACCAGGTTGATGTCAGGCAGATCGCGTTCGAGAATGCGCTGAATCTGCGAGAAGAGCTCCTTGCGTCTGGCTTCATCGGTTTCCTCGGCGACCTGCGTGAACAACTGGTCGATCTGTGGGTTGCTGTAGTGGGAACCGTTCGTGAACGGCACGCCGCGCCGGAAGTTGTTGCTCGTATAGAGCCGCGCCACACCGACCACCGGATCGAACAGGTTGCTCATGCCGTTGATCGAAAAGTCGAAGTCGCGGTCGGTATAGATACGCTTCAGATACGCGGGCAAATCCTGGCTGCGCACGGTGACCGCAATACCGACGCGAGCCAGCGCGGATTTCACGTAAGCGGCGGTGCGCGTGGGCAGATCGCCTATCGGCAGCGGGTCGACAGTCAGCGCGAAGCGGGTACCGTCCGCCTTGCGTGGATAGCCGGCTTCGTCGAGCAGTGCGTTGGCGTGCTCCACGTTGAACGGATACGGCGTGGGCGC
The DNA here is from genome assembly GCA_000173575.1 of Burkholderia sp. H160. Classification (GTDB taxonomy): domain Bacteria; phylum Pseudomonadota; class Gammaproteobacteria; order Burkholderiales; family Burkholderiaceae; genus Paraburkholderia. The sequence continues at coordinate 7,476 of ABYL01000178.1, read as the reverse complement.
CGGGTCGTAGTAGGGGCTCGTCGGGATGATCGGACTTGCGAGCGGCGTCGCGTAGCCGTAGAAGATCACCTTGCGGATCACGTCGCGATCGAGCGCCGACGCAATCGCCTGACGCACTTTGAGGTCCTTCAGTACCGGATTGTCGAGATTGAACTCGATCCGCGTCACACCAGCCTGGAACTCATAGCCGCGAGGGTCCAGCGCGAGCTTCGGATTGCTTTTCAGCCGCTCGATGTCGGAGAGCGGCACGGGCGTGTCGCCGCTCAGATCGACGGAACCGTCTTCGAAGGCGACGGTGCGCGCGGCCGGATCGGTGATGACCTTGACGACGATCTTGTCGAGCAGGGGCTTGCCCTTGTCCCAGTAGTCGTCGTTGCGTGCATATTCGATGTAGCTGCCGCGCACCCATTTGAAGAAGCGGAACGGGCCGGTGCCGACCGGCGCGTTATTGGCCGGATTGGTCAGTGGGTCGGTGCCTTCGTAAATGTGTTTGGGTACGATCGGCGTCTCCGACGACGAAAACGCCTTGATCAGATACGGCGCGGGCTTTGACAGCGAGATGACGACGGTGTAGGGGTTCGGCGTCGTCACATCGGTGACATTCGCGAAGGTGGTCTTGGCGCGCGGGTGAACTTGCCTGAGCGTCTGGATCGAATACGCGACATCGGCGGAGGTGAAGGGCTGACCGTCATGCCATTTCACGCCGTGGCGCAAATGGAAAACGTATTTGCGACCGTCGTCGCTGACTTCCCATGACGTTGCAAGCGAGGGTTTCGGCTGCAACTTGAAGTCGTATTCGAGCAAGCCTTCGATCACTTTGGGGCTGACCTTCAGCACATTGGTCGCAGTGGTCGCGAGATCGACGAGAGCGGTGGGCTCCGGCGTGACGACGAAATTGAGTGTGCCGCCGCGTGTCTGTGCGTCAGCGTGAGAAACAGAGAGCGCGACGAGCAGCGCAGCCGCGAATCCGAGCGCGCCGTTGACAAGGCGCGTGCCGCGGCGGCGCAGCGCGGCCTGCGATGTGACATATGCCATCGTACGGTTGTGCGAGAAGAGAGAAGGAAGGAGACCGTGAGTTGGTTCAGACCATGGCGGGCGCCGTCGTGTCACGGCGCGCGAGCGCGGCACGCAGTGGCGCGGGGTCGACCCATGCGTCGAAATCGAAGTCTGTTGGAATGAATCCCCACTTGAACAGGAATTGCTTGAAGTCGGCGAGCGCCGCCAACGCTTGCGGATCGAGTCCGATGCTCAATTGCCGATGCAGTCCGCCCGGATAGGCACGCTCGACCCAATGTTCCGCGCTGCGCGTTTCGCGAGCCACGTAGTGCGCGACGTCGCCGGCATGGCGTTGCGCCCAGTCGCCGGTGTCGAGCGTGCGAGCGAGCACCCGTTCGACCAGATCGGGACGCTCGCGCAACAGCTGCGCGTCCACCGTCAATGGCCGAGGCGTGCCGTTGTTCGCGTGCAGCAGCCGATTCGGTTGTGCGCTGATATCGATGAGGATCTTCGCATTCAGCAGATTTGCGATATCTAGTCCCGTCGCGCCTTTGACGAACACGACGTCCGCTTCGCCGCGCAGCAGTGCTTCGGCTTCGCGGGCGAATTCGTGGGAGCGCTGGGCGTCCAGCCAGTCGGCGAGCGGGGCATCGGCGGCCGGCTTGGCATCTTCGAGGCCTCGCGGCGTATGCGGCAGGTCGACCAGATCGACGTCTTTGAGTTGCACGCCGAGCGCGCCGAGCAATGACGTGAAGCCACGCAAGGCAGTCACGCGATGAAAGTCGACCACGCTTACGCGCGCATTGAGCGGAAAGCCGAAGCGGCGTCCCGCAAGCGATTCGGCGCTCGCGTCGAGTCGCCGGTCGAGCGTGATCAGGGCCTGAAATTCATCCACCCAGCTTAGGCCGATCAGTCGTGTATCGCTGCCTTGCGAACGCGCCCACAGCGCGGGAATGTTGCCACCTTGGCGAAACGACCATGGCTGCGCGTGTGTGAAATGCGAGCGGCGAATGTTGACGTCGTCGGCGTCCTGGAGCGCTTTCACGTCGATGCCGTCGGTCGCGAATTCCTGTTCGAGCCAGCCTTTCTGTACGGTGATACCGAACGGAGTGGGGGCAGGGCAGCGGGTGTACCAGAGTCGGCTCATTCGATCGCCTTGAAGTTAGGAGAGGGTGGGCAGTCAGAGACGCAGGCCTGCTTCGCGCAATAGCGGCAGCACGCGAGCGCCGAAGAATTCGAGGTCCGGTTTGAAGTCAAAGAAGCTCAACTGCACGCCGTCGATACCCGCGTGATGCAGGCGCACGATGTATTCGGCGATCTGGTGCGGCGAGCCGACGATCGAGATGTTGCCGCCGACGGCTCGGGCGGCCGCCTGATTACGCTGCTCGGCGTTGCCGCGCCATGCGTGCGCGTCACTATCGAATCGATGGAAGCTGCCCTCGTCGCCATGCGCGACGATCGCGTCACGATAGGCGAGCGCTTCGGCTTCGGTTTCGCGGCAAATCACCATCGGGTTGATCAGAGTGCGGACTTTGCGCCCGTACTTTGCGGCCGTTGCCTTCACGCGCGCCGTGTGTGCCGGCAACGCGGCCAGCGCGGCTTCGATTTCGGAGCCAGCGGGACTGGTGATGAACACGACGTCCGAGTAACGTGCGGCGAAGTCGATCCCCGCATCCGATCCCGTCGCATTCACGAGCAGCGGGCGCCCGTATTGCGGCTTCGGCGTGACGAACGCCTTGTCGAGCTTCCAGCTCGACAGCCCTGGCGCGAAGCTGAAGTTATCCGGTTGTGTCCAAAGCTGTTGCACCGCGTCGAGAAACTCGCTCGCCAGCTCATAGCGGCGGTCATGTTCGATGCGCTGCCAGCCGAACATTTCGTGTTCGACCGCGCGATGTCCGGTCACGACATTGATGCCCCAGCGTCCCTTCGAAATGTGATCGAGCGTCGCGGAGAACTTTGCGAAATGCAGCGGATGCCACGGGCCATAAAGCACATGACTGGTAGCGACCAGAATGATGCGGTCGGTTCGCGCGGTCATGGCCGCGAGCGACATGAACGAGTCGAGGGCCTGACCGTTGAACACACCGCCGTAGCCGCCCTTGGGCAGCCACTGGGACAGCGCGAACACCAGATCGAAGCCAAGGCTCTCGGCCTTTTGCACGAGCGCCAGGTTGTAGTCGAAGTCCCAGTCGGTGCTGCGCGGCAACGTTGAGGCGCTCCAGCCGCCTGCCTGAATCGGCAGGAATAGCCCGAGCAGCAAGGGCTGTTCGAACGCGCGGGCAACCGGACTATCGGCGAATTCGACGGGCGAGCGCACCTGTACGAAGGGGGTGGCGTCGCGCGTGGTGTCCGGCGATTGCGCTGACGCTTGCGACTGAGCGGCGAAAATGGATTGGGTCACAGGTATTGTCCGTGCCGTTTGACGTAAAAGGCGCTTGTTCTTTTCAAGCGCTCGGCCATCGTGCGTGATGGTTGGCGCCAGGCGTCCGTATCAAACCTCAGTGCAAACCGATAGGACTCGCGTCAACGCAGTAGATCACGCGAGGTTGGCAACGCAAAACAATGAATTCTTCTTTTCATTTGAGGCATTGCCGCGGCATGGGCTTCAGGTCTGCCCGGTGGGCGCAGGATGCACGCCGTTCAGATAGAAGTTGCCGACCGCCGCGTATTTCCAGCGCACCGGATCATGCACGGTGTGAACCCGCGCGTTGCGCCAGTGCCGGTCGAGATTGAACGACGGATGCGTCGAGCGGGTGCCAGCCAGCTCGAACAGCTTGCTGCCCGCTTCGATCGCGATTTCGGTCGTCAATGCCTTGGCTTGCGCGACGGCGATCGACGCGGCCGCAATCGAGTTGGGGCCGGTATCGGCGAGACAGCGATCGATCTCGCGACCGGCGCGGTCCATCATCGCTTCGGCCGCGTGCAGACGCGTGGTCAATTCGCCAAGCTGGTGGATCACATACGGATCGTCGCCGAGCGGCGGGATGGCGCTCGGCGACGAAGCCGCGTCGCGTTCGCGAATAAAGGAGATCGTTGCATCGATCGCGGCGCGCGCAATGCCCGCGTCGATGCCGACATGGCTGATCTGCGTGACTGCGTTTTGCGGCCAGAGCGTGTAGCTTTGATGAATCGGTAACACGTTGAGCGAGGGCACCCAGACGTCCTCGAAAATCACGGTTCCGCTTGCGGTGGTTTTCTGGCCGAAGCTCTGCCAGTCGTCGATGATCTTCATGCCCGGGTGACCGGCCGGCACCACGGCCACAGTGCGGCGCCCTTCCTGGTCCTGGCCGATGGTCGACACATAGTCGGCGAAAAGCGCTCCGGTCGAATAAAGTTTGGTGCCGGATAAACGGAAGCCGCCGCGCTCCGGTGTGATGGTCATCGCGGAGCCGCTGGGCAGCCGTCCGCCCACGTCGACGTTCGCATTGCCAAAGCGCGCGCCGCCCAGAATCTCGCCGAGAAAGAACGACCGTTGTTGCGCGTTGCCGGTTTTCCAGATCCAGAACACCGCGCTATTGTGGTTCTGCTGGATTTGCGCGATCGACGGATCGGCTTCAGCGAGGATGGCGAATACATGAGCCACGGTCGCGTAGGAGACTTGTGCTCCGCCGTATTCGCGTGGCACGGTCATGGCCCACAGTCCTGCACCGGAGCAGGCGTCGAGTTCCGCGAAAGGCAGGATGCGCTCGCTATCGCGGCGCGCCGCATCGAGCGCGAAACGCTCGGCGAGCGATTGCGCGGTGCGCAGCACTTCATCGTCGGACTTGAGAATGTGCGCTGGTGAATACACGCGTGGGGTCACTCGGGCGGTCTCTTCGAACGCGATGTCTGAAGCGTGAGCGGTCATCAACGACTCCTGGGCAGTCTCTTCAGGACCGGGACTAAGGCTGAACGAGGGATTCTTTTCAACATGCAATTGCTCTCGCATACGAAGTTCGTCATCGAGCAGCAATTTCCCGCGGCTGCGTCGAGCCAAAAAAAAGTACCGGCAAATAGACCCAATGGACAACGAACAATAATTTCTATCCTTATATGCGCGTGGAGCGGGACCCAGCGCAACTGACATATAGGTTTAAGCAAAGCAGAATCGCTTCGTTCGTTGATCCACCGTGGCTGGTTATGCTGTGCGGTGAATCCTCAATCGAAGTTTCGACGATCGATCGAACCATTCATTCATGACGACCCTGAACGAGTACCTCCAGCAGAAACGCATTGCCTGGCTCGCGAAACGCGAAACGGCGCGTAACGACCCGCATATCAAGGCTAACCAGCTGAAAGCCAATGTGCGTGCATTGGGACGCAGCGGTATACGCGAAATCCGTATCCGCGATTTCCAGGTGATCAGCGACAGTCCCGCCGATTTCGCCGGCTACGACCTCGGACCTACGTCACCGGAATTGCAACTCGGTGTACTGGGAAGCTGCCTTACGCATATCACGCTGATTCAGGCTGCCGAGCGGCAATTGCGGATAGATTCAATCGATGTGGAGGTGACTGGAGAACAGCATCCGCTCGCGCAGCTACCGGGCTTCGAGCATGTACCGATCTTTCCGCACAACATCCGCTATACGCTCGATATCGTGTCGCCGGAACCACCCGATGCGATTCGCGCGCTGCATGAAGCGGTAGAGGCGGTTTGCCCGATCTACAACCTGCTGAAGAACCCGCAGACGATCGTCGGTGAATTGCGGCACGTTAGCGCGGCGTAACAACCGTTCGGTGTGGCGTAACGTGAAAACGTGGCGGTCGCAGCGATGCGACGAGGGGCGCATTTTCATTGCATCTGCGCGAATAACCTAAGTGCAAATCGGTAGTTGTCGGCGCGCAGGCTGTCCCTATACTGACTCGCCGACATATGCGTGCATCGTGTGCAAAGTTCATGCTAAGGATGACGAATGAACGACATCCATACATTGCACGCCGCCGCATCGCCGATCAACCCCCAAACACGTCGCGCGGCAAGCGCCGCGACCAAGGAGAGCAACGATGAGTGCAGCCCCCGTTACCGACGAAGCCGAACTGCGGATCAGTCCGCTGTCCGCGCATATCGGCGCGGAAATCAGCGGAGTCTATCTGACCCGGCCGCTCGACCAGAAGCAGATTCAAGCGATCCGCGCTGCGTTGCTGAAGTGGCGTGTCGTGTTCTTTCGCGAGCAGTTTCTGAGCCACGAGCAGCACGTCGCCTTTTCCGCGCAGTTCGGCGAGCTGACGGTCGGGCATCCGGTGTTCGGCCACGTCGAAGGCCACCCGCAGATCTACTCGATTTCGAAACTCCGCAGGGCGACGCGCTTCGAAGGGCCGCCGCTGCTGCGGCCGTGGACCGGCTGGCATACCGATGTGACCGCGGCCGTCAATCCGCCGTTCGCGTCGATTCTGCGCGGCGTCACGATTCCGCCATACGGCGGCGACACGCAATGGACCAACCTCGTGATCGCCTATGAAAAGCTGTCCGAGCCGCTGCGCAAGTTCGTCGACGGTCTGCGCGGCGTGCATCGCTTTGCGCCGCCGCAAGGCGCGAAAGGCACCGAAGCGTTTGTAGCGGCGGTCGAGCAGCATACGCTCGTCAGCGAGCATCCGCTTGTGCGCGTGCATCCGGAGACCGGCGAGCGCGCGCTCTACGTGAGCCCCGGATTTCTGAAGCAGATCGTCGGCGTCACGCCGCGCGAAAGCCAGCTGCTGCTCGAACTGCTGTGGGAACACGTGACGCGACCGGAATTCACGGTCCGCTTCAGATGGGAAGCGGGCAGCGTGGCGTTCTGGGACAACCGCACGACCGCGCATCTCGCGCCGACCGATATTTTCGATCTCGACTTTGATCGCCAGTTGTACCGCACGACGCTCGTCGGCGATGTGCCGGTCGGACCGGACGGGCGCGCGTCGGTGTCGCTGGAAGGTTCGCCTGTTGGGGCGGCCGCCGCCATTGCGCTGAACTGAACGGAGACCGCCCATCGGGCGGTCCGGTTCGATTTCCTGCGCTGTCAGAACGCGAAGCGGCCTTCCGCAACGAACGTCGCCAGCGGATTACGCGGGCTCGGTGTCTCACGCGTTTGCAATGCCTCGGGCAACGAAGCCTTGTCGCCGGCGCGGCCGATAGCAACGGCCGCTTCGATCGCATAGTCGTCGGGGATCGCAAGTTCCGAACGGATATGCTCGCGCTCGATGCCGGCAAGGCCGTGCGCCTTCCACCCTGACAGGCTCGCCTGCAGCGCGAAATAACCCCACGCGGCGCCGGTATCGAACGAATGCGAAGCGAGCGGCACCTCCGCCGCTGCGCCCGGCGGCGTGAAGGTGCGTTTTGACAGCACGATCAGGATCGCCGCAGCATGCTGTGCCCAGCCGCGGTTGAACTCGTTCAGAAAACCCAGAAAGCGCGTCCAGTGCTCGGTGCCGCGACGCGCATAGACGAAACGCCACGGCTGCGAGTTATACGAAGAGGGCGCCCAGCGGGCCGCTTCGAGAAAGGTCAGCAACGTCGATTCA
>ABYL01000179.1 GCA_000173575.1 Burkholderia sp. H160 | reverse complement strand
AACGCACGGGCGGTCCGATGACGGTCCGCACTTTGGTCACAGCGCGAAGTCTGCGCGCGCTCGATTGGCTCAACTTCTTCGTCGCCAACGTGCAGACGGGCTTCGGGCCGTTCATCGCGTCGTACCTCGCGTCGCACAAGTGGACCCAAGGCGAGATCGGCATGGTGCTGTCGGTCGGCACGATCAGCGCGATGGTAAGCCAGGTGCCCGGCGGCGCAGCGGTCGACGCATTGCGCAACAAGAAGGCCGCGGCCGCGTGGGCGATCGGCGCGATCATCCTGAGCGCGATGCTGCTCGCGATCAGCCCGACCGTGCTGCCGGTGATCGCTGCCGAGGTGTTCCACGGCTTCGCGAGCTGCATGCTGACGCCGGCGCTCGCCGCGATTTCGTTCGCCCTGGTGGGTCGCGCGAATCTCGGCGACCGGCTCGGGCGCAATGCGCGCTGGGCGTCGATCGGCAGCGCGGTCGCGGCCGGTCTGATGGGTCTGTTCGGCGAGTACTACACGCCGCGCGCGGTATTCTTTCTGACCGCGGGCCTCGCGGTTCCCGCGCTGGTCGCGCTCGCGATGATCCAGCGCACCGACACGATCGAGCTGCCGCAGGCGGCGCCCACCCCCGAGCAGCTCGAACGGCGCGAAAGTTTGCGCGCCCTGCTGCGCGACCGGCGCATGCTGCTGTTCGCCGCGTGCATCGTGCTGTTCCATCTGTCGAACGCGGCGATGCTGAACCTTGCCGCCGGCGAAGTGACGGCCGGCATGGGCGATAACGTGCAGCTCGTGATCGCGGCGTGCATCATCGTGCCGCAGGCAATCGTCGCGATGATGTCGCCGTGGGTCGGGCGCTCGGCCGAACGCTGGGGACGCCGGCCGATCCTGCTGCTCGGCTTCTCCGCGCTGCCGATCCGCGCGCTGCTGTTCGCGGGCATCAGCAGTCCTTATCTGCTCGTGCCGGTGCAGATGCTCGACGGTTTGAGCGCCGCCGTGTTCGGTGTGATGCTGCCGCTGATCGCCGCCGACGTCGCCGGTGACAAGGGCCGCTACAACCTGTGTATCGGCCTGTTCGGGCTCGCGGCCGGCATCGGCGCGACGCTGAGCACGACGGCGGCGGGCTTCGTCGCCGATCATTTCGGCAATGCGGTGAGCTTCTTCTGTCTCGCGGCGGCGGGCGCGCTCGCGGTGCTGCTGGTGTGGGCGGCGATGCCCGAGACGCGCGACGCGGCGGCGGCTAGCGACGGCAACGGGAATGGCGCTGCCGTGACCGATCGCGGGAAGTCGGCGGCGAGGTGAGCGAACGCTATCCCCGACGACACGATGCTAAGGTTTGTCTGGTCGGCCCGGCAACAAGGCATTGGCCACGTCTTTGATCCCTGTGGGGTCCTGTGGCACTTTGCAGAGCAGGTCGATTCGGATGGAAGCTAGTCCTGAATGGGCTCGGTAGCGGCTCCTGTCTGGCCAAGACAGAACGTTTGAGTGACCGCATGAGTTCGCTGGCGGCGGCGGGAAGTGGCCAACGGGTGCCCGACGGGAAAGGCCGTAGCCGACCCGAAGCCGCCTGTTGCCTTGCTTGTGCGAACGGCTAGTGTCGAGCACCTAACAGACGATCCCGCCCGACGCTGCCGATGATCCGCAGATTCGAAACGAAGTGAAGCGCAGGTGCGCTATGATCCACCGTTGGTCACATCCATGTGCCAATGACACTTTCGCCGTTCCACCATGATAAAAAAATCCCGTCTCATCATCGCACTCACTGCCTTTCTTTGCGCACCGCTACATGCATCTGCACAGAGCGACGACAGTGCCGAATTCTTTAGTCACGTTTATTGGTCTTTGTGCAAGTCGAACGCCGGGAATCCAGACGCGCTAAGGGCGAACTTAAAGGCTAAAGGTCTGCCAGAACTGCCGCCTGAAAAGGCCAAGCTATTCACCGAAGACGCTGGCGGCGACGCGTGGCCCATCCCGCACAATGGGGCGATCGGGGATTTTGTTCTGGCCTTACCGACCGGAAAGAAAATGTGCGCCGTCTACGCGAGGCGCGCCGACGTGCATACGCTCGAAGTATTGTTTTCGCAGTTTGGAGAGACTGCGCCCGCGCCGAGCGTTTCCGACAGGCAGCAAGACGTCTCTGCTGACACTGGGCCAAACGGGAAAACACACACTATTTCATACATCTGGTCGACTCCTGGCCGTCCGGAGAAACTGCTTTTTACGTTGACAACCTCCGAGTCTCCATCAGCTCAGGTACAAGCATTGGGAACCGTTTCGGTCATCCGCAACTAGCACGTCTTACCCTCCGCGCTCGAGCGTCTGTTTGCGGCGCAATTACAGTCGCCGAGAAACGACGCATGGATGTCCATAAATGGCCGCCTACTGGCCGACGCGTACGCCCGCAGGCGCCCCTGAGCCACCGCTCGCACTTGCTCAACCGCAACGACCGATTTCAGGTCGAAGCGGCCTCCTGCCGCTGACCCAACGCCGCCCGAACATCGGCGAACGGCGGCTCGCGGCGCGCGTCCGTCAGCGAAGACCGGAGACGGGCTCGAATTCGAGCCCGTCACTCCTTGCTGGAGCGGGCACCGAACCAGCGATCAAGCAGCTTGCCAGCCGCCTCGCGTCCCCCAAGTCCGAACGACAGCGCCACTGCCACGGCGATGGCGCCCAATACCAGCGCGAACGCGATTTGCACGATTTCGTTTGCGATGCCCATCGCGCGCAACCCCATTGCGAACACAAGTCCGAGGATCGCGAATTGCGCGATCCGGGCGAGCAGTACGCTGTGCTCGCGATCGGCCTGTTCGATCACACGCCGCGCGAGGCTTGACAGCCAGAATCCGATGATCAGGATCACACTGCCCGTCAGGATGTGCGCACTGAACTCGATAAACAGCGTGACGACGTCGCGGACCTGACCGAAGCCGAGTCGATTTGCGGCCTCCACCACGGCAAACAGCATCGCAAAGAAAATGACCAGGCGCCTGGCCAGCGTGGAGGGCTGCAATACACCGCTAAAGACCGGCTCGAGGCTGAGCACCCTGGGCAATCCGTCCACTCCCGCCGCGACCAGCAGTTTCTCCACCAGTGACCCAACGAAGCGTGCCACGTAGAACGTGGCAAGCAGGATCACCACCGCCGCAATGATGTCCGGCACCGCGCTAAGGAACAGATCGAGCAGATGCGTAGCGGGCCCTGACACGGCTTCGATCTTTAGCGCATCGAGCGCAGAGATTAGCGTCGGGACAAACACCAGAATGTAGATCACTGTTCCGGCAAGGCTCGACAGCCGCACCGGAGTGGGACTTTCGAGGTTCTCCATGAGCTTGTCCGCACCGGCGGCCGCCAGCAGGTTGACGACGAGACCGCGCAGGATCTTCGCAAGCACCCAGCCGACCAGGCCGATCACCGCGGCGGCGAAAAGATTGGGCACAATCGCCAGCAGCTTGTCGATCATGCCTTGAACCGGACTCAGCAAGCCGGTCACATTGAATGCAGCAAGCACGGCCGGAATGAACATCAGGATGACGATCCAGAACAGTACGTCACCCACATAGGCACTCATTGGGCGCATGCCAGCCGACTCGGACAGCTTGCTGTCGAGTTTGCTCGCGCGCAGCGCTTTATCTGCGACGCTGCGCAACAGCGACGCGATCAGCCAGGCGATCAGGGCGAGCGCAGTGCCGCCGATCAGGTTCGGCAAATAGTTGACGATATTGGTAACAAGGAGCGAAAACGGATTGGAAACCTCGTTCAGGTTCAGGACATTGAAGACCCCGACCGCGGTAATGAGCAGAATGAGCCAGAACAGGCCGCCCGCGATGATGTTCTCCACCTGCGCCACCTGGCTGGTGCTCTCGGCAATGCGGTGGTCGACCTTGAGGGCGGCCAGCAGCCTGCGGGTGCCCGCGCGCGCGATCACGGCAATCAGCCAGCCGACTATGAGGATGCCGATCGCGCCGGCGATCTTGGGCAAATAGGCGCCCAGGGTGTTTTCGAGCTCGGTGAGAAATCCGGACAGATCCATGTTGCGCTCCCAAAATCGGACGATGCGATCCCAAATCGGTAACGGACAGGCTTGGGCAGGCGGCCTGCCGATCAAACGAAGACACTTTCCCCGGTCGGTTTCGAGAAGTCTGACCGCATGGACGCTGCCAGTACGGCCATGTAACTTTTTGTGGCGAGACCTTGGTGTTCGAGTGCGGCAGCACGACCGCCTCGATCGGTGCGTTGGCCGTTGCGATATCGATCTTTCCGCTCGCTCCCACTCTCAACAGAGGCCAAGTGTGACCAGCGTATTTGTCAGTCGCAATCAGACTTTGGTCCCATATCAAACCTACCGAGCGCGTCAGCGCGGGGGAGCCACTGGGAACGGTTCGACCGGTTGCGGCTTCGCATCGGGATCGATGACCGCCTCAACGCGCGCGTGCATCCCTTTCGCAAGACTGTCGAGGGTGAGCGGGCTCACGCTCGCCAGCATCGCCGAGCCAGACTGGTTGACGAACACCGAGTCTTCGCTTTGCGTGGTGCGCCCGATCGCATGGTCGCGATAGGGTTCGCACTGCATCAACTGCACCATCAGCGATTCGGGAAAGAAGATCTGGCCGACGTGCGAAACGTGGCTATCCTGCGAATGCAACGCGTTTGCCGTGCGGACCTTGAAGTGAATGTGGTTCGTGCGTCCAGGGTAATTGCCCGGCAGAATTGTCTCGAACTTGACGACCCCCGCCCGATCCGTGCGCTGGATGCCGCGCAGAAACGTCAGGTGGTCGGTCGGCGCAGGCATCGGGGGCGCGCCCGCAGGCGGGCGACCGGGCGCCGCCGGATCGAAATCTGGCGGCGGGGCCTGCATCTGCGTATAGCCCGAATAGGCGCCCGTTGCGTCGCATTGCCAGATGTCGACTGCGGCGCCGACGAGTGGCGCACACGTTCTTGCATCGGTGAGCACGATGTCGAGCCGCAACGGCACTCCGGGCTTGCCTTCGCGAATGTCTCTGCGCACGAGCTGGCCATCGATCCAATAAGGACCGACTTCCTGCTCGGGCGTGAGTTGGCAGGGAGCAGCGCTCGCGAGGGCGGCGAAACTGGTGTCGATGGTCGAAACGGTTGTGCCGACCGCAATTGTCAGCTTGATGAATTCGCGTCGTGACAAGCGTGTTGTCATGGCTGGACCTCAGTGTGCGTTGAATCCCGGAATCTACCGGAAGCGACGCGCACGACGATTACGCTCCCTTACGCTTCATTCTCACTGCGTTTGGTGGATGCCTTGAAAGGGGCATACCATGAAGATTGAACCGCTGGATCTGATCAAAGGACAAGGACGTCGCGGCGGTGAATTGCTGAGGCTGTGTTGGGTGCCTTATCCAGACGTTTCGAACAAGCCATGAACTCCCCGCTTTCTGGTTTGACCGCCTTCGTGTTCGCTGGCGGTGGCAGCCTCGGCGCGATCGAGGTTGGCATGCTGCGCGAGCTGCTCGAACGCGGTGAGCATCCGGGCTGCGTGGTGGGCGCCTCCGCTGGCGCGATCAACGCGGCGTATTTCGCCCGGCAACCGGACGGCGGCGGCGTAGCAATGCTCGAAGCGCTCTGGTGCAGGATCCGGCGGCAGGACATCATGCCGCTTTCCATGCTCGGGCTGCTCGCGATGATTCTGCGCAGTCGTGCGCACCTCGTCGAGGCGAACGCGTTGCGTCGACTGCTGGAGACGCATCTGGCGTATGAGCGGATCGAGCAGGCGAGCGTGCCGCTTCACATCGTCGCGACCGATATGCTGAGCGGGGACGAAATCGTTCTTTCTACCGGTCCTGTGGTGAACGCCGTGCTGGCGAGCGCGGCGATACCCGGCGTGTTCCCGCCGGTGCGTGTCAACGGTGTGGATCTCATCGATGGCGGTGTCGCCAACAACACGCCGATCTCGGTGGCGGTGTCGCTCGGTGCGACGCGCATCATCGTGCTGCCGGCCGGGTTCGCGTGTTCGTTGCATGCGCCACCGCGTAGCGCGATCGCGCAGGCCCTGCATGCGCTAACGCTCGTCATCGCACGCCAGCTCGTGCGCGACCTCGAGTTCTATTCGACGCGTGCGCAGATCTATGTCGTTCCGCCGTTGTGTCCACTCGATGTCTCGCCTTACGACTATACGCAGTGCGCCCAACTGATCGAACGAGCTGCACAGAAGACGCGTTCATGGCTCAGTGAAGGTGGCCTCGAGCGCGCGTTGATTCCCGGTGAGCTGCGCGAGCATGCGCACGCCGAGCGTTGACGGTGCAAGCAGATACTGACGGGCTGTTTCATTCAATCGATCTGCTGCTATAGCGGCTGGCGCAGTTTTTCGTGCGGCACGCCGCGTAGTCAATCGAGAAACTCGCCCGCGCGCTTTCTGAGCATCGCGCTGAAATCGTCGAGCCAGCCGATCGACAGCCGCCAGCTCTGCCAGTACAGATCGACGTCGATATGCTTGCCCGGCGCGATCTCGACCAGTTCGCCGCGCGCCAGATGACCGGCGATCATCCGCTCGGGGCACATACCCCAGCCGAGGCTCATCACACACGCGCGCAGAAAACCGGCGACGTGCGGAATCCAGTGCAGCGGCGGATCGAGCTCCGCGCGCGTGATGCGTCGCATGAAGCGCTTTTGCAGCTGATCCTTCGGATTGAAGTCGACGCACGGCGTGCGCCGCAGGCTGTCGCGCGTAACGCCGTCGGCGAAATAGCGCGCAAAAAACGCGGGCGAGCAGACCGCGAGGTAACGCATGCGGCCGAGGCGCGTCGAGCGGCAGCCCTGCACCGGTTCGGCCTGGGTCGTGATCGCGCCCTGCACACTGCCGTCGCGAATGCGCTGCGCGGTGTAGTCCTGATCTTCGATCACAAGATCGAGCAGCATCTCGCGTTCGACGCAGAACGGCGCGACCGCGTCGATGAACCAGGTGCCGACGCTGTCGTCGTTGACGGCGACCCGCAGTGCTGGCCACGGCTCGACGAGCGCGCCGGGCAATGCCGGCATGCGGCCGTTCAGCTCCGCTTCGAGCAGTTGCACGCGCTCGGTATGGCGGCACAGCAGCGCGCCCGAAGTGGTCGCGACGCACGGCTGGCCACGCTTCACGAGCACGCTGCCGACGCGTTCCTCGAGCAGCTTGACCCGCTGCGATACGGCAGACGGCGTGATATTGAGCTCGCTCGCGGCACGGTCGAACGAGCCGTGGCGCACCACGGCGGCCAGCGCGTCGAGCAAGGCGTAGTCGAGCATTAGCGTTCCTTATTCGGCATTAAGTAAATTAGCTTCTCTTATGAGCGACGAACACGCAGACTAGCGCCGTTGCTCTTCCCCGTCTATCCCCACCGTTGCCATTTTCTGGACCGTTTATGAACTGGTTGTCTTTTTCCCACGGCGCGGCGCTGTGCGCGTCGCTGATCGTGACGATCGGCGCGCAGAACGCATTCGTGCTGCGCCAGGGCATCATGCGCTCGCACGTCGGCAAGATCGTGCTGTTGTGCACGTTGTCGGATTTCATTCTGATCGGCGCGGGCGTCGGCGGCGCCGCGGTGCTGATGGAGCGCTACCCGAACTTCGTGCACGCGATGCTCTATGTCGGTCTCGCCTATCTCGCCTGGTTCGGTGTCAGCGCGCTGCGCCGCGCGGTGCGGCCGGGACACGCGGTACTCGACGCATCGGGCGGCGCATCCGCCGATCAAGCGCCGCCCGCGCAACGCGCGCTGCCGATCGTGCTGATGACGCTCGCGTTCACGTGGCTCAATCCGCACGTCTATCTGGACACGTTCCTGCTGATCGGCACGGCCGGCGCGCGCGAGCCGGAAGGCGCACGGGTCGCCTTCGCGCTCGGCGCGATGACGGTCAGCGCGGTCTGGTTCGTCGCACTCGGCTATGGCGCGCGCATGCTCGCACCGCTGTTTCGCCGCGCGAGCGCATGGCGCGTGCTCGATGGCGCAATCGGCAGCATGGTGTTGCTGCTGGCGGTCACCCAGTTGCGTTGAAGATTCGATTTCGCGTGCCGCGCAGCATGCGGCAGACGTTGGCGCTAATGAAGCGGTGGCACACCTATTGCTGAATTACGCACGCCGGCATCTGCCCCGTGAAGCCGCGTGACGAACGCAACGGGTCGCCGTTCGGACGCCGGTTCAACCATCCACCGGTGGAGGCACCATGCTTCGATACGCTGTGATTTTCTTCATCATTGCCATCATCGCCGCCGTGTTCGGCTTTGGAGGCATTGCGGCGGGCGCGACCGAAATCGCCAAGGTGTTGTTCTTTATTTTCATCGTGATCTTCCTCGTCACCCTGTTGATGGGCTTGATCCGACGCTGACGCTGCCGCCCTTGCAATACTTGCGCGGCATATTGCAATAGTTGCCGACGCATCGGGCGCTTCTACTTGCCATGCCAGTCACGCGATGTTTTCGGCTTCGTAGAGACGCCGGCCGGCCGCGTCCTTGCTGCCGAGGATCGGCTCAAAGTCGATCGGCCACTCGATGCCGATGTCGGGATCGGACCACAGGAGGCAGCGTTCGAGCTCGGGAAACCAGTACTCGGTGGTTTTCCAGACGCACTCGGCGACATCGGAGAGCACGACGAAGCCGTGTGCAAAACCTGGTGGCACCCAGACCTGCCGCTGGTTGGCGTCGCTCAGATACTCGCCGCTCCATTTGCCGAAGTTCGGCGAGTTCAGGCGCACGTCGACCGCAACGTCGAAGACCTCGCCGCGCACGACGCGCAGCAGCCGTCCCTGAGGGCGCTGCACCTGGTAGTGCAAGCCGCGCAGCACCCGATGCACCGCGCGCAAATGGCGGTCCTGCACGAAGTTGAAACCCTGCGCGACGTCGTCCGAAAACTCGTCCGCGCTGAAACTCTCGAAGCAAAAACCGAACTCGTCGACAAACACTTCCGGCTCGATGAGTTTCACCTCTGGCAATGCCGTCGCCATGACCCTGTTGCCCATCGCCACTGTGCTCGAAAAAAAGCTGGCCAGCGAAGCTACGACCGCTATCGCGGCCGCGTCCGACAGACGAGGCGCGCCCGCGGCGCGGGCGCCCGATCGCATGCTAAAGGTACATGCTACGCCTCTGTGGCTGCCCGGCTACGGGCGCGATACTCGGTTGGCGACAATGCCATGCGCTTGCGGAAAATTTTCGCGAGACGATCGCCGTTGCCGGTGCCGCTGCGACGCGCGATCTTGTCGACCGGCAACTCGGTCTCGGTCAGGAAGTTGCACGCGATGCGCAGCCGCACCTGCAGCAGGTAGTCCGACGGCGTGACCTGCATCTCGTGCTTGAAGCGGCGCAGGAAATTGCGCTCGCTCATCGCGGCGACCTGCGCGGCATCGGCGACCGATACCGGACGGTCGCAGTTCGCCTCCATCCAGCGCGCGGCCGCGCGAATCTTCTCGGCGACGCTCAGCGTGCCGCCCTCGGCCGGCAGCGGCACCCACGTCGCGGCCATGCCGGGCATCACGCGATCGGCGACGCTGCGTGCGAGCTCGGCGCCCAGGTCGCGCTTGATGAACATCAACGCGCTGCGCGCGCAGTCGTGACGGTCGTTGGCCGCGCTGAACGCGCCTTCGCTCGCGCTCGCGCCCGGATAGCGGCTCATCAGGCCGTCATGCTCGGTCGGGCCTGCCGCTTCGAGCACGAGGCGTCCCTCGCCGATCGTTTCGATCGCGCGGGTGCGCGCTTGCACCGCGCGCAGCCAGTTCAGCAGGCGTTCGTCGCGCGCGGCCACGTGGGCGCCGTAGCCGCCCGCGATGAACAGCACGTCGAAACCGCCGCCAAAGCGGGTGTCGATGCGGTCGGTCCAGATGCGCGCCGACGACGAGCTGGCGACATTGCCCCCCTCCATCGACAGGAACTGCATTTCGTAGGGTGGATCTTCGCCGGCTCGCGTGCCCGCGAACTCATTGGCCGTCTGAAACATTTCGACGACGGTGCCCGGGCCGAGCAGCCAGAAGCCATCGAACAGCAGGATGCCGATTCGCCGCGCTGCAGTACGGACGTTCAAGGCTGGCGTGTGCAGCCACGTAATTCTCGTTGTATCAAGGTTCATGTGCGGCATGATCTTCCCCCAAGCGGTCATACGTTGTGGACCCCGATGCCCCGTAACCAGACGGAACGAGAGAATGCGTTATTCGGCGGAAAAGCAGATCTGCGCCGCATAAAGGAATAAACGTGATGTTAGCGGAATGGCCCGCTATAGTAAATTCGAAAACAGTTTTCATCACGAAAGCACATGTCTGAGGAAAACCGTGATTGAGCATTTGATATGAGCACCACCGCGGGGCAGGCTACTGCTACAAGACGGCGCGGGTGCTAATGTTGACATCTTACCGCAAAGCCTTTATGGGCGGCACTCTCACGCATTCAGAGAAAGTTCCCGGTAATGCGAAGCGCAATGACTCGCGCTGCCGAGTACGTTTCTTGCACGGTTCAAAAATGTTTCAATCATGAACTGCTTATGTCCGATAATGCCATCGCGAATTGGTATTTTATTCGCAAATCGGAAATTTATTGCCTTCGGCAATGGGTATATCTGTCGCGTTCGGCCTATGCCGAAAATTAATATCCAAATGCAGATTTATCGCACGCTCTAAAAATGTTTCTAAAATGAAACATCGCCGGCCGCTTTTGTATGACTTAATCGCAGGCACGCGCAGCGTCAATCCATCCTCAGATGATTGAATGCAGCGCAGCAATCGCGCGTGGCGGGCAGGCTGTGAGGCGCTGCCGCGCCAGCGCGCGTCACTTCATTTCAGCCATTCGTCCCTTCGCCGGCAAGCGTCGCCGTCGCCGCCGTGCGCGCGAGCACCGGCCGCAAAGCGGCGCCTGTATGACTCGCGGCGACGCGCGACAGGCTTTCGGGATCCGTCGCGGCGACGATCGTGCCGCCGCCCACCCCGCCCTCCGGACCGAGGTCGATGATCCAGTCCGCCTCGGCGATCACGTCGAGATCGTGCTCGATGACGACCACGCTATGCCCGCCATCCACGAGGCGGTGCAGCACGCGAATCAGCTTTGCCACGTCAGCCATATGCAGGCCGACCGTCGGCTCGTCGAGCACGTACAGCGTGTGCGGCGGCTTCTGGCCGCGCCGCGTGATGTCGTCGCGCACCTTGCTCAGCTCGGTGACGAGCTTGATGCGCTGCGCCTCGCCGCCCGACAGCGTCGGCGACGGCTGGCCGAGCGTCAGATAGCCGAGCCCGACGTCCTTCATCAGTTGCAGCGGATGCCCGATGTTCGTGATCGACGCGAAGAACTCGACCGCTTCGTCGATTTCCATGGTCAGCACGTCGCCGATGTTCTTGCCGCGCCACGTGACCGCGAGCGTCTCCGGATTGAAGCGCTGGCCGTGACAAACGTCGCACGGCACCTTCACATCGGGCAGGAAGCTCATGCCGATCGTGCGGACGCCTTGGCCCTCGCACGCGGGGCAGCGGCCCTCACCGGTATTGAACGAGAAACGCGATGCGGTATAGCCGCGCGCGCGTGCCTCCAGCGTACCCGCGAAAAGCTTGCGGATCGAATCCCACACGCCGATGTAGGTGGCGGGACACGACCGCGGCGTTTTGCCGATCGGCGTCTGATCGACTTCCAGCACACGGTCGATGCTTTCCCAGCCGGTGACCGAATCGCAGCCCTGCCACGTGTGCGTGACGTTCAGCGGTGCGCGCGGCGCGGAGCGCGCGAGCACACTCGAACGCCGGTTCGCGGCTGGCTTCTCCTCGGCG
>ABYL01000180.1 GCA_000173575.1 Burkholderia sp. H160 | reverse complement strand
TGCTGAAGGTGTCGGCGGCCCGGTCGATCGACTGCGCCGCCGAGCGCACGTCCTCGGTCAGCGAATTCACGCGCGGCAACGTCTCGTAGCCGACCCGCGCGGACAGGTCCTGCAGCGACACGTTCATCTGGGCGAGCGCGTCGCCCGCCTGCTGCGCCGCCGTGCCCGCCTTATTCAGATTGCGCACCAACGGCCCGTCCGGACGCTGCAGATTCGTGATCATCTGGTTGGTCGACGCGAGCGTCCGGTTCAGCTGGTCGACCGTGCCGGGCAGCTTACCGGCGACGGGCCCCAACTGGCTGGTCAGCGTCGCGACGCCCGAGGCCGCCTGCGCAAGGCTCGCCGCCGTTTCGTGCAACTGCTCGACCATTTCCGGCGACAGCATGTCGTTCACGTTGTCGGTGACTTTTTCGAGCTTGCGCAGCAGCACGTCGCCGCGTTGCTGCAACTGATCGAGCAGGCCCGGGCGCATCGGCAATCGCGCAACCTTCTGCACGGACGACGGCAACGGCGTCAGGTCGCGCCCGGTATCGTCGAGCTGGATGAACGCGATGCCGGTCACGCCCTGCAGTCCGAGGCTGCCGAACGTCGAATGCGTGATCGGCGCGTGCTCGTCGACGTTGATGCGAATCAGGATCTGCCCCGGATGCTCCGGATCGAATTTGATCGACTGCACGCGGCCGACGTCCAACCCGCGAAACCGCACCGCCGCGTCCACGAAGAGGCCGGTCACGTTGGTGCGCGCGATCAGGTCGTACGGCACCCGCACGGTGCGGTCGACGTTGAACAGATACGCAGCCAGCGCGATCGCCGCCGTCAGCACGACCGTGAAGAGCCCGGCCCAGAACGCATGCGCTTTGTTTTCCATTGTCAGTATTCCTGGTTCATTGCGGCCCCGTTGGTGGCGGCCGGCTTCACAGCGGCAACTCGGACGATGCCGGCTCGAGCGCCGCCTGCGGCAGCTTCGCGCGGCGCTCCGGCGGCAGCGCCTGCAGCGCGCGGCGCCCGCGCAGGCCTAGGAAATATTCGCGGATGAACGGATGGTCGACGCCCGCCGCCTCCTCGACCGGTGCGTTGACGATCACCTTGCGATCGGCGATGACGGCCACGCGCGTCGACAGCGCGACCATCGTGTCGAGATCGTGCGTGATCATCACGACGGTGAGACCGAGGGCGCGATGCAGCCCGGAGATCAGCTCGACGAATTCGTCGGACGCCTGCGGGTCGAGGCCGGCGGTCGGTTCGTCGAGGAACAGCAGCTCGGGTTCGAGCGCGATCGCGCGCGCGATGCCGACCCGTTTGATCATGCCGCCCGACAGCGCCGCCGGCATCTTCGACGCATGCTTGCACGGCAGCCCGACCATTTCGAGCTTCAGCATCACGATGTCGCGCAGCAGGTCTTCGGGCACCTTGCCGAGCTCGCGCACCGGCTGCGCGATGTTGTCGAACACGGACAGCGACGAGAACAGCGCGCCGCGCTGGAACAGCATGCCGGAGCGGCTGCGCATCAGCAGCGCGGTTTCGGGAGAGATGGTCGAGAGGTCTTCGCCGAACAGCTTGATCGTGCCCCTCGACGGCCGCTCGAGGCCGAGAATCTGCCGCACCAGCGTGGTCTTGCCCGAACCCGAGCCGCCGACGACCGAGACGATCTCGCCACGCCGCACGTCGAAGCTCAGATGCTGATGCACGATGTTGCGGCCGTAACGCTTGGTGATGTCGATCACCTCGATCACGGGTTCCTCGATCAGCGGCACGGGCTGGCCGCGCACGGCTTCTGTCAGTGGCGCGATCATCAGAGCCCCACGTTCTGGAAGAGGATTGCGAACACCGCGTCCGCGAGAATCACGATGGTGATCGACGTCACCACCGAGGTCGTCGTGCCTTCGCCGAGACTTTGCGAATTGGCTTTGATGCGGAAGCCGAAATGACACCCGGCGATCGCGATCAGCATACCGAACACCGCGCCCTTGCCAAGGCCGATCCACAAATTCGCGATCGGCACCACGCTCGGCAACTGCCGCGCGAAGAAGCTCATTTCGATGCCAAGCACGAGCTTCGCGGCGAGCGCGCCGCCCGTCAGCGAGATCACGTTGGTCCACATTACCAGCAGCGGCATCGCGACGGCCAGCGCGACCACGCGCGGCAGGATCAGCCGCAGACCGTGCGGGATGCCCATCACGCGCATCGCGTCGAGCTCCTCGGTTACGCGCATCACGCCGATCTGCGCGGTGATCGCCGAGCCCGAGCGGCCCGCCACCAGAATCGCCGACAAGACCGGGCCAAGCTCCCGAATCACCGCGAGGCCGAGAATATTGACGATGAACTGGTTCGCGCCAAAGATGCGCAATTGCTGTGCCGACAGATAGCTCAACACGATACCGATCAGGAACGCGACGAGCGCGGTGATCGGCAGCGCGCGGGCGCCGGCGTTGTAGATGTTCGCGGAGATTTCGGTCCACGGCGTGAGCTTCGGCTTGCGCGCGATCGCCAGCAGATCGAGCACGACGCGACCGAGCATCGTGACGCCGCCCTGCATATGGTCGAGGAACGAGAAGATGCCGAGGCCGAGTCGCGTGAACGGATCGATGCGCGAAACCGGCTCGGCGCTCTCGCGCACCGTGTCGAGCAGTGCGATGCGCTCGAAGATATCGCGCTGCGTGTCGGTGAGCGCGGTGCCGGGCGGCATCTTGCGGCCCCAAACGCGCCACAGCGCCTGGCCGCCGACGTGGTCCATCCTGTCGACGCCCGACAGGTCCCACTCGCCGATGCCCTGCGCGCCGGTCAGCGCACGCAGCAGCGGAATCACGTGCCCGGTCTCGCGATCGCGCGCAAGCGCGAGCGCCGTCCACTGGCCCGAGAGACGGACGATCTTGCCTTGCCTGCCGGCCGCGACTTCAAGGCCGGGCGGAGTGTCGTGGTTCAAGGATCGCGTGAATCTGGTTATCGGATTAGGGGCCATTGTAGCGAAGGCTTGGCCGCCGGTCCGCACTGATCCGCATTGGTCCGGGTCGAGTCCCGATCACCTTTGCTGTCGCTACAATATGAGACATGAATGCCTCCAAGACTCCCACCTCCTCACCCGCAGTGGCAAGCGCCAGTACTGACTGGCGCATCGATCGCGAACGCGCGGTCAAGCTGTTCGGCCCGCACGCGCACGACTGGCCGATCGAAATCGTCGAGGAAACCGGCTCGACCAACGCCGACCTGATGACCCACGTAAAAGCGCTGCCGCGCCGCGCCAACGCGCTGCCGCGGCCGATCGTGCGCGTCGCGTATCTGCAGACGGCCGGGCGCGGCCGCCGTGGGCGTCCGTGGTACGCGGAGCCGGGCAACGCGCTGCTGTTTTCGGTCGCCTGTGTATTGCCGCGACCGCTCGAAGGGCTTGCGGGCTTGAGCCTCGCGGTGGGCGTCGCGCTTGTCGACGGGCTGCGCTCGCTGCCGGTCGCCGGTCCCGGACAGATTGCACTGAAGTGGCCGAACGACGTGCTGCTCGAAGGCGACAAGCTCGCCGGCATCCTGATCGAAACCGCGTGGAGCACCGACGACGCGAGCGCGGTCGTGATCGGCATCGGCACCAACGTGAAGGGCGCCGACGAACTCGCGGCGAAGGTCGGCGCGCTGAACGCCGAGGTGCCGCCGCAGGCTCGCGGCACGGCGCCCACCGCGTTGCAGCGCGCACTGCCGAACGCGAATCTGACCGACACGCTCGCCGCCGAGCTGAACGCGCTCGAGCCGATGCTGCAGCGCTTCGGCGCCGAAGGCTTCGCGCCGTTCCAGCCGCGCTGGAACGCGGTGCACGCGTATGCGGGCCGCGACGTCGTGGTGCTCGAGCAAGGCCAGGAACTCGCGCGCGGCGTGGCGGCGGGCGTCGACGAACGCGGCCAGTTGCTGCTCGACACGGCCGATGGCCGCCAGTGCATCGCGACCGGCGACGTGTCGCTGCGCCTTGCCGACGGTGCCGCATGACAAGGCACGCGCCTTATCTGCTGATCGATGCAGGCAATAGCCGGATCAAGTGGGCGCTGGTGCAGGCAGATGGGACGCAGTTGGCGAGCGGTGCGCTCGCGCACGACGACGTTGCCGCGCCGCGCACGCGCTCTGGTTCGCAACCCGCCTGGGCTGACTTGCCGACGCCATGCGGCGCGTGGCTCTCCAACGTCGCGGGCGCGGAGGTTGCGACGCACATCGCCGCGCTCGTCGACGCGCACTGGCCGCAACTGCCGCTCACGACGATCCGCGCGAGCACCCGCCAATGCGGCGTGACCAATTGCTACACGTCACCCCACTCGCTCGGCAGCGACCGCTGGGCCGGCATGATCGGCGCACACGCGGCCTTTGCTGGCGAACATCTGCTGCTGGCGACCTTCGGCACCGCGACGACGCTCGAGGCGTTGCGCGCGGACGGCGCGTTTATCGGTGGATTGATTGCGCCGGGCTGGACGCTGATGATGCGCTCACTCGGCGAGCACACCGCGCAACTGCCGACACTCGACGCCGCGCGCGCACGCGGTCTGCTCGACCCGGCCGACGCGGCCCGCCGGGGCCCGTTCTTCGCGACGGATACGCCGCGTTCGCTTTCGGCGGGCTGCACGCTGGCGCAGGCGGGATTGATCGAGCGGATGTGGCGGGATCTGCAGGACGAGTGGCAGGTACCGGTGCGTCTCGTGGTCAGCGGCGGCGCCGCTGACGAAGTGGCGAGCGCGCTGAAAGTACCGCATACTCGCCACGATTCGCTGGTGCTGTCGGGGCTTGCGCTGATCGCAGCCGAGGATATGGCGCGGCCGCGTGTCTGATTGCGAGGTGCGTGACGTACGTGTGACATGCGGCCCCGACTTGCGCGCCAGCGTTTCGCCCTCACGCCACCGGCTCAACTTCTCTCTGGATTGGAAACACCCACAATGCTTCGCTGGCCGATCGCCATTCTGATTGTTGTCAACGTGCTGGCTTTCGTCGCGCTGCGTGGGGCCTTCGGCCAGGCACCCATCGCCGCAGGACACCAGCCGAACCTTCTGAACCGCCAGATTCATCCGGACTCGCTGAAGGTGCAGCCAGTCAGCGCCGCCAATGCGGCCGATCAGGTGGTGGTCGGCGGACCCGCGCCAGAGGCGCCGGTTTCGACATCGGAGTTGCAACAGTAACGAGGTGAGCGACGGGTACGGTCAGATGTTCAGCAGTCCGCCGCGCTTTTCCGCGGCAATCGGCAGCGTCAACCCTGTGCCCGCACCTTCTTCAACAGCGCGGTCGTCGAGCGATCGTGCTCGAACGCAATCGCGAGCGCTTTGCCGCCCCAGCCGCGCACGAGCGCCGATTCGGGCAGCGCATCCATGTCATAGTCGCCGCCCTTCACGAGCACGTCCGGCCGCAGCACGGAAATCAGCTCGACCGGCGTTTGCTCGCCGAAGCCCACCACGTAGTCGACGCTTTCCAGCGCCGCGAGCAAGGCCATGCGGTCGGCCTCGTTGTTGATCGGACGGTCGTCGCCCTTGCCGAGCATCCGCACTGAAGCGTCGCTATTGACCCCGACGATCAGGCATGCGCCCAGCGCCTTCGCGTCGGCCAGATAGGTGACGTGACCGCGATGCAGGATATCGAACACGCCGTTTGTAAACACGACGGGCGCGCGCAGCGAAGGACGCAGTTTCACCAGGGCATCGCGCGTCAGAATCTTGCGTTCAAAGATGGCGGTCATCGCACAGTCACAGAGTTGCGGAGTTACGGAAAGAGGAATGCAAAGTGCCGTCACGATACACGCTGGACGGCGCAAAGCAAAACGGTCCGGCAAGCTCGCGCCTGCCGGACCGCCTTTTGAAACTGTATTGGAACCTTTGAATTCCCGTTACGCCGGCTGCTGATGCGCCGGGTTCTGCTCGGCGGCTTGCAGGCGCGCGACCACTTCCTTGCGATAGCGGTTCAGCTCCTGCGCGGTGTTGAACGTGCGCTCGAACAGCAGCGACAGGTTGTGCAGAATGCGCTCGACGACCTTCTTTTCCCAGCCGTCGTCGAAACGGATCTGCTCGTCGAGCCAGCGCTCGAGCCATTCCGGATCCGGCAGACGCGACTGGATCGTGTCGCGCGGAAACAGCGCCTGGTTCACATGCAGGTTGGTGGGGTGCAGCGGCTTTTCGGTGCGACGCGCCGACGCCATCAGCACGCCGATCTTCGCGAACGCCGCACGCGCGATATCGCCGGTCTGCGCCATCGCCTTCTTCATGTAGCGCAGATACGCGCCGCCGTGGCGCGCTTCGTCGCGCGAGATTGTTTCGTAGATGTGCTTGATGACCGGCTCGGTGTGCCATTCGGCAGCGCGGCGATACCAGTGATTGAGGCGGATTTCGCCGCAGAAGTGCAGCATCAGTGTTTCGAGCGGCGGCGCGGGATCGAACTCGAAGCGCACCGCGTGCAGTTCCTCTTCGGTCGGGACCAGTTCCGGCTTGAAGCGGCGCAGATATTCCATCAGCACCAGCGAGTGCTTCTGCTCCTCGAAGAACCACACGCTCATGAATGCGGAGAAATCGCTGTCGTGATGATTGTCACGCAGAAACATTTCCGTGGCGGGCAACGCCGACCATTCGGTGATCGCGTTCATCTTGATCGTCGCGGCCTGCTCGTCGGTCAACAGCGATGCATCGAATTTGTCCCAGGGAATGTCCTTCTCCATGTCCCATCGAACGGATTCGAGCGATTTATAAAGTTCCGGATAAAGCATGGTGTTCATAGTCCCACCCCTGTTCTGCACATACTGTGTGTGTCTGTTGCTGCTACGTGTAGCCGTTTTTACCTACGACGAACGGGCGTGCCGTTTATCGGCCAAGCATTCAATTTTACGCGTTAACCGGCCGCCCAGAAGCATCGGGCAACAAAGAAGTCCGGGCTTTTGAATTGGCGCCTGAAGCGTGAATCAGGCGCCTCAGCCAACCATGTGTGAGGGATACCCTTTGCCTGAGGTCGAGCCAGTTTCGGTCTACAACCGCACCGTCCAGCCCTGCGCCGATAGTGCCGGCGGCAAATGACGCGAGGGCGACGGGATTGGTTCTTCTCAGCGCACGCCCCAAAGCCAGATCAAGCTTACACAATGATAGCACGCGCACCCCACGGAACCCGTGACAGAAGCGTTGCGAGAGCGCTGTGGTATTGACTTCTCTCAATAAATTCGGCAATACACGCGGGCAGAAGTCGCCGGTACTGGCATGGGGGCAAAAACCAGTGACGATGCGTCGCTGTCGCACCGGGTGCGAGCGCGTTGCTCGCATCGCCGGTTCACGACGACTTTTTCGGCGTTGCCGCGCGCGCGCCTTCGCCAGCCGCGCGCCTCGTCGGCGTCGCTGCACGCTTCGCGGCCGGCCGTTTGGCGGCGGGCTTCGCGTTTTGCGCCTCGGCGCCCGGCGGGTCGGCGGTGTTCGACTGTTCCGGCTTACCCTGCGTGCCCCCGCCCGCAGCAGCGACCGCGACGGACGGCTGCGTCATCGCGAACTGCGCAATCTGGTTGAACTGCGATTGCAGCAGATTCCACCACGCGGATGCATCGAACGCGGGCGCCGCGGGCGCTTCTTCTTCGTCGCTGTCCGCCGGCGTGGCGCTTTCGGGCGCCGCCTCGGCCGGCTTCGTCCAGCTCGGTGCCGGCGCGGGGCTCGCAGCAGGACTCGGTGCGCCACTCGCGGCGGAGCTCGATGCAGCGGCCGCGGGCTGCGACATCGACGACTGCGCGAACGCGCCGAACGCGCGCAGCGTCGCGAGCGTCGCGCGTTGCACTTCGAGCGCCTGAATCGCCGACTGCAGCATGCTCAGATTCAGCTTCAGCCATTGCTCGACCGCGCGCATGTCGGTGATGCGCTTGTCGAGCTCTTCGACGCTGGTGAGCGGCGCCATCATGTCGGACATCATCGACAGCGACGGACTCGTGCCGCCACCCGGCTGCGCGCCCGTCATAGCAGCAGCGAACGGCGACAGCCGAATCATGCTCCACATGCGATCGAGCATTTCAGCGGGCGGAAAACCGGGAAAGGCGGAAAACGGCGGCGTGGAGCCAGTGGTGTCGGTCATGCTTGTCGCCTCGGTGCTTGAAGATATGGGGGATGCGCGCAGCCGCGCGCGTTGATTCGATCATACCGTGCGGTGCGTGGCATCACGATCGCTTGTGCTGGTGCGGATCGCCCGCGCCAAAATCCGGCGCGCGCCGCTCGCGCAACGAGCTCAGGCCCTCGCGGACATCGGGCCCGGCGAAGCCCATGAATTCGAGCGCGAGCGACGTATCGAACGCCGGCCCCGCCGTGCGCAGCCAGTTGTTCAGCGCATACTTGGTCCAGCGGATGGCGGTCTGCGAACCGTCGGCGAGCTTGCGCGCGACTTCGAACGCCTTCGGCAACAGAGCGCTTTCGTCGACGGCGAGCGATACGAGCCCGATGCGTTCCGCCTCCTCGCCGCTCACCGGCTCGCACAGCAACAGGTAGTACTTCGCCTTCGCCATCCCGCACAGGAGCGGCCAGACGATCGCCGCATGATCGCCGGCGGCAACGCCGAGGCGTGTGTGTCCGTCGATGATGCGCGCCGTCTTCGCCGCGATCGAGATATCGGCGAGCAGCCCCGCGACGAGCCCCGCGCCGACTGCCGGACCGTGCATCGCCGACACGATCGGCTTGCCGCAGTTGATCACGTTGTAGACGAGGTCGCGCGCTTCGCGCCATACGCGCGTACGCACGTCGAAATCGTTCGCCATGTCCTCGACGAGCTGCAGGTCGCCACCGGCCGAAAAGCCCTTGCCCTCGCCGCGGATGATCGCGACGCGCGTGTCGGGATCGCGATCGATGTCGCGCCAGATCTCCGCGAGTTCATAATGCATGCTCTCGTCCGCGGTCGCGAGCCCGCTTTTATTCGCGCCCTCGCCGCTCATCACGACTTCGAGCACGCCGTGCGGATGACGCTGCAAACGCAGCGAGTGAAAGTGCGCGTAGTACGCGTCGTTCGGTTGCGATGGCTGAGACATGATGAGCAATCCGTAAGAGATTCATCCGGTCGCGCGCGGAACGTCGCGACCCGTTCAATGCGGCTGATAAAGCCACTTGCCGTTGCTGATTTCGACCATCACGCTCGCACATGCGAGCGTGAACGGACGACGCGCCGTCCCAGCCGGCGCGTCAGTCAGTGTAGTCGCGCGCACTGGCAGCGAAATCGGGCGAAACCCTTTCGCGGCCGGTGCGTCATTCGAGCGGCGCAATGCTCTGCTCGATCGCACCGAAAATCGATTTGCCCGCCTCGTCGAACATTTCGATCTTCACGGTGTCGCCGTACTTCATGAACTCCGTTTGCGGCGCGCCGTGCTCGATCGTTTCGAGGCAGCGCTTCTCGGCGATGCAGCAGTAGCCGCGCTTCGCGTCCTTGTTCGACACCGTGCCCGAACCGACGATCGAACCGGCACGCAGATTGCGCGTTTTCGCCGCATGCGCGATCAGCTGACCGAAGTGAAACACCATGTCGGTGCCCGCGTCGGGCTGGCCGACCTTCCTGCCGTTCCAATGGACGATCATCGGCCGATGTACGCGGCCATCGCGCCAGTGTTCGCCGAGTTCGTCGGGCGTCACGGCGATTGGCGCGAACGACGTGGCCGGCTTGCTCTGGAAAAAGCCGAAGCCCTTCGCGAGTTCGGCCGGGATCAGGTTGCGCAGCGATACGTCGTTGACGAGCGTCACCAGCCGCACGCCGCGCAGCGCCTGCTCGGGTGTCGCGCCGATCGGCACGTCACCGGTGATGACCGCGACCTCGGCCTCGAAGTCGATGCCGTACTCTTCCGATGCGCACACGACGTCGTCGCGCGGACCGATGAAGTCGTCGCTGCCGCCCTGGTACATCAGCGGGTCCGTCCAGAATTCCGGCGGCATCTCCGCGCCGCGCGCGCGCCGCACGAGCTCGACGTGGTTCACGTACGACGAGCCGTCGGCCCACTGGAACGCGCGCGGCAGCGGCGCCATGCACTCTTTCGCATCGAACGAAAAGCTGTTGCGGGCGCGGCCCTGATTGAGCGCTTCGTAGAGGTCATGCAGTTGCGGCGCATAGAAGGCCCAGTCGTCGAGCACGCGCTGCAGCGTGGGCGCGATCGCGTCGGCGATGGCCGCGGTGTGCAGGTCGCGGGACACGACGATCAGTTGACCGTCGCGCGTGCCGTCCTTCAGCGAGGCAAGTTTCATAGAGCTGTGAACCGTGTGTTAGTGACGATGGAAGGAATCTATTCTACGATGGTGAATCGGCGCGGCCCAGTATCTGCGTGTTCGTCGTCGTTGCCATTGAAACTGCCGCCATCACGATTACCGAACGCGCTGTCCGCGCGTATTGCCCATGTCCGCCAACGCCCGCTCCGGCACGATCCGCACCCGCAACGCCCCCGTGTCCGCCGACGCTCTGCTCGACCCCGCCGATAGCAGCGCCGACGATGAAACAGGTGAACCCAGCGAAGAGAAACTGCGCTCGGGCATCCAGTCGATCGAGGTCGGTTTCAGACTGCTCGACGTGCTGACGCACGAACCGCGCGCGATGATGCTGCGCGATCTCGCGCACCGCGCGGGCATGAGTCCGGCGAAGGCGCATCGCTATCTGGTCAGCTTTCTGCGCCTCGGCGTGGTCGCGCAGGACCCGCTGTCGGGCCGCTATGAACTCGGCGGCTTCGCGTTGCAGCTCGGGCTAGCGCGGCTTGCGCGCGTCGACGGTGTGAAGCTCGCTCGCATCGCGCTTGCCGAACTGCGCGACCGGCTCGATCTGACGGTCGGCATCGCCGTGTGGGGCAATCAGGGACCAACGATGGTGCATTGGATGGAATCGAGCTATCCGGCAAAGGCATCATTGAAACTCGGCGACGTGATGCCCTTGCTCAGCTCCGCGAGCGGTCTGCTGTTCGCGGCCTATCTGCCGTCCGGCAAGACCGCCGCGATGCTCGAGCGCGAGCTGGCCGATTCGCGGCGCTCGTCGTATAGCGGCGCGCCGCGCACCCGCGAAGACGTCGACAAAATGCTCGCCGAGGTGCGCGAGCACGAGGCCGCGCGCGTCGAAGGCATGCTGCTGCCGACGATCCACGCGTTCTGCATGCCGGTGTTCGATTCGACCGGCGAACTCGCGCTCGGTCTCGTCGCGCTCGGCCATGAAGGCGCGTTCGATATTCGCTGGGGCGGCGAGATCGATACCGCGTTGCGCGAATGCGCGCACAAGCTGTCGTACGAACTCGGCTATAGCGCCACGGCGCGTAGCGAAAACGGTTGATATCCGGGCCGGTCCGTTCAACCTCTCACACATTCAAGCGCCGATGGATTTTGCTTCCGCCACCCGCCGTCACGATCGTCTGCCACCTTTTGGCAGCGGGCCGGGACGCGGTGCGCGCGCGTGGCGCTGGATCGCGGTGCTCGTGGCCGTGGCGGTTGTGCACTGGATCGCGGCGCAATGGTTCGAGCGCAATCGCGTGAATCTGACTCGGGGGGATCACGAGCATGTGCCCGTGCAGGTTGCGCTGCTGACGCCCGAGAGGGTCGAGCGTCAACCGGCGCAACAGCCCGCGCCGCCGCCGCATGCGCCCGCGCCCGCACACAAGCGCGCGACGAGTCCGCCACGCGAGCAGCATGTGTTGACCGCGTTGCAACCAGCCAAACCGAAAGAGCCGGCGCTCGCGCCCGCCTCGGAACTGGCGGCGAGCGCGCCGCCCGCCGCCGCGAGCGCGAATGCACCGACCAA
>ABYL01000181.1 GCA_000173575.1 Burkholderia sp. H160 | reverse complement strand
AAACAAACAGCCCCATCGCCTGAACGATGGGGCTGTTGCATGAAACTCGCGCAACGCGGTGAGTGCAAAGGGCGATTCCCCTCGCTACGTCACCGCATGCATCACACGCGCTCGATCGCGATCGCGATGCCCTGGCCGACGCCGATACACATCGTGCACAGCGCAAAGCGGCCCTGCGTGCGTTGCAGCTGATAGGTCGCGGTCGTCACCAGACGCGCACCGCTCATGCCGAGCGGGTGGCCGAGCGCGATCGCGCCGCCGTTCGGATTCACGCGGGGATCGTCGTCCGCGACGCCGAGCGCGCGCAACACCGCGATGCCTTGCGACGCGAACGCTTCGTTCAGCTCGATCACGTCGAACTGGTCGATCGTCATGCCCAGACGCGCAAGCAGCTTCTGCGTGGCGGGCGCCGGACCGATGCCCATCACGCGCGGCTCGACGCCGGCGGTGGCCACGCCGAGCACGCGGGCGCGCGGCGTGAGGCCGAAGCGCTTCGCGGTCTCTTCATTGGCGAGCAGCAATGCGGCCGCACCGTCGTTCACGCCCGATGCGTTACCGGCCGTGACCGTGCCGTCCGGACGCACGACGCCCTTCAGCTTCGCGAGCGCTTCGAGGCTCGTTTCGCGCGGATGCTCGTCCTGCGTGACCGTGATCGGATCGCCCTTCTTCTGCGCGATCGTCACACCGACGATTTCCTGCGCGAGCGTGCCGTCGCGTTGTGCGCGCGCGGCCTTCTGCTGGCTGCGCATCGCGAACGCGTCCTGGTCGGCGCGGCTGATGTTGTAGTCGGTCGCGACGTTTTCGCCGGTTTCCGGCATCGAGTCGACGCCGTACAGCTTCTTCATCAGCGGGTTGACGAAACGCCAGCCGATCGTCGTGTCGTAGACCTCGTTCTGACGCGAGAACGCGCTGGTCGCCTTGGGCATCACGAACGGCGCACGGCTCATGCTCTCGACGCCGCCCGCGATCATTAGCGCGGCCTCGCCCGACTTGATCGCGCGCGCGGCGATGCCGACCGCATCCATGCCCGAGCCGCACAGACGGTTGACCGTCGAGCCCGGCACGCCCTTCGGCAGACCCGCGAGCAGCAGCGACATGCGCGCGACGTTGCGGTTGTCTTCACCGGCCTGGTTCGCGCAGCCGTAGATCACGTCGTCGATCGCGGTCCAGTCGACGTTCTGGTTGCGCTCCATCAGCGCCTTGAGCGGCACCGCGCCGAGGTCGTCGGCGCGCACCGACGACAGCGAACCCGCATAGCGGCCAATGGGGGTGCGAATCGCGTCGCACAGGAATGCTTCGGTCATGGGATGTCTCCAGTTGAGATGCTGCGTGCGCTGCGCCGCGGCCTGCGTTGCACCGACGACACCTGCTCGATGCGCCGGGGCATCGAACCTGGGCGCATCCTGGCAAGGAGCGGCAAGCCGCACAAATAGCGGCGGCGCGGCGGCCGTCACGTCGGAGCAGCTTAGCGCAGGATCGTGAACGATGGGCTTGGGAGTGCCGACGGTTGCGGCTATTGCGGTTTCCTCGCCCGGCCTTATGTTCTATATACGAACACAAGGTCATATATCGAACAAACAGGCTCGATAATAGGCGTGGGCGCGAAAGCGTGTCAAGCACGGCCGCGGCCGTGCTTGACGATACCAGGGAATACGCGGAGGGGTGGTCTTCAGCGAACTTCGATGCCTTCGTCGGCGATGTAGCCGCGGATCACGTCCGCGAAACTGCGCTCGCCCGGGAGCCCGAGCCGTTCGGCGCGCGAGGTATCCCACGCACCCGGCCAACTGCCGACGATCTTCTCGATGCGCTCGTCTGGCTGCCGCACGATGCGGCTCGCAACCGCCTCGCCCGCGACCTCGCGCAGTGCCGCGATCATCTCGTCGACGCTGACCGACAGGCCCGGCAGGTTCAGCACGCGCTTCTTGCCGAGCGCGGCGCTATCAAGTTCGAGGCCGGCGATCAGGCTGTCGATCGCCTTGCGCGGCGACAGCAGCCACAGCCGCGTCGAACCGGCGACCGGACACACGGCCTCTTCGCCGTTCAGCGGCTCGCGGATGATGCCGCTCGCAAACGACGATGCCGCCGCATTCGGCCGCCCCGGCCGCACGCTGATGGTCGGCAGCCGCAGCACGCGGCCGTCGACGAAACCACGCCGCGAATAATCGTTGAGCAGCAGCTCCGCGATCGCCTTCTGCGCGCCATACGACGACTGCGGATTAAGCGCGGTGTCATCCTGCACGACTGCGGGCAGATCACCACCATAGACCGCGACCGAACTGGTGAACACGACGCGCGGCTGGTGCCCGCGTTCGCGGCAGATTTCGAGCAGCAGCCGCGAAGCATCGAGATTGATGCGCATGCCGAGATCGAAGTCCGCCTCGGCCTGGCCACTGACGATTGCGGCCAGATGAAAGATCGCCGACGTTTGAGCGTCGATAACGCGTTCGAGCACGCTGCGCTCTGCGATATCGCCGACCTCGGAGCGCACGCGCGCATCGCCGAAATCGTGGGCGCGCACGACATCGAGCAGCAGCAGTTCGGTAATCGCTTGCGATGTGCCGTGTGCATCCTTCAGCGCGCCGCGCGCGAGCAGTTCGCGCGCGAGACGCTGACCGAGAAAGCCCGCGCCGCCCGTGATCAGTACTTTCATGGTTACGTGTCCGTCAGTCGTTGCTGGAAAGAAAGAGTCAGCGCCCTGTGCCGAGATAAGGCCTCAGCCAGCCGAGCCCCGCCGACGTCCCAGCGCGCGGCCGGTACTCGCAGCCGATGTAGCCGTCGTAGCCGAGCGCATCGATCAGATCGAACAGGTACGGGTAGTTCAGCTCGCCGATGTCGGGCTCGTGCCGCTCCGGCACGCCCGCAACCTGGATGTGGCCGATGCCGGCCATATCGCGTTTGAGCTTCATCGCGAGATCGCCCTCGACGATCTGGCAGTGATAGCAATCGAATTGCACCTTCAGATTCGGCGCGCCGACTTCGGCGCAGATCGCCTGCGCGTCGTCCTGTCGATTGAGGAAATAGCCGGGCATGTCGCGCGTGTTGATCGGCTCGATGACGACCGTGATCTGTTCGGCTTGCGCGGCCCGCGCGGCATAGGCGAGATTGCTCAGGTACACGTCGCGCTGCTTTTTGCGCTGCGTTTCACCTGGTTGATCGCCGGCGAGCAACCCGGCCATCACATGCAGCTTGCGATTGCCGAGCACGCGCGTGTACTCGAGCGCCGTGTCGATGCTGCGGCGAAACTCGTCCTCGCGTCCCGGCAACGATGCGAGACCGCGCTCGCCGCCATGCCAGTCGCCGGGCGGCGCATTGAACAGCGCTTGCGTGAGGCCGTGCGCGTCGAGCCGCGCTTTCAGCTCGCCCGCGCGGAACTCGTAGGGAAACAGGAATTCGACCGCGTTGAAGCCGTCGCGCGCGGCGGCGGCGAAACGGTCGAGGAACGCGTACTCGTTGTACATCATCGTCAGATTGGCGGCGAAGCGAGGCATGGCGACAGCTCCTTCAAGATAGTCCGATACGGCACGCTGCTACCAGCGCGCGCCGAACGCGGCACGTAGTTCTTCGATCGCGGCGGCGTCGAGCGGCGCGGGCCGCGGATTCATCATCAGCCACAGGCGCGCGGTCTCCTCGAGTTCTTCGAGCACATACGACGCCTGCGCGACCGAGCGCTCCCACACCACCGGCCCCAGACGTTCGAGCAACACCGCGCGCACGCGATCCGCCAGCGCGGCGATCTGCGCGGCCACTTGCGGATCGCCTGGGCGCTGGTAGCGAATCAGCGGTACATGGCCCACTTTCATCACGTAGTACGGTGTGATCGGCGGCAACACGTCCGCTTCGCTCCATACGCCCGCGAGCGTGAGCGCAACCAGATGCGTCGAATGGGTATGGACGATGCCGCGCGCGTCGCCGTTGCGCGCATAGATGCCGCGATGCAGCGCGAGTGTTTTCGACGGCTTGCCGCCCGACACCGCGTGGCCATCCGCGTCGACCTTCGCGATCTCGGCGGGATCGAGGCGGCCGAGGCAGGCGTCGGTCGGCGTGATGAGCCAGCCGTCGTCGAGCCGCGCGCTGATGTTGCCGGCCGTACCGACCGTATAGCCGCGCCGATACAGACTCGCGCCCACCGCGCAGATTTCCTCGCGCACGCGCGCTTCGATGGATGTGTGCAATGCCGGCGTGCCACTCATTGCGCGGCTCCGTCGAGCTGGCGCAGCGCCTTGTCGAAGAAGTCGGTCGCGCCGAAGTTGCCGGACTTCAGAGCGAGCGCGAGCGGTTGCGCATCGGTCGTCACGGTAGCCGGCACGCCCGGATCGATCTGCGCGCCAATGCGCAGCATGCGCACGTCGAGCGCCTGCACGACCGCGCCAGAGGTCTCGCCGCCCGCGACGACGAACTTGCGCACGCCGCGTTCGCGCAGGCCGCGTGCGATCGACGCCAACGTCGTCTCCACCAGATGCCCTGCCTCGTTGACGCCGAGTTCGCGCTGCACGGCCTGCACCTCGTCGGGCGAGGCGGTCGCATAGATCAGTACCGGCTCCGCGTGCACGAAGCGCTGTTGCGCGAACTCGAGTGCCTCGCCGACGACGTCCTCGCCGCGCGCCGCCTCGAGCGGATCGATGCGGAACGCGGGCCGCGTCGCGCACCATGCCGCTACCTGCGCGTTGGTCGCTTTCGACGCACTGCCCGCCAGCACCGCCGACAAGCCTTCGACCCGCGGCAATTGCGCGGCATCGGCTTGCTCGCCGAGCAGACCCGCGCGGCGGAAGTTGGCCGGCAAGCCGAGCGCAACGCCCGAGCCGCCGGTGATTAGGGCAAGATCCGCGCAGGCCGCGCCGAGCATGTGCAGATCGGCATCGGACACCGCATCGGCAATCGCGATACGCACGCCGCCGGCGCTCAGCGCGTCGAACGCGGCGCGCACGGCCGCGTCGCCTTGCGCGACCTGGTCGTAACGCACGAGCCCGACCTTCGATTGAGTTTGCCGCTGCAGCACGCGCACGAGGTTCGCGTCGCGCATCGGCGTCAGCGGATGGTTTTCCATGCCCGACTCGTTGAGCAGCGCATCGCCGACGAATAGATGGCCGCGAAAAATCGTGCGTCCGTTCTCCGGAAACGCGGGACAGGAGATCGTGAACGACGCGCGCTCAGCGAATTCGCCGGACAGCGCACTCAGCAACGCGTCGGTCACCGGGCCGATGTTGCCCGCATCGGTCGAATCGAATGTCGAGCAGTACTTGAAGAAGAACTGCCGGCAGCCTTGCGCGCGCAGCCAGTCGAGCGCGGCGAGCGATTGCGCGACCGCGTCGGCGGCGGGGATCGTGCGCGACTTCAGCGCGACGACGAGCGCGTCGGCGCCGAGCGCTTCGTTCAGCGTCTCGTTCGCGGCAGGCACGCCGATCGTCTGCACCGTGCGCATGCCGCCGCGCACGAGCATGTTGGCGAGGTCGGTCGCGCCGGTGAAATCGTCGGCGATGCAGCCTAGCAGCGCGGGTTTAGTCAGAGCCGTCATGACCTGCCCCTCGCCTATTGCTTCGCCGGCAATTCGATGCCGGGGAAAATCTTCACGACCGCCGAGTCGTCTTCGCCGCCGTGGCCCGCCGTCGACGCCATCATGAACATCTGATGCGCTGCCGCCGACAGCGGCAGCGGAAACTTCGTACGACGCGCGGTATCGAGCACGAGCCCGAGGTCCTTCACGAAAATATCGACCGCCGACAGCGGCGAGTAGTCGCCCGCGAGAATATGCGGCACGCGGTTCTCGAACATCCACGAATTGCCCGCGCTGTGCGTGATCACGTCGTACAGCGCGTCCGGGTCGACGCCTTCGCGCAAGCCGAGCGCCATCGCTTCGGCGGCCGCCGCGATATGCACGCCGGCCAGCAGTTGATTGATGATCTTCACTTTCGAGCCCGCGCCATGCGCGACGCCGAGCCGATAGACCTTGCCGGCGATCGCGGCGAGCACGTCCTCGCAGGCGGCGTAAGCGGCCGCGGGACCGGACGTCATCATCGTCATTTCGCCCGACGCGGCGCGCGCCGCGCCGCCCGACACCGGCGCATCGAGCATCTGTAGTCCGGCCGCCTCGACGCGCTTGCCGAGATCGCTCGCAAAGTCCGGCGCGACCGTGGCGCTCGCGATCACGACGCCGCCCGCTTTCATCGCCGCGAGCGCGCCGTGTTCACCGAACAGCACGGCCTCGGTTTGCGCGGCATTCACGACCAGCGTAGTCACGACCTCGCACTGCGCGCCAAGCTCGGCGGGCGTCGCGCAGCCGACGCCGCCTTCAGCGACGAACGCCTGCAGCACGTCGCGCCGCAAATCGCATGCGTGAACCCTGAAGCCCGCGCGCAACAGCGAGCGCGCGACGCCAAGCCCCATCGCCCCCAAACCAATGACACCGACATTTCTCGACATGCATGACCTCTGTGGATTGATGCTGCGTTTGTGCGTTCGCGCGCGTCAGACGATGCCCGCCTCGGCGAGCCGCCGCGCCGCGTTGTACAGATGCGTCTGCGCGGCATTGCGCGCCGCCATCGGATCGCCCGAGCGAATCGCCGCGGCGATCGCCGCGTGCTCCTCGCGCACCTGCCGCGAGAAGTCCTCGCGCAGCGCTTCGTTGCGACGCGTGACGACCGTGCCGGCTTCGAGGTACTGATTGAGGAACGTGAGCGTCTTGAGGAAATACGGATTGCCGGTTGCCACAGCGATCGCGCGATGAAACGCGACGTCTTCGGCGACGCCGTCTTCGCCGTCGGCGACTGCCTGCGCGATGCGTGCGAGCGAGGCGTCGATCGCGGCCATGTCGGCATCGCTGCGGCGCATCGCGGCTTCCGACGCGACCTCCGCCTCGATCGCGCGGCGCAGCGCAAGGATCTGCACGACCGAGCCCGGCTCGATCGCTTCCGCGTAGTCGATCCGCAACGGGCGGATCGCACCGTGCCCGGCGACATACACGCCACTGCCCTGGCGCGGCTCGACCACGCCCTCGTTCTTCAGCCGCGACAGCGCCTCGCGAATCACCGTGCGGCTCACGCCGAACTGTTGCGCGAGTACGGCTTCGGTCGGCAGCCTGGC
This sequence comes from Burkholderia sp. H160, assembly GCA_000173575.1. Classification (GTDB taxonomy): domain Bacteria; phylum Pseudomonadota; class Gammaproteobacteria; order Burkholderiales; family Burkholderiaceae; genus Paraburkholderia. The sequence continues at coordinate 4,469 of ABYL01000181.1, read as the reverse complement.
GCCGCGCGCGAAGGTGCCCTTGTCGATCTGCTTGAGCAGTTGCTGCGCGACGGTGTCGCTCAATGCACGCGCTGGAATCTTGTCGAACATGGCGTATCGGTTAGCTCAGGTGCCGTGAATTGATCTGGTTGTCGGGTCATCATACAAATCTGGGCGATGAACCGCATCCCCGCAAACCCCTGGTTTTTTGAACGGGGCGGCGTCATTTGGCGAAACGGAAGGCTTAAGCTATCGTCTCGCCTTTGCGGCGCAACGCAAAACGCGGCGCCGCATCGAATCGAACCCGCGTTGCGCGTCCTTCGTGCGCACTTTTCCGCAACCACGATCAAGGTCCATGAGCAAAGCCCTGCCGCCGTCTTCCGTCGCGCCCGTCATCGCCGAACCAGCCCCGGAGAAACCGGGCGACTCGTACGTGCAGTCGTTCGCGCGCGGCCTCGCGGTCATCCGCGCGTTCGATGCGACGCGCCCCGAACAGACGCTCACCGACGTCGCCACGGCAACCGGCCTGACGCGCGCCGGCGCGCGCCGGATCCTGCTGACGCTGCAAACGCTCGGCTACGTGGAGGCCGAGGGGCGCCTGTTCCGTCTGACGCCGAAGATTCTCGACCTCGGCTTCGCGTACCTGACCTCGATGCCGTTCTGGAATCTCGCCGAACCGGTGATGGAGAGTCTTTCGGCGCAGGTGCACGAAAGCTGCTCGGCGGCCGTGCTCGATCGCACCGAAATCGTCTACGTGCTGCGCGTGCCGACCCACAAGATCATGACGATCAACCTGTCGATCGGCAGCCGCCTGCCCGCGTACTGCACGTCGATGGGCCGCGTGCTGCTCGCCTCGCTCGACGAGGAGACGCTCGACGCGACGCTGAACTCGTCGCCGCTGTACGCGCACACGCCGCGCACCGTCACCGACAAGGACGAGTTGAAGAAGCTGATCGAGCAGGTGCGTCGCCAGGGGTGGGCGATCGTCGATCAGGAGCTCGAAGGCGGTTTGATTTCGCTGTCCGCGCCGATCCGCAATCGCCAGGGCCGGGTGATCGCCGCGATGAACATCAGCGGCAACGCGCAGCGCAATTCAGCCAAGCAGATGGTCAAGGCGTTTCTGGAACCGCTGCAGCAGGCCGCGCAGACGGTCTCGCAGATGGTCGCGCGGCGGGGCTAACGAAACCGCGCGCCCCGCGCGGGTGCGTTCACTGCGCGAGATAGCGCTCCACCAGCCGCGCCCAGAACGCCGCACCGATCGGCAGGCTGCGGTCGTTGAAGTCGTAGTGCGGGTTGTGCACCATGCAGCCGTCCTCGCCGACGCCGTTGCCGATGCGCAGGAACGTGCCCGGCCGCTGCTGCAGCATGAACGCGAAGTCCTCGCTGCCCATCAGAATGTCGGTCTGCTCGACCACCTTGTCGTCGCCGACCAGCTCGCGCGCGACCTGCACCGCGAAATCCGTTTCAGCATCGGTATTGATGACGACGGGATAGCCCTCGATGTACTCGACGTGCGCCTTGCCGCCATAGCTCGCGGCCTGGCTCCCGGCCAGCTCGGTGATGCGCTTCTTCAGCAACGCACGCACCTCGGGGCTGAACGAACGCACGCTCAGTTCGAGCCGCGCGCTGCTCGAAATCACGTTGTTCACGGTGCCCGCATGCATCGAACCCACCGTCACCACCGCCGGCTGCGACGGATCGACGTTGCGCGCGACGATCGTCTGCAGCGCCATCACGATGCTCGCGGCGACCACGACCGGATCGACGGTCAGATGCGGACGCGCCGCATGACCACCGACGCCTTCGATCGTGATGATCGCCTTGTCGCCCGCCGACATGAACGGCCCCTTGCGGAACAGCAGCACGCCCGGCTCCGCGCCCGGATGGTTGTGCAGGCCGAACACGGCGTCGCACGGGAAGCGCTCGAACAGGCCGTCGTTGATCATCTTCAACGCGCCGCTGTCGATGCCGCTTTCCTCGGCAGGCTGGAAATACAGATGCACGGTGCCCGAGAAGTTGCGCGTGGCCGCGAGCCGTTGCGCGGCGCCGAGCAGGATCGTCGTGTGGCCGTCGTGACCGCACGCGTGCATCTTGCCGTGCGTGCTGCTCGCATACGGCAGGCCGGTCTGCTCGATGATCGGCAGCGCGTCCATGTCGGCGCGAATGCCGATGCTGCGCTTGCCGTCGCCCACTTTCAGCGTGCCGACCACGCCGGTCTTGCCGACCCCGCGCGCGACCTGCCAGCCCCACTGTTCGAGTTTTTCCGCGACGAGCGCCGCAGTCCGCACTTCCTCGTACGCGAGTTCGGGATGGTGGTGAATGTGATGGCGAATCTCCCGCAGGCTAGTGGCAGCGGGTTCCAGATCGGACACTTCGGTCAAACGCGGGGTCTCGTTCATAGTGGGTAGGGCTCCATTGAGTTGCCTCGCACTATAGCCACGCCGATTCGTTCGAATAAGATGCTATTTTTTTCACCCTGATTAACAAGCCTTATATACGGGGTAACCCCTATGAAGCTGCAGCAGTTGCAGGCTTTCGTCGCCGCCGCACATCACCGCAGCCTGCGCGCCGCCGCGCGCGAGCTTGGCGTCACGCAGCCGGCCGTCACGCATACGATTCGCGAGCTGGAAAACGCGCTCAATGCCGAGCTGATGGTGCGCAGCGTGCGCGGCATCGAGTTGACCGCGTGCGGGCTCGCGCTTCTGCCGCGCGCCGAACAGTTGCTCGGCGACATGCGCCGCACGGTCGAGGCCGTCGAGCAGGTGAAGGGAGAACTGGCGGGCAAGGTCAGCGTCGGCACGATGCCGTCGCTCGCGCTGACGGTGCTGCCGCATGCGGTGTCGAGCTTTCGCGAGAAGATGCCGCTCGTGAGTCTGCATCTGGAGGAAGTGACGGTGCCCGATGCGCTCGCGCGTCTGCGCAACGGCTCGCTCGATCTCGCGGCAATCCATCACGTTCTGGCATTGGACAGCGATCTGGTGCAGGAACCGCTGTACTCGACGCAATTCGTTGTGACGATGCGCGCCGGGCATCCGCTCGCGAACGCCACGCGTCTGTCTGAGTTGCTCGACGCCGAATGGATCGTCACGGTCGGCGCCGATCACTTCCCCCACAGCGTGATGATCGCGATGTTCAGCGCACATGGCCTGCCGATGCCGAAGCGCTTGCTGCGCGCGCCGTCGTCGTTCGCGGTGACGCTCGGGCTCGTCTCGCAGACCGACGTGATCAGCTGCTTCACGCGGCCGCTCGCGCAGAGGGTGGCGCCGCTCGGCATTCGCGTCGCGCAGATCGAAGAGGCGCTGCCGAACTACGATCTGAGCATCATCTCGCGACGCGATCTGCTGCCGACGCCGGCCGTGCAGCAGTTCATCGCATGTTTGCGGAAGGTGACGCGGGAGCGAATGGGGGCCGCGCAGTAAGGCCGCGTGCTTGCGCTACGCGCTCACGTCTTCCGTGAGCACCGTAACAAGCTCATGCCCCGCTTCTTCGAGCGCGCCGGAGTTGTCGATCGTCGTGCAGCGCACGCCAGCGGGCAAAGCAAACGGCGCGCGTCGCGCGAGCCGCGCCGCGACCTGCTCCGACGATTCGCGCGCCCGCGCGCCGAGCCGCGCTTCGAGAATATGCGGCGCGGCGCTCACGTGCACCACTTCCGCGCGTGGATAGCGCACGAGCGCATGCTGCAGGTACTGCCGCGAGCCGTTGACGACCACCGTGCAGCCGCGCGCGAGCCATGCATCGAGTTCGATACCGATGCCATAGCGCAGCGAATGGCTCGACCATTCGAGCGCGAACAGGCCAAGCACCGAACGCGCGGCGAACTCCTCGACGCTCAGCGCGACATGCACCTCGCCATTACCGCTCGGCCGCGTGATGTAACGATGTGCGAACACGATCGGCTCGCCCGCGAGCCGCTTGCGAGCGAATTGCAGCAGCGAATCCTTGCCCGCGCCCGACGGCCCCATCACATAGATCAAACGCCCTGTCATTGGCTGCTCACCTCGTCGTGCTGCATGTCCTTGCGATCGCTGCGTTGCGCGCCGGGGCTGAACGGCAGCGGTTGCCACAACACGAACGGCTCGCCCGGCGCCGGCTCGACGAACAGCGCGGCCTGATCGACCGCGAGCGGCCCGAGCGCGGGCGTGCGCTCGCGCCACCAGGCGAGCAGCGTCTCGCGCTCGTCGGCATCGGCGAGCGAATTGGACAGCGTCATATGAAAACGGAATTCGTCGAGCACGTACGGATAGCCCCATTGCAGCAGCAACGCACGTTGGCGCTCGCTAAGCGGCGCGGCGAGCCGGCGCTCGAGATCGGCCGCCGACGGTCGCGCGCGCAGTCTGTCGAGCGACTGCAGCGCGCTCGACGCAAGCTCGCGGATGCGCGTCTCGCCATCTGCATCGGCAGGACGCAACGCGACGAAGTCGCCCAGCGTGGCCGCTTCCACCGGCAACGCGAACGCCTGCTGCGCAAGCGCCCAGGCGCGCGCGGCCGCG
>ABYL01000182.1 GCA_000173575.1 Burkholderia sp. H160 | reverse complement strand
CGTCGAGCGGATCGTAGTCGTGCGGAATGCCGCCCGCCGGCGCAGGCGTCATCGCACTGGCGGGCGGTACGTAGGCGAACTGCTCAGGCGACACGTGATCGCTCCCGGAGCCGGCGAAGACCGCGTGCCCGTCGAAGCGCCTCGGCGCTTCGTGTGCCGGGTGCGCGTCGTCAAGCGGCGCGGCGAGTGGATCGAAGCGCGGGCCCGGCAGCGGGGAATCCGCGAGCACCGCCGCGCAAGCGAGCGGATCGTGCGCGAACGCCTCCGTGAGCGCGTCTTCGCGCTGGCTCGACCGGTCGAGCAGATCGAAATCGCGGCGGTCATGCACGCCGAGGGGCGCGTCGAAGGCTTCGGCGGGCGCGGGCTCTACCGTCTGCACATCGAGCCGATAGCCGCCAATCTCGAGCAGGTCGCCATTGGCCAGCCGCGCGGGCTGACCACTCGCGAGCGGCCGCCCGTTGAGCCGGCTGGGATTGCTGCCGAGGTCGGCGAGCCGCCAGCCGTCCTCGGTCCGGTCGATCCGCGCATGCACACGCGAGACGGTCTTCGCCGTATCCGGCAGCACCATCGTGTTGTCGGGGCCGCGCCCGATGGTGCCGCCCGCCGCGCCGAAGCGGCATGCGAGCGGCACATCGGGCGCGCTGCCCTGATACGTGTCGAGCGTGAGCGTCAGATACATGAGGACTTCTCCGTGCGCGTTCATTTCGAGCCGTCGTCGGCCTGGCGTGGATCGGCGGGCGCATCGGGCGACGCACTCGCCGCACTCGCTCCGCCGCCCCCGCCGCCACAGTTGATCTGCACCACCACGCCATCGATCGACACCGGCCCTGCCGCATTGATCGCGATGCCGGATGGCCCCAGCACGATCGTGTTGCCGCCCGCCTTGAGCGTGAGCGTCACGCCCGCCTCGATGGTGACGTTGGCCTCGCCCTTGACATCGACGTTAACACCCGCACCCACCGAAATATTCGCCCCGCTCTTGTGCTGTGTGTCGCCGCCGACATCGAGCGAATACTTGCCGCCGATGCGCACGCTCTGGTTGCCCTGCACAGCATCGCTGCGATTGCCGCCGCAGCGAGCCAGATCGTCGTGCTCGACGATCACGTGGCGCTCGTTGCCGATGCGCGTCAGTGCGTCGTGCCTGACCCAGGTCTCCAGATCGCGCTCGGCATGAAAGAACAGTTGCTCGGCCTCCTTGGTATCGTCGAAGCGCATTTCGTTGAAGCCGTTGCCGCCCTTCGTCGAATTGCTCTTTAGCGTGGTGCGAGCCATCTTCGCGGCGAGTTCGTACGGCGTGGTCTGCGCGGCGTTGTAGACGCTGCCGATCACGAGCGGCTGGTCCGGGTCGCCCTCGATGAAATGCACCAGCACTTCCTGACCGATGCGCGGCAGGAAGAACGCCCCATAGCCCTTGCCGGCCCACGGCTGCGCGACCCGCACCCAGCAGCGCTGCAAGGACTCGCGGGACGCCTCCGGCGCAAGCTGCTCCCAATGGAACTGCACCTTGATGCGCCCGTATTTGTCGGTATGGATCTCTTCGCCCTTCGGCCCGACGACTACCGCCGTCTGCGGCCCCGCGACGCGCGCTCGCGGGGTGCTGGGCGCGGCGCGAAATCCGGCATCGCGCGGCAGCGCCCGAAAGGCGCAATCGAATACAGGCGGCCGGTTGGGCGGGTCGAGCGTGGTTATATAGTCATCCGAATTGATCGCGTACTCGGCCGAAACGACGAGGTATTCACGATTCTGCTGCTCCAGCGGATGCCCGCTCAGCCGCACGAGGCCGCCAGGCCAGATGGCGCGCGAGCTCGTGCGTGCGCTGACGAACACGTTGGACGCCTGATGCGCCTCGACATGCGCGCGCGCCAGTCGCTCGGCGTCCTCGTGCTGCGTATAGCCCGGCGCGTGCTCCTGCATCGCGTAGACGGCCGGGTCGAAACGCGTGCTGCGCAACGCCCGCGCGACCAGACCCTGCTGTGCCGACTGCGACGGCTTTTCGAAGTCGTAGTCGTTGATCTCGACGATGCCCGTGGCCACTTCGCCGCCCGTGGACCATGCATAGACCCACTCGTGCTCGTGCGGCGTGCCCGGCTGTGCACGAAACGGCAGCGCGGCGCAATGCGGCGTCGCGCCGTGCACCTGCGACGAATCCGTGAGAATCAGCCGATGCTTGCCGCCCTGATGCTCGAAGAAGTAGTAGATGCCTTCGCGCTCGGCGAGCCGGCTCACGAAATCGAAATCCGTCTCGCGATATTGTGCGCAATGCTCGAGGCTCGGATATGCCGCCGAGCATTTGTTCTCGAAGTCGATGTGATAGTCGGCCAGCACCTTGCCGATGATCGCGGGCACGGTCATCTGGTAAAAAAAGCGGCAATGCGACGCGCGCGTGAGCAGCCAGAGGCGCGGGCGCACCGTGGCGTGATACATCGCCGGGCGGTTGGGCTGCGTGCTGGCCGCCCGCGCCAGCTCGAACGCCGTGACGATGCCGTTGTACTCGCGCGTGCCGCCGCCAGGAATCTGCAGCGACAGCGAGAAGTCGCTGCCGAGCATCTTCGCGATGTCGAGACTCGACTGATCGGCGAGCAGATCGACATCCCATTGCGCGAGTCGCCCGAGCTCCTCGACTCCGCGCATGCGATAGAGCACCAGCGCGTTCTTGCCGAGCGCGCATGTCACCTGCGCGATGCGATCGGTATCGGTGAGCATCATCGCCGGCCTCGCCGTCAGGGAATCTGCGTTTCGCAGGTCGCCGGATCGACGATCGTCACCACGCCGCCCCAGTTGCAAAGGCAGGTGGATACGTTGTCGAGCGACGGCTGGTTGCCGAGCAGCACATTGAGCGCACCGGGCACCCATGGCGACATGGTCGCGGGCACGCAAGGCATCGGCGTCGGCGTGCCGAGCGCGGCGGCGGTGGCTGCGGCGACCTCGGGATTCGCCGGCGACGTGCACATGCCGAACGGCATGATGTTGACGAGCGGCACGTGATCCATGATGTTCGCGGCGAAAGGCCCTTCACAGCGCACCCGGTTCACGGGCAGCACGACGAGCGCCGACGGCGTCATGCCGAACGAGCATTCCAATGTCGCGCCCATGCTGACTTGTTGTGGCATGGCTGGCTCCTTGTTCAATGTCAGTCGAAGGCATAGGTGAAGTCGCCGTCGCACACGCCGACTTCGACTTTCCCGACCGTGTGGCCCTCGACCAATCGGCCGAGGAATTCCCTGCTCACGCGCGGCAGCAGCGTGTTGGTGAGGATCGCGTCGATCATCCGGCCACCGCTCGCGAGTTCCGTGCAGCGCCGCGCGATCTGGCCGACCACCGCGTCGTCGTAGCCGAAGCTCACGCGGTACTGCTGCGCGATGCGCCGGCCGATGCGCGCGAGTTGCAGGCGGATCACCGCATCGAGCATCGCGTCGTCGAGGGGGTAATACGGAATCACCGCGACGCGTCCGAGCAACGCGGGAGGAAACGCGTCGAGCAGCGGCGTGCGCAGTGCTCGCGCGATCTCTTCCGGCGACGGCGCCTCACGCCCGCCGCCGCACAGATGCGTGATGAGCTCGGTGCCGACGTTGGTCGTGAGCAGGATCAGCGTGTTGCTGAAATCGATCTCGCGCCCTTCGCCGTCTTCCATGCGGCCCTTGTCGAAGACTTGAAAGAAGAGCTTGTGCACGTCCGGGTGAGCCTTCTCGAATTCGTCGAGCAACACGACGCTGTAGGGACGCCGCCGCACCGCCTCGGTGAGCACGCCGCCTTCGCCATAGCCGACGTATCCCGGCGGCGCGCCCTTGAGCAGCGAGACCGTATGCGCCTCCTGGTACTCGCTCATGTTCACGGTGATGACGTTGTCTTCGCCGCCATACAGCGCCTCGGCCAGCGCGAGCGCGGTTTCGGTCTTGCCGACGCCCGAGGTGCCCGCCAGCATGAACACGCCGACCGGCTTGCAGGGATCGTCGAGCCCGGCGCGAGCCGTCTGCACGCGGCGCGCGATCATCTCCATCGCGTGACGCTGCCCGACGATGCGACGGTTCAGCGTCGCCGCCAGATCGAGCACGCTCGCTGCTTCGTCGCGGACCATGCGGCCGACCGGAATGCCGGTCCAGTCCTGCACCACCGACGCGACCGCATGCGCATCCACGCCCGGCAGGATCAGCGGCGCTTCGCCCTGGCGTTCTGCGAGTTCAGCGGTCAACGCCTTCAGTTCCGCAAGCGTCACGACCTCGCCGCCCTCCTCGATGGTCCGCCGCATCGCGAGGATGCGCACGACCAGCGCGCGCTCCGCTTCCCAGCGCGCGGTCAAATCCGCAAGGCGTGCGCGCTCGGTGTCGAGACGCGCGGCGACATCGGCGGCGCGTTCCTGCGTGTCGATGCCGAGCGCCGCTTCACGCGTCACGATCTCGCTTTCGGTCTGCCACGTCTCGATGCGCCGCTTCGCATCGTCGATGGCGGGAGGCAGCGCCTGCTGGCTCACCGCCACGCGTGCACAGGCCGTGTCGAGCAGGCTCACCGCCTTGTCGGGCAACTGGCGCGCCGGGATGAAGCGATGCGAGAGCTTCACGGCGGCTTCCAGCGCCTCGTCGAGCACCTGCACGCCGTGATGCCGCTCCATCTTGCCCACGAGGCCGCGCATCATCGCAATCGCGCCTGCCTCGGAAGGCTCCGGCACCTTGACCACCTGGAAGCGCCGCGTGAGCGCCGGATCCTTCTCGATGTGCTTCTTGTATTCGACCCACGTCGTCGCGGCGATGGTGCGCAGCGTGCCGCGTGCGAGCGCGGGCTTGAGCAGGTTGGCGGCATCGCCGGTGCCGGCCGCGCCGCCCGCGCCGACCAGCGTATGCGCTTCGTCGATGAAAAGAATCACCGGTTTTTCCGACGCCTGCACCTGCTCGATCACCTGCTTGAGCCGGCTTTCGAACTCGCCTTTGACGCTCGCGCCCGCCTGCAGCAGACCGACGTCGAGGGTGCGCACGACGGCGTCGCGCAAGGCAGGAGGCACCTCACCCGCGACGACACGCTGCGCGAAACCTTCCACCACCGCCGTCTTGCCGACGCCTGCCTCGCCCGTGAGGATCGGGTTGTTCTGGCGCCGGCGCATGAGAATGTCGATGACCTGGCGAATCTCCATGTCACGTCCGACGATGGGATCCAACTTACCCTCGCGCGCCTCGGCGGTGAGATCGACCGTATAGCGGGTCAGCGCGTCCTGCTGAGCGGACGGTACGACCGCGGGCGCCACCGGCTCATCGGCGGTGGTGGCATGCGCTTCAGGTGAACCTTCGAGCAGCGCGTCGAAGCGGCCGGACAGCGCATCGAAGCTGATCTTCTCGAACTGACGCGAAAGCGCGTAAAGCGCATTGCGCAGGTTCGGCGTGCGCAACATGCCGATCACGAGATGTCCGGTGCGCACCTTTGCGGCATTGAACATCAGCGAACCGAAAACCCAGCCGCGCTCGACGGCTTCGTCGACTTGTGCGGAGATGTCCGAAACAGAGGTCGCGCCGCGCGGCAGACGATCGAGCGCGGCCGTCAGATCGCGCTCGAGTGCGGTTTCGTCCAGCTCGAAATGACGCACGAGGCGCCGCAAATCCGAATCCGCCGCGAGCAGGATCTGATGCATCCAGTGCGCGAGCTCGACATAGGGATTGCCGCGCAGCTTGCAGAACGCGGCGCCGTTTTCGATCGCGCGATAGGCAAGCGAATCGAGCTTACCGAACAACGCCATGCGGCTGATCTCAGTCATGAGTAGTCTCCTTGAGATGGCTCGCTCCCGCCTGCCCGGCGATCACGACCCGATGGTTGTCATGAACCGGCGCGCCGCTCGTGAGCCACGTGTTCCAGCCGAGGCGTGGGCCGTTCGTGGCCGCGTTAGGGGCCGTGTTCGTGGCCGTCCCTTGCAGGCGCAGCGCGGGCACCTCATCGCGCTTCAGATGCAGCGCCACGTCCCAGTCGAGCGGATCGCGCACGTAGTTGCGGACCCAGTCGGCGAGCTTCGTGAGGCTCTGCCCGCCCGGCAGGAAGCGTACGAAGTCGGCATAGCCAAGTGGTCCGATCACGATGCGGAACTTGTGCTGGCAGTCCCACACCCGCATGCCGACGACCGTCGACACACCGAGCCGCGCGCCGCCGAGACGCGTGCGGGCGTCCTGCGGCAGCGCGATCCAGTGGCCGCGCCACGGCTCGATCGACACGTTCACGCCGAAGAAGCGCGCGAGAATCAGCCGCAGACCGTCCGCGTGGCGCGTCGGCGCGGCGAGCACGCCCGCGAAGTGACGCTTGGCGGAATCGGGCACGGCATCGCGATCGGCGAGCGCGGGCGCGCCCAGACCGAACAGGCTGCCGACGTAATCGGCGAACCGGTCGTCGCGCGGACGCTCGGCGCTCACGACCGGCTGGACGTCGGCCCACGCGCGATAGAAGAGCGACAGCATGCGGTGATGGAACACGTCGAGAAAGCGCGCGAGCGTCGGATCGTTCGCGTTGCGGGCGCGATCGCGCACATACGCGGTCAGGTGGGTCGGCAGCGGGCCGTTCGGTCCGAGCAGGCCGAGAAAATTCACCGCGAGACGGCCGGGCCGCCCGTCCTCGCCCGGCACGTAGTCGCCGAGCGTGGTCGGATGGAAGATCAGCTCCGTGTCTTGCGACAGGCGCACCGCGTCGTCGCGCGCGGCCAGCGACCGGCCGAGGCGTGGACGCTCGGCATGCGCCCGCTCGATCAGCCGCAGCGCCTGAAAGAAGTCGAAGCGGCGGGCGTCGCGCGCGAGCACGCCGTCGATGGTCAGAGCGTCGCGCATCGTCCGGTCCTCGCTGGCCACTGCATGATCGGACCACGCGCGAGCGTCGCGACGTGAGTTTCGGTGAACGAATTGATCGACACGTACTGCGCGAAGAACTGCGCGAGCACCGCGCCGAGCAGGAACGCGCTCGCGCCCTCGAACGCGGCGTCGTCGAAGCGCAGCGTGATCGCGAGGCCGCGCCCGTAGACGATCGGCCCCGGCGAAGGCAAGCGCCGCACCACAGGCGCGCACGACACCGAGCGCAGCCCTTCCACCTGCCGGTGCGCGGCGGCGTCATCGGCGGGGCAGTACAGCGTGAGCAGTTCGCGCAGCGCGCGGGCGCCTTCCTGCTCGTTCGCATCGACGAGCGACGCGTAGTTGAGCGAGAGATGATCGAGCAGCCGCCATGCGGCCGGCCCCTCGGCGAACGACGGCAGCGGCCGGCTCGGCCCCGCGACGCAGCGCACGGCGGTGACGGGCGCTTCGGCATCGAGCGTAAAGTCGGTCGAGCCCGCGCCGAGCGGAATCGACAGCGGCAGGTCGCGGTTCGTGCACCACGCGCTGATGCCGAGCTGACGCACTTCGCCGCCCTGCGGCGCACTCGCCGCATCGACCAGCGCGATGAAGGCTTCGCTGCCGAGGTAGCTGCTGCGCGCGCCGTTCTGCTGCTGACGCGCCGACACGCGTCGCGCCTCGCGGCGCAACTGGTAGAACGCGCCGCCCTCGCCCGGCATGTCGAGATCCTTCGCGCAATGGAACGGCCGGTACAGCTTCTCCGCGCCCGCGCCGTAGCCGGTGACTTCGTCGATCTGATGGATCTCGTAGTCCATCGGCCGCGTGCGGTCGACGACGACGTGATGCTCGAACTGGGTTTCCGAAAGCGCGACGCGGTCGGTGCGGCGGCGAAACAGGTTGATGGCAGGCGTGCAGTCGAGCGCGAAATTCGCCGCATCGACGCCACGTTCGAGCGACGCGTCCGCCTGATCGAGCAGGATCACGATCTCCGCGTCCTGACCGCGGCAATGACGCAGCGCGCCGCGCAATCCGGCCAGTTCGACGAACATGAAACGCGGCGCGAAGGCGAAATACTCCTGCAGCAGCCGATAGCCGTCGAACGATTGCTGGCCGACCGGCAAAAGCGCCTCGTCCTCGGCGAAGCCGAGCGGCCGCAAGGCGGTCTTCGGCAACAGGCCGAGCGTCGCCGCCGCGGTCGCGCCGTTGCCGGGCTGCATCACCGCGACGCCGACGCAATGCGCGAGCAGCCGCTCGTGCAGCCGCGCCGGCAGGCCGTCGGGGCCGCGCAGATAGAGCGGGAGACGATCGAGCGCGAGACGGTCGAAGCCGAGCGAGCCGGTCGCGCGCAGCCGCAGGCGCAATCCCGCCTTGACGCCCGCAGGCAACGCCGGCGACGAAGCGTTGAGCGAACCTGCATGCGTGAAGAACCTCGCGTGCGCGATCTCGACCGGCCAAAGCGTCAGCGCATGCGCGGTGCGGTATTCGCAGCGCGTCGACGCGGACTTGTCGAGCATGCTGCGCAGTGCCGTATGGCGCGGCACGACGATGCCGTCAGCGCTCGCAGCGAGCTGCGGGTTCGCATGGTCCGCCTGAAGCTGGACGACCGCCATCGACGGCGTCGGCGCCAGATAGTGCGGATACGCCAGTTCCAGCAGATGCTGCGTGAAGCGCGGGAACTCGGCTTCGAGCTTCATCCGCACGCGCGCGGCGAGGAAGCTGAAGCCTTCCAGCAATCGCTCGACATACGGGTCCGCGCATTCGACGCCGTCCAGCGCGAGCCGCCCGGCGATCTTCGGAAATGCGGCGGCGAATTCGCCGCCCATCTCCCGTACGTGCTGGAGCTCCTGGCTGTAGTACTTGAGGAACTCCGGGTTCATGCCTGCTGCTCCCCGGCCGATGCGACGCGCGTGGTCGATGCGTCAGAAACGCGTGCCTCGCCCGCTTCGAGATCCAGTTCCGTGCGCAGGAAAAGCCGCTCGGGATACGGCTGCGACCACAGGTCCGCCTCGATCTCGAAGCAGATCACATGGCCGCTCCTCGTGCCCTTCGCGCCTTGCGCATCGTCGAGCGCAGTCACGCGCACCGATTCGCGCGCGAGCCGTGGCTCGAAGGCCCACAACGCGTCGCGAATCAGGCGCTCCAGCGTACCCGCCGTGAGCGCGGCGACGTCGCGCCCGGCGAGGTCAGGCAGACCGTAGTTCAGCACCGAGGTCGCGACATGCGGCAGGCCCGCCGCGTCCGTGCCTTCCCCGAGACCGCTCGCGTTCAGCAGCCAGCCGATGTCGCGCTGCACGCTGTCGCGCAGCGCACGCGCCGAGATCACGCGACGCTCGCGGGATTCTTGACGCGCGTGCGGTTCGAGATCGGTCAGGCGGTCCAGCAACGACGGCTGCAGGCGGTCCCGGGCGGAAGGTTCGTACATGAGCGGCTCTCCAACGGCATGAGTGGGCGCGACGAGGCTCAGGCGGCCTTGGCAGTCGGCAGCTTCGACACGAGCCGCAACGACACCGTGAGACCTTCGAGCTGGTAATGCGGGCGCAGGTAGAACTTCGACGTGTAGTAGCCCGGATTGCCCGCCACTTCCTCCACGACGACCTGCGCGTCGGCGAGCGGCTTGCGCGCCTTCGTGTCATCGGAGGAGTGGGTGGGGTCGCCGTCGACGTACTGGAGAATCCAGTTCTGCAGCCAGCGCTCCATGTCGTCGCGCTCCTTGAACGAGCCGAGCTTGTCGCGCACGATGCACTTCAGGTAGTGCGCGAAGCGGCAGCACGCGAACAGATACGGCAGCCGCGCCGCGAGATTCGCGTTGGCGGTGGCGTCCGGGTCCTCGTATTCCGCCGGCTTATGCAGCGACTGCGCGCCAATGAATGCCGCAAAGTCCGAGTTCTTCTTGTGCACGAGCGGCATGAAACCGTTCTTGGCGAGTTCGGCCTCGCGCCGGTCGCTGATCGCGATCTCGGTCGGGCACTTCATGTCGACGCCGCCGTCGTCAGTAGGAAACGCGTGCACCGGCAGCCCCTCTACCGCACCGCCCGATTCGACGCCGCGGATGCGCGAGCACCAGCCGGACATCTTGAACGAGCGCGTGATGTTCGTCGCCATCGCATACGATGCGTTCGCCCACGCGTACTTGCTGCTGTTCGCGCCCGCGGTGTCTTCCTCGAAATCGAACGCCTCGACCGGGTCGGTCTTCGCGCCGTAGGGCGCGCGCGCGAGAAAGCGCGGCATCGCGAGGCCGATGTAGCGCGAATCTTCCGAATCACGCAGCGAGCGCCACGCGGCATGCTCGGGGGTCTGGAAGATCTTGGTCAGGTCGCGCGGATTGGCGAGTTCCTGCCAGGATTCCATCAGGAGCGCGGCCGGGTCCGCGCCCGCGATGAACGGCGCGTGCGCCGCGGCCGCGATCTTTGCGATCTGCGTAAGCAGGTCGACATCGGGGCCGCTGTGGTCGAAGTAGTAATCCGCGACCAGCGCGCCGTAGGGCTCGCCGCCGAACTGGCCGTACTCTTCCTCATAGAGCTTCTTGAAGAGCGGGCTCTGGTCCCACGCGACTCCGCGGTACTTCTTCAGCGTTTTGTGCAGTTCCCCCTTGGAGATGTTCAGCACGCGGATCTTGAGCGACTCGTCGGTCTCCGTGTTGTTCACGAGGTAATGCAGGCCGCGCCATGCGCTCTCGACCCGCTGGAACGGCTCGCTGTGCAGGATCAGGTTGATCTGCCCGGTGAGCGCCTCGTCGATCTGCGCGATCAGCGCCTCGATGGTCGCGAGGACATCGCGGGAAATCACGCCGGTGTCGCGCAACGCTTGCTCGGCGAGCGTGCGCACCGCGTTCGCGACTGCGTCGCGAGCACGCTCGGACTTCGGCTTGAATTCCCTTTGCAGCAGCGCGGAGAAATCGTCGAGTTCGGGCGCCGCTTCGATCACGGACTCGCCCGTCTGTTGCTGGATGCTGAAATCGTTCATCACGTCATGCTCCGGTAGTTGGCGCAGGGTTGGATGTTTCGTCGGATGGGGCATCGGCGCGCGGCTGCGCGGCGAGTGCTTTCATCAACGCGGGCTCTTCCAGCAGGCGGGCGATCAGCGCTTCGGCGCCGGTCTTGCCATCCATGTAGGTCAGCAGATTGGCCAGTTGAGTACGCGCTTCCAGCAGTTGCCGCAGCGGCTCGACCTTGCGGGCGATCGCGGCGGGCGTGAAGTCGTCCATGCTCTCGAAGGTCAGATCGACTGCGACGTTGCCGTCGCCCGTCAGCGTGTTCGGCACCTGCACCGCGACGCGCGGCTTCATCGACTTGAGACGCTCGTCGAAGTTGTCCACGTCGATCTCGAGAAACTTCCGTTCGGCGGCCGGCGCGAGCGGCTCGGCGGGCTGTCCCGACAGATCCGCCAGCACACCCATCACGAAGGGCAGATTGACCTTCTTCTCCGAACCGTAGACTTCGACGTCGTATTCGATCTGCACGCGCGGCGCACGATTGCGCGCAATGAATTTCTGACTGCTTTCCTTTGCCACGATGTCCACTCCTTTGCTTTTGCCTGAGTCCGGTCAGACGACCCCGCCCAGATGCCTGAATTGATGCGCGCCGTCCGGCGCGACGTCCTCGATGATTTCTATGAAGCTCTTGCCGACCAGCCTCCGGGCGCGCTGCAGCAACACCGGCAACGGGCTCGATGGTTCACACTCGGCGTAGTAGGCGCAGA
>ABYL01000183.1 GCA_000173575.1 Burkholderia sp. H160 | reverse complement strand
CCCACGCCGCCGAAGTCCTTGCCACCCAAGGCTTCCCGCTTCTCCGCGCCCCGGCGTCCGGAGCACGAAAGAGCGAGATTCTAGTCGCCGCAGCCTAAACTTGCAAGCGAAATCCTGGGGTTTTCCTTAGGGCGTCTTTCCCATACGACCCGGATCATCTATCACGGGCGTTTTCACCTCGGGTGACAAAGTCTGCGCGCCAGATGCACCGATCGTCCAGTCATGCAGCACGGTATATGCGACCGCCAACAACGTAGGGCCGATGAAAACACCGAGGAAACCAAACGCTAACGCGCCGCCGAGGATGCCCAACATCACCAGAATCAACGGCATATCGCTGTTCTTGCCGATCAGGATCGGCTTGATGACGTTGTCGGACATGCCGACTACCAGCACGCCCCATACGACCAGAAAAATCGCCCACCCGGTCGAACCGCCCTGGTACAGCCAGATCGCCGCCGGCAGCCAGACGATGACCGGGCCGCCGGGCACCACCGACAGGAAAAACGTCGCCAGCCCGAGCAGCGCTGGCGCCGGCACACCCGCCAACCAACAGCCGAATCCCGCGAGAACCGCCTGCACGAGAGCGGTACCAAGAATCCCGTAGACCACGCCCTTCACTGTGCTGCCCGCCAGCGCCAGCAGATAGTCGGCGCGCTCACCCGCGACCCGACGCATCCCGGCGTTGAGCCATGCCGCCGCACCCTCGCCACCGGTATAAAAGAAGAACGCGAGCACGATGCTCAGCGCGAGCAGCCCCAGCCCGTGCGTCACCGCCAGCCCCGCCGCCAGAATCCACTTGCCCGCCGGCGCAGCGAGCGTGCGCAGTTGCGCGATCAGCTCAGAATTGCTGCTGGTCACGCGCTCCCAAAAGGCCTCGATGCTCGAACCAACGAGCGGGATCCGCTGTACCCAAGGCGGCAGATCGGGCAACCCCGACTCGAAAAGTCTTTCCACCAGCGCCACGATCTGGTGAACGTGCGTGCCGAACGCGAAACCCGCATAAACGAATGGCCCGAGCACCACGACCAGAATGATCAGCACGATCAAGGTTGCGGCCAGCTTGCGCCGGCCGCCGACTACGCCAGTGAGTCGCCGGTAGAGTCCCCAAGAGCTGTAACTGAGGATAGCTCCCCACAGCAGCGCGGTCGTAAAAGGCGCCAGCACCAGCAACGAACCACCCACGAGCACAATCAATGCGAATACCGCGGCAAGTCGTTCGATCAGTTGGTCCGATTTCACGATGGATCTCCTATTGCGCCAGACCGTGGCGATGAAATGACACACGCCCGTCAGGCGCCCGCTGAACGCCGTCAGTATAGAAGCGAGTCGGGCGTCCGGGGGGTCTTATACCATCCGACCAAGGGGCTATGCGCCGCGCGCGAACGTGCTGGTGCCCAACGCATTTTTCGAGATGAAAAACGCCCAAATCGTTCGTGGATTGCCGACCAAACGATATAGCCGCCCGGAAAAGACTAGAATATAAGGTTCCGTGCCCCCAATTTTTCCGGATTTATGCGCTCGCGAATCGCCAAACGTCTCCCTCCCGACGCCGACAAGCTCGTCGGTCTCTCGCTCGCGCTGTTCGCGTCGGGCAGCCGCACCGAAGATCGCTTCTGGGAAGCGAAGCTCGACGCGCTGCTGGCCAAAATCGTGCGCAACGCCAACCAGACAACGCTGGACGCCGCGCTCGACCATCTGCAACAAAACCATCCCGATGCCTACGGCGCGCTCGCTGACATGGCGGAAACGCATAGCGAATCGTTCGTGATCGAACACGAAGGCGTGTCTTACGAAGCCCTGCTGATCGCCGCGCCCGTGCTCGCCTGGACCCGCTACGTGATTCCGTCCGGCCCGCTCAAGTCCGACGCCGCCGACGCGTTGCGCGCGCACCTGCAAGCGCACGTGCTCGCCGCGAACACACGTGTCGCAATGGCTCCGTTCCTGTACAGCATCGACCAGTTGCCGCGCCATCACGTCGAAACGTGGCGCATCGCCCAGCAACTCGCGCAAGCCGCGGTAAGCGGCGGCAACGCGAAGCTCAATTACGGTGAACTGCCGGAAACCTCGCCGATTCTGGCGGACCCGCGCTTTCTGCTCGCCGTAGTCGCCGCGCCCGTCGGCGAGGCAACGTTCCGCTGGCAGGAAGAAGAGCACGGCAGTCGCATCGAGCGCGGCCAATGTCTCGAGCAATGGGCCACGCAAGGCGGCGCGAATCTGTCGGTCGTGCTGCCAGGCTGCGAATTTGAATGCCTGCTGCCAGACGCCTACTACTCGGCCTGCCGCGACGCCGACGAAAGTGTGCGTCCGCACACCGTGCGTACCGCCGTGCGTTATCTTTTCGACACAATTGGCACGGCGCCGCAGGATCTGCGCGCGGTGGTCGCCGGTTTCGGCGAACGGCGCATTGACGAGTACCGCGTCGGCTTCACGCGCAAGGGCAGCAACGACGTGATTTACGGAGTCGTGTGGCCACTCTACGGCCGCGAAAATGGAGAGCCGGGCATCGACGAAGAGCCGGAGGAAATCACCGGCTCGGACGTTCCGCTCGAGGAAATTGTCGCGCTGCTCAAGGAAACGGGTATCACCGACGTGCGCCGCCACGCGGGCCGCTTCGAGCCGGAATATTGCGACGACTGCGGCGTGCCGCTGTATGCGGACCCGCTCGGCGAGATCGTCCATGCGGAAATGCCTGAGGACGCTGAGCCCGCGCAACCCCATTTCCATTGAGCCCGACGTCGGCATCCACGCCTTATCGCGAAAAAGCCCCGCATATGCGGGGCTTTTTCGTTGAATCTCCGCCTTTCTTATGCCTTTTGGACAGCCGTCAAAACGAAAGGAATTTGTCATCATAGGCACGGTGACGTGTCGCCGTGATCGAGTCAACTTCACGAGTCGGACAGATGCGTCGCGCTATTTCGCCCGATACATCTGGAGATATGCATGCGCTTCTCGATTCTCAATTCAAACCCGGAACGACGTGATGGACTCAAAGCCCTATTGCGGCAGATCGATAGGCTGGCGCGCTTTACCGAAGCCGATGAATGGCGTCTGCTCGAACGTCCGTTCAAGCGTTACCGGCCTGATCTCGTCGTGATCGACTGGGAGGACTGGATGTCGGTTGCGCAGGTTCGCGCGTTGCTCAGCCACTTTCCCGACCTGCGCATCAGTGTGCTCACCGACGGGACGGTGCCAGCGCTCGTGCGTGCGCTGATGGACGAAGGTGTGCTTGGCGTCGTCCCACGCGACACCGATCCCTGCCTGATCGTGCGTGCGTTGGAAATGGTGCTGCTCGGCGGTCACTACGTCCCGCCCGGCGCGCTGGCGATCGATCCGCCGCTACCGACCGACACCACGATCCGTCCATTCGATGAAGAATGTCCGCCGCCCCGCCGCAACAAGCTCTCGAGCGGACTGTCACCGCGGCAGGAGCAGATCATGCGCTGCGTGCACATGGGCAGCGCCAACAAGATGATCGCGCGCACGCTCGGCATTAGCGAAGGCACGGTCAAGATCCACCTGACCAGCATATTCCAGCAGCTCGGTGCGCCCAATCGCGCCGCCGCGGTTGCGCTTTACAACGGCTGGCTGACGAATCATTTGCAGGTTCTGCGCAACAACGGCGAGAGCAGCGCGCGGCCTGTCGTACGCGGGCAACCTGGCCCGGTTCCGCTACGGCGTCGCAAACGCGCGCGCTTCCAGTATCCGTTGCCCGACAGCGACACCAGCACCGCGCTGCCAATGGCAGCGGAACCCGCCACGTCGTATGGTGATGCCCCGCACGACGGGCTCGCGCGGAAGTCGGTCACGCCGGGCTCCGCATGACGTGAGTCGCGTTGCGCGCATGCGCTCGAACAACCGCATTCGCGCAGCGTTGGCGGCGGGCTGGCATGGAATCCGCTCACACCTTTTGTCGTCCAACGAGTAATATGAGACTCATGGGTTTCCTCTACACACCGCTTCCGTTCTGGGTCGCTGTCGGTGGCTGGATTGCCACTGCGATGGTGATCGCGCTCGCGCTGTGGAAAAATCCTTTCAAACGACTTCAGGACGGCACGCTCCAGCATGTCTGGCTCGCGATCATCGTCGCGGTGTCGGTGCTGTGGGCGAGTAACGCCTGGCTCGACGACGGCACCGTGATGCACCTGCTCGGCGCCACGCTCGTCGTCACGCTGTTCGACTGGGGGCTTGCGCTGATCGCGATGGCAGTCGTCACGGGGCTGGCCGCCGTCGTCTTCGATGCGCCGTGGCAGGGCATCGCGCTGACGTTCCTCGTGTACGGCGCGCTGCCCGTCGGTATCTCGACCTTGCTGCAGCGCATCTGCACCGCGTGGCTGCCGCGCAATCTTTTCATGTTTATCTTCGGCCAGGGTTTTGTTTCGCCCGCCATCGCCGTGTCGCTGACCGCCGCGGCAGCGCTCGGCGTTCACATCGCGGTCTCTGGCGGTTCGATGACGGTGGTGCCGGTCGGTTACGCGCTCAGCGTGCTGCTGCTCGCCACCGGCGAAGCATGGTTCACTGGCATGGCAACCGCGCTGATTGCGGTCTACCGTCCCGCGTGGGTCACGACGTACGACGTGCGGCGCTATCGTCTGGGCGGCCCACGCACCTGAGAATGCGCGCTTTGCCGCCGCACTCTGCGCATCTGTGATAATCAGCGCTTCGTCACTGGAGGCTTACCGAGCGCTCCCACCAAGACAAGACTGAATATTTGTCGCAACATTGAACTCAACCCGTTCGCGGCGCATCTTATTTGCCTCTTTCCCATTATCGTCTAAACAACTAGATGGATCGCACCAACGTACCGCGCCGATTGCGGCGAGTGATCGGCCGGTTGGCAGCCTGCGCAGCGAGTCTCTCGCTCATCTGCGCGGCCCCCGCATTCGCTGATCAGCTCGAACAGCACAACGACCTCGTCAACAGATTTATCACCGAAATGCACGCGGATCCGCTCGTCGCGGACTGCGCCGCACATGGCGACTTTGTCGCGAGCACATCGACCGCGTTCGACCACGTCGAATTTCCGTCCAGCTCGTTCGACAGCGCCCATTCGTCGGTCACGCCGTGGAACGACTCGTTCGACGAAGGCAAGCAGCGCGTGAAGGTGGACAGCATCGTCACCGTCGAGGGCGTCGGCGTTCGCCAGAACAACTCGGGTGCGCCGGCCGATCTGAAATTCCGCTGCGGCTACGTCGGCTGCCAGATGCTGGCGTTCAGCTGGAACGATCCGGTGCCGCCGAACCGCGCGCATAGCGAGGGATCGGGCAAGCACAAGAGCGGCAAAGGCAAGCACGGGGTCGGCGGCAAGTCGTCGAAGAAGTCGTCGAATACAGGCTCGGGTAAATCGTCGCGCGCGACGTCGAGCAAATCGGCAAACAAGAGCTCGAAGAAGAAGAGCCAATGACATCTGGCGCGGATCGACTGGCGCCACCGCGCGATCTGCCGCCCCAATAAAAAACGAGGCACGCACTTTTTCCGTGCGTGCCTCGTTTCTCGTATCCGTCCGCTTCGTTAAGCGAACGTCTCCACATGTCGCAGAATTGCCTGCAACATCGCGGCGCCAAGCGACGCGCTGCGCTCGCCGTTCCAGCCTACCCGCTCGTCGGGCAGATTCGCGTTGTCCTTGAACGGCATTTCCAACGTCAACGACAGACAGCCGAATTCATTGCCGATGTACTTCGACGCGAGCTTCAACGCATCCTCGCGATACTTGCTCGCCGCGTAGCCATGCTTGTCCTGGAAATCCGGGCTCGCGTGCTTGAACGCCTCGATGAACGCCTTCTGCTCGAGCCCCTGCCGCTCGGTGAAGCCAGGCAGCATTTCGGAGCCCGCGACGAACACATACGGCAGCGCCTCGTCGCCATGAATATCGAAGAACAGGTCGCAGCCCGTCGTGTGAATCGCGTCGCGCACCACCAGCACCTCAGGACTGCGCGCGGCGTCCGGCTCCATCCATTCGCGATTCAGGTTCGCGCCGGCTGCGTTGGTGCGCAGATTGCCGCGCACACTGCCGTCCGGATTCATGTTCGGCACGATGTAGAACACCGCGTGATCGTACAGTTTGCGCGCGACCGGATCGCCCGCCCAATCGCCCCAACCCACGAGGCGTTTCACGAACCCTTCGATAAACCATTCGGCCATCGTCTCGCCCGGATGCTGGCGCGCGATCAGCCAGATCTTCTTTTTGGGCGCGACGTTGGCGGCATCATCCGCGGGCGGCGTGCCGAGCGTAAGCAGCGAAATCGGCCGGCCTTCGACCGTCTTGCCGAGTTCGGTCAGCGACGCGTGCGGCATCTGCTGCAGGGCGCCGAGAAATTCGGCATGGCGCTCCTCGCTGTACGGCTCGAAGTACGCGTAGTAGATGCTGTCGAAATCCGGCGTGTGGTCGATCGTCAGCACCTTGCCGTCGTACGAGGTCGGCACGCGAAACCAGTTCACGCGGTCATAGCTCGCGACCGCCCGATAGTCGCGCCAGCCCTCCGCGAACGCGCACGCAGCTGCGTTCTCGAAGCTCATCACGCAGCGCTCGCCCGCCGCGCCCGAGAGGCGGAAATAGAACCACTGGGCGAACTCGGCGTGGCTGTCGGGCCGCACACGCAGGCGAATATTGCCGGCGTCCTCGCAGGACAGCACATCAATCGCGCCTGCGTCGAAATTGCTCGTAATCGATAACGTCATGAGATTCTTCCCTGCCTGAATTCACGCTGCCTGTTCAACGCAGCGGCACGCTCATTCCGCAATTCGGCGGCGAAATACGTAGGTGGAGTCGTTCGAGGCTTCGGCGCTGAACGCATAGCCTTCGGAATCGAAGTCCTTCAACTGCTCGGGACGATCGAGGCGGTTTTCCACCGCGAAGCGCGCCATCAAACCACGCGCGCGTTTTGCATGGAAGCTGATGATCTTGTAGCGGCCGCCCTTCCAGTCTTCGAACACCGGCGTGACGACCGGCGCGTCGAGCAGCTTCGGCTTGACCGACTTGAAGTACTCGCCCGACGCGCAATTGATCAGCACGCGCGAGGTCGCCTCATTCTTCTTCAACTGCGCGTTCAATGCGTGCGTGATCCGCTCGCCCCAGAACGCATACAGATCCTTGCCGCGCGGATTGACGAAGCGGGTGCCCATTTCGAGCCGATACGGCTGCAGCAGATCGAGCGGACGCAACAGACCATAGAGGCCCGAGAGCACCCGCACATGATTCTGCGCATAGTCGAGATCGGCCGACGACAGCGTCTTCGCATCGAAACCTTCGTACACGTCGCCGTTGAAGGCAAGCACCGCCTGCTTGGCGTTGTGCGTGCCGAATTGCGGCGACCAGTCCGCGTAACGCTGAAAATTGAGGTGCGCGAGCTGATCGGAAATGCTCATCAGCGAAGCGATCTGTTGCGGCGACAAGCGGCGCAGACCGCTGATCAGTTCGGCGGCGTCATCGACGAAATCGGGGATCGTGTGCTTTTTGACGTGCGGCGGGGTGTCGTAGTCGAGCGATTTCGCCGGCGACAGAACGATTATCATAGAGGCTTGCAGGCACGCCGTGCCTGGCGGTCAAAGACGAAAGCCCGATTGTAACGAATGCCCGGTTCCCTCGCCTCAAGCGGCGCATTGCGCGTCGTACTCGATTCCAATGTGTGGATCGATATTCTCGTATTCGACGATCCGCACACGCGGCCGATCGCCGCCGCGCTCGAAAGCGGCGCGCTCACCGCGCTGATCGACGCGCGCTGCCTCGCCGAACTCGCCTACGTGCTCGACTATCCGCAATTCGCGCACCGCAACGTGGACAAAGCTGCCGCGCTCGCGGCCGTCGCGCGGCTGGCGCAACGGGTCGAGCCGCTCGAGCCCACCGAGTCCACTGGCAACGCGCGGCCGCTGCCCCAATGCAAGGATCGCGACGATCAGAAGTTTCTCGAACTCGCGCATGCGGCGCAGGCCGACTGGCTCGTGTCGAAAGACCGCGCTGTGCTGAAGCTCGCGAAACGGATCGCGCGCGATTTCGGCTTCCGGATCGCACAACCGGCGCCGTTCGTCGAGGCGACCGGCATCGCGCAAAATGCCGGGGGCGAGCCCGTCAGCGCGTGAATCCGGCCACCCGTATTTCGCTTCGAGCCAACCGCACGTCGACGGCTCAGCGCGAGCCGGCCGGATGGTCAACGTGAGACTCGCGGCGCGCACGGCGTGTCGCGATTCCCTACAATCAGGCTTTGCCCTTCGCAACAACAGTTTCGAGAACCGGCCCACCTTATCGCCCTGCTACCCACGACGCCATGAACGCACCGCACGACACGCCCACGAGCCCCACGTTTCCATCTCGCCTGCCGAATGTCGGCACGACGATTTTCACCGTGATGAGCGCGCTCGCCGCGGAAAAAGGCGCGGTAAATCTGGGCCAGGGCTTTCCGGACTTCGCCTGCGATCCGCGCATCGTGGACGCGGTCTCGAACGCGATGCGCCATGGCCACAACCAGTACCCGCCCATGGCCGGTGTGCTGCCGCTGCGTGAGGCGATTTCGGACAAGATCGCGAATCTGTACGGCCGCCGCTATGACGCCAACAGCGAAATCACCGTCACCGCGGGCGCCACACAGGCATTGCTGACCGCCATTCTTTGCACCGTCCATCCGGGCGACGAAGTGATCGTGATCGAGCCGACCTACGACAGCTATCTGCCGTCGATCGAACTCGCGGGCGGCAAGCCGGTCTTCGTCACGCTCGACGCGCCCGACTACGCGATCCCGTTCGACAAGCTCGCCGCCGCGATCACGCCGAAGACGCGGCTCATCATGATCAACACGCCGCACAATCCGACCGGCACGGTGTGGCGCGAACAGGACATGCGCAAGCTCGAGCAGATCGTGCGCGGCACCAACGTGCTGATCCTGTCCGACGAGGTGTATGAGCACATGGTCTACGACGGCGCGCCGCATGAAAGCGTCGCGCGTTATCCGGAGCTCGCGCAGCGCAGCTTCGTCGTGTCGAGCTTCGGCAAGACCTACCACGTGACCGGCTGGAAGGTCGGCTATGTCGCCGCACCCGCCGCGCTCACCGCCGAGTTCCGCAAGGTGCATCAGTTCAACGTGTTCACCGTCAACACGCCGATGCAGATCGGCCTCGCCGATTACATGTTGGACCCCGCGCCGTATGTCGAGCTGCCGGCGTTTTATCAGCGGAAACGCGACTTCTTCCGCACGGCCCTCGCGAAATCGCGCTTCAGGTTGCTGCCGTGCACGGGCACGTATTTTCAGTGCGTCGACTATTCGGCGATCAGCGATCTGCCCGAAGCCGACTTCGCGCAATGGCTGACCGGCGAGATCGGCGTCGCGGCCATCCCGGTCTCGGCGTTCTATCACGAGGCGCACGAGTCGGGCGTGGTGCGCTTCTGCTTCGCCAAGCAGGAAAGCACGCTCGCCACCGCGCTCGAACGCCTCGCGCGGCTCTAGGATGCGCCGCGCGATGTCACGAACGAATCCACGTTCCTTGCCATCGCGCTCCGCCGCATGGGTGTGCGCTTCGCACCCCTGCGCGCATCACTGCACGTCCGTCATTCCCTCAGGACGGACGCGACGCCGCGATAGCGGCTTTCCGATCCTCGTTCACGCGCTGCGCAGCCGGCCGCACGTTGATCGTTTTCACGTAGCTCTTCCAGTCGATCCCTGCTTCGAACAGAAAATCGCGGCCGTATATCGTCTGCGTCGCCATACCGACGAGCGGCAGGCTCACGTAGCCGGCCGTATCCGCGACGCTGAACTGCTCGCCGCACAGATACGGCGCGAACTTCGCGATCCGCCTGAAGCCGGCGATGTGATGCGTGAGCACCTTCTCGACGCGCCCCTTCGTGGCGTCGCTGACCGTGCCACCGAAAAACGCCTCCTTGTACAGATTGCGCGCCGTCAGTTCGAGATGCACATCGACGAAGAAGATCATTTCGCGTTCCTTGGCCGCCTTCCATGGATCGGCGGAAAAGATCCGCTTGTCGGGAAAACGCGCAGCCAGATATTCGACAATGCACTGCGACTCGCACAGATCGCCGTGCTCGGTCTGCAGATAAGGCACCTTGCCGAGCGGCGAATGCTGGAGCATCGCCTCTTCCTGACTCGGCTTCACGAGTTGCTCCTCGAATTCGATGCCATGCTCGAGCAGCACGAACTTGACCTTGTTGTAGTAGTTGGAAAGCGAGAAACCGCACAGCTTGATCATCAGGAGTCTCCTTGCGTGATGGTGTATGAGACCGCGCATCGCAATCGCAGCAGCGGCGTTCGATCAAATCATCCAATAAATTGCACGGTCGTGCTATTCTAAAATAATCATGGAGTCAGGCATCGCAATGAACTCTCGCAATTTCGGCATCGAGACCATCGGCATCGTCGGCACTGGCGCGATGGGCCGCGGGATCGCGCAGATCGCGGCGCTCGCGGGGCTGCGAGTGCGGCTCTACGACGCCAACGCGGCCGCCGTCGGCGCGGCGCGCGACTACCTCGCGGAGACTTTCGCCAGATTGACGGCCAAAGGCAAGCTCGAGCAGTCGCGCTCGCTCGCCGCGCTCGCCAACGTGAGCGGGGTACAGGCGATCAGCGAACTGGTCGGTTGCGATCTGGTCATCGAGGCGATCGTCGAAAAGCTCGACGTGAAGCAGGTGTTATTTCGCGAGCTCGAAACCGTGGTCAGCGGGCGCTGCATCCTCGCGTCGAATACGTCGTCGCTGTCGATTACCGCGATCGCCGCGGGCTGTACCGATCCGTCGCGCGTAGTCGGCTATCACTTCTTCAATCCGGTACCGCTGATGAAGGTCGTCGAAGTGATCGACGGGCTGCGCAGCAACGCCGAGGCCGCCGACGCGCTGATGGATCTCGCGCGCCGCATGGGTCACACGCCGGTGCGCGCGAAGGACATGCCCGGCTTCATCGTCAATCACGCGGGCCGCGGCATGAATACCGAGGGCTTGCGCGTGGCGGGCGAAGGGGTCGCGAGCTTTGCGGACATCGACCGCATCATGCGCGAGCAGGCCGGCTTTCGCCTGGGGCCGTTCGAGCTGCTGGACCTGACCGCACTCGACGTGTCGCATCCGGTGATGGAATCCATCTATCATCAGTTCTATGAAGAACCGCGCTACACGCCGTCGCCGATCACGGGTACGCGGCTGTCGGGCGGACTGCTCGGCCGCAAGACCGGTGAAGGTTTTTATCGCTACGTGGACGGCAAACAGCAGGTGGCCGCCGAAGCACCCGCGCCGACTACGCTGCCGCAAAGCGTGTGGGTCAGCAAACGCTACGGCGAGGCCTATGAGGCCGTCGTTCAACTGGTCAACAAAGCAGGCGTGCAGCTCGACGAAGGTGCGACGCCCGCCGCCGGTTCGCTGATCGTCGTCACGCCGTTCGGCCACGACGCGACCACGGCCGCCGTCGACGAAGCGCTCGACGCGAGCCGCGTCGTCGCCGTCGATGCGCT
>ABYL01000184.1 GCA_000173575.1 Burkholderia sp. H160 | reverse complement strand
AGCGGCGTCGCCGCGAATTCGAGCGGCGGCAGCGGCGCCGGCTCGCCGGCGACCACGCCGCGCGAGGTCAGATATTCGATGATCGCCTGCGCGTCCTTTTCCGCGTACTCGTGCGACACGTCGCGCTGGCCGCGCAGCTCGATCGTGACCGAGATCCCGCCGTTCGGAATCGGGAAGCGCTCGCCGAAGCGGCCGCGCAGATCCGACCAGCAGAAGCTGTGGATCTCGTCGAACGGATTGCCGACCGAGTTCAGCGCGAGCAGCGACGCCTTTGCGTCCAGATAGCGCGCGAGCGGCTCGACTTCGGGCCACAGGTCCGGATTCGTGTACAGGTGCATCGCGGCCTCCCAGTCGCAGTGCAGATCGAGCACGACATCGGCGTCGTACGAGAGCTTTTGCAGCGCGAGCCGTTGCGAGCCGAGTTCGGTGGTCGGTTGCTGCGCGTCGAGCGCTTCGCGCATCGCCGTACGGATGGCCTCGCGATTCGCGTCGATGTCGCCGCTCAGGCGCGACTCGATGACCGGCAGCACGAGCTCGGCGAGGTCGTAGAAGTTGCGGTTGAAGTTCTGCGCGCTGCCAGTCTCGAAGCGGCCGAGCATCTGGCCGAGCAGATGCTGGTTCAGGCCGATCGGATTCGGCACCGGCACGATCACGACTTCGCCGCGCAGCTTGCCCGCGGCTTCGAGCGCGGCCAGCTTGCGGCGCAGCGACCACGTCACCAGCATGCCGGGCAGTTCGTCCGCGTGCAGCGACGACTGGATATAGATCTTTTGGCCGCCGCCGGGACCGTAGTGGAAACTCGTCAGTTCGCGGGCGGTGCCAAGCGACGGGGCAATCAGCGGATGGGTCTGGGTTTGCATGGTTTTGGCTTCGCGGTTCGCTCGAACGAGCCGCGCTAGGTAGTTGATTGCAAGGGGGAAAGACGCGCGCCGCTGCGCGCGGGGTCCGTCTGCGCGGACTGCGGCAACCTGTCTCACGGAAGCCGCGTGTCGCATGATCTTAGCCGATATGCCACACGATGTGGCTTCATGTGGCTCGATGTGGAGCCGCAAAACAAAACGGGCTCCGCATCGCGGAGCCCGTTTCGGGTACAACCGGCCGGCGCGCCGTGAGGCGCGCGTGGGCGGTTTAGCTGCCGTACACGTCGAAGTCGAAGTACTTCTTCTCGATCTTCTTGTAGGTGCCGTCCTTGATCATGTCGGCGATCGCCTTGTCGACCTTCGCCTTCAGATCGGTGTCTTCCTTGCGCATGCCGATGCCGGCGCCGCTACCGAGGATCTTCGGATCGTTGAGGTCCTGACCGACGAACACGAAGCCCTTGCCGCGCGGCGTCTTCAGGAAGCCCTGGTCAGCCTGCACCGCGTCCTGCAGCGCTGCGTCCAGACGGCCCGAGATCAGGTCGGCGTAGACCTGGTCCTGGTTCTGATACGGCACGACTTTCGCGCCCGCCGGTTCCCAGTACGTCTTCGCGTAGGTTTCCTGGATCGTGCCCTGTTCGACGCCCACCGTCTTGCCCTTCAGCGATTCAGCGGTCGGCAGGATGCCCGAGCCCTGCTTCGCGACGAGGCGCGTCGGCGTGTTGAACAGCTTCGACGAGAAGGCGATCTGTTCGGCGCGTTGCGGCGTCATCGACATCGACGACAGCACGCCGTCGAACTTCTTCGCCTTCAGCGCCGGGATCATGCCGTCGAAGTCGTTTTCGACCCACACGCACTTCGCACCGACGCGCTTGCAAATTTCGTTGCCGAGGTCGATATCGAAGCCAACGAGCTTGCCGTCCGCGCCTTTCGACTCGAACGGGGGATAGCTGGCGTCAACCCCAAAACGGATCGTCGACCAATCTTTTGCGTGTGCGCCAATCGAGACGGTTGCAAGCAGAGCAACCGTCAAAGCCGCTAGCAGTTTCTTCACTGTTTTTACTCCTCGGTGTAGTTCAATTACGCCCTCGGCGGTGGTGCCGCCTTGGGATGCCCGGCGCGACTCACGACAGGGCTTCTGGTCAGGCTGCAAGCCGGGTGGCCTGCAACGCGCGCCAAGCTTATCAGTTCAAAAATATTGGGAAGTTAGTAAAACACCGGATGGCGCTGGAGGAGGCTCTCTACAGCAACGCTTGCGCGCAAACCGGCGTGACCGGATCGTACACCGTTGGCGGGGTTTGCGTAACGCGGGTGTAACGAAGGAGCGGTAATACGATGGGGTTTTCCCGAAAGCTCGTCGACAGCCGGTTTGAATCGCGGGTTTGAATCGCGGATGGGCCGTTAAAGATCTCGCCTGAATTTGCCGTTACTTAACAGCGGTGTCGAGACTATTGCATGACATGCGATTGCGGGCGCCCGGTATTTTTTGCGGCCGTTTCGAACCGGTGCAAAATCGAAGTCTTTGGCGCTATGATCGATGCTCCCTGCGCTGGAAGCCGACCACCGCGCAGGCGGGGATCGCGTTGCGGCACGTCGTCGGACAGCCGTCAAGATTTAAATGCCGCGCGTTTGCGCTCGCTCAAAAAAGGCCTTTCTGCTCTACGGTGTCATTCATGCACACGAAGTTCACGGCGGATCAAACGGGCTGTTGTAAACAGGCTTTCAAGCGACAAATCGCAAGCGCCGGCGCGCGGGCGCGCGCGGCTTTATCGCACCACCGGTTTTTTGGCGGGTTTTTGTCGCACGATTCATCTGGATTTTCGGCGAGTGGCGCAGCCGGATTTGGGTCCGCCATTCTTTCCGGGTTTTCGCCTTTTCTGATGGGCGCAGTCCTGTGCGCGGGTTTCGGCGCGACGACGCCCGCCGTGGCCGCCGACAAAGTGCTGCACGTGCTCGCGTGGCCCGGCTACGCGGACCCGGACGTCGTCAAGGCATTCGAAGCGCGCTACGACGCGAAGGTCGAGGTCACGCTCGTCGATTCCGACGAAGCGCTGTGGGCGCAGATGCACAGCAAGGACACGCCGCCGTTCGACGTGCTGGCCGCCAACACCGCCGAAGTCCGCCGCTATACGAAGGCGAATCTGCTTGCGCCGCTTGATCTCGCGAGTCTGCCGAACACGAAGAAGCAGTTGCCGCGTTTCCAGGCGCTCGGCTCGATCGACGGACTGACGTCGGCGGGCAAGGTCTACGCAATTCCGTTCACGTATTCGTCGATGGGACTCATCTACGATCGCCGCCAGATTCCGGTCGCGCCGCATTCGATGCTCGAACTGTGGAACCCGCGCTATCGCGGCAAGGTGCTCGACTTCAATAGCGCGCAGCACAACTTCTCGTTCACCGCGCTCGCGCTCGGCTATCCGCATCCGTTTCAACTCGACTCCGTGCAGATGCGCGAGATCGCGCACAAGCTCGTCGATCTGCGCCGCAACCTGCTGACCTATTACACGCTGCCCGAGGAGGCGACCGCGTTCTTCATCCAGCACAATGTCGCGCTGATGTTCGGCAACTACGGTACCCAGCAGGTGGAGCTGCTGCGTCGTGCGGGCGCGGACGTCGGCTACGTGATTCCGGACGAAGGCGCGCTCGCGTGGCTCGATTGCTGGGCGATGACGCGCTCGGCGGGTGACAAGCCGCTCGCGCTCGCGTGGATCAACTACATGCTCGAGCCGGGCGTGAGCGGGTTGCTCACGCAGCGACAGGGGCTCGCGAACACGCTGACCGAGCCCGCGGAAGGCAGCGCCAACGCGCATATCGTCTGGATCAGTCCGGTCGAGGATATCGAGCGCCGCGAGAAGCTGTGGGTGCGGATCGTGTCGGGCGCCCGTTCGGAGCGCTTCTGATGCTGCACCGCGGCCTGACCTTCAAGCTGTCCGTGCTGCTCGCCTGCATCGGCGTGCTGGCGTCGGGCGCGACCGGCTATTACGCGTATCGCGCGAATCGCACGATGCTCGTCAACGAAGCGGAGCAGAGCCTGCAGACTTCGACGGAGCTGCTCGGCCAGCGCATCGCCATGTCGATCGACGACGTCGCGGCGGACGCGCTCGTGCTCGCGACGATGCCGTCGTCGGTGAACGTAGCGCAGACCGACGACGGCATCGGCCCGAACCCCGGCCGCGAGCGGCTTGCGCAGGTGTATTCGAGCTTCATGCTGCATCACCCGGAATATCTGCAAGTGCGGCTGATCACGCGGCAGCATCATGGGCTCGAACTGATCCGTTTCGATCGCGACAGCGACGGCCTCGTGCGCGTCGAGGGTAACGATCTGCAGGAAAAAGCCCAGTTCCCGTACGTATTCGAAACGCTCGCGTTTTCGCCGGGCCGCATCTACACGTCGCCGATCTCGGTCAATCACGAATACGGCACGCATGCGGCCCAAGGCAAGCCGACGCTGCGTCTCGGCACGCCGATCGCGGACGCGCGCGGCACGGTGGTCGGCGTCGTCGTGCTCGACATTGATCTGGCCGGCGTGTTGCGGCGTTTGCAGAGCGATCTGCCGAGCGACTATCAGGTCTATCTGGCGAACGAGTGGGGCGACTTCCTGATTCATCCCGACCCGTCGAAGACCTTTGGTTTCGACCGCGGCCGACGCGTGCTGATGCAGGACAGCTTCCCGATTACGAAGCATCTGTTCGAGCAGCAACGCAGCGAGGCGCGCGTCAACGGTCTCGCGGGCCCCGGCGAGGCGGACGGGCACGTGCTCGCGTTCGTGCGCCGGCCGTTCGGCGGCTCGGAGGGCAACCGCTTCATCGTGCTCGGTCTCGCGAAGCCGCTCGAAGACGTGCTGGCCGGCGCGAATCAGCTTGGCACGCGGATCATTCGCATGGTGCTGGTGTTCAGCGCGTTGTCAGTGCTGCTGGCGATCCTGTTCGCGCGAGCACTGACCAAGCCGTTGCATCTGCTCGCATATGCGGCAACGCATCTGTTCGCCGAGCATGCGATGCACACACTGCCGCTCAAGCGAACCGACGAAATCGGCGTGCTCGCGCGCTGCTTCGAGCGTTTGCGCCGCGAAATTCGCGCGCAGATGGATGCGCTGCACAGCAAGCAGAGCGAGCTCGTGCATCTGGCTTCGCACGACGTGCTGACCGGCCTGCCGAACCGCATGCTGTTCATGCAGAAGCTCGAAAGCGCGATCGAGGAGGCGAAATTCCGCGGCGAAGGGCTCGCCGTGCTGTTCGTCGACCTCGACCGCTTCAAGCAGATCAACGATCAGTTCGGCCACTCGGTCGGCGACAAGGTGCTGGTCGCGGTCGCGCGCCGCCTGAAGGACGTGCTGTATCCCGGCGACGTGGTCGCGCGGCTCGGCGGTGACGAATTCATCGTGTTGATCGAAGGGCCGCGCGCGGCGGAGGTCACGCCCGCGATCGCCGCCGTCATCATGGAGGCGCTCAACGAAACGCTGACCATTGACGGCAATAGCATGACGGTCGGCGCGAGCATCGGCATCAGCGAGTTCCCGCACGACAGCGGCAATGCCGAGGAACTGCTGCTGAACGCCGATGCCGCGATGTATGCGGCGAAATCGGGCGGACGTTGCGCGTATCTGCGCTATCGGGATCTGCTCGCCATGCGGCTCGACGAGCAGGCCGAGCAGGCGAGGGAGCTTGCCAGGACCCAATTCGCGCAGGCGCGTGCCGCACAGGATGCGATCGAGGGGCGCGAGCCGGAGCCCACCGCGTGACGCGGTTTTATGCGCGATCGACTTGAGACGCAGCCGCGCTCAAACCGCGCACTCAAACAATCCGCACCCCACCTCGATAAGTCGCACGCGGCACCGGCAGCTTGTCGAGCATCGTCACGCGCACGAAGTCCGCGCGCAAGCCCGGCTCGATCGCCCCGCGGTCCGTGAGGCCCACGGTGCGCGCCGGTTCGGCCGAGACCGTCGCCATCGCGCGCGGCAGCGACCAGCCCGCTTTTTCGACGAGATCGAACACCGCGGTGAGCAAGCTCGACGGCACGTAATCCGACGACAGGATGTCGAGCAGATCCGCGCGCGCGAGGTCGAGCGCCGACACGTTGCCCGAATGCGAGCCGCCGCGCACGATGTTCGGCGCGCCCATGATCGTCGCGATGCCGTGCTCGCG
The DNA here is from genome assembly GCA_000173575.1 of Burkholderia sp. H160. Taxonomy (GTDB): domain Bacteria; phylum Pseudomonadota; class Gammaproteobacteria; order Burkholderiales; family Burkholderiaceae; genus Paraburkholderia. The sequence goes on along the minus strand of ABYL01000184.1, from coordinate 5,326 downwards.
CGCGGCCTGCGCGGCGACTAGCGTGGTCGGGAATTCGGCGAGCACGATGCCCTCGGCCTTCGCCTGTTCGACGTGCTCGATCAGCGTGTCGTCGTGACTCGCGAGTGGAATGCCGAGACGCCGGCAACGCTCGACGATCTCGCGGCGGTGCGCATCCGCGTAACGTTCCTGTTCGACCGCAAGCTCGGCGAGCGCGGTCGCGACGCGCTCGTCGCTCATCTTGCCGTTGCGCTCCTGGTAGCGGCGCCATTGCTCGCGGTCGTGCCATTGGCGCTGGCCCGGCGTATGGTCCATTACCGATGCGAGCCGCAGCAGCGGATGCGCGCACAGCGAATCGAATACCTCGAGCACGTCGGCGGTCGCGATCTCGCAGCGCAGATGCAGAAAGTGCTCGGCGCGCAGCAGTTGACGCTCGGACAGCCGCAGCAGTGAATCGGCGCATTGCGTTTGCACGTCGCGGTTACGCAGGCCGACGTTCGAGCGCGAACCGATCGCGAGCGCGTCGAACACGGTCGTGATGCCGGCGGCGGCGACCTGCGCGTCGTGGATCACGAAGGCCGCGTCGGTATTCCATTCGACGCCGGGACGCGGCACGAGGTGCTTCTCGAGATTGTCCGTATGCAGTTCGATCAGACCGGGCAGCAGATAATCGCCGTCCCAGTCTTCGGCATCGCGTACCGAACTCGCGCCGCGTTCGACGTCGCGAATCACGCCGTTTTCGACGCGCACGGCGCCGATGAATACTTCGTCTCGCGTCACGATGCGAGCGTTGCTGATCAACATCGACTTGCTCCGTAGTCAGTCGGGCTTTGTTGCAGTTTAGTGCCGCAGCGGCGGCCGCAGTTCCAGGCGGCGCGTCGCGACCTTGTTGCGCGTCTCTTCGTCGTGAAAGATACCAACGATCGCGGCGCCGCGATCGCGCGCCTCGACTATCAGATCGGCCACCACGTCGCGGTTTTCCGCATCGAGCGACGCGGTCGGTTCGTCGAGCAAAAGCAGCGGATGCCCGGCAATCAAGCCTCGCGCGATGTTCACGCGCTGCTGCTCGCCGCCCGAAAATGTCGCGGGCGCGAGCGACCACAGCCGCTCCGGCACGTTCAGCCGCGCGAGCAATTCAGCGGCGCGCGCACTGGCTTCATGTTCGGCGACGCCGTGCAACACCAGCGGCTCGGCGACGAGCGCAAGCGTCGGCACGCGCGGAATCACGCGCAAAAACTGGCTGACGTAGCCGACCACGCCGCGGCGCAGACGCAGAACGTCGCGCGGTTCGGCGCCGGTGATCGTGACGGGCTGGCCCTGAGCGCTCGTGTCGCGAATCGCGATCGAGCCGGTGCTCGCCAGATAGTTGCCGTACAGACAGCGCAGCAGCGTGCTCTTGCCCGCGCCCGACGGCCCGACCAGCACCACGCATTCGCCGCGCTCGACCTCGAGCGAGACGCCCGCGAGCGCTTCGATCCGCACGCCGCCCTGGCCGTGCAGCGTGAAAGTCTTGCCGATGCCGGCGGCGCGCAGCATTAGCGCCGCGTTGTCGGCGAACGCTCGCTCGCCGCCCGCATCGATTGCTACATCAGTGGATTGCATTGTGAGCCTCAAACCGGCAGAACCGAGGAAACCAGCGTTTGCGTATAGGGGTGCTGCGGATCGTCGAGCACCTGATCGGTCAGGCCGGCCTCGACGACTTCGCCCGCCTGCATCACCATCAGCCGATGCGCGAGCAGACGCGCGACACCGATATCGTGCGTGACGATCAGCACCGACAGATGCAGCGTCGACGTCAGCGTGCGCAGCAGATCGAGCAGACGCGCCTGCACGGACACGTCGAGACCGGCGGTCGGTTCGTCCATGAACACGAGACGCGGACCGGTGACGAGATTGCGCGCGATCTGCAGACGCTGCTGCATGCCGCCCGAAAACGCGGCGGGGAATTCGTCGATACGCGCCGGGTCGAGCTCGACGCGCTCCATCCATTGCGTGGCCGTACGGCGAATTTCGCCGTAGTGGCGCGCGCCGACCGCCATCAACGGCTCGCCGATGTTGGCGCCGGCCGATACGCCGCTGCGCAGGCCGTCGCGCGGATTCTGCTGCACGAAGCCCCACTCGGTGCGCATCAGCAGACGGCGGCGCGGCTCGGACAGCGCGCGCAGATCGAGCGAGTCGCCATGCGACGCGGTGTAGTGCAGCGAGCCGCTATCGGCCTCGGTCTTCAGCGCCAGCGTGTTGAGCAGCGTGGTCTTGCCCGAGCCCGACTCGCCGACGATGCACAGCACCTCGCCCGGATAGAGATCGAAGCTCACGTTGCGGCAACCGTTGCGGCCGCCATACTGTTTGGTGAGCGCGCGTGCGCTCAGAAGCGGCGTCATGCGGATTCTCCTTCGCGCGTGGCGCGCGGCAGCGGTGCTTGCGGTTCGGTATCGCCATCGCCGTCGCCGCGCCGCTCGTGGCAGTAGTCGCTATCGGAGCAGACGAACATGCGCGTGCCCGCATCGTCGACGATCATCTCGTCGAGGAAGCTTTCCTTCGATCCGCACAGCGCGCACGCGTGCTGCCACTTCTGCACTTCGAACGGATGATCGTCGAAGTCGAGGCTGCGCACCGGCGTATAAGGCGGAATCGCGTGAATGCGCCGCTCGCGGCCTGCGCCGAACAGTTGCAGTGCGGCGTTCATGTGCATCTTCGGGTTGTCGAACTTCGGGATCGGCGAGGGCGACGTCAGATAGCGATGATTGACGATCACCGGGTAGTCGTACGTGGTCGCGATGCTGCCGTGATGCACGATGTCCTCATACAGCTTCACGCTGATCAGTCCGTAATCGGCGAGCGCATGCAGCTTCCTGCATTCGGCGACGCGCGGTTCGAGCCGGTACAGCGGCTCGGGCATCGGCACCTGATAGACGAGGATCTGCCGGTCGGTCAGCGGGGTTTCGGGAATCCGGTGGCGCGTCTGGATGATCGTCGCCTCGCGCGTGTGCCGCGTGGTCGCCACACCGGTGGTGCGCGCGAAGAAGCGGCGGATGTTGACCGCGTTGGTGGTTTCGTCCGAGCCCTGATCGATGACCTTAAGCGTGTCCGTTTTGCCGATGATCGCGGCCGTCACCTGGATGCCGCCGGTGCCCCAGCCAAATGGCAACGGCATTTCGCGCGACGCGAACGGCACCTGGTAGCCCGGCACGGCGACCGCCTTCAGCAGCGCGCGGCGCAGCATGCGCTTGGTCTGCTCGTCGAGATAGGCGAAGTTATAGCCGTGCGCGGCGCTGTCGTAGGACGTGTTTGCAACAGCGGTGTCGGGCGCGTTCATGCTGCCTGCTCCTTGTCGGTGGCGTGGCTTGCTTCATCGTTGCTTCGATGCTGCGCGCGAAGGCGCCGCACCAGTTCCAGCTCGGCCTGGAAATCGACGTAATGCGGCAGCTTCAGGTGCTGCACGAAGCCTGACGCCTCGACGTTATCGCTGTGCGACAGCATGAATTCGATGTCCTGCGTCGGCGACGCGAGCGTTTCGCCGAGTTCTTCCGCTCGCAAAGCGCGATCGACGAGCGCCATCGCCATCGCCTTGCGCTCCGAGTGGCCGAATGCGAGACCGTAGCCTTGCGTGAAGGTGGGCGGCACCGCGCCGCTGCCCGCGAACTGATTGATCATCTGGCACTCGGTGATGTCGATGTCGCCGATATCGACCGCTTCGCCGAGTTCGTCGAGGTCCATCTCGACCGCGATCGTGCCGAAGCGGATCTCGCCCGCGAACGGGTGCGAATGCGCGTAGCCGCGCTGCGTCGCATAGCCCATCGCGAGCAGAAAGCCTTCGTCGCCGCGCGCGAGATTCTGCAGGCGCGTCGCGCGGGCTGCCGGAAACGCGAGCGGTTCACGTGACAGATCGCCGGGTTCCGCGCCGTCGGGTGTTGGGCGCTCCTGTTCGATCAGGCCTTCCTTGTCGAGCAGCGAAACGACGCGCGGCATCGATTCTGGCGCGGGCGGTTCTTGCGAAACCGGCACGCCGCCGCGCGTCACCTCTTGCTGCGCGTCGTCACTTTCGGCGAGCAGGGCGAAATCGAGCAGGCGCTGCGTGTAGTCATAGGTTGCGCCAAGCCGCTGGCCGCCAGGCAAGTCCTTGAAGGTCGCCGAGATGCGGCGCTCGATCTGCATCGTTTCGGTATCGATCGCGCGCGTGTAGCCGAAGCGCGGCAACGTGGTGCGATACGCACGCAGCAGGAAGATCGCTTCGACAAGATCGCCGGCCGCCTGCTTGATTGCGAGTGCGGCGAGGTCCTCGTCGTAGACAGACCCTTCGGTCATCACGCGCGCGACCGCGAGCCGCAACTGCTCGCGAATCTGCGCGACGCTCAGTTCGGCGATCTGCGTATCGCCGCGGCGCGCTTTGTCGAGCAGGCGCCACGACGCTTCGATCGCGCGTTCTCCACCTTTGACGGCAACGTACATCAGTTCACCTTCGCTTCAGTTGTGCGCGGCAGGCCGATCACGCGCGGGCCGCAAACCAGATAACAGTCGATGCCGCACGGAAACAGCGGTGCGAGCATCGCGCGTTCCTGCCAGAACCGCGCAGGCAGACCAACCGGCGAAATTGTTTCGACATCCAGAATACCGGGTCCGCTCAGTGTGACCGGTGCGCCACCCGTCAGCGCTTCAACTCGGATCAGCAGCGTGGCCGATTGCTCGGGCGACTCGGCGCTGCCGAGCGCGAAGCTTTCGAGTGGCGGCAACGCGTCGGCATCGTGCAGATACACGAATGCCGCCTCGCGGGGCGCATCGACGAGCGGCGCGCCGGTATGGAAACGCAACGCCGACGCGAGCGCGGTATCGGGCTGCGCGAGCCAGACCGGCGTCGCGTAGTCGCAGAGCGTCAGCAGCGCGGCGAACGCGGCGGGTTCGACCGGCGTGTTGCGCAACTCGGGCAGCGCGTCGTGAATCACGCCGATCGTGCCGGGTCGCGACAACGCGTCGAGCAACGTGCGAAACACGGCCTGGGTGTCGTGGACCGGGTCCGCGAAACCCGGCGTCAGCGTGGACAACGCAATCGGTGGATGGTCCATCAGTCGCCTCGCACCATCGTGAAGAATTCGACGCGCGTCGCCGCGGCGTCCTGTTGCTGTTGCGCGCGCAGGGCCTTTTGTTGCGCGGCGAACGGCTCGATCAATTGGCGCTGCAGGCTGTCGTGATGCTCGGGCATCTGCAGCAACGCGTCGGCCAGCGCGGCGAGTTCGGCGCGACGCCGGTCGCGTCCCAGATGGCAGGCCACGCCGACGGTGGCCTCAACGTCGCCGCTGGCACGCAGACGCAGCGTGGCGCGCGTGACCGTCGCTTCGCCGAGATTGAACGG
>ABYL01000185.1 GCA_000173575.1 Burkholderia sp. H160 | reverse complement strand
CGCTCGTCGAGCGTGCCGGCGAAGCGATGAGCCACGTGTCAGCGTCGATCTCGCGCGTCACGCAGATGATGGCTGAAATCAGCGCGTCGTCGCTCGAGCAGAGTACCGGCATCGAGCAGGTGAACCAGGCGGTCGTGCAGATGGATGAGATGACGCAGCAGAATGCGGCGCTCGTCGAGCAGGCCGCGGCCGCGGCCGCGTCGCTGCACCAGCAGACCGAGCAATTGAAGCAGGCGGTCTCCGTGTTCGAAATTTCGGAAAGTGTGTTGCGCACGCAACAGGCGGGTGTCCTGTCCGCCGCAAATGCGCAATTGGCATTGACTGGAATGCATGCGCTTTAAAGCGGCGACGCTTAAAAACGAGGCAGAAAATAGAAAATGGCCCGCGTAAAGCGAGCCATTTGCATTAGACGCAGGGGCCTGCGGAGGCACCTATCGTGACGTCCAAGTCTGTCTCAAAGTACTTGAAAGTACTTAGATAGCCTGGATGTTCGCAGCTTGCTTGCCCTTCGGGCCTTGCTTGACTTCGAACGACACTTTCTGGTTTTCCTGCAGGGACTTGAAGCCCGATGCCTGGATTTCCGAGAAGTGTGCAAACAGGTCTTCGCCGCCGTCGTCCGGCGTGATGAAGCCAAAGCCCTTTGCATCGTTAAACCACTTAACAGTACCTGTTGCCATTTTTGATCCAAATAAATGTTGTGTATTGCATCGCGACCGCAATTGCTCGATGTGAGTGCGAGCGCGAGGGGAGAGTTGTATCACGTCTTCATGACAGACGCCAATCACACTGCATGCGGGTATTCCCGGTTTTGATGTTTTTTTCGCGCTTTCAACGGGTTTGGCGAGAACTTTTTTTCGCCAGGGTTTACAGCGATACTAAATTTCTCTCGGCAAGGGTGGACGCATTTTTCTTCATGTGCACGACCGTCTGTTGAGTCGATCCACCCTTCAACTTCATCTATTGTGGTCGAAGTTCAGTTAAGTCCGCACTTCGGATTCGGCGGCCACAGGCAGCGCCGCGTACGCGGTAGCGAGGTGGTACGGCGTGGTCGACGGCATGTCGTCGCGCGCGACTTCGCCGCTCGACGTTTTGCATTCGAACCAGCCGTGCTCATGCAAGAAGCATTGCTGAAAACGCTCGATCTGTTGCGGCAGCGCCGCGCGCACGGCCGGGTCGTCGTGACAGGCGAGCGCGCGCAGGTATTCCGTCTGTGCCCAGATCCGCTGGGTCGCGTCGCTGACATGGCCGGCCTCGTCGAGCGATGCGCACACGCCGCCACTGGCCGGGTCCACGCCATGCTGCTGCGCGAACGTGAAGGCGCGCGCCAGCGATTCGGCGAGCCCCGTGCCATCGAACAGCGCGCCCGCCTGCCTGACCAGCCAGTACCACTCGAACTGATGTCCCGGCTCCAGACGGTTGCCGCTCGCGCCAATCGGCAATTCGGCGATGCAGCCGCTAGGCGCGTGCACGAAGTGTCGCTCGACCGCGCCGGCGAGGCGGCGCAACGCGGCGCCGAACACGTTGTCGCGCGTCGCTTCGCAGGCGGCGAGCCACGCTTCGGTCAGGTGCATCAACGGATTCTGCAGCGGCGTGCCGGTCACCTTCGAAAAATCGACGTTGAGCGCCGAGTTGAAAAGGTCGCCGTCGGCTGCGAAGTTCGACTGGATCAGCGCGGTCGTGCTGTGCACCAGTTTCAGCGCTTCCCGGCTGTCGGAGCGCCGCGCGTATTCTGCGCACGCGAACACGACGAACGCGTGCGTGTAGAGGTCCTTGGTCGTGTCGAGCGGCACGCCGAGCGCGTCGACGCTGTAGAACCATCCGCCGTGGTCGGCGTCGTGAAAAGTACGCGTCAGCGAATCGAACAGCACGCGCGCGTGTTCCATATCGCCCGCCTGCGAAAACGTGAACAACTGACGTGCGCACGCCATCGCCCGATAGCGTTGCGCGGGCAGCGGCTGATGTCCGGTCGCATCGAGCGCTTCGTAGGGCAGTTGCAGCGCGTGGTTGAAGCCGGGCCCACGCCACATCGGCAGCACCACGTTCGCGAAGTGCTCGCGCAGCGCGGTCGCGGCGGTGGTCGTCGAAGCAGGGGGAGGGGTCGTGCTTGGCATGGTCGAGTGGTTCAGGCGCAGCTTGCGCAATGTGTCGAGGCAGCGTTCAGGGCGGCGGTTCAGTATGCGGCAATTGTAGGGAACGCGGGAGTTCCGCGGCGACAACGCAACGTCGTGAAAGGCGCGACACGGCGCGAGTCGGCGCAAAAACGTCGGGGAATGGCTTCGGCGCGGGCAGAGCGCCATGCGACAATGCGGGCTCTAAATATTCCAATGGCAATGACGAGCGGCATCCGGCGCCCCGTTCCCGGCGACGACCGCTCTTTTCTCTATGGCAGATTCCGCAGCATCTCCGCAATCCAGGCCCCGGCGCGCCGCTTCGAAGAAGCAGCGCGCGGGCGCCGTCTCCACCGAAACCGAAAACAAGCTGGCGCGTGCGGCGCGCTCCGCGCAACGCCTCGCGCAACTAAGTGGCGTCGCGCGCGACGACAGCACGCTCGACCTGTTCCCCGACGATCCGACTCGCGCGACGCTCGAAGCGATGAACATCGACGTCCGCCAGGGCACGCTGCATGGCTTCGAGTTGCCGGACGTGGTGCTGCAGGCGGTCGGCGCATTCGATGAACACGCGCCGCTCGACAAGGCGGCGCGACGCGCCCCGCGTGCGGCGAAGCTTGACGCGCCGGTGCCGGTGAACGAGCAATTGAGCGGCTTCGATGTCGAGCCGGTGATGGCGGTTGCTGATGCGCGCGCAAGCGAGGCCACGAACGGCGCCTCCGCCGATGCAACGCCGAACACCGAATCCAATACTGACGACAAACCCACGGCAACGTCGCGTGAGGCATTCGCACCGCTCAGCTCGGCGATGGCCGCCGCGACCGTCGCGCGCAGCGTGACCGCGTTGCGCCAGGCGGCCGAAGCGGAGTCGGCAGCGACGGCGGGCGCTGGCAGACCGCCGCAGCGTTTCGCCGCGACCTTCGCGAAAGCTGCAACGGCATCGCGCGACACGGCTTCGGTTGCCACGTCCGCTGCGATCGACAGCAGTGACGTGAGCCAGTCCGCTGACAAGGCCGCGACGAGCACGCAACCCGCCTCGTCAGAGCCTGCGACCGCGAAGCAGGACGACGAGCCCTCGACCGCGACGTCCGTAGCGACCCCGCGGTCCGCATCTGCGGACAAGCCCACCGCATTTGCCACGTCCTTGCGTGACGCGCGCCGCACTGACGCGGCTGCTGCCGCTCTACGCTCGGAGCCGGAGCTCGACCGCGCGCGTGCGACCGCATTCGCCGATACCGTCGATGCGTTGTACGGCGTGATCGCCGATCAACGCCGCGCCGCCACCGATCATTCGCGGCGCATGAAATGGATGCTCTCGATCGTGGTCGGCGCGCTGCTGGTGACAGTGGCGATCGGCATCGCGCAGACGCTGCTGCTGATGCGCCTCACGCACGAGACGACGGCCCAGCAGCACCGCATCGAGCAGATGATGCAGAACCAGCAGGCGGCGATGGTGAGCCTGCTCGACGCGCATACGGCGATGGCCGCGACGGCGACAGCGAATGCCGCGTCGGCACCTGCCGCGACGACCCTCACCGCGCCCTCGCAGCCCGGCGCGACGCCGACGCACGCGAGACACACTCACGCTCCGCACGGCCACAAAGCAAGAGCTTCGAGCCTGAACTAAGCGATATTGCCGCCCTGGCGCCGAACGTCTGGCCGTCCGATCGTCAAATCGGGGATGTTGTCGGGATGCAACGTTTCGAGCCCCGTGAGACCGCGACAACGCGCCACCCCGAAAATTTGCTGCATTGCACTAGATTTTTTCTAGGGAAAACCCCTATAATCGATCCTAAGGGAAAACCCTAGCAATGCAGTCACTAACCGGGAGTCGCCATGAGCTACATCTTTGCACTGTTCCAAAAGGTCAGCGACCTCTTTGCGTCGCCCCATCTGCCGCTGGATTCGGACTACTCGTACGAAGCGCGTGCCCGTGAAGCGGAGCGTGTGCGCCGCGCGCAGTCCACGCTGTTCGGCATCAAGCTGACGGACTAAGACCGGCAGTACCATCCTCAGCGCGAGACAACGCGCCGGGGCGCGCATCTCAGGTGCGCTTCTCATTGAGCCACTATTCGCGAAACGCGGATCGTGGCTTTTTGCTTTTTGGGGCCGTGGTTGCCGCGACGCATCATTCCCAAATGTTTCGTCCCCGAAATGAATGTAACCAGCTTTCATGCTGATTCAGTGAGCCGAGTTGCAGCGTCGTCCCGCAAGCCTTGCTGAATGGGGCTTGAAAGCGAAATCGGTCCTCCGTCATTCGCCCCGATCTTTGAAATGCGCGCTTACAAGCGCTCACGTCTTCATCCGATTGGGGCCGCTAAAGTGGGTCTCAAGCGTACGGCGTCTGGTTCCGGTCGCCAGCGAAGCGAATCGCGCGACCCGAGCAAACATGGACGCTGGTCTGGAACAAAACTTTGACGGGAGGTCACTATGAAAACCTTTGGCAAGGCATCGCGCTCGCTTATCGCAACGCTGCTCGCAGGCGGCGCACTGGTCGCGGCTGGCAGCGCATTCGCGCAAGACCGCGTGATCATCGAAAACGGCCCGGCGCCGGTCGTCCACGGTGAACCGCACAGGATGCCGGCGGGCGAGTCGATCAATATCGGCTGGCACGGCGATCGTTACTGGGACGGCCACCGTTACTGGGAGCATGACGAGTGGATGCACCATCATCCACACGACTACGATCCGCGCCACCACGACGATCGCGACGATCACCGCCCGCCGCCGCCGCGTTACTAATGCGCGCCTGACGGCGCGAGTCCACGAAGCCGGTCTTCCCGTCAAGGGCAGACCGGCTTCGTTGCATCCGGGCGTGCGGGTCGATCGTGCACGACGTCGCTCCGGCATGGCTAGTGCGGTATAAATAGCCTCCTTATCCTTGCTTCTTCGCCGCTCGTCGCGCCAACTGTCACACGTCAACCCTAAGCAACGTCATGTCCCATTACTTCTACGACCCCGCCGCCGGTCACGGCCTGCCGCATGATCCTTTCAAGGCGATCGTCGCGCCGCGGCTGATCGGCTGGATTTCGTCGCGCGACGCCGAAGGCACGCTCAATCTCGCGCCGTACAGCTTCTTCGGCGCCTTCGCGACCTTTCCGCCGATCATCGGTTTTTGCAGCGAGGGCCGCAAGGACAGCCTCGCCAACATCGAGGTGACCGGCGAATTCGTGTGGAATCTCGCCACGCGGCCGCTCGCCGAGCTGATGAACCGCTCGTCGGCGCCGGTCGCGCCACACGTCGACGAGTTCGCGCTGGCTGGGCTCACGCCCGCCCCGGGCCGCAACGTCGCGGTGCCGCACGTCGCTGAATCGCCGGCCGCGCTCGAATGCAAGCTGCTGCAGGTCGTGCGTCTGCATGACGTCGACGGCAAGCCGATGGACAACTATCTGTCGCTCGGTCAGGTGGTCGGCGTGCATATCGACGATGCCTATCTGAAGGACGGCCTGTTCGACACGCACGCCGCGCAGCCGATCATGCGCGCTGGTTATCGCGCCGACTATGCGCAGATCGGCGAGATGTTCCAGATGATCCGGCCGACGGCCTGAACTCGCCTCCCGTTAGCTCCACTGGCCTGCTTGATGCTTGCAACCGGCGCTCCACCGCGCCGGTTGCGACGCCGGCCTACCTTCCTGGAGCGCGATCATGTCCACCTCATTCGCCACGCAATTCAGCCATATCCGTCCGCAGGACACGTCGTACGTGGATCATGGCTTGCGCGACTTTTTCCTATACCGCGATCTGGGCATCGCCGAGGCGACCGGGGGCAAGGTGCTCGCGCAACTCGTCAAGGCGAATCACGCACCAGAGCAAGGCACCGGGTGGCACCGTCATGAGGCCAATTTCCACATCGTGTTCATGCTGAAGGGCTGGGCGCGTTTCATGTACGGCGACAAGGAGACGCTCGTCGCGGCCGGTGATTGCGTGCATCAGGCGCCGGGCATCGTCCATTATCTGTTCGATTATTCGGAAGATATGGAGTACCTGGAGATCGTCTCGCCGGCCGATTTCAGATCGATCGACGTCGACGCGCCGTGCGCGGTGCCGGCTCCTACGCCCTGGCGTGACGCGACGCTTTGACGAGAGGCGGCCCGCGCCTCATGAAGATGGCGTGGGCGGTTTTGCCGCGGAGTCGCTGTTGCCGGCGCCGCTCCCGCCAGCTTCCACTTCCACACCGACGACGGCGGCCGCAACTGGCGCGGCCGCTGTGACTTCCGCCGCGGTCGCCGCGGGTACCGGCTGGATCGGACGCGCGCGAGAACTGACGAGCACCGCGCGCGGTTCGTTGTCGTAAATCACGGCCCGCACGCGCGGATAAATGTGCTGCTCCCAGCGCCGTCCGCTGAACACGCCGTAGTGGCCGACCCCCGTTTGTACATGATGCGTCTTCAGATACGGCCGCAGGTGCTCGCACATATCCTGCGCGGCGAGCGTCTGACCGACCGCGCAGATATCGTCCTTTTCGCCTTCCACGGTCAGCAACGCGGTGCGGCGAATTTTCGACGGCTCCACCAGACGCCCCTCCACCTCGAGCGTGCGCAACGGCAGCGCATGCTGCTGGAACACCGTGTCCACGGTTTCCAGATAGAAATCGGCCGTCAGATCCATCGTCGCGAAGTATTCTTCGTAGAAGGTATGGATCGTGTCGGCTTTCTGCGGATCGCCCTTGCCGCGCTCGTAGTACATCGTTTCGAACGAGTCGGCGTGGCGGCCCGGATTCATCGCTATGAACGCGGCCAGCTGCGCGAAGCCAGGATACACGCGACGCTGCGCGCCGGCGAAGCCGAACGGCACCGCGCTGATCAGGTTGCGCTCGAACCACTCGATTGGCCGGCTCTTTGCCAGGTCGTTGACGCGCGTCGGATTGATACGCGTGTCGATCGGGCCGGCCATCAGTGTCATGCTGGCCGGCTGCGCGGGATGATCGTCGGCGGCCATCAGCGCGACGGCGGCGAGCGCCGCGACGGTCGGCTGGCAGACGGCGAGCAGATGCGTGCCGGAGCCGATCCGCGTAGTGAAGTCGATCACGTGGCGCACGAATTCGTCGAAACCGAAGCGGCCTTCGCCGAGCGGCACGTCGCGCGGGTTGTGCCAGTCGGTGATGTAGACGTCGTGCTCGGCCAGCATCGTGCGTACGGTCGCGCGCAGCAGGGTCGCGAAGTGGCCCGACATCGGGGCGATCATCAGCACGCGCGGCTGCGGCGTCGAAAGCACGGCGTCTTTACGAAAATGCAGCAGCGAGCAGAACGGCGTGCGCGCGACGATTTCCTCGACCACCGGGATCGGCTCGCCTTCCGTGACGACGCTGTCGATGCCGAACGGCGGTCGCTTCGGCGTAAGTCCGCCGAGCATCAGCAGTTCGCAGGCCGCGCGCAGCGAGCGTCCATGCGGCGTCATTGCGAATGCGGGCCACGCATCGAGCGAATGGTTCGCCAGCGCCGCACCGTGCCGCATCGGCAGCAGCATGTCGGCGCAGGCCTGATAGGCGGGATAGGCGAACAGATTCATACTTTCACTCGAATGCGCAAGAAAGACAGGAACCCGAATAAAAGCAAGTGGTGCGCCAGACGCTGGCGCGCGTTGCACCGCGTGTCGCAGCATGTCTGCGTGCGTCGGCATATCACTTGCGTGCGTAGGCGAAATGGACCGGCCTTGCCGCGCTTTGGTGCGCGCGCGCACGGCGGCGTGCATGGGTGCCGGTAAGCGCAGCGCGATGCCCGATCTGGAGGACACACATATGGGGAATACTACGCTCACGATCAGCAGCAGGAATTATTCGTCGTGGTCGCTGCGCGGCTGGCTGCTGGCGAAATTCAGCGGCTTGTCGTTCGAAGAGATCGTGGTGCCGATCGACGATCCCGCGACGCGCGCCGAACTACTGCTGCTGTCGCCGTCGATTCTCGTGCCCTGCCTCGTGCACGAGGGCGTCAAGGTCTGGGACACGCTGGCGATAGCCGAATATCTGAACGAGCTGAAGCCGGAAGCAGCGTTGTTGCCGCAGGACGTCCGCGCCCGCGCGCATTGCCGCTCGATCTGCGGCGAGATGCATTCGGGGTTTGCGTCGCTGCGCTCGGCATTGCCGATGAACCTGAAGGCGCATTTCCCAGGCTTCAAGGTCTGGGCGCGCGCGCAATCCGATATCGAGCGGATCGTGGCGATCTGGCGCGAATGTCTGAAGGAGTACGGCGGCCCGTTCCTGTTCGGGGAGCGTACCGCGGCCGACGCGATGTACGCGCCGGTGGTCACGCGTTTCGTGACCTATGACGTGCAACTCGACCCGGATATCGTCGACTACGGGCAGCGGATCATGGCGCTGCCCGAAATGCGCGCGTGGATCGCGCTCGCGCGGCAGGAGGTGGAGGAGATCGACGAGCTTGATGTCGAGTTCTAGGCGCGTTGGGTGCCGTTTGCTTTATTGCGCGCCGTATTTCGCTTTGCGCCGATCCGTCACCCACGCCCACCTTCGAGCTTGAACACGCTGACCCATTGCGCGAGCCGCGCAGCCTGCTCGCGCAACTCGGCCGCCGCGGCTTCCGCGTCGCCGACGATCGTCGCGTTCTGCTGCGTCGCCTCGCCGATCTGGGTGACCGCCAGATTGACCTGCTCGATGCCGCCCGACTGCTCGCGCGACGCGACGTTGATCTCGCTCATGATCGCGCGAACCTGGCTGACCTGGGTGACGATCCCCTGCATCATCGCACTCGCTTCTTCGGCGATGCGGAAACCGCTGTTGACGTTCGCGCTCGACGCTGCGATCACCGCCTCGATCTCCTTCACCGCCGCCGCGCTGCGCTGCGCGAGGCCGCGCACTTCCGACGCGACGACCGCGAAGCCCTTGCCGTGCTCGCCCGCGCGTGCCGCTTCGACGGCCGCGTTCAACGCGAGGATGTTGGTCTGAAAAGCGATGCCCTCAATCACCGTCGTGATCTCGGCGATCTTCTGCGACGAGCGGCCGATCTCGCCCATCGTCGACACCACGCGCTCGACCGCGCGGCCACCTTCGAGCGCGGCGTCTGCCGCGTCCGTGACGAGCGTGTTCGCCTGCGTCGCGTGATCGGCGTTCTGCTGCACTGTCGACGTGATCTGCTCCATGCTCGCCGCCGTTTCCTCCAGGCTGCTTGCCTGCGTCGCGATGCGCATCGCGATGTTGCCGCTGCCGGCGGCGATTTTCTCGGTGCCCGCCGACATCTCGGCCGACGCGTTGCGCACCTGCGCGACGATGCGCGCGAGGCCTTCGCCGATGCCGTCGATCGCCAGCACGAGGCGGCCGATCTCGTCGGCGCGCGTGCGGCCATGCTGCGCGACGCGCACGCTCAGGTCGCCCGCGGCGAGACGCTCGGAAGCGCGCGCGGCTTCGTCGAGCGGACGGCTGACGAGCCGTCGCACCGCGATGAGGAACACGATCGCGAACAGGCCGACCAGCGCGAAGCCGAGCAGCAGGAATGCGTTACGGGTGCGCACGATGTCGGCCATCACTTCGTCATGCGGCGCGACGCCGCCGACGAGCCAGTGCCACTCCGGCACCGTGACGAACGACACGAACTTGTCGCGCGGATCGGACTCGCCGAGCGTGCCGTCGGCCGAGCGGTAGTCGAGCTCGCCCTGCTTCATGTCGAGCATGCGCTGATACGGCGCGTTCGCGTCGTCGGCTTTCTGGCCCGCGGCGACCGGATGCACGAGCAGCTTGCCACGCTCCGCGCCGCTCG
The DNA here is from genome assembly GCA_000173575.1 of Burkholderia sp. H160. Taxonomy (GTDB): domain Bacteria; phylum Pseudomonadota; class Gammaproteobacteria; order Burkholderiales; family Burkholderiaceae; genus Paraburkholderia. The sequence continues at coordinate 1,420 of ABYL01000185.1, read as the reverse complement.
ATGCGTCGAGCACGAAGTAGTAGCCGCTCGCGCCGATCTTCAGCGCGCGGATACCGTCCTCGACCGACTGGATCTCCTTGTCCACGTCGACGCCGACGAACAGCGCGCCGATCACGCGGCCGCTCGCATCGGCGATCGGCTTGTACTGGGTGATCATGCGCTTGCCGAACAGCGGGGCGAGGCCGGTGTAGGTGCGGTTCGCAAGCAGCGGAGCATAAGCCGGCCCCTTGCGGTCGAGCAGCGTGCCGATCGCGCGGGTGCCGTCCTGCTTCTTCAGCGACGTGGTCACGCGCACGAAGTCGTCGCCGCTGCGCGCAAACACGGTTGCGACCGCGCCGCTGCGTTCGAGGAACTGGTCGGGAATCGTGAAGTCGAGGTTCAACGCCTTGCCGCCGGCCTTGAAAGTCGGCGTCGCGACGCCGCCGATGTCGACTTTCTGCGTGTCGTCGAGCGAGAAGTCGGTGGGCAGGAAACTCGCGAACAGCGCCATCGACCGATCGACCTCGGCCGACAGTGCCTTGTCGAACAGCGCGATCATCGCGGCGATCGAGCGGTCCTTCTCGGCGATGCGTTCGAGTACCTGATCGCGCACCTGCTCGCCGGCGGCGCGGGTGAGCGCCCACGCGAAGGTGGTGAAGATCAGCGCGACGAGGACGCACGAAAGCACGGCAAGCCGTACGCCGACGCTGGCGCGGCGCAAGAAGAGAAAGTGCATGGGCATGCGTGAAAAGAGGGCTGGCGATGCGCGTGATACGTGGCCAGAAACGGCATCGATTCACTGGTTTACGGCTTGACAGGCGCCGGCCTTTAGCGCGGGATAAATCCCGCGCGCCAGGTCCGCAACAGCAGCGCGTTCGTGACGACGCTGACGCTCGAAAAAGCCATCGCCGCGCCTGCGAGCATCGGGTTCAGCAGGCCGAACGCGGCCAGCGGAATGCCGATCAGGTTGTACACGAAGGCCCAGAACAGGTTCTGCTGGATCTTGCGCCAGGTTCTGCGCGAGATGTCGATCGCGTCGGCGACGAGCGCCGGGTCGCCGCGCATCAGCGTGATGCCGGCGGCGTGCATGGCGACGTCGGTGCCGGTCGCCATCGCGATGCCGATGTCGGCAGCGGCGAGCGCGGGCGCGTCGTTGATGCCGTCGCCCGCCATCGCGACGATGCCGGCGTGGCGAATCTTCAGGTCGCGGATCACGCGGGCCTTGTCGTCGGGCAGCACCTCGGCGTGGAATTCGTCGATGCCGAGCGCCTGCGCGACGCTCGCCGCGCTGCCGTGGTTGTCGCCGGTCACGAGCACGCTGCGGATGCCCATGCGCGCGAGCCGGGCGACGGCCGCGCGCGCGGTCGGCTTCACCGTGTCGCCGAACGCGATCAGGGCGAGCGCTGCGGGGGCGTGAGGCGCGCGTGCCATCAGCCACGAC
>ABYL01000186.1 GCA_000173575.1 Burkholderia sp. H160 | reverse complement strand
GCGAGAATGTTCGTTTGAAAGGCGATGCCGTCGATCACCGAGATGATCTCGGCGATCTTGTCCGAGCTTTGCGCGATGCCGTGCATCTTGTCGACCACCTGGTTGACGACCTCGCTGCCGCGCGACGTCGCGTCGAGCGCGGTCTCGGCGAGCGCGCTGGCTTCGCGCGCATGGTCGGCGTTATGGCGCACGGTCGCCGTGAGCTGCTCCATGCTCGACGCCGTTTCCTCGAGCGAGGCGGCCTGATTTTCGGTGCGTGCCGAGAGATCGGCGTTTCCGGTCGCGATTTCGTTGGCGCCAAGATGGATCGAGTCGGCCGATTCGCGCACGCTCCTGACGGTACGCGCGACGCTCGCTTGCATCGTCGCGAGGCCCGAGAACAGGCGGCCGATTTCGTTGCTGCCGCGCGCGGCAATCGGCTGATCGAGTCGGCCTTGCGCGATGCGCTCGAAGTGGTGGCCGGCTTCCTCGAGCGGCGCGACCACACCGCGGCGCAGCGCCGCATACACAGTGAGCGTGCCGGCGACGAGCACGAGCAGGATCACGACGCTGACGATGCGAAACGCGGCCACTCGCGCGTCGATCGAGTCGAGCGACGCGCGGCTCGCCGCGTCACCGAATTGCTCGAAGTTGTGCACTTCCGTCAGATAGGCATCCTGAAACGACTGCGTCGGCTGATCGAGAAAGGCCTGGATGTTGTTCGAGTCGAGAAACTGCACGAGTTCGGCGAGCGCACCGTGCAGCGTCTTGTAGCGCTCCGCGAGCGCGGCAGCACGCGCGCTGTTTGCGTCGCTGGTCTTCTCCGCGCTCATGAAAGCGGCGAACGACTGATCGGCGGCGGCGAGCTGTTCGCGCGCATGCTGCACGATGTCCGTGGGCTCGGCGCCGCCGCGCACCATGCGCGTACCGGCGCGCGACAGGTTGATGCGCGCGTCCATCAGGCGCTGCGTCGTCTGGTTGACCGAGTCCACCTGCTTCAGCGCGATGTTCGACAGATCGCCGACGTCGTCGTGCGTGCGCGTCAGCGACCAGAATCCCAACCCTACCGTCACGAGCTGGAAGACGCAGAACGCGGCCAGAACACATAGCAGGCCGGATGCGACCTTGATCTTGCTGAACATCGTGGACACCTGAGTACAAGGATGACGGGGGTTACCCCAGGGTTAACGGCGGGTCGATTGATGGCTTGAGGCCAATTCCCGCAAAAAGCGGTCTACGTGCAGGTTTCATCGGCGATCGTCGCGATTGCAGTTGTTTTGCGCAACAATTCGCCGCTCATCGCGTGGAATCACCTTGCGCAGCGCAGCGGCGCTTCCTAGAGTGGGTAGGGACCGCACGGCTCGCGCTGTACGGATGCTCTGTTGCACTGATGCCCTACATGGACCCTGCACGAAGGAACGACGATGACCGACCTACTCGACCGGGCGCGCGGCGCACTGCACGCCCAGCCGTTCAGCATGCTGCTAGGCGCGGAGTTGATGCACGCCAGCAACGACGAGTTCACCCTTTGTCTGCCGATTCGCGATGAACTGCGGCAGCAGCATGGCTTCGTGCATGGCGGCGTCATTAGTTATCTCGCCGACAATGCGTTGACATTCGCCGGCGCGCTGTCGCTGGGTCCGAGAGTCGTGACCGGTGAATACAAAATCAACTATCTGCGCCCGGCGGTGAAGGGCACGCTGATCGCGCGCGCGAGCGTCGTCTACGCAGGCAGGCATCAGGCGACCTGCCAGTGCAGCGTGTTCGTGATGGAAGGGAATCGCGAGAAGCTGGTGGCGGTTGCACAAGGGACCGTGAACCGGATTGGGGAGAATGGGGAACCGGAGGCGGGGGGGTAGGAGATTGCACTTACGTTGCGGGTTTGCCGGTTTCGTTGGCGGTATTCGTCAATTTCGATAGTGCCGCCTAGTGCGTCCATCATGGTTCGAAAGTCGCCGGGCATATCGGGTACCCCGGACGACCGACTCGTTATCCCAATAGCAGTTGAAGCGGATCTGCGCGCCTGTGCGGTCGAGAAGCTCACGCAAATCTGCACGGGGTAGCCCAAGGTGCTCTACCAGATAGCGAAGATGAGCCGTCAGTTCGTCACTCGTGACTGCCTGCTCACTCGAAACGCTCCATGTGCCTTGCCGCCACGGAATGCTGTACCTCGGCGTGTTCAGCAACTGACCAAACAATTGGCCAAATTGATGCAGGCGCACGAATTGATTTGAAACCGCGGTGGCGGCCTAGCCCCATTGATCTACTGCACAGCGATAGCCCGCTATATGGGAGATTGATGAATCGCGTGACTGAAAATTGAGAGCACACCTCAGCAAGCGTTGTCCATCGCAAAGCGATAGACGAAAACAAGATTCTTCGCGGATTTCCGCGGAAAAGCGCTTGCCGACCCACCAGAAACGTAGAAGCCGGCGCAATCGGTAGACCGCTTTGAGCAGTACAACAGTCATCTATTTGCAGCGGCTTGGCTGTTGAAGCGAACACGCCGCGCTTTACCCTCATTACCACTTTCCTATTTGTAGCGTGCCGCCTCCTCGCGGTATGACAGGACCATATGCAGATTACATCAGAGATTGATGTAAGAACTTACGAATTGTTACATTTCTCCAAAACAACTGATAGAATCGCGAGGGATCACCCTAGGGGTTGGTTAGTTGCCGCAACACCATAATAATCCACGAATAAAAGGATAAAACTATGTCGGTCGGCTTTACGAAAAGCGTCTTTGCTGGTTTGATCAGTGCTTGCTTATTGGCGGCGTGTGGTGGCGGAGGCGGCGGCACTTCAGCGTCAAATTCGAATTCAAGTTCAAGTTCCGCTCCTGTAGGTGTTATTACCTCCAAAAACGCTCCGGATGCTGTGGCATATGCGTATTCCGGGGTACAGGGTTTAAGTACTCAGAGTAATACGGGGGCATCGCTCGCAACCGGTGTGTCCGTAAACAGCACAACCACCGGCCTGATCACAGCCTCGCTCACGCAGCTTTATAAAGGCCTTAATGTGCAACCGGTTAACCTCGTAACCGGTGTAACGGCCTCGACCACGGCTACTTGCACAAGCGGAGGGACAATTTCGGTATCTGTTACTGAATCGGTTTCGGGGACAGTCAGCAACGGCGACAGTATGGTGATTACTGCCATTAACTGCGCGGAAAATGGCGAGGTAATGAACGGCCAGATCACTTATGGATTTAGCAACCTTTCCGGTACCATTGGTTCGAGCACGGCATGGGGTGCTACGCTCACCCTTAATTACGCCAATATGACACTGCAAAGCGGCGGCGTCACTATCGGCGCGAACGGTGATATGTCGCTAAGCTACAACCAGTCCAGTTCCCAGGTTGCCACTGCCGTTGTCAGCGGATCGTCGCTCCAGATGGACCTGACAGAGAGCAATGGAACCGTCATTAGCCGTAAACTGACGGCCTATAATTTTAATAGCTCAATCAATGGCAGCAGCAATACCTACAGTTCAAACTTTACGTTGACTGGCAGTTCGCCGGCGCTTGGCAACGTCAGCTTCACCGTGAAGACAACCACACCGTTTAATGCCATTGGCACCGCGAATCCGTCGGTTGGATCGATGACGGTAACTGCGGCAGATGGGAGCAGTGCCACGCTTACCGCAATTGACAGCACCAACGTCAAAATCGATATCGTTAGCAACGGCGTTGATCAAACCATCAACACCACTTGGGCCGATTTGAATAGCCGAATTTAAGAGAAGGTATTTTTTAATGGGCGCGGTTTCGCGCCCATTTTTTATTGACTTCGCCCGATAAAAACATATTTCTTGCAACCCATGAGGCAATTTGTCTTATTTGTCGTCTTGATCGCTGGATTGGTTAGTGGTAGATCGGCCTATGCACAGTGGGAATTTTCCGGTGCAGGCGGAGTTCGGTACGTAACCATGGATGAAATTGACACCAACGGAAAGCAGCTAGTACAAGAGCACGGCTTCCTTCCCGGCCTTGAATTCAAGGCGAATTACCGAAAAGGTAACTGGCTCGTCATCCTGGGCGGTGAGATTTACGGAGGCACTCTTGCCTATGACGGGCAAATGCAAGGCGGAACGTCGTTTTCAACAGACACGAGAACCAGACAGTTTCGCATCAGGACTGAGGCGGGTCGATATATTTCCGACGCAGTGTTACTCCTTGCGGGCGCCGAATGGGATTATTGGAAGCGGGATATTCTGGGGCAAGGCGCAACGCTGGGACTGCAGGAAGAATACAACTCCTGGCGATTTCTAACTGGAGCGCAAGCACGTGTTTTGCAAACGTCATGGTCAGACATCTATCTGACGGGCTTGCTCGTCGTGTCTTCCCCCGAGCATCTCGAAGTAAACTTCGATAATCAGTTATTTGACCAGGCAAATCTATCGACTAAATCTGCAGTCGGAGCACGGTTGGCACTCGAAGTGCGGCCAAAAGCAAGCTCTAATATCAGTATCGAGAGTGATTTCGAATGGATGCGCATTGGTCGCAGTGACGAGGCGATATTGAGTAAAGGCGGCTCCCCGGTCGGGACAGTGGTGCAACCTGAGCATGTACGTAAAGCGATTGGTATAAAGGTAAAATATCGCTTTTAACTTATTCACTGTCAAAGCGTAAATGCGAGGTAGACAGTTAAGCATCGGTGCCCGACTACAGCCCGTCCGGAAGCGGCCTCCCCGGAACTCCGCGAAGAACCGAAAAAAAGCCGCTCCCGCACAAAAGCGGGAACGGCTTTTCCGGAACTGCGGATTGAAACTCGCGAACCGCCCGCGCCTCACTCCGCCGCGTAAGTCTTCTGCGTCTGCTCGCCCAGCCCTTCGATACCCAGACGCACCGTCTGCCCCGGCTTCAGAAACACCGGGTTCGGCTTCACGCCCATGCCGACGCCCGGCGGCGTGCCGGTCGAGATCACATCGCCCGGTTGCAGGCTCATGCACTGCGACACATACGACACCAGCTTCGCGACGCTGAAGATCATCGTCTTCGTGCTGCCGTTCTGGTAGCGATGCCCGTCCACTTCGAGCCACAGGCTCAGGTTCTGCGGATCGGCGACTTCATCGCGCGTGACGACCCACGGACCGATCGGGCCGAACGTGTCGAAGCCCTTGCCCTTGTCCCACGTGCCGCCGCGCTCGATCTGCCATTCGCGCTCCGACACGTCGTTGACGACGCAATAGCCGGCCACGTGCTCGAGCGCGTTCGCTTCGTCGACGTATTTGGCCGCCTTGCCGATCACGACGCCGAGTTCCACTTCCCAGTCGGTCTTCTTCGAGCCGCGCGGGATTTCGATGTCGTCGTTCGGGCCGCTGATCGCGCTCGTCCACTTGTTGAAGATGACCGGTTCGGCCGGCACCGGCAGGTTCGATTCCGCCGCGTGATCCGCGTAGTTCAGGCCGATGCAAATGAACTTGCCGATCTTGCCGACGCACGGTCCGACGCGCGGATTGCCCTCGACGACCGGCAGCGTTGCCGGATCGAGCGCGCGCAGTTTCGCGAGGCCTTCATCGCCGAGCACAGCGCCGTCGATGTCGCCCACTACCTTCGATAGATCGCGAATCTTGCCTTGCGCGTCGAGCAGGCCCGGTTTTTCCTGGCCCTTCGGCCCATAACGAAGCAGTTTCATCGTTGCACTTCCCTTTACGTTCAGTAGTGTTCGGTTCGTCAATCAATCAGAATCAGTTCGACCATCCGCCGTCGATCACATGGAGCTGGCCCGTCGTGAACGACGACTCGTCGGACGCGAGATACAGCGCGAGCGCGGCGATCTCCTCCGGCTTGCCGATGCGGCCCATCGGCTGACGCGCCACGAACGCGGCCTGCACCGCATCGAGCGACGCGCCCTGTGCCTGCGCCTGCGCAGCGATCCGCTGTTCGAGCGACGGTGACGACACCGTGCCCGGGCAAATCGCGTTACAGCGTACACCACGCGTGACGAAATCCGCAGCGACAGACTTCGTCAACCCGACCACCGCGGCCTTCGACGCGCCGTACGCGAAGCGGTTCGGCACGCCCTTCACGCTCGACGCCGCCGACGACATGTTGATGATCGAGCCGCCGCCCTTCTCCAGCATGGCCGGCAAAAACGCGCGAATCATACGGTACATCGCCTTCGCGTTGAGGTCGAACGCGAAATCCCAGTCCTCCTCGCTGCATTCGAGGATGCTGCCCGCGTGCACGAAGCCCGCGCAGTTGAACAGCACGTCGATCGTGCCGACTTCAGCGGCGAGCGCCTTGATCGCTGCGCCATCGAGCACGTCGAGCTTGCGCGCCTCGACCGGCTTGCCGGCGAGTCCGTCGATGCGGATATCGGTGGCGATCACGCGCGCGCCTTCGCGTGCGAACAGTTCGGCGGTGGCGAGACCGATCCCTTGTCCCGCCGCAGTGATCAGGGCCGTTTTGCCGGCCAGTCTTTGTGTCATCTACGACTCCAGTTGAATGGGCTGCTAACGTAATCAAAGCCGGTAAAACGCGGCGGCGTTGTCGCCGAACACGGCGTCGCGCTCGGCGTCGCTCAACGACGCGAGCAGAGTGGTCGCCACCGAATGCCAGAGCAGATAGTCGCCGTTCAGTTCGAGCACGGGCCAGTCGCTGCCCCACATCAGCCGCGCGGGCCCGAAGGTGTTCAGCAGATGCTCGACGTAGGGCCGCAGCGTGTCCTCGGTCCAGCCGGGCGACGCTTCGGTCGCGAGACCCGACAGCTTGCAGTGCACGTGCGGGAACGCGGCGAGCCGCGTGATCGCGTCGCGCCAGACCTGAAAGCCCGCCTGGCCGTAGCGGATCGGCGGCTTCGCGCCATGATCGACGACGATGCGCAGCGCCGGAAAACGCTGCGCGAAGATCTCGACGTATTGCACGTGGCGCGCGTAGATCAGCGCATCGAACGCGAGATCGTGGGCGATCAGCGCGTCGATCGCCGGCGCGAGATCGGGGTTCGCGATCCAGCCGTCGTCCGGCAAGTCCTGCAGCATCGGCCGCACGCCCTTGAACTTCGGCTCGCGCGCGAACGCCTCGATCAGATCGGGCGCATTCGGCAACAACATCGGCACCCAGCCGACTACGCCGGCGATCGACGGCTCGTGCCGCGCGATGTCGAGCAGGTAGCGGGTTTCGTCGAGCGTCGGCGCGGCCTGCACGACCACGGTCCGCTCGATGCCGGCCTGTTCGCGCAACGGCTTCAGATCGTCAGGGCCGAACGGCCGGTAGAGGATTTTCAGCTCCGGCGTCAGCCACTCGTAGTCGCCCCGCGCGGGGTCCCAGTAGTGCTGGTGAGCGTCGATCGGCATGGTTGGTTCAGTCCTCGGGCGCGGGCGCGCGGGCGTCGAGCAGGCCCGCGTCGCGCAATGCGGACCACAGGGCCGTGGGGATCGGCTGCTCGAACGACGCGACGTTCTCGCGCAATTCGTCGGCACTGCGCGCGCCGGTCAGCACGGTGGCGACCGCCGGATGCGCATATGGAAACTGCAACGCAGCGGCGGCGAGCGGCACGCCGTGCGCGCGGCACACCGCCTCCAGACGCGCGACGCGCTCGATCACCTCGGGCGGCGCAGCGCCATAATTGAACTTCAGATCACCTTCGACGCCGCGCGCCAGAATGCCCGAATTGAACGCGCCGCCGAGCAGGATGCTGACGCCACGCGCTTCGCAGGCGGGCAGCAGATCGTCGAGGGTGGTCTGCTCGAGCAGCGTATAACGGCCCGCGAGCAAGGCGCAATCGATATCGAACTCAGCCATCGCGTCGAGGATCACCGCGCCTTCGTTGACACCGAGGCCCACCGCCTTGATCGCGCCGGTCGAACGCAGGTGCTCCAGCGCGCGGAAACCGCCGCCTTCGGTCAGTTGCCGCCAGTAGTGCGGGTGCTGGTCGCTGTGCGTGAGGCGGCCGATGTCATGCACGAGCAGGATGTCGATATCGATGATGCCGAGGCGCTGCTGGCTGTCTTCGAACGAACGCAGAATGCCGTCGTGCGTGTAGTCGTAGATCGCTTCGAACGGCAGTGGATTCTGCCAGCCTTCGCGATCGTCGAACGGCGACGTGCGCGGCACGAAGCGGCGGCCGACCTTGGTCGACAGCACGTACTCGCCGCGCGGATAGTGGCGCAACGCCGCGCCGAGCCGATGCTCGGCCTTCGTGTTGCCATAGTGCGGCGCAGTGTCGAAGTAGCGCACGCCCGCGTCCCAGGCGGCGGCGACGGTCGCATGGGCCTCCTCGTCGGACAGGTCGCGGTACAGGCCGCCGAGTGGCGCCGTGCCGAGACCCAATCCGCTCACCTGCAGCGGGCTGCGGCCGATGCGGCGCCGCTGCCCGATCTTCGATCCGATCGATGCCGACATGAGCGTGTCTCCAGATTTGTGATCCTTTTACCATGCGGCAGCGCAGATGTGCCGGTCGCACGGCGCACGCCTCTCAGGCGTGCATTGATTCACCAATGAACGTATTATTCATATTCGAATTTTCCCAAGTCAAGAAAACTGCGCGGCGCGGACGCCCGTGTTTTCCCTGGAGAAAGGCCTTCCAGTTCGCGAATTGCCACGCGCTTGCCCGCGCACACCAGATAATAAGAAATCCAGACGATATTCCCCGACCCTCACGATGGACGCCGAAGACAAAGACGACGAGCGCTACCGCGCCCCCGCGCTGGATAAGGGCCTCGACATCCTCGAGCTGCTGTCCGAGCAGAAAGAGGGGCTCACGCGCGCCGAAATCACGCGGCAACTGGGCCGCAACGCCAGCGAGATGTACCGGATGCTCGAACGACTCGTCGCGCGGCAATACGTGGTGCGCTCGGCGGCCGGCGACCGCTACTCGCTGAGCCTGAAGCTGTTCGCGCTCGCGCACCGTCATCCGCCGATGAACCGGCTGATCGCCGAAGCACTGCCGTTGATGCAGCGCTTCGCCGACGCGGCCGAGCAGTCGTGCCACCTCGTCGTCTACGACCGCGGCAACCTGCTCGTGATCGCGCAGGTCGATGGTCCGGGCAGTTGGGGCATGTCGGTGCGGCTCGGCTCGCGGGTCGGTCTGATCGACACCGGTTCGGGACGCGCGATGCTCGCGTTCCAGAGCGTCGAGCAGCGTCAGCAGATGCTTGCAGAGCACACGAAGGTGAAGGGCGAAGTCACGATCGATCGCGACGCGCTGGAGGAGGCCTGCGAGCGCATCCGCGCGGCGGGCTTCTGGCGGAAGGACAGCCAGCAAAGCTTCGGTGTCACCGACATAACGTTCCCGATACTGGCCCCATCGGGACAGGCGATCGCGGTACTCACCTGCCCGTATCTGCGCCGGATCGACGAATACGTCGCGCCGACGCTCGACGCGGCCACCACGCTGCTGCGCGACACGGTGCAGGCGCTATCGATGTTCCGCGAGCAGGCCGCGTAACCAGCAGGCTGCGCAGCGGCGCGCTCGCGCACATGGTTTAGAATGGCGGCCCTTCCAAAATTACGCCGCATGACGGGCTCATGCGCGCGCATCGATTGAGCAATGGCCAAACTTCTGACCGATTCCGAATTCCTGCGTTTTTCCGAACTCCAGCAGAAGCAGTCGAGCTTCACGATCACCCCTGAAGAAGCCGACGAACTGCGCGACATCGTCGCTCACGCGCAGAAGCGCCGTGACGACCGCGCCGCCGCGATGCAAAGCATCGAGACCTTCATCCAGCAATTCGACATCACGCCCGACGAGCTGTTTTCGCCCGAGCAGATCGGCGAAGCGGCGCGCACCTACGGTCTGATTCCGGCCGCGCGCAAGGAGCGCGTGCTGCCGCCGTCGCTGACGTTCAACGGCAAGCCGTATCAATGGACCACGCGGCCGCTGCCCGACGAAATCCGAGTGCCGCTTTTCGACGCGTTCAAGGCTGGCGAGTCAGTGAAATCGTTCATCTCGACGCTGAAGGACGCAACTCGCTGCGCGGCCACCATCGCGCGGCTCGAACGCGAAACCGGCGCCGTGTATGCGCAGGCATGGCTCGATGAGCTGTCGGTCACGCGCGCGCAGGTGGACGAGGCCGCGCAGAAGTTGGCGGCTTGATCGGTTGAAGCCGGGCGTTGAGCGGGTCCCGATGTAACCCGCTCAACGCGCGGGCGGGTTCCGGGCGGAGGAATCCGCGTCCGCGCCCGCTGTTTCGTCTAGCGCCATCCGGAAGCCCACCACACCGGGGTCATCGGTCCGCGTGATCGTGAAGCCGCTGGCCTTCGCGAGCGCGATCATCGCAGTGTTCTCGCGCAGCGCTTCACCGACCAGCCAGTGAGTATTGCGCGCCCGCGCGTACGCGATGATCCGCTGCATCAGCAACCGACCGAGGCGCCGCCCCTTCTGGTCCGAGCGCACGGTCACCGCGAATTCGGCCGTCTCGTTGTCGGGATCGGCCACCGCGCGCACCACGCCGAGTGTCTGGGCGACGCCGTCTTCGTTGTTGACAGTCGCGATCAGCGCCATTTCCCGGTCGTAGTCGATCTGGGTCATACGCGCGAGTTGCGAGTGCTCGAACGAGCCGACCGAGCCGAAAAAACGCAGGCGCAAATCGTCCGGCGTCATCGCCTGCACGAACTCGCGATGCGCGTTTTCGTCTTCCGGGCGAATCGGCCGCACCGTCACGCGCAGGCCCTGCCAGTCGATCGTTTCCTCGAAGCGGCGCGGATACGGCACGATCGCGAGACGGCTGCGCTGCGCGCCGACCCGCAGCACGGGATCGACGACCATGACGCGATCCCCGTAGACTCTGAGCTTCAATGAGAGGCCGACGATCTCGCGCACGTCGCAAACCACTTGCGACAGCGCCGTCAGCGCCGCCAGCGTCGGTTCCGGCGCGGCCAGCCTCGCGTAGGGCGAGCGCATGACGATGTCGCGCGCGAGCGTCGGATTGAGCGGCGGCAGGCCGTAGACGTGCAACCCGTTGGACACTCCGTCGACCGGCGGTGCGATGAAGCGGAACACGGGACCGAAGTTATCGTCGTCGTGCAGTTCGATGGCGACGTCGACGATCGGTTTGGCCGCACCCTCCGCCTCGCCCCCTACCCCTTCGACACCTTCCACCCGCAACCCGAAGCGCGCCAGAAACTGCGCCGCCGCCGCCCCGGCAAGCTGGCTTTCGCCCGCTGCCAACGCCTCGCGAGCCTGCGCCTGGGCGGCATCGATCGCCTCGGGAAACTGTGCGGCCAGACCCTCCGGCATTTGCATCAGCAGCTCGCGGCCCAGCCGGTACTCGACCAGCCGCGCGAACGCGCGC
>ABYL01000187.1 GCA_000173575.1 Burkholderia sp. H160 | reverse complement strand
TGATCTGCTGTCGAAATCCTGGACAGAAATGAGTGTTAGTGTTTCGGAGCAATTTTCCCAATGACACGGGAAGTTGGCGATGTCACGCAAACAGTATTCGGTGGAGCAGATCGTGGCAGCGCTCAAGCAGGCTGAGCTGGGCATGCCGGTGGCAGACCTGATCCGGCAGTTGGGGATATCCGAGCAGACGTATTACCGCTGGAAGAAGCAGTACGCGGGCCTGGAGTCAAACCAGGTCCGCGAACTCAGGCAGCTTCAGGATGAGAATGCCCGGCTCAAGAAGCTCGTCGCGGAGCTCAGCCTGGACAAGGCGATCCTGCAGGATATCGCCACAAAAATCTATGGTCACCCCCGTTTTTGCAACCTTGATTTCTGACGGTGTGGTTGGCTTGCCTAAATCTATCCGGCGTCGTTTTGGGGATCGTTCCCCAGCGCTTGCGGGCCATGTGATGCGCGCCGGCGCATGCTTCCATGACCACCGTGCAAGCGTTGAGCCTGGCGAAGAATTCGATCAGTTGCTTGCGGCTTACCTTCTTCGGAAACACGGCGTTGCCGTGCTGATCCTGACCATGGAGGTGAAAGGAATGCTTACCCAGATCGATGCAAACCAGCGTCGCGTTCTGCATGATGGTCTCCAGAAAGAAAGCATTCGACAGCGTAACCCGTGCGCGAGGTGGGGTGACCATCCCATTAGTGGACCCGCCCGCGCTGAAGAGACAGGCCGTGACCTTGATCATGGATCACCATGGCCTCAACACGCAGCGGGCGTGTCGTCTGGTCAGGCAGGCGCGCAGCACGCACTACTATCGCAGCGTCAAGGACCCCCAGACGGCGCTTCGGCCGCGCATGCGTGAGATTGCCCAGACCCGTGTGCGATACGGCTACCGACGGGTGCACGTGCTGCTCAAACGCGAAGGCTGGCGCGTGAGCCGTAACCGGGTCTACCGGCTCTACGCTGAGGAACAGTTGCAGCTACGCTCAAAGCTGCCCAAACGACGCAAGATGGTGGTGTCGCGCCGTGAGCGTTGCGTACCGGCCCGTCCCAACGAGGTCTGGAGTCTGGATTTCGTGGTCGATCAACTGGCCAATGGCACTCGCCTTCGCGCCTTGACGGTCTTGGATGTCTTCAGTCGTGAAGCGCTGGCCATTGAGGTTGGACAGCGTCTACGCGCAGAGGATGTTGTGTCGGTACTGAACCGGCTGGTAGCCCAACGCCGGGCGCCGCGTTTCCTGTGTGCAGATAACGGCAGCGAGTTCTCGGGTCGTCTGCTGGATATGTGGGCTTACCACTACAAGGTACAGATCGACTTCAGCCGTCCGGGCAAGCCGACGGATAGCAGCTTCATCGAGACGTTCAACGGCTCATTCCGGGACGAATGCCTGAACCTGCACTGGTTCGAATCTCTGGCGGAAGCGAAACGCGAGATCGAGGCCTGGCGGCGGGACTACAATGAGACCCGACCTCACATGGCGCTCAACGATTTAACACCGGGCGAGTTTGTCCGTCAGCACAGCCTTCGGCCTAGAGTCGCCCGGCCGCTTACCGCTCAGGCGTTTGCGCAGGCTATCGAGCTCCGAAACGTCAGCTTCGTCGTGGTGGGTGACGTGCGGAATCATGACCCCGTTACGTGACAGAAAGGTCGCAACAATTTTCTGTGTATACGACATTGGCTTCGCCTCTACAGGGCCGAAGGTCGCGAACTCGACGATCGGCCATGAAGCGAGGTCAAAAGTCCGTGCGGCGTCTTGGGTGGGAACGGTGGGTGGAGCATTCATAGAAAGACCTCCGTATGCAGGGTTCAAGTTCGGTGGCCGTGACGCCGGCCACGGGCAAATAATTGATAACATGTAATTTATCGCGACGACAGGACTGCGTGGCACACCGATCACAACCCGCTCAAGCGGAAGTTGCGCGGTGCTTATTGACGCCGAAGGGCGCCTACGCCGTCCGTCATCTTTCCTCGCTAGGTGCAGGGATTCCCCGTGTTGCACAGGGGGCACGAGGCGACGCAGACACTGAATAGAACGATCGGATCTCTAGCGGATCACGGTAATTCCTATGTTGCCAAACCAAAGTAGGCATGTTAGTTTTCTCATAACTGATAAGGTATTAGTTCGCGGCGGCGCACGTGACGAAGCAACAGGAAGAAGACCCACGCGCCAAAAAGGGTTCGAGACTGCCGGGATTGACCGACGACAGAACGTCGGTTGATGTCGGTACACAGGAGACAGAAAAGATGAGATTCGGCGTATCCATGATGGCTGCTGCACTCGCATTTGCTTTTGCTGTGCCAGGCTCCGCGGCACCTACACCAGAGGAGGTTGCGCAACTGGGCAAAACGCTCACGCCAGTTGGCGCAATCAAGGCCGGTAATGCTGACGGCACGATTCCCCCATGGGACGGCGGTATCTGCACGCCGCCTGCGGGCTACAAGCCGCGCAACGGTGTAGGCGGTTTTCCATACGTCGACCCTTATGCAAGCGAGAAGCCACTGTTCAGCATTACCGGGCAGAACATGGACAAGTACGCCGATAAGCTTGATGAAGGCGTCAAGGTGCTGCTCAAGCGCTATCCGAATTACCGTATGGACGTTTACCCGACGCATCGTTCGGCGTGCATGCCCGATTGGGTCTACGAGAACACCATCAAGAACGTGATGAACCCAAGGACGACGTCTGGTGGCCTTGGGCTGGAAGGTGCACATGCCCAAGTGCCGTTTCCGATTCCGAAGGACGGTTACGAAGCGATGTGGAATGCCAACATGAAGTATACGTATCCGTGGATCGAGGGGGATGCTTCGTTCTTGCTGGTCGACGCTGCTGGGAATCGCACGCTATTGAATGTGCAGAATGTGCTACAACACCTGCCGTATTGGGATGAGAAAAAGGAACCACTCAAGAGCGACCAGTATTATTGGATCCTGAAGTCGACCAATACGCAGCCCGCAGCTGAAGTGGGCACCGCGAGCCTGATGCAGATCTACATGCGTCCGGACGTCAAGGACAACATGGCGTGGAGCTACATTCCTGGGCAGCGCCGCGTGCGACTTGCGCCAGAGTTCAAGTACGATACCGTTTCGCCGAATTCGGGTGGCATGCTGCTATACGACGAGATCAACGGCTTCTACGGCAAGATGGACAAATACGATTTCAAGCTAATTGGCCGGAAGGAGATGTATGTCCAGTACAACTCGTACCGAACCGAGATGGCAACGCAGGAACAGATTGGCACGAAAAACTTCGCCAATCCCGACTATACCCGTTGGGAGCTGCACCGCGTGTGGGTCGTGCAGGCTGACCTGAAGCCCGGACAGCGTCACGTCGAAAAGCGCAAGGTTTTCTATATCGATGAGGACAGCTGGTATATCTTTGCTTATTACGGACTTGACGAGGCTGGCAAGGTATATCACTACATGCAACTGCCGTTCTGGCAGGAGTATGAAAAGCCGTCACCGTGGAACGGCAACTACCTTCTCTATGATTTCAACAAGGGAATCTGGTCCAACCAGTCGCAACAGGGAAATCCGGAATTCAAGCAGACTGGCTTCTACAAGGTCAAGCCATTCGGCCCGGGCGAATTCGCACCCGAGTCAATGGCCGGTTCTGGATTGCGCTAATTCCAAACGCAAGCTCGGACCGCATCGCCATTCGAAAGTTTGCTGCGCTGGACTATGTCAGCGCAGCAAACGTGGCGGCGCCATGCGCGCCGTTGTTCAAGGGACCTGATCGATGTCGCCGTTGCAGTAGCGAGTCTTGGCCCTCGCACAGAGCCTGAGTCCGTTACCGGCGCGGGCAGACGCAGTGAGGGGAGGCGCGGTCTTCGGGCGCTTAGAACCCGGCAAACGAAGGCGATCCGGTACACGCGCCGTCGCGTCAAAAAATGATCGTCTTTTTCTTTGGAAGTTGACCATTTCACGCGAGGGATGATCACCGCCGCGAGCCGATTCGACAGACCTTCTTCCCGCGTCGTTTGCGTTCGAATTGACCTCCCCGATTTACTACCAATTGGAACCAGCAGCAAACTCCTACTATCACCTTCATTGAATACAACGGAACCGAGCGCGCACTTGAGGCCGAGTCCGGGCAACTGGGGCACGATGGACTAGCGGTCCGTTTCCCGGAACCGCAAACCTGAATGATTGCGCGACACCATCCAACCTGCAACCTGAGGAATCAGTAATGGGAGAGACAATCAAAGCCGGACTCAAATTGGTCGCGGAGATGCTAGACGAAGAGACGGTGTCGAGACTGCGGTCAAGCGTTGGTTCGACCGCGTTTGGTGCCAGACTCGGCGAGTTATCCCTCGACTTCGCCTTCGCGAAGATTTGGACGCGACCAGGCCTCACGCGTCGCGAACGTAGCTTCGTGACATTGGGAATTCTAATTGCATCACGTTCTGCCGAAGAACTCAAGATCCACACGCAGATCGCCCTGCGCAACGGCTGCACTGTTCAGGAGCTCGAAGAAGTGCTTTGCCAAGCCAGCGTCTATGCGGGCTTCCCGGCGGCAGCGTCGGCATCAGGTATTATGGGCGCGACGCTCCGCGAGAAAGGCCACTTAGAGACGGTTTCATAAAGACTGCTGAACGCGCTGAAGAGTGTTCCAGCAGATCAAGCAACAGCCGAGTTTGAGGAACGCTTCGTGAATGTCAGCGCGACGTTCGAAGCGGATGCGTAGACGGCGGAGATGATGCAACCAGGCATGCGCACGCTCGACAACCGCTCGCAACCTCGCCAGAACACGGCGTGCGTAGCCTTCGCCAGCAACTGACGCCGGAACCGCATCCCATCTCTGCTGGCAAATCTCGCCACCGGATACCGGTCTTTAGCACGAACAAGATGCCGGTCAGCGCAGCCCGATCCGGAACCGGCTTGCGCCCCGGATACTTGAAGTGGCGTGGCTTCGCTGGCGGTAGCAGTGGCTCGGTCAGTGTCCACAGTTCGTCGTCGATGATTGGTTTGCTCATCTCTTTTTTAGCACGCCGAAGCGAAGACTCGCGTTTCCACCAATATTCCTACAGATTTTGTCGGATGTAGTATTTGATCAACCTATCACCAAGGAAAACCACAATGTGCGACAGCTCCGTTCAAGATGAGGCCCTCGAAAAGCAGAAGCGTGACCGCAAGGCGATCGCGGAATGGGTCGAGCGCAACCTCGGCGGCAAGGTCAAGTCGATCAGCTTGCTGTTTCGCCAACGCATTTCGTACCGCGTCGACTATGAGGTGAACGGCGAGACGCGCACCGTGATCGCCAAGGGCCGCCGCCCGTGGGAGAACATCCCCTATTCGCTCGACTACGAGATGGAGGTTAACAAGATCCTGAAGGCCCAAGGTCTGCCGATCCCCCAGGTGTACGGGATGATGGAGAACCCGAAGCTCTTTTTCATGGAGTGGGTTGATAGCGATCCGCGCGACCCCGGCCTTATGCAGCAAGCGTCCGACAACCCCTCTGGCATGAGCGCCGAGCGGTGGGAGGCGGCCCAGAAGTACATTGACCAGTTGGCCCGCCTGCATGCGCTGCCGGTGTCGCTGTTTGCTGATCTGGAATGCGGCATGCCGAAGACGGCAGAGGACATCGCGCTCAACCTCTACCGCCATTACTACCAGTTCCTGGTGAAGCGCAACGCGGTGGACGCCAAGATCGAGTTCGTGAGCCGCTGGCTCAAGCGCAATGTGCCGCAGCACCGCACCAAGCCGGCCTTCGTGGCGGGCGATGCCGCCCAGTTCCTGGCCAAGGGCACCGAGATCGCGGCGCTGCTCGATTTCGAGCTTGGCTATATCGGTGATCCGCTTCAGGATCTGGCCTGCTACCGTGGTCGCCACCCGGCAGAGAACTTGGGCGACCTCCCGACCCTGTTCCGCCGTTACGCGCAAGTGACGGGCGAGCCTGTGGACAAGCGGGTGGTGGGCTATCACACAGTCCAGTTCCTGGCCATGTCCGGCGTGGGCGTGATGACAGCCTTGACCGACAAAGCGGGCGACTTCACCGAGGCGATGTTCCAGATTGCCTTCATCATGCGGCGCTGCTACGAGGCAGTGGCCGAGTTGGAAGGTGTGGCGCTGGAAGAGGTCATGCCGCCGGAGCCGCATCGCTCCATGTATGCCGACGTGGCGATCGAGCGGCTCACCGCCGACATCCGTGAGATTCCCACCAGCGAATACTTCCAGCCCTGGCAGCGCGAGGTGATGACGGCAATGCCGAAGTTCCTGAGCAATTACGTGTCGTTCGGTCCGTGGCTGGAGCGCGAAGACTTGAACGACATCTCTGAATTGCTGGGGCGCCGCTTTGATGATGTCAAGAAGGCTGACGATGCGCTGAAGGCCTTCATCGAGCAGGCAGGGCCCGAGTACGACGCCAAACTCATCCGCCTGATCCACCGGCAGATGCAGCGGCTTTGCCACTTGTGTGCGGGCCCGGGCGCACCGAAGGACGCTCTGTTCTTCGTCAAAGTCGAGCCTGTCCTGACGATGGAGCTCTGAAGATGTCTGCGCCCTCAGGGCCGGCGCAACCGGCGCGTCACCAAGCGCTCCAGGGCGGCTGCAACTTTCGGGATCTGGGCGGGTATCCGACCGCGGACGGCAGGCAGACTCGCTGGGGAGTGCTGTACCGATCGGCCTCGCTCGCCTTCTTGACCGAGGAAGACCTGCGTTGCCTGGCGCCACTCGGCGTACGCACCATCTGCGACCTGCGGCGGGATGACGAAGCTGCCAACGAGCCCACCCGCTGGCCGCACCAGACCGACCGGCGGCAATGGGCCATCGACGCGGCGCTGGTACGCCAGCAGCGCAGCCGCGCCTGGGAGCGGCTCCAGGACAAGGTGGCGGCAGAGGAGGTCATGCTGCATGCATACCGGACCATGCACACCGACCTGCGCCCGCAGGTGGAGGGCGTCTTCCGGTGTGTGCGCGAGAACGCGGTGCCGATGGTATTTCACTGCGCTGCCGGGAAGGACCGCACCGGCTTTCTGGCCGCGCTGGTCTTGCATGCGCTCGGCGTTCCCAGGGCCGTGATCCTGGAGGACTACTTGCTAACCAACGATGCTGGCCTTGCTGCGTTCGTTGACAGCTACCAGAGGGCCAGTATGGGCGTGACACAGGCCGAGAGCGGGTTCGCGACGATGCACCCGATGGTGCGCCAAGCGCTGCTGGGCGCTGATGCCCGCTATCTGTCAGCCGCCTTCGAGTCCATCGAGCAAGCGTATGGCAGCGTGGAAGGCTACTTGGCGCACGTGCTGCAGTTCAGCGAAGCTGATTTCGATGCAGTGCGTGACCGCCTGCTGGTCTGACCGACTGACCGGCGAGCTGGGCGCGAGTTTCGGCATTCATGAGCAACGTTCAATTTTGAGCAGAGAGCTCCACGGAAAAGTCATGGTTCTTGTCCAGCAGCGGGGCCGGCCAAAGCGATGGCGTGGCGAGATCCCATCTACAGCGGAAGAGGCGCGGCTGCGCCTTCTTGAAGCGGCGCTCGCGTGCTGTGGGCGTATCGGCATTGAGCGCCTGACCATCGGCGATGTCGCGGATGAAGCGGGTGTCCATCGATCGACCGTCTACGAATACTTCGCCAACCGCGATGTCCTCCTCGAGGCGATTTATCACGCGGAGGCGGATCGGATCACCCAGAAAGTGTCCAGCCACCATGCAGAAGGACGCGCGTTCATCGATGCCCTGCTGGATAGCATCATCGAAGGCGTTGAGCTGACCAAGCGGTCGGCCAACCTGACGTACCTGATGAGCGCCGGCGTGGGGGTGCGGTCTGATCAGAGCGACACGGCAGGTCTGCGCGCAACGATCGCCGTGCTCGGGCGCCACATGGTGGATCCGATGACGCGTGCCGTGTCGCGTGGCGAGTTGCGCGACGACGTGCCTGTCGATGAATTGATCGCATGGGTAGTCAGGGTGGCGATCTCGTTGACAGGGCAGCCGCCGGAGAATGTGCGGCAGATACTCAACTGGTTTCTTGTGCCGGCGCTGGTGGCCCGCGGCAGCGCTGTGACGGCCGCACGCCGCGGGAAGAAGCTCCGTGCGTGAGCCTTTGATCTCAGCGCGGCAGCATCGTTGGCGGAAGGTCCAGTCACGCATGGTTTTCACTTCGTCATTTAAGAAGATCTGCGGGCAAACGATCATCATTCGTCATCGTTACGCCCCTTCGCGGTCGAGATGCCCGCAGCCTGCATCAACAGGCATGCGAGATGCCTGAGCGTGTTTGCCCGTTGCACCGCGTTCATTCCCTGAAGCTCGACCGCGTCGAACATCAGGTTCATCTGGGCGACATCGACCGCGATGACTGTTGACCTGCTGGAACGACGTTTGGCAGATTGCCCATTGCGTTTCTCGCGGACGTTGGTGGAACCGTCCGGAGAGTTTCCCCGCAAATGCAGATCGACTAGCAATTGATGCAGATTATGCAGTGCCGCTACGATAACTCTCGGTTCGCCGAGAACCATCGCTGAACAGATCGCGGCATCGAGCATCCATGCCGCGATCATCCTGATTACACCAGCGTCCGCCTCCACATGGACGACCTGACCTCCGCCGCGACGCTCGATGTCTTTAACCTTGACGCGACGCCGATACAGCCTTCCCATGCACCATTAGATCGGTGCAATTTCATTGGTTCAATGGACTAGTGCCTCCACGGCGTCGATGCGACAGAACTCCTGTGCCGACAGGAACTAGCCCTTGAAGAACCTCTTGCGTGCCCTGTAGGGGCCGACGAGTTTCTGCAGATGGCGCCCGCCGCCCAGCACACCGGCCTTGACCTCCGGCACGCAAAATCGTGCGGTCTCGGAAGCAATTAGGATATCGAAGCATGCTGCGAGGACAACGGCTGCGCCGACAGCCCCGCCGGTGATCGCACCGATCACCGGTATCGGGTAATCCATGATCGCGGTGAAGCAGTCGCGCGGTGCGAGGCCCGCATCGAGCATGTCTGCGATGGTTTCGTTCTGGTTGAGATCGCGCGCATGCCGGCGCGCTGAATCGTCGAAATTCACCACGGCACAGAAGACCCGATCTCCTTGCGCGGCGAGGATCTGCGCTGACGTCGCGCGACTTGCCCAGGTTGCGGACGACTTCGGCGATTTCGCGGAACATGTCGCCCGTCAACGCATTGACCGGTGCGCAGTCGAGCGTCACAGTGGCAATGCGCTCGGAAACTTCGATAGGCAGCAACTGCGATGAAGATCATGAGACAGTAGCCATGGCTGTAGTAGCATTTAACCGGGAGCAACTGTTCCTGGGAGGTTTCAAAGGCGAACTAACCCCGCCGCGCTGAACCAAATGAGGACGTCGAGCGTGATGAACAATCACTTACGCCGCTTCATATACGCTCCTTGACCGCTCGAGTTCAGCGCCCGCGTTTTGCCTACGCGCGGCTTTGGTCGCACGGTAACCGACTAGATTTCCACCATTTCGAAGTCCGCCTTCGCCGCGCCACAGTCAGGGCAGACCCAGCAGTCGGGTACATCGGACCACGCGGTGCCCGGTGCCAAGCCACTAGCGGCATCGCCTGCTGCCTCGTTATAGAGCCAGCCGCATTGCACGCACATCCACTCCTTCATAGTGTTTCCCCTTTACCCGAAGCGCACGAAGATATGCTTGGGCACGCGCATGATGACGCCGCGGATTTCCGGCGCGGGCTTGTCCGGATCGAGGCGAAGGTTAGGCAGCCGGTCGAGAATCGCCGTGAGTGCGCGCGTCATTTCGATGCGGGCGAGATGCTGGCCGATACAGATGTGCGGGCCAAAGCCAAACGGGAATGCCCGATGCGTGCGCTCGCGGAAGATGTCGAAGCGGTCAGGTTCGGTGAAGTGCTTGGGGTCGCGATTGGCCGCTCCGGGACAAACGTCGACAATTGCGCCTGCGGGAATCTTCACGCCACCTAGCTCTACGTCGCGGGTCGCCTGGCGGGTCAGCATCGTCAGCGGTCCTTCCCAGCGCAACGCCTCGTCGATCGCTTGAGGTATGAGGCCGCGATCTTTGCGCACTGCTTCGAGTTGTTCCGGGTTGCTCAACAGGCCGGTCAACAGCACGCTGGTGCCGCGATAAGTGGTATCGCCGCCCGCGTTGATAAGTTGACGAAGGAACGAAATCAGCACGTCTTCTGGCAGCCGTTCACCGTCGACCTCGGCGGTCACGAGCAGACTGACGAGGTCTTCGCCGGGATTCTTGCGCCGCTCCTCGATCATCGCATTGAAATAGACGCCGAGCTTCTGCCCTGCCTCGATGCCGTGCGCCTTGTCGAAGCCGACCAGCGTTTGCGCGACAGCGAGCTTGTGGAATATGGCAACGTCCTTCTCAGGCAGCCCGAGTTGCTTGTAGATGATTTGAAACGGGTAGAAAAGTGTGAATTCCTGCACCAGGTCGGCGGAGCCGCGCGTGACGAATGCATCCAGCAAACTATTTACTACTGGATCGACCAGCGTTTCGCCCCACTTCGCGACGATGTTGGGCAAAAAGGCCCGTTGGAACACTTTGCGATACGTCGTGTGTTCGGGGGCATCGAGCGTGGTAATGGACTTGCCAAATACCAGGCTCAAATTATGTTCATAGCCCTTGTTTGAAAATGTCACGGCGTCCGTGAGTGCATGACCCACCTCGTCGTAGCCGAGCACCGTGAAATGCTGCAAATGACTGAGCGTAATGTCGATTGGTCCGCCAGTTAACGTCCGATACTCGCCTTCGATCACAGCACCTTTGCTGCGCAGTTCGTGTACTTTCTGGAACGGATCGAGCGTGTCACCAAAGCACAGTTCGTCGGCGAGAAATGGGTTGAAGGTGGGGTCTTCGAAATCCTGAATGCCAGGGTGGTTACTCATAATCATTCTCTGTAGATGATTCAACTTTGTGAACGGCTCAGTCGTGCCGTATTACTACCTTTCCGAAATGGTCCGAATCCTTCATGCTGTTGTAGGCTGAGCGTGCTTCTCCAAAACCAAAGAAGCGGCTTATCACCGGCTTCACGCCGTGATAGCTAATGGCCAGGTTCATTGCCTCGAAGCTGTCGCGGCTTCCGACATGGATGTGATGAAACTGCACGAAGCGTCCGAAGAAGGCGGGTGCGAACCCCTGGTCCGCTACACCCGTCATTATCCC
>ABYL01000188.1 GCA_000173575.1 Burkholderia sp. H160 | reverse complement strand
GCGAACTCGACGTGCTGCGCGGCACGCTCGAAGGCGCGAGCGCCGCCGAGATCGCCGGGCGGATGGGCGTGAAGCCCACGAGCGTCGTCACGTATCAGAAGCGTGCGTATGCGCGGCTGGGGATTTCGAATCAGCGGCAACTGTTCGCGCTGTGTATGCAGCCTTAGTGCAGGGAAACCGAAATCGTGAGACCGGTGCGGGTTTCGTGAGACTGAAAATTCAGATTGACTGGCTCAGAAGCCCAGGATGACGTCCTCACTTGAGGCTATCAAGGTCCAATGCGTCGGCGATCGCCTGCATGCCAGCGTCGTTCGGATGCAGGTTGTCGCCACTGTTAAAAGCCGGGAGGAAAGAAGCTGGGTCAGCGGGATCGCTCACGGCGCGAGCCTGGTCCAGCACGGCATCGCATCCGCTCGACGAGCTCAGCACAAACGCGTTGATCGCTTCCCTTGAAGCTTCGATCGCGGGTGTCCAGAACGGCTTGCCGCGAAACGGCGTCAGCGTAGAGCAGATAACCTTGACGTGGACCAGATGCGCGCGGGCGATCAACTGTTGAAACGCGGCGATCAGATCCTGCGCGCTGGATGGCGCCTCGGTGTTGAGGTTGTTGACGGCATCGTCGGAGACGATAATCCACTTCACTCCCGGCCGAGCCAACGCATCGCGATCGAAACGTTTGAGGCCCGCTTCGCCCCAGCCATCGGTGAGAAAGTTATTGCCGCTGATTCCCTCGTCCAGTACACCGACCGCCATGCCGGCGTTAAGCAGGCGCGTTGCAAGATCGTTCGGCCAGCGGCGATTAGCATTGCTGCTGGATGCAGTCCCCTCAGTGATCGACGCGCCGAATGCCACCACCGAGCCCGTTGCCTTGGCGTTCTGGACATCGACGTCCGTCAAAAAATAGTATGCCTGGCCGGCAGGGTTAGGGGTGAAGCCGGTGAGGCTCGGATCGGCAGCGACGTTGCCCGGCGCGACGTAGACGTCCTGTAGCACGCCGTCGTGGCCAGTCGAATGCGGTGGCGTGGCGCCGGGCAGGTACAGGCTGACGGCAATATCCGCGAGTGACGGCACGTCGAAGGGAACAGGGTCGCTTGCAATTGACGCACCTGCGGGCAGTGTCACGCTTTGTTGGCCTCCGAACGTCACCGTTCGCGTGCTGCTGGCGACCGTAGTGGGACCGCTGTCACGCAAGGCAACATAAACGTTGCCGATCACGACTGCCTCGCTCCCGTAAAGGTTCGACAACTGCACACGCACGGCAGAACCGCCAATGCTGGTGTGCACGATCTGGCGCACAGTCTCGTTGTTAAACCCCGGTGCACTAGTCACCCATGGTGCGACAGCCCAGGTACCGATCCACGCGATCGATGCCGCGCCGTCAGACATTCCTCCGGAAGCACTCCCCGATGTTGCAGCGGAACCACCCGCCGACGTTCCGCCGGAGCCGGCTCCCTCACTTGCGCCGGCTCCGCCCGCGCCACCACCACCCCAGGAAAGACAGACCGCCGCCATTAGCGCGATCAGCGCGCGCAGAGGCCACGCACTAGTGCTATTGGTCAAACCTTGCAATCGGTCCATGGGTGCCTCTAAAAGCGGTCAGGAGGGCCGCAAGAACGTCGCCCCATACTCGAATCGACGCTTCTACGAAAAGTGAACTTTTTATACCGGCAAGCCTCTTTGCGTCGGACAATTACACCGATAAACGCGCCAGCTACGTTCAGCTTGTGGACGTCCATTGTTTGGGCGGAGCCGACTTTCTATCTTCGGATTGAGGGAAAGGTCGACCTGTAGAAGATGGCCGGGTTGCCCCACAGGCTTTGAAGCGCGCGTCGAAACGCGCCTCAAGCGCGCTTGCCCCGCACCTGCGCCTGCGTCTCCCGATCCCAGCGTTTCAGCCACAGCATCACGAAATCCGCAAAGCCATCGGCCGATGGCGACAGCGCACGCTCGGTCGAGCGATACACGCACACCTCACGAATCGTTTCCGGATCGACGATGCGCTTCATCACGAGCCCAAACGTGCGCGCAAGCGGCGCGACATAGGCGGGCGCGAGCGTGACCGCCAGCCCTTGCGCGGCGAGACCGAACGCGGTGGTCACGTTGTCGACGACATCGACCGGAATGATGCGCGCCTCCACCGGCAGATTGGCGAGCATCTGAGCGACCGCGCGCTCGTGGTCGCGGCCGGTCGCGACGATCGGCACGCCGCGCAGATGCGGCCACTGTACCCGGCGGCGCGGGGCCAGCGGATGTGCGGCGGAGCACCACATGACCCACGGGCTCGCGAACGCGGGCTCGCCGCGCACGCGCGCGCCGCTTTGCCGGTCCGGACCGATCGCGAGATCGATGTCGCCGCTCTCGACACGTTCCACCAACTGCTCGACCACGGTGTCGCAGATGCGCACGACGACCTTCGGTTTGTCGCGCGCGTACTCGGCGATTGCTGCGGGCAGCGCGGTCGAGGCGATCACGAGCGGCGCGCCGACACGCACGATGCCGGCCGCGCGGTTGCGGATATCGTCGGCGGATTGGGCGGCCGCGCGCACGTGCCGCAGCACCGATTCGGCCGACGACAGAAAGTCCTGCCCCCCACTGGACAGCGCGACGCGCCGCGTGGTGCGATCGAACAGCCGAAAGCCGAGCTCCGTTTCGAGCTCGGCAAGCAACTGGCTGACCGCCGACGAAGTCAGCCCGAGCCGCTGCGCCGCCGCGCCGATGCTGTGCAGATCGACGATGGCGAGAAACGCTTCGAATTGGCGGATCGTGACGCGGGTCAGGGACATACGATCGATTCTAAAGAAAAACTTACGAATCGTGAAAAATCGATTGATTGTGCGCGGCGCGCCGGAGATCGATACTCCGGCCGATCGACTTAGCCCGGCAAACCCGCTTAGACTTGAGGTTTGCCCTGTCGTCCTGCGCCGCGCGGACGACCGCTACAACAGGCCTTCAGAGGCCGCCTTCAAGGACCCGCCCATGTTCGACCATATTCCCGCCTATCCGGGCGACCCGATTCTGAGCCTGAACGAAGACTTTCAGTTGGACCCCCGGCCGAACAAGGTCAACCTGAGCATCGGCATCTACTTCGACGACGCCGGCAAGCTGCCCGTGATCGACGCGGTCCGCCGCGCCGAAACCGCGCTGCTCGGCGCGATTGGCCCGCGCTCGTATCTGCCGATGGCCGGTCTGCCGCTGTATCGCGACACCGCGCAGGCGCTCGTGTTCGGCGCAAACAGCGCGGCGCGCGCCGAAGGCCGGATCGCGACGCTGCAAACGCTCGGCGGCTCGGGCGCGCTGAAGGTCGGCGCCGATTTCCTCAAGCGCTATTTCCCCGGCTCGCAGGTGTGGATCAGCGACCCGAGCTGGGAAAACCATCGCGTGATCTTCGAAGGCGCGGGCCTGAAGGTCAACACCTATCCGTACTACGACCCGCAAACCGGCGGCCTGCGTTTCGCCGAGATGCTGGCCGCTATCGACGCGCTGCCGGAAAAGAGCGTCGTGCTGCTGCACGCGTGCTGCCATAACCCGACCGGCGTCGATCTGAGCCCGGCGCAATGGGCGGAACTGGTGCCGGTTTTGCAGCGCCGCAAGCTGATCGCGTTCGTCGACATGGCGTACCAGGGATTCGGCGCGGGCCTCGAAGAAGACGCCGCACCCGTGCGCCTGCTCGCCGACACGAACGTGCCGCTGATCGTCGCGAACTCGTTCTCGAAGAATTTCTCGCTGTACGGCGAGCGTGTCGGCGCGTTGAGCGTGGTCTGCAAGAGCGCCGACGAAGCCGCGCGCGTGGCCGGCCAGCTGATGTCGGCGGTGCGCGCGAACTACAGCAATCCGCCGACGCACGGCGCTCGCCTCGTCGCCAACGTGCTCGCCGACGCGACGCTGCGCGCGTCGTGGGAAGCCGAACTAGGCCAGATGCGCGAGCGTATTCTGGCGATGCGCAACGTGATCCACACGGGGCTCGACGGACGCGTCGATGAAGTGATGCGCGCGCGCTACGTCGCGCAGCGCGGCATGTTCACCTACACGGGCCTGTCTGAAAGCCAGGTCGAGCGTCTGCGCAACGAATACGCGGTGTACGTGTTGCGCTCGGGCCGCATGTGCGTCGCGGGGCTGAACGCGCGCAACGCGGACTATGTCGCGTCGTCGATCGCGGCGGTGGTGTCGGGCGCCTGAGGCTGTTCGGCAGTCGAGCCGCTGTTGCAGCAAGCGTGAATACGGATGGGCGGCGCGCACTAGCGCGCCGCCTGAACGACAGGCATGGAGACACTGACGATGGCCACGACCCTCGAAGCGCAACCGGCAAGCTTGCCCAGATCCGCCGCGATGCATCCGGACGAATGGCAGGCGCGCGTGCAACTCGCCGCGTGCTACCGGATTTTCGATCTGCTCGGGTGGACCGAGATGATCTACAACCACATCACGCTGCGCGTGCCCGAAACCGTCAGCGGCGCCGAGCGGCAGTTCCTGATCAACCCGTTCGGGCTGCACTACAGCGAAGTGATCGCGAGCAATCTGGTGAAGATCGATGCGCAGGGGCGCGTGCTCGACGGTTCGCCGCATCCGGTGAATCCGGCCGGTTTCGTCGTGCATGCGGCGATTCACGAGGGCTTGCCCGACGCGCACTGTGTGATGCACACGCATACGACGGCGGGCGTCGCGGTGGCCTGCCTCGAAGAGGGCTTGCAGCAGACCAACTTCTACAGCGCGCAATTGCACGATCGGATCGCCTATCACGACTTCGAGGGCGTCACGATTCATGCGGAAGAGGGACCACGCCTGCTCGCGCATATCGGCGACAGGCAGGCGGTGATCCTGCGTAATCACGGGCTGCTGTCGTGGGGCCGCACGTTGCCGCAGGCCTTCGCGATTCTGTGGACGCTCAATCGTGCGTGCGAAATCCAGATGGCGACCTTCTCGATGGGTCGCGCGCGGCCGGTGCCCGAGGAGATCGCGATTCGCAGCTCCCGCGACGCGTTGCAGTTCGACCCGCGCCACGGCGCCGGCCAAGACATGTTCGATGCGCTAGTGCGGCGGGTCGATCGGATCGATGCGAGCTACCGGCAATGATCGAAGGCATGCGGAAAACAGCGCGGCGATAAACACAGCAACAGGCAAGGATTCAGGCGATGAAAGTAGCGATCTACGGCGCCGGCGCGATCGGCGGCTGGATGGGAGTGAAGCTCGCGCAGGCGGGGCATCAGGTCAGCGTGGTCGCGCGCGGCGCGACGCTCGAGGCGGTGCGCCAACATGGTCTGCGGCTGATCGAAGGCGGCGTGATCTACGCCGAGCAGGTGAAGGCGAGCGACAAGCCGGCCGATCTCGGCGTGCAGGAACTCATCGTGATTGCGGTGAAGGGCCCGGCGATGGCGGGGGTGGCCGCGCATATCAAGCCGTTGCTCGGCCCCGACACGATCGTGCTGACGGCCATGAACGGCGTGCCGTGGTGGTTCTGCGACGGCCTCGGCGGCGAGCTCGCCGGCCAGCGCCTGAAGACGATCGATCCCGACGGCGCGATCGCCGCCGCGATCCCGGCCGCGCAGACGGTCGGCTGCGTCGTGCATGCCAGCTGCCTGATCGACGCGCCCGGCGTGATCCGGCATCACCAGGGCAACGGGCTGATTGTCGGCGAGGCGTCGGGCCAGCCGAGCGAGCGCGTCGAGCTGCTCGCCGCGATGCTGCAGGCGGCGGGCTTCCACGCGACGGCATCGGCGCAGATTCAGCGCGATGTCTGGTTCAAGCTGTGGGGCAACATGACGATGAACCCGGTTAGCGCGATCACCGGCGCGACGACCGACCGGATACTCGGCGACGAACTCGTGCGCGGCTTCGTCACGCACATCATGCTTGAGGCGAAGGAAATCGGCGCGCGATTCGGCATTCCAATCGACCAGGCGCCCGACGACCGCCACGCGGTCACGCTGAAGCTCGGCGCGATGAGGACGTCGATGCTGCAGGACGTGCAGGCTGGCAAGGCGGTCGAACTCGACGCGCTGGTCGGCGCGGTGCGCGAACTGGGGCAGCTGACGCGCGTGCCGACGCCCTACACGGATGCGTTACTCGGCCTCGCGCGGCTGCATGCGAGTACGTTGGGCTTGTATCCGAAGTAGTGAGGTTGGGGTAGGCGTTCGCACCGCGCCTACTTACATCTAGCGAACATTCTGCATTCGCGACGATTCCGCAAGCTTCATCTTCGAAGCCAATTTGAAAGAAAGAATCGCTATCGTTTAGGGCAGAGGATGAGACGCGCGAGGTTGCTGTGAGAAAGCAAGCGAGTTGCGTCGTGCTCGGAATGAAGAGCTGCACTCTTTTCTCGTCGAGTGCCCGCAAGGGCATTTTGTACCGATCGACGTTGTGCATGGGTGAGGTGCAATGCCCGGCTCTTCGATACATCAATATTAATAAAGCAACGATTGTTGGGCGGAAGTCGGCACTGCAAGGGTGGTGACATGACCGCGTGGACACGCCGGGAGATATTGCGCGCAGCCGCTTTAGCCGTGATGGCGGGGATATCGGCAAAGGTTCATGCCCAGCACGCAAACATGGGGCCAGTCAGACCACCGGTCCGCCTCACCGAGGTTTCGGTAGTCGACCAAACTGGCACGACCCGAACGCTCGAAGCGATGCTGCTCGAAGGCGTCACTGCGGTGCAGACAATTTACACGGGTTGCAGTTCCGTTTGCCCCCTACAGGGAGCGCTATTCGGCGCCATTCAAGACCGGATGCTGCAAGCCCGTACACGCTATCCCACCCGCTTGCTCTCGATTGGAATCGACCCATTTGGCGATGTACCGTCCGCGCTGCGCGCATGGCTCGTACGTTTCAATGCCGGTCCGCGATGGAATGCGGTCACGCTGGCGCCAGATGACGTCGACCGAACACGAGCCGAGTTGGCGGGGCGGCCATCGCTGCCGGCCAACATCGCCGACCATTCGACACAAGTCTATTGCTTCGATCACGACGCGATGTTGCGCTGGCGCAGCGCTGATTTTCCACGAGTCGAAGAAGTTTGTGATGTTCTCAGTGTGCTGGGAGCTTGAATACGTTCGAGGTGATTCGCTCAATCAGGTTGCCAATCACACCAGCTAACCCAGGAAAGGGGGTGTCGCGATGAAACGAAACCGATTCCCAGCAGGCAATGTGGAGTCGTCTGCAACGGGCGCAAAAGCCTTGACCCTGATAGTCCTCGGGTCGATGTTGATTGCAACGGGCACGGATGTAACAGCGCAGACTGCGCCGCCATCGCAGTGGTCTGCACCGATTTCTTTGCCACTAGTGCCGGTCGCAGCAGCTAATCTGCCGGATGGAAGAGTGCTGATCTGGTCGGCTGATAGTCCGCTGGATTTTACTGGCGGCGAAGTAAATTTGAACAGGCACGAGAACGAAGGGGGCACCTACACGGCGATCTTCGATCCAGTGACGGGATCGAGCACGCAGGTGTTGGTCACCAATATCGGCCACGACATGTTTTGTCCGGGAATCGTCAATCTTCCCAACGGCGATATCTTTGTGACAGGTGGATCGAGTAGCGCCAAAGTCAGTGCTTTTAATCCCGCCTCAGGACACTGGACATCCCAGAAACAGATGAGCATTCCGCGAGCCTACCAAGGCAGCGTGACACTGAGCAACGGTGAGGTGTTTGTATTGGGGGGCTCATGGAACGGTGGGCAAGGAGGCAAGAGCGGAGAAACGTGGAGTCATTCGGGCTGGCGGGAGATCACCGCGGTAACTGCCAACTGGGGCGACCCTGACGTAACAGACGATGCGGCGGGAATCTATCGTGCGGACAACCATATGTGGTTGTTCGCGGATTCCAACGGCATGGTTTTCCACGCTGGGCCGAGTCGAGCCATGCAGTGGATTAGCACCGCACGCACCGGCAGCATATCGGCATCGGGAAATCGAGGGGCTGACAATGACGCGATGACCGGCAACGCGGTCATGTATGACGTCCGCAAAATCCTCGCGGTCGGTGGTGCGCCTGATTACGAAAACGCCAACGCGACGTCGAACGCGACATTGATAGATATCAGCAGCGGAACGGCGAACACGCGCACGATAGCTCCAATGAACTATCAGCGCTCGTATGCCAACAGCGTTGCGTTACCGGACGGCGAAGTCGTCGTGGTTGGCGGTCAAACCTATGCCCTGCCGTTCTCTGACGACGGTGCGGTCCTGACGCCAGAGATCTGGAGCCCCGCGACTGAAAGTTTCACGCCGCTTGCGGCCCAAGCTGTTCCGCGCACTTATCACAGCGTCGCGCTGCTTTTGCCCGATGGGCGCGTCTTGAGCGGTGGCGGCGGCTTGTGCGGGGGATGTTCGACCAACCACGCGAACGTCGAAATACTGACGCCGCCGTATCTTCTCAATGCGGACGGTTCGCCAGCATCACGCCCCTCGATCTTGTCGGCGCCCGCGAACGCAAGTCTTGGCTCGTCGATCTCTGTGAGCACCGACAGGGACGTTAGCGCCTTCGCGCTGATGCGCCTGTCGTCGGTCACCCATGCGCTCAACAACGAGCAGCGGCGGATTCCGTTACGCTTTAGCGCGAGCCAGGCAGACCAATATGTGCTGCAAATTCCGGGCGATTCAGGAGTCGCGGTGCCCGGTTATTACATGTTGTTTGCTCTCGACGCGAACGGAGTACCGAGCGTCTCAACCACCATTCGTATCCACTGATGACGCGCGCGTTAAATCGGGCTGCCCTCACCATGTTTGTGATGACGGCCCTGTTTTTCGTTGCTGTCAAATCCGCGGCAAATGGCGCGGATTCGTCTCAATCCATGGAGTTGGGACGTGAGATTTTCAGCGGGCAGCGCGCGCTGGCGGCGCACTTACGCGATGACGATCGCATGCTGCCGGACAATGCTGTCCGGTGTATCAATTGCCATGGCCACGCGGACAACGCAGTGTCTTTTGGCCCTCCGTTGACAAGCCAGTATCTGCTCAGCGACACACGCCGACGCGGCGGGCCGCCGAGTCGTTACGATCTGAGCTCGTTCTGCCGTGTCTTGAATGTCGGCGTTGATCCGACAGGAATCGTTCTGAAAAAAGCCATGCCGCAATACACGTTAAGCGCTACAGAATGCGAGGCACTTTGGACCTTCGTCACGGCCCAATAGGGTTCTGTCCGCTCGACGTGTGATCCCGATGAGTTGACGAGAGAGTTCGAAGAACGAAGCAACGCCGCGCGTTGACCGCGCGGCTTCTTTGCAACGCTAGGCCGCCGCGTCAACCGGCAGCTTCGCCGCTTCGATCAACGACAACGCGCGCCGCGGGTCGTCGAGTTCGGTCAGGCACAGGAGCGCGAGGCGCGCCAGATACAGCGAGGCCTGTGCTTCCCCTTCGTCGGTCAGTGTGTTGCACAGCGTCGTATAGACGAGGTCGAGATCGCTATCGGTCATGATGTCGGGGGTCCTTGCGCGTTAGTTCTGCTGCGTCAGCGTGGCATCGAGCGCGTGCCGCACGACCGCCGCGCTGCCGTTGCGCCAGCGCGCGAGAACGTGGCCGTCCGGGCGGATCAGATAGACGGTGCCGGCTCGTGCGTCGAGCATGTCGTGCAGGCGGCCGTTTGGATCGATCGCATCAAGGCTGTTTGTGGTTTGTGCTTCGGTTGTGACGATATCGATCACGTTGAACGCAATCCCCTTGCTGATTAGCGTGTTTCGCAGTTCTTGCCAGGAGTCATCGTCGTTCGCGTGGTCTGCGTCGAAGCGCAGCGCCGTGAAGCACGGTTCGAGCAGATCGGTCAGATGAATGGCGACGCGCGTGCCATCGGCCGATGGTTTGAGCAGCCGGCATTCTGGCAGCACGGTGCCTGGCGCGGAGCCGCGATCGAACGCATTGGTCTCGCCCGCTGCGAAGTTTAGCGGCGATTGCCGGTACGCAATCGCATGCGTTTGCCTCGGATTGATCAGCGGCCGCACCGCCGCATGCCGTTCGGCTAGCCCGAGCACAGCGGTGCGCAGCAGATCGAACGCGAAGGTCGGCGGCGCCATGAATTCAGTGCTTTTCATGCCGTAGCTCAGATTCTCGCGCGCCGCGTACACGCGTTCGTCGCTATAGCTATCGAGCAGCGTCGGCGACGCATTCCCCTTGATCACGCAAGCGAGCTTCCAGCCCAGATTGTCGGCGTCGTCGATGCCGGAATTGGCGCCGCGCACACCGAAGATCGGCACCAGATGCGCGGCGTCGCCTGCGAACATCACGCTGCCGTGCCGATAGCGTTCGAGCGTCAACGCATTGGCCTTGTAGATCGTGATCCAGATCGGCGACCACGCGCCGGTTTCGCCCATCGAATCGAGCAGGCTTTGCACGCGCGGTATCACGTTCTCGGGCAGCACGGCGGCGTCGGGGTCTTCGTCGTCGCGCAGCTGATAGTCGATGCGCCAGACGTTGTCGGGCTGCTTGTGCACGAGCACCGTCGAGCCCGGATTCGACGGCGGATCGAAATAGGCGAGCCGCTCGGTCGCGCGCTCGCTGTCGAGCTCGATGTCGACGATCACGTAGCGGCCTTCGTAGGTGGTGCCGGTCAGCTTCAAGCCGAGGAGGTCGCGGATCGTGCTGCGGCCGCCGTCGCAGGCGACGACCCACGCGGCGTCCATCTTCCAGTTCGTGCCTTCTGGATCGGCAGCAACCGCGCTGCGCAGCGTCAGCGTCGCGCCGCCTTGCGGCCGTTGTTCGATGCCCGTCACACGCGTTTGCCAGCGCACGTCTATCAACTCGGCGTGCCGTTCGATCTCGTCGAGCAGCAACTGTTCGATCTGATACTGCGCGATATTGATCATCGGCGGCAGCGACTGCTCGTCGTCCTGATGCATCGCGAAGCGGAACACCTCGGTGTCGCGATAGAAGCTGCGCCCGCCGGTCCACGCCAGCCCCTTGTGCAGAAAACCGTCGACGATGCCGAGTCGCTTGAAGATTTCGAGGCTGCGCCGCGAGATGCAGATCGCGCGGCTGCCGGTGCAGACGCTGTCGTCGGCCTCGATCAGCACCGAGCGCACGCCCTGGCGCGCGAGCGCCAA
>ABYL01000189.1 GCA_000173575.1 Burkholderia sp. H160 | reverse complement strand
CGCCGCCATTCCCGGTGGACGTCCCGGCACATGCGATTGCACGACCCGCACGTTCGCGACTGGCAACGCGCCCGGAGCGCCGGTCATATGGGCGGGCACCGAAGTGCGCACGACCGGCTGGCCGCCGCCGGGCACCCGGCCGCCGCTTTGCGCGAAGCGCTGCGCGAGCTCGTCGTGAAACGCGGCTGGCATGGCGGGATTGCGGGTTGCGACGACCGGCCGGGCGACGACGCTCGCCGGCGGCCGATAGTTCGCGCGCCGCAGATCCGACCCAAAGCTTTCCCGCACCGGCGCGATGCCCGGTGCGCCAGGGTTGATCCGTGCGTTGTGCCACTGCGCGGGATCGACCCTCTGCGCGAAGCGTCCGACCGGCTGACCGTGCACGAACGCGGTTGCCGGTACGGCCGTCACGCAGCCCGGCACGCGATAGTTCACGTACGTGTTGTGGATGTTCACGTTGCGGTGGAAATCGTTGAAGATCGTCGGGCGGTTTACGCGGTCGTAGTACCCGGCGCTCCAGCGGTCGTGATCGCCCCAATGCGGATGCCAGCGCTCGCCCGGCCCGAGCGGAAACCATGCGACGCCGGCAGCGATGACCCCGCCGACCGCCAGGTTCACGCCCCAATCGACGCCGCCGCCGTCATCACCGACGAACGCGACCAGCGCCGGCGCGTAGACCGGCGGCGCGTCCTCTACGAGCGGGCCTGGCACCCAGGCCCACGCGCCGTCGATATCGGCCCAGCGACCGTAGTGGTACGGCGCGAAGCCCCAGGGTTGATCGTCGACCCAGGTCCAGCCCCAAGGCGCCTGCCAGACCCAGTGGCCGTCGTGATACGGCGCCCAGCCGGCCGGCACCGCGCTCGGCACCCAGACTTCGCCATACTGCGGGGTCTCGCGCCACGTGCCGTTGGCGTCGAGATCCTGGTAGCCGGGGATGTCGCGCGACACGTAGCGTGCCGACTGCGAGCGGTCTTCGGCGGCATCGCGGCTGGCGGCCCACTGGTCGAGCTCGTCGAGACCGGGTGCGCGGTTGTCGGCGAGCTGCTGGAGGCTGGTACCGGCAAAGCTGATCTGCTGACCCGCCGCGACCGGCACCTGGCCGCCGTCGCCGTACGCGATCGCGCTGCCGCTGCGCACGGTGACGGTCGTGCTGCTGCCATCGGGCGCGACGTCGACGCGGTAGTCGCCGGGGCCGTTCACGCCGAGCGCCAGATTCGGCGTGTCGATTTCATACGACGAACCCGGCGCGAGTTCGCGCACCCGCGTCGACAGCGTGCCTTGCGCGACTTTCAGTTGCGCGGTCGTGTCGTCGAGATTGAGGACGTCGAGGCTCGTGTTCTGGCCGAGGCGCACCGCGGTCGAGCCGATGTGCAGCTCGGAGCGCGCGTTCTGGTCGTTCCACAACTGGTCGCCGGTCGTCAGCGGCCGGTTGATCTGCGCGTACGACCAGTCGGTTGCGCCGGCGGGCTCGGTGGTGACGGCGCCGGCTGTATAGTTCAGACGCGCGATGCGCCCGGGCGGGTCGCCGCTCGGCGCGACTGCCGCCGATGTTTGCGGCGCGTATGGCGCTTCCTGCGCAAGGCTGGTCTGCGCGGCGACGGCGGCCGCAATCAGCGTATAGCCGGTCATCCGGCGTTTGATCCCGGTTTGCTGCGTGGGTTGGTTGGTATTTGTCATGGCTGATCTCCGGCGGACGCGGCAATGGGCCGGGTCCGTTCAGTCACTGTACCCGCCGCCGATGTTTCAAGACCCGCTGATTTGTAAAGTGGATTCGCGGGCAGTAACAAAAGGTCTCACGGCGCCGCCGCGTGGCTGGCTCAACGGCCTATCCGGCCAGAAACGCATCGAAATACTGATGGCCGGCGGGTGTGACGCGCAGCACGCGCGGCCGCTCGGTCCGCTCGACCCAGCCATGCGACGACCACGCCTCCAGCAGCGCCGCGCCGAGCGCGCCGCCCAGATGCGGCCGACGCATGCTCCAGTCGAGGCAGGTGCACGCGAAGCGCCTCCGCCGGGTCTTCTGCTCGGTGAGGTCGATGCCCCAGTCGGCGAAGCGGACGGCGCCCTCGGCGGTGGCGTCGAGCGATGCGCCGTGCTGCGTCAGCAGCCCGCGCTCGAGCATGCGCTCGAAGATCCGCACCGACAGCTCACCCGCCATGTGGTCGTAGCAGGTGCGCGCATAGCGCATGTCGAGCGGCACGGTGCGGGCGGGACGCGGCACGGACCGCTGCGGCGCGCTGACCTGCGCGACGTTGGCAAGCGCTTCGATCGATGCGGCGATGTCCGGCGACGCGATGCGGAAATAGCGATGCCGGCCGCGCACTTCAAGCGCGAGCAGCCCGCCGTCGGTGAGGCGCGCGAGATGGGCGCTTGCCGCCGATGGCGACAGCCCCGCGATCATCGTCAGTTCGCCGGCGGGGCGCGCGCTGCCGTCCATCAGCGCCCACAACATCGCGGCGCGGCCGGGGTCGGCGAGCAGCGAGCCGATGCGGCTCAGGCCCGGGAAGTGGTTCTGGTCGTCTGCGAGGGGGGCGGTCATGGCGCGTCTCCTGAAAGGGCGGCGAAGGGCAGTGCGGCCGGATGGCCAGGCGCGTCGCCACGATTCCTACTCTACGCGCATCATGTATTCGATGTTTCAGCCTCGGGTGAACAATGATTGCGGCGGAGGTGTCCTGCCAGCCCGCGTTGGCGCGCCGTCTGATGCCGCCAGGCTAGAATTGAAGCCTGTCTTTGCAGGAATACGATGTGATGAAAAGTCTTCTGGCCGTCGCCGCGGCGGTTCTGCTGTTCAGCGCCTGCGCAATGGGCGGAGCCGGTTCGGGCTCGGCCGGCAGCGGCAGCATCAGCATGTACGGCACCATCGACGAAGGGATCAGCGTCCACAACTAGGACGCTCCACAACCGTCCCGGAAAGAAAGTAGGGGCCCGACCGCCGGGCCATCGGCGCGCCTGACCGGTTCATCGCGCCGCGCTCCCCATTCGACTTCGCGCCGCGCGCAATATTGCGCTCGTATAATCGCCTCCTTTCAATGCAGCCGATTGACCGGAGTCAAGATGAGCACTGTTCCCGCAGCACCGCTGGACCGTTCGGAGACCACCTTCCGCTTTCTCGCCGAGCCGACCTCGGTCAACTTCGGCGGCAAGGTGCACGGCGGCGCGCTGATGAAGTGGATCGACGAAACCGCCTACGCGTGCGCGGCGGTGTGGTCGGGGCGCTATTGCGTGACGGTCAGCGTCGGCAATATCCGTTTCCGTCGGCCGATCCTCGTCGGCAATCTGGTCGAGCTGCGTGCGCGCGTCGTTGCGACGGGCCGCACCAGCATGCATATCCACGTGTCGGTGCAGGCGGGCGACCCGAAGGGCGGCGAGCTCTTGCAGACGACCGACTGCCTCGTCGTGATGGTCGCTGTCAACGAGAACGGCCATCCGGTGGCCGTGCCCGCTTTCGTGCCGCAGACCGAGGAGCAGATGCGGCTCGCCAAGTACGCGATGGACGTGAAGGAAGCGCTCGACGCGATCGTCGAGCTGAAGCCGGAAGAAGTCGCGCAGGGAAAAATCTAAGCGCAGCGGGGCGGCGGGCGGCGCGCCCGATCGCGCGCCGCCTCGCGCATCGTCATGCGGTGCGCCCGACCATGTCCTTCGGTTGCACCCACTCGTCGAACTGTTGCTCGGTGACGTAGCCGAGCGCCAACGCCGACGCCTTCAGCGTCGTGCCTTCCTTGTGCGCCTTTTTCGCGATCTGCGCGGCCTTGTCGTAGCCGATGTGCGGATTGAGCGCCGTCACCAGCATCAGCGATTCGTTGAGCAAGGTATCGATGCGATCGTGATTCGGCTCGATGCCGACTGCGCAGTTGTCGTTGAAGCTATGCGCGCCGTCGGCGAGCAGACGCACCGACTGCAGCACGTTGTGCGCGATCATCGGACGGAACACGTTCAGCTCGAAGTTGCCGCTCGCGCCGCCGATGTTCACCGCGACGTCGTTGCCGAACACCTGCGCGCACAGCATCGTCAGCGCTTCGGATTGGGTCGGATTGACCTTGCCCGGCATGATCGAGCTGCCCGGCTCGTTCTCGGGAATCGACAGCTCGCCGAGACCGCAGCGAGGGCCACTCGCGAGCCAGCGGATGTCGTTGGCGATTTTGTTCAGACTCGCGGCTACGGTTTTCAGCGCGCCGTGCGCGAACACCAGCGCGTCGGCGGCTGCCATCACCTCGAACTTGTTCGGCGCCGAGACGAACGGCAGACCAGTCAGCTTGCCGATCGCGGCGGCGACACTGTCGGCGAACTTCGGATGCGCGTTCAGTCCCGTGCCGACCGCGGTGCCGCCCTGCGCGAGCTCGTACAGATGCGGCAACGCTGACTCCACGTGACGAATGCCGTGTTCGAGCTGCGCGACATAGCCGGAGAACTCCTGGCCGAGAGTGAGCGGCGTCGCGTCCTGCAAATGCGTGCGGCCGATCTTGACGATGCCGGCAAACGCCTTCGCCTTGCCGTCGAGCGTGTCACGCAGCGTCTTCAGCGCCGGCAGCAGATGCTTGACGATCGCGTCCGCGGCAGCCACGTGCATCGCGGTCGGAAACACGTCGTTCGACGATTGCCCGCGATTGACGTCATCGTTCGGATGCACCTTGCGCGCTTCGCCGCGCTCGCCGCCGAGCAGCTCGCTCGCACGGTTGGCGATCACCTCGTTCAGGTTCATGTTGGTCTGCGTGCCCGAACCGGTCTGCCAGACCGCCAGCGGAAATTCGTCCGGATGCTTGCCGGCGATGATCTCATCGGCCGCCTGCATGATCGCGCGGGCCTTCTGCTCGTCGAGCACGCCGAGGCCGAGGTTGACTTCGGCCGCCGCGCGCTTGATGACCGCGAGCGCGGTGATCAGTTCGGGTGACTGCTTCTCGGTCGAAATCTTGAAGTTCTGCAACGAACGCTGCGTTTGCGCGCCCCACAGGCGGGCGTTCGGCACGGCGATTTCGCCGAACGTGTCGCGTTCCATCCGTACGTCTTCAGTCATGTTTGGCTCCGCTTCTCAAAGTTCCGAGTTGACCGGCAATAAGGAGAATAGACCGGTTAGCGCGTTCCGGTAAAAGCCGGCCTGCGGATCGAAAATGTAGGTGTGCGTCTGGCCGTTCTCGACGTCGGTCCAGACCAGCGGCGAGAGCGGCGCGCTGATCGAGCGCAGATAGGCGAGCTGGGCCGCGTCGGCGAGCGTCACGTGATAACTATGATCGGGCTGGGTCGCGCGCTCGAAGATCTTCGCGACCTGATTTGCGAGTTCGGCGCTGTGGATCTCGAGCGTGAGCTCGGTGTTCAGATGCGCCGAGCGCGGGTCGAGGTTCATCGAGCTGATCACGAGAATCTGGTGGTCGATCACGTAGGTCTTCGCATGCAGGCTCGAGCGGGAACGCGAGCCGACCAGCCCCACGTTCGGCGAGTCCTGGTGCGACCTGAATTCGTACAGTTCGACGCCTGCCTTCAGCAGCGGCACGCGGAACGGGCTGTAGCCGGCCTGCACGGCGACCGCATCGGTTGCCGCGAGCGAGTTGGTCAGGACCTCGATACGGATGCCGCGCTGCGTCAGTTCGCGGGCTGCCTGCACGCCCGCGTCGTGCGGCACGAAGTAGGGCGAGACGATCAGGAAGTCATGGCGCGCGTCGCGCAGCAGTTCGCGCAGCCGCGCGAGCGGCGGGCTCACGTAGTCCGGCGACGGATGCTCGATCTTTTCCGGCAGGTCGGCCCTGAATTCCGCGCTCGCCCACGTGAGGCCGAGTTGCTCGCTCGTGATCTGCGCGGCGAGCGGCGTCGCGTTCAGCGGTTTCGCGTTGTACGGATCGGCGTTGGTGCGCCAGTGCTGGCGCAGGTCGTCGCGCGTCTGGTCGAGTTCTTGCTGGTCGAATTTCTGCTTGTTCAGCACGCGCAGCGGATAGGCGAGGTCGCTGTTCCAGTAGTCGTCGAAACTCGTGGAGACGTCGGCGACGATCGGGCCCGCTGCGAGCACGTCGAGGTCGCGGAACTGCAGTGTTTCGCTCGCGCTGAAATACTCGTCGCCGAGATTGCGCCCGCCAACGATCGCGAGCTGGTTGTCCGCGATCATCGCCTTGTTGTGCATGCGGCGCGTGAAGTGGCCGATCTGCGTGAAAACGTTCGTGGCGCGCTCGACCATGCCTTCCTGCGCGCTGCCGTACGGATTGAAGACGCGAATCTCGATGTTGTCGTGACTGTTCAATCCCGCCATGGTGCGGTCGATGTCCTTGAAGTTCAGATCGTCGACCAGCATGCGCACCCGTACGCCGCGATCGGCTGCATACAGCGCGGCCCCGAGCAGCAGCTTGCCGGTGGTGTCCTCGTTGGCGATGTAGTACTGCATGTCGAGGGTTTTGGTCGCCGCGCGCGCGAGCGCGATGCGCATCTGCAGCGCGTCGGTGCCGTTCGGCAGCACGCGAAAACCCGACTGCTGTGTATGCTTCGCCTCGAGCGGCGCGAGCGCTTCGCGCAGCGGCGTATCGGCGGTGGCCGGCAGCGCATGCGTGACCTCGCGGTCGAACGCGGTGGCGGGCGGCTTCGTCGCGCAGGCGGTCAAAAATGCCGTCGCACAACAGAGCAGGAATAATTGTCTCGTTGTGCTGACCATCGAGCGGCGGCGCGCGGCCCGTCGATGTCGTTCGAATTGCCCCTGCACGCTGTTTTCCCCTTGTTTTGCAAGCTTTCGTGGGGCCTGCCGCTGCTTCGCTCAGACCGACCGCGCCGGTGGCGTGACCGATCCCGCGATCGGTGCCCGCCGCAGACTCAACCGGTGAAAACGCAGCGTCATCAGCAGCGCGACGCTCGCGAGGCCCGCCGCGAGGCCCCACCACAAACCGCGCGCGCCGAGGCCGGCGTGAAACGCGAGCAGATAGCCGGTCGGAAAGCCGATCACCCAGTAGCCGAACGCGGCGGCGATCATCGGCACGCGCGTGTCCTTCAGGCCGCGCAGACAACCGGAGCCGACCGCCTGCATGCCGTCGACGATCTGGAAAATCGCCGCCACGCCGAGCAGCGAGCTGGCGAGCGCGATGGTCGGCGCGTTGGCCGGGTCGTCGAGATGCAGATACAGACCGACGATCCAGTGCGGCGCGGCAATCAGCACGAGGCCCGACATCGACATGAACGCGACGCCAAGCGCGAGCGCGACGAAGCCCGCGTGGCGCGCGGCGAGCGGCTGACCGGCGCCGGCCCAGTAGCCGACCCGCACGTTGGCCGCCTGGCCGATCGACAGCGGCACCATGAACGCGACCGACGCGACATTCAGCGCAATCTGATGCGCGGCCAATTGCGACTCGCCGAGCAGGCCGACCATCAGGCCGGTCGCGAGAAACAGCGTCGACTCGACGCCGTAGGTGATCGCAACCGGCCAGCCGATGCCGAACAACTCGCCCATCAACGGCAGCTTCGGCCGTGTTGCGACGACGAAACGCCGGAAGCGCGGCCGCAGATGCAGCAGCGCCATCAGCACGAGCGCGGTCAGCCACACGGTGATGGTGGTCGCGGCCGCCGAGCCGAGAAAGCCGAGCCGCGGCAGCCCGTACGCGCCGTGGATGAGCCCGTAGTTCAGGAAGCCGTTCACGCCGACACTCGCGATCGACACCCACAACAGGCGTCGTGCCGCGCCGATCGCCGGCAGGAACGAGCGCATCAGGCCGACGCCGATCAGGCTCGCGGGCGCGCCCCAGCGCAGCACCGCCGCGTATTGGCCGACGTTGTGCGCGAGCAGGCCCGGCTCGCCGACCGCGAGCAGGATCTGCGACGCGAACGACAGCAGGATGAACGCCGGCACCGACAGCAGCACAGACAGCACGAAACCGGTCCAGTAGATATGCGGCACGCGGCCGTCGTCCTGCGCGCCGCGTGCGTGCGCGACGCTCACGCTGACCGAGGTCAGCACGCCTTGCAGCAGCGTGACGACGACGAAAAAGAGGTTCGCGCCGAGACCGCCGGCGGCGAGCGCATCGGGGCCGAGCGAGCCGAGCAGGATCGTGTC
This sequence comes from Burkholderia sp. H160, assembly GCA_000173575.1. Lineage (GTDB taxonomy): Bacteria > Pseudomonadota > Gammaproteobacteria > Burkholderiales > Burkholderiaceae > Paraburkholderia. Next base: position 2,967 of record ABYL01000189.1, on the reverse strand, counting down.
GGTGACGCTCATCGCCATCTGCGACAGTTGCGCGATCGCGAGCGGCGCGGCGAGCCGCGCGGTATCGGCCGCGTGGCGAGATAGGGTCGGCGGCCTGCTGGCCGTTCTGGCGAAGCTGGATTGAGTCATCGAATGCGTGGCGGCGAAAGGTGGCAACAGCGATGGCCGGGCGCAAGCGGCGGCGCGTTGCACGGTGTTGCGCGATACGGGAGTGAATGGAATGGCTGTGCAGCGGGCGGGAAAACCGCGACGCGGCAGCAAGCCGGTCAGCCGACTCCTCGCCCGTGGCGCGATCCGTCGTTTACCTGTCGAAACCGACAGCTTATTGCCTCGCCCGGCCGATGTCGATGGACAACGCACGATTCTGGTGCGTGCCGTCCTGCGAATTTCCGGACTGTCGTCAGCCTTCGTGTACCGCGATCCGCGTATCGCCGAGCAACACGACCTGGCCTGCGCGGATCTTGCAGGTCTTACGCGTCTCGACCCGGCCGTCGACCATCACGGCGCCGTCCGCGACCATCATCTTTGCGGAGCCGCCGCTGTCCGCGAGGCCCGTGATCTTCAGCAGATTGTGTAGTTCGACGTATTCGCCGGTCAGCGTGAAATTGAGGTTGGGCATGGCGTTGGCACCTTGGGGAACGGGGTCGCGTTGGGGGTTCGCATCATAAAGCAAGTGCATGCAGCGCGGCGACGCAAGCAATTGAAAGCAGATGTTATCCGCCTGTTTGAAAGCGAAACGCTTCGTAACAGGGGTCGTGCCGGATGGATTTCACTCATAAAGTGCACTTCAGCAGCAAAGCCCGCTGGTACTTCCGGGATCGCCCCCCGGCCACGCATCCAGCGACGCACTGACCGGGCGAGGCGCGCGGGACCTTCCGTCATCACGCCGCCGGAGAGTTCGCCCGTGTCACCACCACTCTAGAGAGGATAGCCATGACCCAGATTCGTTCGCTCCTGATCGGTACCGCCCTTACTGCTTTTGCCGCGACGGCCGCTGTCGCGCAGACCGCGCAGCCGGCAGCAGGCATCGGCGGTCAGGCGCAGATCCAGACCCAGGGCGCCGCCGATGTGGCGCCGCCGCCCGCGGCTGGCGTACAGGGCATGCAGGTGCCGCCTTTCGGCGCAAGGCATGCAGCAGGTCCCGGGCGCGCCCGCCGCGCAAGGCGTCGAGGCTCCGCCGCCGGGCCGGTTGACGGCCTCGGGCTCGACTGACCCGCTGGTGCAGAAGCGCGACGCCGATGCGAAGGCCAACGCCGAGTATCGCGCGGCGAAGAAGACCTCGAAAGCGGAATTGAAGGCGCAGCAGAAGGCCGCGAAGGACCAGTACAAGGAGCAGGTGCGCGGCGCGAAGCTGAACCAGAAGGCGGACCGGCAGACCGCCAATGACGAAATGAAGATGAATATGGAAGGGCAGGCTGCCGCCGAGGCCGATGGCGCCGACGTCAAGCGCTAAGCCCTGCTGGATGCCACGGCGCGTCCGCCGAGGCATGAACCGCGCAGACAGGCGCCCCAAAAAAGGGGCGCTTGTCGCGCGGGGTTGTATGGATATACAGTGTGCGTCGCATCCTGAAATCCACCCAACGCGCAAACCGACCCGTGTCCACCGTCGCCGAATCCGCTCCGTCGTTCGATACTGCCGCCTGGCTTGCGAAGCTCAACGACGCCCAACGCGAAGCCGTCGAATACGGGACCGGCACGCCAGATGCTCTGCCCGGCGCGCTGCTCGTCATCGCGGGTGCCGGCTCCGGCAAGACCAACACGCTCGCGCACCGCGTCGCCAATCTGGTGGTGAAGGGCGCCGATCCGCAGCGCATCCTGCTGTTGACCTTCTCGCGCCGCGCGGCGCTCGAAATGACCCGCCGCGTCACGCGCATCACGGGCGCCGCGGCCGCCACCGCCGGCACGCCCAGCGTGGGGACTGCGCTCGCGCAAGGGCTCACGTGGGCGGGCACGTTCCATAGCGTCGGCGCGCGGCTGTTGCGCGAATACGCGGATCTGATCGGCCTCGTGCCCGCGTTCACGATCAACGACCGCGAAGACTCCGCCGACCTGATGAACCTCGTGCGCCACGAACTCGGGCTGTCCGCGAAGGAACGGCGCTTTCCGGCCAAGGGCACCTGCTTCGCGATCTACTCGCGCGTCGTCAACACGGGCGCATCGCTTGGCCACGTATTGGAGCGCGCTTTTCCGTGGTGTCGCGAGTGGGAGGACGATCTGCGCCGGCTGTTCGCCGCTTACGTCGATGCCAAACAGAAGCAGAGCGTGCTCGACTACGACGACCTGCTGCTCTACTGGTCGCATATGGCCGCCGAGCCGGCCATCGCTGCCGATCTGTCGGCGCGCTTCGATCACGTGCTGGTGGACGAATACCAGGACACCAACCGCCTGCAGGCGTCGATCCTGCTCGCGCTGAAGCCGGACGGGCGCGGCCTGACCGTGGTCGGCGACGACGCGCAGTCCATCTATTCGTTTCGCGGCGCGACCGTACGCAATATCCTCGACTTCCCCACGCAGTTCGAGCCGCCCGCGAGGCAGGTCACGCTCGAACGCAACTATCGCTCGACCGGGCCGATTCTCGCTGCGTCGAACGCGGTGATCGAGCTCGCGAGCGAGCGCTACACGAAGAATCTGTGGACCGACAAGGCGTCGGCGCAGCGCCCGCGCCTCGTCACGGTCGCCGACGACGCGGCGCAGGCGCGCTACGTCGTCGAGCAGGTGCTCGAAGCGCGCGAGCAGGGCGTGAAGCTGAAGTCTCAGGCGGTGCTGTTTCGCGCCGCGCATCACAGCGCCGCGCTCGAGATCGAGCTCACGCGCCGCAACATTCCGTTCGTCAAGTTCGGCGGACTGAAATTTCTCGACTCGGTGCATGTGAAGGACGTGCTCGCGGTGCTGCGCTGGGCCGAGAATCCGCGCGACCGCGTCGCCGGCTTTCGGGTCGTGCAACTGCTGCCGGGCGTCGGTCCCGCC
>ABYL01000190.1 GCA_000173575.1 Burkholderia sp. H160 | reverse complement strand
AACCGTGCTCAACGACGCGGCGTGGAACGACGCGACCGCGCGGCGCGCGATGGACGCGCTCCCCGCTGACTACCAGCCAATCACCGACATGCGCGCGTCGAGCGCGTATCGGCTGAAGGTCGCGCGCAATCTGCTGTGGCGCTTCTACCTCGAAACGCGCGACGACGCGCCGCTCGCGCTCCGCGATGTGAACGCGTTCGCGTTCGAAGCGGACGCCGCCGTTGCCAAGGAGTCGCCGTAATGAACCGCACCGACGCCTTTATCGACCGCGTGGGCGAGCAAGCCACACAACGCGACGACGCGTCGATCGGCGTGCCGCTGCCGCACGAATCCGCCGCGCTGCACGTGAGCGGCGAAGCGACCTACACCGACGACATCGCCGAGCTGCACGGCACGCTGCACGCGGCGCTCGGCCTGTCGCGCCATGCGCATGCGCGCATCGTCTCGATGGATCTCGACGCGGTACGCAACGCGCCCGGCGTGATCGCGGTGCTGAGCGCCGACGATATCCCCGGCGAGAACAATTGCGGCCCGGTGCTGCACGACGATCCGATTCTCGCCGACGGCGAAGTGCTGTACCTCGGCCAGCCGGTATTCGCGGTGATCGCCGAGAGCCACGAACTCGCGCGCCGCGCGGCCGCGCTCGCGAAAAGCGACGACGTGATCCGTTACGAGCCGCTCGACGCGATCCTCACCGCCACCGAAGCAAAAGCCGCGAAGCAGTTCGTGCTGCCGCCGCTGCATCTGCGCCGCGGGGACCCGGACGCGAAGATCGCCGCCGCGCCGCATCGGCTCGCCGGCACGTTCGAGGTCGGCGGCCAGGAGCAGTTCTATCTCGAAGGCCAGATCGCGTATGCGGTGCCGAAGGAAATGAACGGCATGCTCGTCTACAGCTCGACGCAGCATCCGAGCGAGATGCAGCAGGTCGTCGCGCATATGCTCGACTGGCCCGCGCACAACGTCGTGTGCGAATGCCGGCGCATGGGTGGCGGCTTCGGCGGCAAGGAATCGCAATCAGCGCTGTTCGCGTGTGTGGCGGCGCTCGCCGCGCAACGCTTGCGCCGGCCCGTCAAGCTGCGCGCCGATCGCGACGACGACTTCCTGATCACCGGCAAGCGCCACGATGCGGTCTACGAGTACGAAGCAGGCTTCGACGATCAGGGCCGCCTGCTTGGCGTGCGCGTCGAAATCGCCTTGCGCGCCGGCTTCTCCGCCGATCTGTCCGGGGCGGTCGCGACGCGCGCGGTGTGCCACTTCGACAACGCGTACTACCTGTCCGACGTCGATATCGTCGCGCTGTGCTGCAAGACCCATACGCAGTCGAACACCGCGTTTCGCGGCTTCGGCGGACCGCAGGGCGCGCTCGTGATGGAGGTGCTGCTCGACAGCATCGCGCGCGAGTTGCAGCTCGATCCGCTCGACGTGCGGCTCGCGAACTACTACGGCATCGGTGAGCGCGATACGACGCCGTATGGACAGCGCGTCGAAGACAACATCATCGCGCCGCTGACCGATGCGCTGCTCGATTCGAGCGACTACCGTGCGCGCCGCGCGGCGCTCGCCGAATTCAACGCAACAAGTCCGGTGCTCAAACGCGGCCTCGCGTTTTCGCCGGTCAAGTTCGGCATCTCGTTCAACGTGCCGTTCCTGAATCAGGCCGGCGCACTCGTGCACGTGTACAAGGACGGCTCCGTGCTCGTCAACCACGGCGGCACCGAGATGGGCCAGGGCCTCAACACGAAGGTCGCGCAGGTGGTCGCGGACCAGTTCGGCTTGCCGCTCTCGCGCGTGCGGGTGACGGCGGCCGATACGTCGAAAATTGCCAATACGTCGGCGACCGCGGCCTCGACCGGCAGCGATCTGAACGGCATGGCCGCCCTGGACGCCGCGCAGACGATCCGCGCGCGGCTCGCCGAAGTCGCGGCCCGTCAGCTCGGTGGCGACGCGAGCGACGTGCGGTTCGCGCACGGCAGCGTGTCGGTGAACGGCGGCGCGCTGCCGTTCGAACAGCTCGTCAACGCCGCGTATCTCGCGCGCGTGCAGCTATGGTCGGATGGCTTCTACGCGACGCCGAAAGTGCATTGGGATGCGAAGACACTGACCGGTCATCCGTTCTATTACTTCGCGTATGGCGCGGCGGTGTCGGAGGTCGTCGTCGATACGCTGACCGGCGAATGGAAGCTCGTGCGCGCGGACCTGTTGCACGACGCGGGCCAGTCGATCAATCCGGCGATCGATCTCGGCCAGATCGAAGGCGGCTTCATTCAAGGGATGGGCTGGCTCACCAGTGAAGAGCTGTGGTGGAACCGCGATGGCCGCCTGATGACGCATGCGCCGTCGACGTACAAGATCCCCGCGGTCAGCGACACACCCGCCGCGTTCCACGTACGGCTCTACGAGAACAGCAACGCGGAGCCGACCGTGTTCCGCTCGAAGGCAGTCGGCGAGCCGCCGTTATTGCTGCCGTTCTCGGTGTTTCTCGCGATTCGCGATGCGATCGCGGCCGCGGTGCCGGGCGCGCAACATGCTCCGCCGTTGCGCGCGCCCGCGACGCCCGAGGCGATACTCGATGCGCTCGACGCATTGAACGCGTTGAACGCGTTGCAGAACGCAGACCTGATTGAATCCGCCGCGCAAGCACCGCACGCGGCCCCGCATGGAGAAGCGCCGGATGCAAGCCTGGCTCACTGACCTGCAACATCTGCTCGCGCATGGCGACGCCGCCGTGCTGGTGACGGTCGCGCGCGTCGAAGGTTCGGCGCCGCGCGAAGCCGGCACGAAGATGATCGTCACGCGCGAGGCGGCCAAACATACGATTGGCGGCGGCCACCTTGAATGGAAGGCGATCGAGACCGCGCGTCAGGTATTGCGCGACGGCATGCGCGCGCCGCATATGCGGCGGCTCGAACGCTTCGCGCTGGGGCCGAGCCTCGGCCAGTGCTGCGGCGGCGCCGTGATTCTCGCGTTCGAGCGGCTCGACGTCGGCGATCTCGGCTGGCTCGCCTCGCTCGCCAAGCGCTTGGCGGCCGGTCAATCGACAGTGCGTAGCGTATCATTCGGCCCCGCGCCGGATGCGGTGATGCTGTCCGAGCCCGAGCCCGGCATCGACGCCGCCGACTGCCTGCTGTGGGACGGCGCCGGTTTCGACGACAGCAGCGCGCTCTTGACCGAAACGATCGCGCCGGGCGAATTCGCCGTCGTGCTGTTCGGCGCCGGTCACGTCGGCGCGGCGCTCGTGCGCGTGCTCGCGACGCTGCCGTGCACGGTGCGCTGGGTCGACGAGCGCGACGCGCAGTTTCCGCCGCTCGATACGCTGCACGCGCCGAACGTGACGATCGACGCCAACGACGCGCCCGACGAAGCGATCGATCAGGCCGCGCCGAACACGTACTTCGTCGTGATGACGCACAACCACGCGCGCGATCTCGACCTGGCCGAGCGCATCCTGCGGCGCGGCGACTTCGCGTTCTTCGGCATGATCGGCTCGCACACCAAGCGCAAGCAGTTCGAGCACCGGCTCGCGGCGCACGGCATCGATCCGGCGCGGATCGCGCGGATGAAGTGTCCGCTCGGCGTCGACGGCATCGTCGACAAGTCGCCCGAGGTGATCGCGATCTCGGCGGCCGCGCAAGTACTGCAGGCCGTCGAGGCGAACGCGGGCGCGCGCCACGCGCCGCAGGCGCTCTGAAACGCGATCCGTGCCGATCACTTACCCCACCACACAATTCCAAATCACCATGAATACGACACCCGCTACCCCTCTATCACTTGCCGACAAAACCGCACGCGCGCCGAAGGCCGAGCTGCATATCCACATCGAAGGCTCGCTCGAACCCGAGCTGATTTTCGCGCTCGCGCAGCGCAACAGCGTGAAGCTCGCCTATGACTCCGTGGAAGCATTGCGCGCCGCCTATGCGTTCACCGACCTGCAATCGTTCCTCGACATCTACTACGCGGGCGCGAGCGTGCTGCTGCACGAGCAGGACTTCTACGACATGACGATGGCCTACGTCGAACGCTGTCTCGCCGATAACGTCGTGCATAGCGAAATCTTCTTCGATCCACAGACGCACACCGAGCGCGGCGTGCGGATCGCGACGGTGGTGGCCGGCATCGAACGCGCGCTCGCCGACGCGGAACAGCGTGGCATGTCGAGCAAGCTGATCCTGTGCTTCCTGCGCCATCTGTCCGAGGACGATGCGCTCGCCACTTTCGACGAAGCGCTGCCGCTGTTCGAGCAGTACAAGCATCGGCTGATCGGTGTCGGTCTCGATTCGTCGGAGCGCGGCCATCCGCCGTCGAAGTTCGAGCGCGTGTTCGCGAAGGCCCGCGCACTCGGTCTGAAGCTCGTCGCACATGCGGGCGAGGAAGGCCCGCCGTCGTATATCTATGAAGCGCTCGACGTGCTGAAGGTCGACCGCGTCGATCATGGTGTGCGCAGTATCGAGGACCCGGCGCTCGTCACTCGCCTCGCCGATACGCGCGTCGCGCTGACCGTGTGCCCGCTGTCGAACCTGAAGCTCTGTGTATTCGACGACCTGACCAAACACACGCTGAAAGACCTGCTCGATCACGGCGTCGCGGTGACCGTCAATTCCGACGATCCGGCCTATTTCGGCGGCTACGTGAACGCGAACTATCTGGCAACGATCGACGCGCTGAAGCTCGACGACGCCGAGGTCTACACGATCATCCGCAACGGCTTCGAGGCGTCGTTCGTGACGCCCGAGGAGCGCGCGATGCTGATCGGCAAGCTCGACGCGCACTGGCGGCACTAAGCCGCGCGCTGACCGGTTTCACCTGACGGGCCTCGACTGACGTCGGCGGCCGGCGGCTTCGCTTTTCACCTTCGGAGACAGTTTTTCCATGACTGAATCGGCTCATAGCGCGCCAGCGGCGCAAACGGCATTCCGCGCGCCTCTGCTGACCTTCAACGGCGATCCGGCGCACGCGCCGAACGCCGTGGTCTTCCACGAGGACGGTTTGCTGATCGTCGAAGACGGCCGCGTCGTCGCAGCGGATGCGTATGCGGCGCTCGCGTCGCGGCTCGCGCCCGGCACGCAGGTCGTGGAGCGGCGCGACAAGCTGATCGTGCCGGGCTTCATCGATACGCACATCCACTATCCGCAGACCGACATGATCGCGTCGCCGGCGCCGGGTCTGTTGCCGTGGCTCGACACCTACACGTTCCCGACCGAGCGCCGCTTCGCCGATCCCGCGCACGCGCGCGACACCGCAAGCTTTTTCGTCGACGAGCTGCTCGCGTGCGGCACCACGACCGCGCTCGTGTACTGCACCGTGCACAAGGAATCCGCCGATGCCCTGTTCGCCGAGAGCGAAGCGCGCAATCTGCGCATGGTCGCGGGCAAGGTGCTGATGGACCGCCACTGCCCCGAGTTCCTGCGCGACACCGCGCAATCGGGCTACGACGACAGCGCCGAGCTGATCGGCCGCTGGCACAAGCGCGGCCGCCAGATGTACGCGCTGACGCCGCGCTTCGCGCCGACCTCGACCGAGGCCCAGCTCGAAGCATGCGGCGCGCTCGCGCAACTGCATCCGGACGTGTTCATCCAGAGCCACGTCGCGGAGAACACCGACGAAGTGAAATGGGTCGCGGATCTGTTCCCCGGCCACCGCAGCTATCTCGACATCTACGATCACTATGGCTTGCTGCGCCGTCGCGCGGTGTACGGCCACTGCATCTATCTCGACGACGAAGACCGCAAGCGCATGGCGCAAACCGGCGCACTGGCGTCGCACTGCCCGACCTCGAACCTGTTCCTCGGCAGCGGCCTGTTCGACTTCGAGAAGGCCGACTCGGCCGGCATGCCGATCGCGCTCGCGACCGACGTCGGCGGCGGCACGTCGTTCTCGATGCTGCAGACGATGAACGAGGCGCACAAGGTCGCGCGCCTGGGTGGTCATCATCTGACGGCGACGCGCATGTTCTATCTCGCGACCGCCGGTGCGGCCGAAGCGCTCGATCTGGCCGACAAGGTCGGGACGCTGCGCGACGGCTCGGAAGCCGACTTCGTCGTGCTCGATCCGCAGGCGACGCCGCTGCTCGCGCGCCGCACCGCACGGCGCGAATCGCTAGAGGAACTGCTGTTCGCGTTCGCGCTGCTCGGCGACGATCGTGCGGTGTACGAAACGTACGCGGCCGGCAAGCGCGTGCATCGCCGCGACGACGCACGCCAGCCCGTGCCGGGGCACGCGAAGATCGCGGCTTGACGCTGGCCCGGTTGAGGCGCGCCTCAGCCCGGCTTGCACACCTCGTGCAATGCGTTCAGGCGCCGCACCGGGTCCGCGACATACGGATTCGATTCGTCCCACGCGTAACCGGCAAGCACCGCGCAGATCATGCGACGGATCGGTGTGACCTGCTCGGGGTAGTAGATGATGTCCTGCAGCTCACCCGTGTACCAGCGCTCGACGAACGCGCGGAACGTATCGATGCCCTTGCGCAACGGCACGTCGTAATCGGCTGACCAATCGACCGTCTCACCGTCGAGTTGCCGGTTCAGCGTGCGCGCCGCCAGATGCGCGGAGCGCAGCGCGATCGTCACGCCCGACGAAAACACCGGATCGAGAAACTCGCCCGCATTGCCGAGCAGCGCATAGCCCGGCCCATGCAGACTCGCGACGTTCGCCGCGTAGCCGCCGATCTGGCGCACCGGCATCAGGAACGGCGCCTGCCCGATCAGCCGGTTCAGCGTCGGCTCCTGCTGGATCAGCGCGCACAGCGTCGCCTCGCGCTGCGCTTCCGGCACGTCGAGGAAGCTCGCCCCGGCGACACACCCCACCGACGAACGGCCGCCCGCGAGCGGAATCATCCAGAACCACACGTCGCGACGCTCGGGGTGCGTCGCGATGCAGATCTTGTTGCGATCGATGTCGTCAAGAGTCAGGCCGTCGCGCACGTGCGTGAACAGCGCGGCGCGCGTCGGCATGCGCGTCGGCGTCTCCAGGTTCAGCAGGCGCGGCAGCACGCGCCCGAAGCCGCTAGCATCGAGCACGAAACGCGCTTCGACCTGATACGCCTGCCCCGCCTCATCGGCGACGTCGAGCACCGGCGCCTCCCCCGTCTGCACCGCGCTGACCGTGTGGCCGAAACGCACCTCGGCGCCTTGCGCGGCCGCGCAGCGAATCAGCACGTCGTCGAACAGCGCACGCTCGACCTGGTACGTGGTGCCCCAGCCCGGCGAATGCTTGTCGCGAAAGTCGAACGACGAGCGCTGGTCGCGATACACGAAGTACGCGCCGTTCTTATACTGGAAGCCCGCTTCTACGACGGCCTGCAACATGCCGGCCTCTTCGAGGTAGGCCATGCTTTGCGGCAACAGGCTCTCGCCGATCGAGAAGCGCGGAAAGTGCTGACGCTCGAGCACCAGCACCGAGCGGCCCGCCTTACGCAACAGCGCGGCGGCCACCGCGCCGGCCGGACCCGCGCCGATGATCGCGACGTCGACCACGGTCCGCTTTGAAGAATCGCTATTCAATTCATTGCTCCAATGGTTTGCATGCGTGGCTAAGCCGTCGGCCGGCCTCGCCACGCTTCGAACATCAGACTCGCGCAACTGCCGCCGAACCCGAATGAAACCGACATCGCCGTGTCGATGCGCGCGTCACGCGTCTCGCGCACGAGCGGCATGTCCCGCACTTGCGGCTCCGGCGTATCGACCAGCGCCGTCCCCGCGATAAAAGCGTCGCGCATCATCAACAGCGTATAGATCGCTTCGTGCGCGCCGCATGCGCCGAGCGAATGCCCGGTCATGCCCTTGGTCGACGAAAACGCGGGCACTCCTTCAGTCGAGGCGCCGAACACGTCGCGCAACGCGTGCAGCTCTTCGAGATCGCCAAGCGGCGTCGACGGCGCATGCGTGTTCACGTAGTCGGGACGGCGGCCCGCCCGCTCGAGCGCACCGTGCATCGCGCGCGCGATGCCGGCCGCACGCGGCGCGACCATGCCCGCACGATCCGTGCAATCGTCGAAGCCCGTCAGCTCCGCGTAGATGCGCGCGCCGCGTGCGAGCGCATGATCGAGCGCTTCGAGCACGAGCACGCCGCCGCCCGATGCGATCACGAAACCGTCGCGCTGCGTGTCGTACGGCCGCGATGCGCTTTGTGGCGTGTCGTTGAAGCGGCGCGACAGCGCGCCCATCGCGTCGAACAACAGCGTCGTGTTGTCGTGCAGCGCTTCGCTGCCGCCCGCCAGCACGATCTGCTGCCGGCCGGTCTGGATCAGCTGCATCGCCTGACCGATCGCGAGCGCCGAGGTCGTGCATGCCGACGATGGCGAATAGCTGACGCCTTCGAGCCCGAACATCTGCGCGACGTTCGCCGACGCGGTGCTGCTCATCGCCTGCGGCACCGTGTACGGCGGCACCTTATCGACACCGCGTGTTTGCGCAATCGCGAGCGCCGCGTCGTAGCTCGCCAGCGTGCCGACGCCCGAGCCAATCACGACGCCCGCGCGCGGCGATTGCAAGGCCGCGCGGGCGAGCCCCGCATCGTCGATCGCGCGTTGCGCCGCGTGGCACGCGAAGCGCGCGGTGTCGCCCATGAAGCGTTCGTACTTGCGCTCGAATGGCGCCTCGTGTGCGACCGACGCGGCGCCGGCGACCTGCGACGCCAACCCGCGCTCGCGCCACGCATCGATACGCTCGACGCGCGAGCGCCCTGCGCGCAACGCAGCCGAGACTTCGTCGAGCGAATTGCCGAGACACGACACGATGCCCATGCCGGTCACGACCACGCGTTGCAGGCCGCCGCTCATCGAACGCGCCGGAAAATCAGCGACGTGTTGATGCCGCCGAACGCGAAGTTGTTGCTCATCACGTACTCGGCGTCGATCTCGCGCGCGCCGCCGACGATGTAATCGAGCGGCGCGCAGGCCGGATCGACCTGGTCGAGATTCAGCGTCGGCACATACCAGTTGCGCTTCATCATCTCGATCGTCCACCACGCCTCGATCGCGCCGCACGCGCCGAGCGTGTGGCCGACATAGCTCTTCAGCGAGCTGATCGGCATGCGCGCGCCGAAGGTCTGCGCGGTCGCATGGCTTTCGGCGATATCGCCGCGATCGGTCGACGTGCCGTGCGCGTTCACGTAGGCAATCGCTTCGGGCGGCAATTGCGCGTCGCCCAGCGCGAGCTGCATCGCGAGCGCCATCGTGTCGGCGGTCGGTTGTGTCATGTGCGCGCCGTCCGAGTTGCAGCCGAAACCGGCCACCTCCGCGTGAATCCGCGCGCCGCGCGCCACCGCGTGCTCGTACTCTTCTAACACCAACGTCGCCGCGCCCTCGCCGACCACGAGGCCGTCGCGCGCGGCATCGAACGGGCGCGGCGTCAGATGCGGCTCGTCGTTGCGTGTGCTGGTCGCGTACAGCGTGTCGAACACGGCGACCGCCGGGCCCGACAACTCTTCCGCGCCGCCCGCGAGCATCAGCGTCTGCTTGCCGGACTGGATCGCCTCGTACGCGTAGCCGATCGCCTGGCTGCCCGACGCGCACGCGCACGAGGTCGGGATGATCCGGCCTTTGAGATCCCAGAACAGGCTCACGTTGACGGCCGTCGTGTGCGGCATCATCTGCACGTAGCTGTTCGACGTGACGTTGCTCATCGAGCCGGTTTCGAGCATCGTGCCGAACGCGCGGATCGGCTGCACCGAGCCCGACGACGAACCGTACGCGACGCCCATGCGGCCGTCGGCGATGCTCATGTCGTCAGCGAGGCCCGCATCGGCGAGCGCGAGTTCGCTCGCGCGCACCGCGTACAGCGACACCGGTCCCATCGAGCGCACCTTCTTGCGCGGGTAATGCGCGGGAGTCGCGAACTCGGGCAACGGACACGCGAGCCGCGTATGCAGCGACTCGAAGTAGTCCCACTCGGGCATGCGCCGCACCGCGTTCTCGCCGCGTTTGAGGCGCGCTTCAACGGCATCCCAGCTATCGCCGAACGCGCTCACGCCGCCCATGCCGGTGATGACGACGCGCTTCATCAGACCATCCCGCCGTTCACGCCGATCACCTGACGCGTCACGTACGACGCGCCATCCGACATCAGAAAGCTCACCACCGACGCGACCTCGGCCGGCTGGCCGACGCGGTTCATCGGCACGGTCTTCAGCGCGTGATCGAGCGTCATCTGTTCGAGCATGCCGGTTTCGATCAGCCCCGGCGCGACGCAATTGACGGTGATGTTGCGCGACGCGAGTTCGACCGCGAGCGCCTTGGTCGCGCCGATCAGTCCCGCCTTCGCCGCGCTGTAGTTGACCTGGCCGCGATTGCCCACCACGCCCGACACCGATGCGATCGTGACGATGCGGCCGCCCTGGCGCGCGCGCACCATCGGCATCGTCAGCGGATGCACGACGTTGTAGAACGCGTCGAGGCCGGTTTCGATCACGATGTCCCAGTCTTCTTCTGTCAGCGCGGGAAAAGCGGCGTCGCGCGTGACACCCGCGCTGCAGACGATGCCGTAGTACGGACCGTGCGCGGCGACGTCCGCTTCGAGCACCTCGCGGCACGCGGCGCGCTCGCGCACGTCGAATTGCAGCATCCGCGCCGTGCCGCCCTGCGCGGCGATGCCCGTCGCGACCGCGTCGGCTTCGCTACGTCCCGTGCGGCAATGCACGGTGATGGCAAAGCCGTCGGCGGCCAACTTGTACGCAATCGCACGGCCGATGCCGCGGCTTGCACCGGTAACGAGAACTCGCCGGCTCATGAACTGACACTCCCTTCGATGAATGACTGGAAATCGGGCGGTTGAAACACTTTGATCACGGCTTCGGCGCAACGCGTGTCGCCGTCGCCGATCGTGCATTCGTAGGCGGCGTGGCCTGCGTCGCTGCGCAGCAGCTCGCTCACGTGTACGCGCAGACGCGCGCCGCTTCGGAATGCCGGCTTCAACGCCTGATAGCTGCGCGAGCCGAGCAGCACGCCGGGACGCGCCCGGCCGCCGCCGCGCAT
>ABYL01000191.1 GCA_000173575.1 Burkholderia sp. H160 | reverse complement strand
ACAGCTGTGAAGCCTTCTGCTCGTCACTCATCTTCTTCAGCAGCTCCAGGTTGATATCGGTAATCGGAATCTGCTTCTGCTGCGAGGCTTCGGTACTGAATTCGCCACCTGTGTCCTGAATCGTGGCCGGTGTGATCATCCGTTGTCCCGGCACGATCGAGCATCCGGAAAGCAGCGCTGCACTAGCGAAAATCACAAGACTTCCTGTGCGAAAAACAAGTGAGCTCATGATCTTTCCTCCTTCGCCCCGAGGCGTTGTTATTGACGTTCTAATAAGCGTTTCGATGCGCCAGTCCGGCGACAATCGTCGCGCCGATGATCCGCATGTCGAGAGCGAACGACCAGTGACCCAGGTAGTACAGGTCATGTTCGACGCGGCGCTCCATCTTCTCGATGCGGTCGGTCTCGCCACGGAAGCCATTTATCTGTGCCCACCCCGTGATTCCCGGTTTGATCCGGTAGCGATTGATATAGCCGGCGACCACTTTCTGATAGAGGTCGTCGTGCTCGAGTGCATGGGGACGCGGTCCGACGACCGACATGTCGCCACGCAACACGTTGAAGAATTGCGGCAGTTCGTCGAGGCTCGTGCGGCGCAGGAACGCGCCCACTTTCGTCACGCGCCTGTCGTTGCGCGTCGCCTGGCTCAGCGTGCCCTGCGCTTCGGTATGCACGCGCATCGAGCGGAACTTGTAGATCGTGAACACGCGCCCGTCCGCGCCCTTGCGCTTCTGTTTGAACAGCACCGGTCCGCGCGAGGACAGCTTGACCGCGATCGCAATGCCGAGCAGCAGCGGCGCGAGGCTAATCAGCGCCGTCGCCGCGAACAGCCGGTCGAAGATTTCCTTCTTGAACATCGCATTGGCCGAGAGCGGCGAGGCGACCAGATTGATTGCCGGCACGCCGAGCAGATCGACGACACCGCTGCCCTCGAACAACGCATGACTGCGCACGTCCGGCATGAAGCGGATATTGACCAGATCGTTGCGGAACTCGTCGATCAGCGCGCAGATCAGCGGCTCCTCGGACAGCGACAGCATCAGCCAGAGTTCGTGCACGTCGTTGCTGCGGATGAAGTCGGCGAGCGCGTCGACACAATCGAACACTGGCACGCGCGGGCTCGTCACCTGCGACACTTCCGGTCGCGTGTTGTACACGGCGGTCGCGTGAAAGCCCGCGCTCGGCGCCGCCTCGATGCGACGCAGGATCGCATCGCACTGCGAGCCGCTGCCGACGATCGCCACCTGATGCAGGTTCATGCCCGCGCCGCGCGCCCGCGCGAGCACCGCGTGCGTGATCACCCGGTTCGCGATCAGCAGGCCACCCGTCATCGCGGTCCAGTACGAGAACCATAGCCGCGACACGATGTCGATGCGATGCAGCGAGTACATCAGCACGAGCGCGCAGGCCTGCACGATCAGCCATGCAAGCGACACCTGACCGGCGAGCCCGAGCTTCGAGCGGCCCCGCCACGATTCGTAGACCCCGAACGCGGGGAAGATCGCGAGCGCGAACGCGGCCGAAAACATCACCAGCGCCCAATAGAAACCCGACTGGCCGAGATGATCAAAGCGGATCCGCGACGCCACGGTCGCGCCCGCCAACACCAAAGCGACATCGGAAATCCGCGCGAGCAGATCCTGAAACTTGCGCATTTTGCTTGCCTCTGTGTTGCCGTTCCGTCCACGAATGAAGCCCGGCGTGCTGCTTAGGAGCAGCGGCCGTAGGTGTCGTTGAACCTCACAATGTCGTCTTCGCCCAGATAGCTGCCTGACTGGACTTCAATGATTTCGAGCGGCACCTTCCCCGGGTTTTCGAGCCTGTGACGCGTGCCGAGCGGGATATAGGTCGATTCGTTTTCGCTCAGCAGGAACTGCTCTTCACCACGCGTGACCAGTGCCGTGCCGCGCACGACCACCCAATGCTCGGCGCGGTGGTGATGCATCTGCAGCGAAAGCTGTGCGCCCGGCGTCACGACGATGCGCTTGACCTGGAAACGCTCGCCACGATCGATCGAATCGTAGAAACCCCAAGGGCGGCGCACCTTGCGATGCGCGTCGGCCTCCGGCGCGTGCTGCTCCTTGATGCGCGCCACCAGACCTTTGACGTCCTGCACATGAGAGCGGTCGACGACGAGCACCGCGTCGGCGGTCTCGACCACCACCACGTTCGTGGTGCCGACGCAAGCGACCAGCCGTCCTTCCGAATGCGCGTAGCTCGATACCGCGCCTTCGAATGTGACACGTCCACGCCCGGCATTGCCGCTGGCGTCCTTCTCCATCGCGGCCCAAACGGCGTCCCACGAACCGAGATCCGACCAACCGGCCTCGAGCCGCACGACGACGCCGGCCGGAATCGCAACCGGCGCACCGCGCTGTGTGCCGACGGTGCTGTCGCCGCCGTTCATGCTGCTCGCCACAGCTGGGCTCGTGCTATCGGTCAGGTGCTCCATCACCGCGTAATCGATCGAGTCCGCGGGCGCGCTGAGAAACGCGTCCAGCAACGGACGGAATACCGCGCCATCGCGGCGGCCGCCTGCAAATGCCTGCTCGCAGGCCGCATGCATGTCCGGTTGCAGCCGCGCGAGCGTGTCGAGCCACACGCTCGCGCGCACGATAAAGATGCCGCTGTTCCACCAGTACGTGCCGGCCGCCACGTACTGCGCGGCGAGTTCCTGCGCGGGCTTCTCGACGAAGCTGTCAATCGCATGCGCGCCGCCAGCCAATGCAGCGCCGATGCGGATATAGCCGAAGCCCGTGTCGGGGTGCGTGGGTGGCACGCCGAGCGTCGCCACCGCGCCTTGCTCCGCGTAGCGCGCCGCGCACTCCAGCGCGCGTTGCAACGCGGGCACGTCGGCGATCGAATGATCGGCCGGCATCACGACAAGAATGGCGTCCCCGCCGTCCGCACAAGCGAGTGACGCAGCCAACGTCAGCGCCGGCGCCGTGTCGCGGCGTGCCGGCTCAACGATCAGACGTGCATCAACGCCATTTTCCCGAAGCTGCTCGACGATCACGAAGCGATGCTCTTCGCCGCACACGATGATCGGTGCAGCGTCCACGCTCCAGCCGGACGGAAAGCCGTCCATGCGTCGCACGGTCGCCTGCAGCAGCGAGTCTGACCCGACCACGTCGATCAGCTGCTTCGGGAAGTTTTCGCGCGACACGGGCCATAGCCGTGTCCCCGAGCCCCCCGCAAGAATGACCGGGACGATGTGCGCGCACCGCGCGCCGTCCAGATTGGCAGATGTGTCGCTCACCGGTCCCTGCGTCAACATGTTCGGATTCCCTATATTCTTCAAAAAATCCACGAATACCTGCTCCGGGCGGCCGCGCTGCTCGCGCGGTCGCCCGGCCGGTCCCAAGCTTGCTATTCGCCGACCATGCGCCGGCTTTGAATCCTGAACTCGGTGGGAGAAATTCTCATCCGCTTGCGGAATACCTTCGCCAGGCGGTCACCGTTACCCATGCCAGTGCGACGAGCAATCTTGTCGACCGGCAATTCCGATTCGGTCAACAGGCTGCAGGTCACTGCGAGACGCTCGTGCAGCAGGAAACTCGACGGCGTGATACCCATTTCCATCTTGAAGCGGCGCAGAAAGTTGCGCTCGCTCATCGCCGCGAACTGCGCGGCATCCGCAATCGAAATTGCCTGCTGGCAGTTGTCCTGCAGCCAACGCGCGGCCGCGCGAACCTTGTCGCCGGGACTCATGCCGCCGTCTTCGCCGAGCAGCGGCGTGAGGTTCGAACACGAATCGGCGAGCAGGCGTTCGGCCACCGTGCGCGCAATTGCGCCGCCCAGATCGCGCTTGATCATCGCGAGTGCGCTTCTCATCGATTCCAGGCGGTCGCCTCCATCGGCTCCCTGCGCTGGATGAACGCCATTCGCCTGCTGACGGATGTCGCCGCTGTGCTTGCTGTCGGACGCGTAAGCCGTGTCGAGCAACACGCGCCCATCTCCGATCGGCCGGATCATGCCGGTGTTGCGGCGAACGCTGCGCAGCCACGCAATCAGCCGCTCGTCGGCGGCGGCCGCGCCGGCGCCCTTGCCGCCCGCGATAAACAACGCATCGAAGCCGCCGTAGTGCCGCGCGTCGATTCCGTCTGTCCAGACCCGCAACGCCGATGAAGACATCACCATGCCGCCATCGGCAGACAGGAAAGATACGTCGTACAACCAACTACCGGAGCCGGACGAAGCCAGTTCATTGGCAGCCTGGAACACCTCGGCGACGACGCCCGCGCCCTGCAGCGAGCAGTCGTTGAACATCAGTATCGCGATGCGACGCATACCCTTGTTCGGAGCATTCACCCAGCCCAGCATTGCAGACTCGAGACTCGTGCACTTCATGGTCATCCTCTCTACGGAAAGCGGAGCTACCCTTCCCCCTGGCGGCCACTTAAAGGCTGACTCCGTACAACGAATCAGCGCGGCGGTCATTCCAGCATTTAGCCGCCATGACCGAAATTGCAGACATGTGGGCGCATCGGTGAGGTAGTCCGTCAGGGAGATTGGCAAGACCTTCCCGACGGTACCGGCTTATCTGTGAATTAATGGCCGATTCCACATATGAATGAATAGGTAGTTCGCAAAGCTTAATGCAAAGAGAAAATTGACAGCGTACGCCAGCGCACACTACGCGGCCACTCGGAAAAGACAGTCTTCCCGTTTGATCCGCCCGTCACTGTGCATATTTGAAGTGATTGTTTGCCGCCGAACCGTCAGAATGAGTGCAATTCGCTTCTACACACCGCCACTCACTGACCGGCCGTTCGCCGGATTTGTCCCGCGGATACCAAGCCGGGGCATAATTGAAGAATCCGGAGTCCAATATAAGCACCTAATCGGGTGTCAAAAATATTTAATTGGTCGTTATTAGATAAAGCGGATATAAACGCTGCGATTAATGTTTCAATCTTGAAACACGCATATAGGACGGCTTTAGCCCGCCTCGCAATTGGCGGATAAATGGTGCATCGTGTCGATCGAAGGGCGGTTCCATTCCGCCAATGGATTGCGGAAAAACACTATGCTGGTTGCGACCAGGCCATGCGTAGACTTCCGGGATCTGTCATAGCGTGGCGCGCTAGTGGCGCGACGTGCCGATGGTCCGGCGTAACGTGACGGAATCAGCGTCGGATGCCGCACATAAGATCGCCGCTCGAACGGGTTAGGATCAATGCGCGGGATTCGGGGCGCAGCGCATAGGTGCGACCGCCAAGAGGCGAAGACGGGCGACAAGGCTGTGCAGAGCCCCTCAAGGAGCACAACATGAGCTGGTATGCCCGCTTTGATCGCCGTTATGACCGATCCCGGAAGTCTACGCATGTCCCGGTCCCAACCATTCGTGTTTACCGGGCTAGATGACCATTGCCCTAACGTTGGCCGCAATGATCGGGGCGCTCCTCTTCGTAACAATCAGCGTGGTGTTGCTCGCCTTGCTGCTGGCGCACGCATCGGACCGTCTCGCGCGGAACGACGAGCATCATCAGGACCCCTGATGCACCGAACCACACCCCGGGCATCGCGCGGGGAATATGGCGCACCCGACCTGCTGGAGAACCCATGCTGACCCAGAGCGATTTCCTTGACGTAGTGCGTCTGACGCCTTTGGTCGCGATCGATCTGATCGTCAGCGATGCCAATGGACGCATTCTGCTTGGCCATCGCCGCAACCGCCCTGCGCGCGGCACCTGGTTCGTGCCGGGCGGCCGCATTCAAAAAGACGAAGCACTCGACGACGCGTTCGCGCGCATCGCCGATGCCGAATTGGGCCTCGCGAATCTGACACGCTCGGCCGCGCGGTTCGAAGGCGTTTTCGAACATCACTACAGCGATAACTTCGCGGCCGAGCCGCACGTGTCGACGCATTACATCGTGCTTGCCTATGCGTTGACGCTGACCAGCGCGGCGCCAATCGGACGGCTCGACCAGCACAGCGGGTATCTCTGGCTCGCACCGGCCGAACTGCTTGCGCACGCCGGCGTCCACGAGAACACCAAGGCGTACTTCCGCTAAAGCGACTCACCCCGCCGCCGACACCACACCGCTCCGTCTGCGGCCGCAACGTAGAGCCGGCCGCTTCTCACATGATCCGTCACCTGCGTGCGTCTACCTGGAGATATCCTCCAGCGCGACATCACGCGTCTTCGGCCCCAGCGTACCGATCGCTACCATAACGATCGCCATCGCGCCGGAGATGAACACGAACACGCCATTCACACCAAAGCGGCCGAGGCACGCGGCAATCACGAACGCCGAGAACATCGCCGAAATCCGGCTCCACGAATAGACGAAGCCGACCGCGCGCGCCCGGATGCTGGTCGGAAACAGCTCGGCCTGATACGCGTGATAGCTATAGGAAATGATGTTGCCGGCGAGCACGAGGCACACGCCGAGACTCACGAGCAGCACCGTCTCGCGCGCCAGGCTGAACGAGAGTCCGCACACGACGTTGAGCGCCGCCATGCAGATGATCACGGTCTTGCGCTCGAAGCGGTCGGCAATCAGCAACCCCAGCAATGGCCCGAGCGGCGCCGCGATCGCGATGATGCTCGCGTACATCAGACTCGTCGTCACCGTGATGCCCTGCCTGATCAGCAGCGTCGGAATCCAGTTCGCGAAGCCGTAGTAGCCCATCGTCTGGAACACGTGAAAGATGATCAGCATCAGCGTGCGCTTGCGATAAGGCGGCACCAGCAGATCGCGAAACGCCGCCCGCGCGCGCACTGGTTCGGGCACCGCGGGCTCGGGCAACGGCAGGCCGGATTGGCGCTGATACTCGCGCGCGACGCGGGCCTCGAGACGCGTCATCACCGCGTCGGCTTCATCGAGGCGGCCTTTTTGCGCGAGCCAGCGCGGGCTCTCCGGCAAGCCACGGCGAATCCACCACACCACGATCGCACCGAGCGCGCCGATCAGCACGACCACGCGCCAGCCGTCGAGACCGAACACGCGTTGCGGTACCAGCAGGTACGACAGGAACGCGACGATCGGCACCGCGCAGAAGCCGACCGCCTGCGAGCACGCCGATGCGCGACCGCGAATGTGCTTCGGCACGAGCTCCGAGATATACGTGCCGATCGTGACGATCTCGACACCGATGCCGATCCCCGCGATGAAGCGCCAGCAGTTCAATCCGAGCGCCGTATGCTGGAACGCCATCACGACGTTGGCCGCCGTGTACCACAGCAGCGACCACGTGAAGATCGCGCGCCGGCCGAAGCGGTCGGCAAGAAAACCGCACGCGGCCGTACCGACGAACAGTCCCGCGAACAGCGCGGCGATGAAACTCGCGACGCCGCTCGTGCCGAACAGCCCGCGCGTCGTGGCGCTCAGCAGGCCGCTGTGCACGAGTCCCGGCGCGATATAGCCGGAGTACATGAGGTCGTAGAGTTCGAAGAACATGCCGAAGCTCAGCAACATCACGAGCCGCCAGATCGTGCGCGTGGCGGGCAGCCGGTCGAGCCGCGCGGAAATGCGCGCGCCGTCGAGCGCGATTGCGCCGGCGCGCCCGGATGCGGCGACCTCGGCGCCCGCGTCCGTGGGTGAGCCACCCAGCGCACCGGCATCGCCGAGAGCCGTTGCGTACACCGCCTGATTCGACGATTTCATCGTCTGTCTCCTGTCGATCCGAGTTAGCGCTTCAGCTGTCGATCCGGAGTTGGCGCTTCAGCGCCTACTTCGGTCCCATGCAAAGCACTTACTCGGATCCCATGCAAAATGTTTGCAGAGGTTCCGGTCTATCGCCGGTTGGAATGGGTAAAGCGCGGCACGACCCGCTGCACGACCTTCAAGCCGCCGTGCGCGGCGCCCGCGATTGCACATCGCCGCCCAACTTCGCGATCCGGGCATCGTCGAACCCAAGCCCGCGCAGTACATCGACGGTGTGCTCGCCGATCTTCGCGATCGGCCGACGCGGTCCAAGACGCGCGCCGTCGAGCGAAATCGGCAGCAACGGCATCGCGGTTTCACTGCCGTCGTCGAGCGTCAGCGGCGCGAGGCCGCCGCTCGCCTTCAGGTGCGGATCGTCGAACAGTTCTTCGGGCTTCGTGATCGACGCGAACGGAATGTGATCGCGCTCGAACAGCGGCACGAGCGTCGCGGCTTCGACGCGGCTCAGGCTTTCGCCAAGCGTCTGCAGCAGCCAGCCGCGCGCGAGCACGCGGTCGTTGTTGGTCGCGAGGCGCGCATCGGCGAGCAGATCGTCGCGCTCGAGAATCGCGCACAGCGCGCGCCATTGCGCATCGCCCGTGGCGGCGATGAACATCTGCTCGCCGTGCGCGAGCGTGAACACGTCGTAGACGGCCCATGCGCTGATGCGCTCGGGCATCGGCGCGGCGGGCACCCCGGTTGCCGCGAACTGCTGCATGTGCTGCGCGCTCAGCAGCACGCAATTCTCGAACAGCGCGCTCTGCACTTCCTTGCCGCGGCCGCTCGCGTGGCGCTCGTGCAGCGCGGCCAGTACGCCTATCGCGCCGAACATGCCGCCCATGATGTCGTTTACCGAGCTGCCCGCGCGCAGCGGACGGCCCACTGGTCCGGTCATGTACGCAAGGCCAGCCATCATCTGTACGACTTCGTCGAGCGCGAGACGATGTTCATACGGACCACTGAGAAAGCCTTTGTGTGACACATGGATCAGCTTCGGATTGCGCTCATGCAGCGTCGCGTAATCGAGGCCGAGGCTCGCCATGCGACCGGGCTTGAAGTTTTCGACGAATACGTCGGCGGTATCGACGAGTTGCTTCAGCGCAGCGAGGCCGGCTTCGCTGTCGAGATCGAGCGCGACGCTCTTCTTGTTGCGATTGAAGGTGCGGAAAAAGCCCGCGCCGGTGCCGAGCAGCCGGCGCGTGCTGTCGCCGCGCGGCGGCTCGACCTTGATCACTTCGGCGCCGAGGTCACCGAGAATCATGCCGCAGGTCGGGCCCATCACCATATGCGATAACTCGATCACGCGAATGCCCGCGAGCGGCAACGTGCCGGGCTGCGACGAAGACGAAGCTGAGTTAGCGGAGGATAGCGGAGTCATTGCAACACCTGCGGAACGGAAGATCGGGGAAATTCGGCGTGCTGGACAGATTCGAGAGAAGCTCGTGCGTCCACGAACTGTTTCGGCAATCCGGCGCGCGCGAGATAGCCATACAGCGGCTCGCCCGGCAGCGCTTGCGCGAGCACCACGCGCGAGGCGAGCAGCCGCGTGATGTCGATGCCGGTGTCGTAGCCCATGCTGTCGAGCATGAACACGAGGTCTTCTGTATTGACGTTGCCGGTCGCGCCCGGCGCATGCGGGCAACCGCCGAGACCGGCCAGCGATGCATCGAACTCGCGAATGCCGTGCCGAAGCGCGACCAGCGTGTTGGCCAGACCGAGGCCGCGGGTGTCGTGGAAATGCAGCGAGCGCAGCCTCTCGCCCGCCACGTCGCGCACCAGCTCGATCACCTCGCCCACCTGGCGCGGCGTCGCTTCGCCGGTGGTATCGCCGAGCGCGATCACGTCGGCGCCGGCCTGCACGGCGGCTCGCGCGAGCGCGGCGATATCCGCGTACGGCACCGCGCCCTGCAGCGTGCAGCCGAACACCGTCGACAAACCGGCGATCAACTCGACGCGGCGGCCACCTGCTGACGAGGCGCCATCGATCAACTCGCGCATCGCGGCGAACGCGTCGATCATCTCGGCGGGCGTCTTGCGCACGTTCGCGACGCTGTGTGCGGCGCTCACCGAAATCGGCACGACGATACGCTGCACGCCGGCCTCGAGCGCGTGCTGCGCACCCTTCAGGTTCGGCACGAGCGCGCTTACGCTCAGATCGTCGTAGCTGAGGGCGTGGGCCACGACCTCGGCGGCGTCGGCCATTTGCGGCAGCAGCTTCGCCGGCACGAACGACGCGACTTCCATATGGCGCACGCCGGCCGCAAAAGCGGCGTCGATCCAGCGCCGCTTGTCGTCGGTGGACATGATGCGGGCAATGCTTTGCAGACCGTCGCGCAAACCGACTTCGGTCACGACGACACGCTCGCGGGTGTCATTCATCGGTTTGAATCCTGATCTTGGACGTGGGCGTGGGAGGCCCGTTGGACAGCAGAGACGCGCTAACTGGATCACAGCGTGCCCGCCTGCTGGCGCGCGGCAAAGTCTGCTTTGACGACGCACACCATCGCCGCTCGCGATGGCCGCTCAGGCCGATGGGGCGGGCTTTCGCGCGCGCCTGGGTGAAATGCTTAGGGGTTTGTCTTGGGTGCGGATAGCCAGCTGCGTCGTCCGCCTTACATCGCGCCCAGCAGATGTTCGAGCAAGCGCGCGGCCGCCAGCGTCAAGGCCGCGCGATCCCGCATGCAGATCACGAACCGCCGTTCGGCCCACGCCTCGCGCAACGGCACGGCGACGATGCCGTACTCGTCGGCGGCATGGCGCGGCAGCGCCTCACGCGGCAGGATCGCGACCGCGAGACCCGCCTGAATGAAGCGATACGCGGCGTCGAACGTCGACACGTAGGTGCGGTAATTCAGCTCGCTGCCCTTTTCCAGCGCGATGCGCTGCATCAGCGCATTGACCGACGCATTCGATGCAAGGCCCAGATGATCGAACGCGAGCGTCTGCTCGAAGCCGACTTGCGCTTCGCCCGCGAGCGGATGCGCGCGCGGCACGATCAGTGCGAGATGGTCGGCGCGATACGGCAGCGTGTGAAGACTGCCGAGCGGCACCGTGTCGCGGCAGATGCCCAGATCCGCGACGCCCTCTTCGAGCCCACGCACGATGTCCGCGCTGACGCGCTCCTCGACGTCGACGCGAATCGCCGGATTCGCCTGCAGGAACGCCGACAACGCCTCGGGCAAAAACTCCACCATCGACGACACGTTGGCCAGCACGCGCACATGCCCGCGCGCGCCGGCCGCGTATTCGCTGAGCTCGGCCTGCAGGCGTTCGTGGCCGCGCATGATGAGCCGCGCGTGGCGCAGCAG
>ABYL01000192.1 GCA_000173575.1 Burkholderia sp. H160 | reverse complement strand
CGACAGGTTCGGCGCGCGTTCGAGTTCGGTTTCGCGCGCCACGTCGTAGACGCGCGCGGTCAGGGTCTTTTTCAGGTAGTCGTGGGAAGCCATGCGGGTGGCGCGGTGCGCTGTGTAAGACGGGAAAACGTTAATGATAGCGCCAACGGTGCCCGCTCTGGCCGTTCCGCATGCTCCGTGGGAAGGTGCCATGCCCTTGATCGGGACGTTTCGGAATCGCGCGACCGAGTTTCGCCCAACCGTCCGGTCGGTCATTCGGCGGGATGCGAAACGTCCCCGGATTCGTCGTCAAAACCTCCGAACTCCCGCCGCCGCCCCGATTTCCGCCGTCAACGCGTGACGGGATGATGCGGTAGAATTCCATTTTGGAATAAGGATCGGAAGATGCACTGGCAGCCTCGGATCGCCCATTTAATGCCCGTCCCGCGTGAATCCTGCCCCGCGGCGGAGCGGCATGTCCGCCACGCGCGATCGTGTAGCTGTCTCTGAGTGCCGCGAAGCGACCGCCGTGAGTTGGCCGCCGGTCGTGCTCGCTCCCCTGGAAGCCCTAGAAGATTTAAAGCATTGCGCCCCACGCGCATTGTCGGCCGACGCCTCGTGATGAGCGCGCCAGGCCGACCTACCGAGTCGTCCAAACATGAACGCACCTCAAGTTTTCGATCCGCATGGCGCAGCCGCTGCGGTGGCCGCCGATCCCGAAGCGCGTCTGCGCGAAATTCCCTATAACTACACGTCGTTCTCCGACCGCGAAATCGTCATCCGGCTGCTCGGCAACGAGGCCTGGGATGCGCTCGCCGAACTGCGGGCCGAACGCCGCACCGGCCGCTCGGCGCGCATGCTGTACGAAGTGCTCGGCGATATCTGGGTCGTGCGCCGCAATCCGTATCTGCAGGATGACCTGCTCGACAACCCGAAGCGCCGCGCGCTGCTGATCGAGGCGCTCAATCACCGCCTCGCCGAAATCGAGAAGCGCCGCCGCGCCGATCTGCGCGAACACGGCGACGAAGCCGGCGTCGATCGCGCTGCGCGCGTCGAAAAGCTGGTACAGGCCGCCCGCCGTGCGATCGATCAATTCGCCAGCGAATTCCAGCAGACCTACGACCTGCGCCGCCGCACGACGCGCGTGCTCGGCAAGGTCACGCAGAAGGACAACATCAAGTTCGACGGCCTGTCGCGCGTCGCGCACGTGACCGACGCGACCGACTGGCGCGTCGAATACCCGTTCGTCGTGCTGACGCCGGACTCGGAAGCCGAGATCGCCGGCATGATCAAGGCCTGCTTCGAACTCGGCCTGACCGTGATTCCGCGCGGGGGCGGCACCGGCTACACGGGCGGCGCGGTGCCGCTCACGCCGTTCTCGGCCGTCATCAACACAGAAAAGCTCGAACAGCTCGGCCCAGTCGAAATGACCGACCTGCCCGGCGTCGATCGCAAGGTCGCGACGATCTTCTCGGGCGCGGGCGTCGTCACGCGCCGCGTGACCGAGGCGGCCGAGCAGGCCGGCTTCGTGTTCGCGGTCGACCCGACCTCGCTCGACGCGTCCTGCGTCGGCGGCAACGTCGCGATGAACGCGGGCGGCAAGAAGGCGGTGCTGTGGGGCACGGCGCTCGACAACCTCGCGTGGTGGCGCATGGTCGACCCGGAAGGGAACTGGCTCGAAGTCACGCGTCTCGACCACAACCTCGGCAAGATTCACGACATCGAAGTCGCGCGTTTCGAGCTCAAGTGGTTCGACGGCAACTACGCGCCGGGCGAGAAGCTGCTGCGCACCGAAGCGCTCGACATCAAGGGCCGCGTGTTCCGCAAGGAAGGCCTCGGCAAGGACGTTACCGACAAATTCCTCGCCGGTCTGCCGGGCGTGCAGAAAGAAGGCTGCGACGGGCTCATCACGTCCGCGCGCTGGGTGCTGCACAAGATGCCCGCGCATACGCGCACCGTGTGTCTCGAGTTCTTCGGCCAGGCGCGCGAGGCGATTCCGAGCATCGTCGAAATCAAGGACTATCTGTTCGAGACCTCGCGCCAGGGCGGCGCGATTCTGGCCGGCCTCGAGCACCTCGACGAGCGCTATCTGCGCGCGGTCGGCTATGCGACCAAGAGCAAGCGCAACGCGTTTCCGAAGATGGTGCTGATCGGCGACATCGTCGGTAACGATGCGGACGCGGTCGCACAGGCCACCTCGGAAGTCGTGCGCATGGCCAACGGCAAGAGCGGCGAGGGATTCGTCGCGGTAAGCGCCGAGGCCCGCAAGCGCTTCTGGCTCGACCGCAGCCGCACCGCCGCGATCGCGAAGCACACCAACGCGTTCAAGATCAACGAAGACGTCGTGATTCCGCTCGACCGCATGGGCGAGTACACGGACGGCATCGAGCGCATCAACATCGAGCTGTCGCTGAAGAACAAGCTGCAACTGGTCGGCGCGCTCGAAGCGTTCTTCAGGGGCGGCAAGCTGCCGCTCGGCAAGAGCGACGACGCGAACGAAATCCCGAGCGCCGAACTGCTCGAAGACCGCGTGCAGCAGGCGCTCGATCTGCTCGCGCGCGTGCGCACGCGCTGGGAGTTCGTGCGCGACAAGCTCGACCTGTCGGTGCGCGAGGCGCAGCACTATCTGGTCGGCCTCGGCTACGAATCGCTCGCCGAGAGGTTCGCCGATCGCGTCGACGCGCAACCCGATGCGACCGTGTTCCACCTCGCGCAGGACCGCACGATCCGCGTGTCCTGGAAGCAGGAAATCCGCGCCGAATTGCGGCAGATTTTCAATGGCGGCGAGTTCAAGCCGATCCTCGACGAAGCCCAGGCGATCCACAAGCAGGTGCTGCGCGGCCGCGTGTTCGTCGCGCTGCACATGCACGCGGGCGACGGCAACGTGCATACGAACCTGCCGGTCAACTCCGACAACTACGAGATGCTGCAGGACGCGCATACGGCAGTCGCTCGCATCATGAAGCTCGCGCGTTCGCTCGACGGCGTGATCTCCGGCGAGCACGGGATTGGCATCACAAAGCTCGAATTCCTGACCGACGACGAGATCGGCGAATTCCGCCAGTACAAGCAGCGCGTCGATCCGCACGGCCGCTTCAACGCGGGCAAGCTGCTCGAAGGCGCGGACCTGCGCAACGCGTACACGCCGAGCTTCGGCCTGATGGGCTATGAATCGCTGATCATGCAGCAGTCCGACATCGGCGCGATTTCCGAGTCGATCAAGGACTGCCTGCGCTGCGGCAAGTGCAAGCCGGTCTGCGCGACACACGTGCCGCGCGCGAACCTGCTGTACAGCCCGCGCAACAAGATTCTCGCCACCTCCCTGCTGGTCGAGGCGTTCCTGTACGAAGAGCAGACCCGCCGCGGTGTGTCGATCAAGCACTGGGACGAGTTCAACGACGTCGCCGATCACTGCACCGTCTGCCACAAGTGCGTGACGCCGTGCCCGGTGAAGATCGACTTCGGCGACGTGACGATGAACATGCGCAACCTGCTGCGCAAGATGGGCAAGAAGAAGTTCAACCCGGGCAACGCGGCGGGCATGTTCTTCCTGAATGCGACCAACCCGCAGACCATCAACCTCGCGCGCACTGCGATGATGGGCGTCGGCTACAAGGCGCAGCGTCTCGGCAACGACCTGTTGAAGAAGTTCGCGAAGAAGCAGACCGCGCATCCGCCCGCCACGGTCGGCAAGCCGGTGATCACCGAGCAGGTGATCCACTTCATGAACAAGAAGATGCCGGGCAACCTGCCCAAGAAGACCGCGCGCGCGTTGCTCGATATCGAGGACAACAAGATCGTCCCGATCATCCGCAATCCGCAGACGACCACCGCCGACACCGAAGCGGTGTTCTACTTCCCGGGTTGCGGCTCCGAGCGGCTGTTCTCGCAGGTCGGTCTCGCGACCCAGGCGATGCTGTGGGAGGCGGGCGTGCAGACCGTGCTGCCGCCGGGCTACCTGTGCTGCGGCTATCCGCAGCGCGGCTCGGGTCAGTACGACAAGGCCGAACAGATCGTTACCGACAACCGCGTGCTGTTCCACCGCGTCGCGAATACGTTGAACTATCTCGACATCAAGACGGTGGTGGTGTCGTGCGGCACGTGCTACGACCAGCTCGCCGGTTATGAATTCGAGAAGATTTTCCCGGGCTGCCGGATCGTCGACATTCACGAGTACTTGCTCGAGAAGGGCATCAAGCTCGATGGCGTGAACGGCGTGCGCTACATGTACCACGACCCGTGCCATTCGCCGATCAAGACGATCGACCCGGTCAAGCTCGTCAATCAGCTGATGGGTTCGGAGAAGGACGGCTACAAGATCGAGAAGAACGATCGCTGCTGCGGCGAATCGGGCACGCTCGCGGTCACGCGTCCCGACATCTCGACCCAGGTGCGCTTCCGCAAGGAAGAGGAAATCCGCAAGGGCGCGGCGAAGCTGCGCGGCATTCCCCTTGTAGCTGAAGCGGGTGCGAACGCGATCAATCCGGCCAATGCATCGGCCGGCGCCGCGGGCGCGCCGAACGGCTCCGTGCTGAAGGCCGGCGACGGTCCGCGGCCGAACGGTTCGCCGGACGTGAAGATCCTCACGAGCTGCCCGTCGTGCCTGCAAGGGCTGTCGCGCTACAACGAAGACGCGGGTACCGAGGCGGATTACATCGTGGTCGAGATGGCACGTCACGTGCTGGGCGAAAACTGGATGGCGGACTACGTTCAACGGGCGAACAATGGCGGAATCGAGCGCGTGCTGGTTTAATGGCACGACCAACGATTTTTGCCGAGGACGACCATGGACTGCGTTTTTTGCCGTGAAGACGGCGGAGATGTGCTATGGCAGGACGACTTGCTGCGAGTCGTCCTCGCCGACGAACACGATTACCCAGGCTTTTGCCGGGTCATCTGGAACGCACACGTCGCCGAGTTTTCGGATCTTTTGGCCGACGACCGCGATCACGTGATGAAAGCCGTGTACGCGGTCGAGCGCGCGCAGCGGCGCGTGATGCAGCCCGCGAAGGTCAATCTCGCGAGCCTCGGCAACCAGGTGCCACACGTGCACTGGCACGTGATTCCGCGTTTCTCGAACGACGCGCATTTCCCCCTGCCGATCTGGGCGCCGCGCCAGCGCACGGTGTCCGAAGCGATGCTGTCGTCGCGTCGCGCGCACGCGACGCTGCTGCGCGAAGCGGTGCGGCAGGAAATCGAACAGGCGCTGGGCTGAGCGTCGCTGAATCGGTCGCCCTGTGTCGCCGGTTTGGCGCCGGCGCACGGGACGGCCGACCCGGCGTTATGACCCGCCGTTATCTGATGAGGCCAACATGAGCGGATTGACTCCCGAGACTCCAGTCCCGACCGGCGTGGTCGTGCATTCGAAGTCGCGCGTGCTCGAACTGCAGTACGCGAACGGCGAAGCGTATCGCGTGCCGTTCGAGTTGCTGCGCGTGTATTCGCCGTCGGCGGAAGTGCAGGGCCACGGGCCCGGCCAGGGAACGCTGCAGACGGGCAAGCGCGAGGTGACGATCACGATGATCGAAGGCGTCGGCAACTACGCGTTGCAGCCGACCTTCTCCGATGGACACTCCACCGGCATTTACTCGTGGGACCTGCTGTATGACATGGCCGTGCGTCAGGATGAACTCTGGCGCGAGTATCTCGACAAACTGGCAGCGGCCGGCATCGACCGCGATACGCCGATGGTGCCTGCGGCCGCTGCGCATGGGCACTGTCACTGATACGATTCGCCCCCGAACGCCGCTCGAGCGGCGCAACATTCAAGAACACGCGAAAGGACGAGCGCGATGAGCAAAACCCACTTCGGCTTTCAATCGGTCGACGAACAGGACAAGGCGCAGAAAGTGGCGGGGGTGTTCCACTCAGTGGCCGCCAACTACGACTTGATGAACGACCTGATGTCGGGCGGATTGCACCGGGCGTGGAAGATGTTCACGATCGCCCAGGCGAACGTGCGGCCGGGCTACAAGGTGCTCGACATCGCGGGCGGCACGGGCGATCTGTCGAAGGCGTTCGCGAAACAGGCGGGCGAGACGGGCGAGGTCTGGCATACCGACATCAATGAATCGATGCTCCGCGTGGGCCGCGACCGG
Organism: Burkholderia sp. H160; assembly: GCA_000173575.1. Lineage (GTDB taxonomy): Bacteria > Pseudomonadota > Gammaproteobacteria > Burkholderiales > Burkholderiaceae > Paraburkholderia. The sequence goes on along the minus strand of ABYL01000192.1, from coordinate 4,851 downwards.
CTGCTCGACAAGGGCATCATCACGCCGACGCTGCTCTGCGATGCCGAGAAAATCCCGTTTCCGGACAACTACTTCGACGTCGTGACGGTCGCGTTCGGCCTGCGCAACATGACCCACAAGGACATTGCGCTTGCCGAGATGCGGCGCGTGCTGAAGCCGGCCGGGCGCCTGCTCGTGCTGGAGTTCTCGAAGGTCTGGGATCCACTGAAGAAGGTCTACGATGTGTATTCGTTCAAGGTGCTGCCGTGGCTCGGCGAGCGCTTTGCCAAGGACGCGGAGAGCTACCAGTACCTGGCGGAATCGATCCGCATGCATCCGGACCAGGAAACTTTGAAAACAATGATGGAACAGGCTGGTCTCGACGGCGTCAAATATTACAATTTGTCAGCTGGCGTGGTAGCTTTGCATGTGGGGACCAAATACTAGGGTTCCTAACCCATCGATTTTTAAAGGAAAGTGTGAAATGTCCGATTCGAATTTGTTATCTACTCGTAAGGTTAAGGGGTCGCTGGCGAGAAGAATCGGACTGATCGCGATGGTCGGTCTGTTGATGGCCGGCACCCTTGCCTCCCTCGACGCCGAAGCACGACGCATGGGCAGCCGCCGCAGTATCGGCCGTCAATCGAACAGCGTGCAGCAGCAGAGCCAGACACCGCCGGCGACCCAGCCGGCGCAGAACAGCCAGCCGACCCAGCAGCGCGCGCAACCGACGCCCGCCACCACGCCTACGCCGCCCGCCGCGCCGAACCGCAATCGCTGGCTCGGACCGATCGCCGGTCTTGCGGCCGGTCTCGGCATCGCCGCGTTGCTGTCGCATTTCGGGCTCGGTGAGGCATTCGCCGGCATGCTCGCCAACGTGATCGTGATCGCGTTGATCGCAATCGTTGTGATCTGGCTGATCCGCCGCTTCACCGGCCGTAAGCGCGATGCGACGCAGCCGGACTATGCGGGCACGGCGCCGTCGCTGAACGCCAACAGCACTGGCTATATGCAGGAGCCGCGTTACACTGCGCCGCCCACCGGCGCGTACCTCGAGCCGCAAGGCAATCCGCTGACCACGCCGTCCATCGGCGCGCCGCCGTCGGTGCCGGCCGGCTTCGATTCGGAAGCATTCCTACGCAACGCGAAGGTGTACTTCGTGCGTCTGCAGGCTGCCTGGGACGCCGGCAACGTCGAGGACATCCGCGAATTCACGACGCCGGAAATGTTCGCCGAAGTGCGCGTCGATCTCGCGTCGCGCGGTACGCAGCCGAATCAGACCGACGTCGTGCAGCTGAACGCCGAGTTGCTCGGCGTCGAGGAGCGGGCGAACGAATCCTTCGCGAGCGTGCGCTTCTCGGGTCTCATTCGCGAGGAACCGGGCGCGGCGGCCGAGCCGTTCGTCGAAGTGTGGAACCTGTCGAGGGCGAACCGCGCAGGCGAAGGCTGGCTGCTTGCCGGCATCCAGCAGGTCGAGCAGCACTGACATGCATGGTTTAGGCCGTTCGGCCTAGCAGGCCGGGAAGCGAACGGACGTTACAATGGGAACCCGCGCAAGCACCTCGCTCGCGCGGGTTTTTTCTTGCCACTTTCGATGACCCTTGCCGCCAAGCCCTTCGCTGCTGCTGTCAATCATCTGCTCGCCCGTGAATCGTGGGCCCGTGAGCGCCTCGCCCCCTATGCGGGCAAGACCGCTCGCCTGTCATGTCCGCCGGTTGTACTCGCGCTGCTCGTGCAGCCCGATGGTTACCTCGCCACGCTCGACGAAGCCGATGCGCATCAGTTCGACGTGACGATCTCGGTGCCGTCCGACGCACTGCCGGCCTTCGTGCAAGGTGGCCAGGCCGCGGTGATGAAGCACGTGAAGATCGAGGGCGACGCCGAGTTCGCGACCGTGATCGCGAAGCTCGCCGAGCATCTGCGCTGGGAGCCGGAGGAAGATCTCGCGAGGCTGATCGGCGATGGACCCGCGTGGCGCATCACGTCGCTCGCGCGCTCGGTCGGCGAGCATGTGCAGCGCACCGGCCGCAATCTGCTCGACACCGCCGCCGAGTATCTGCTCGACGAGAATCCGCAGCTGGTGCGCCGCACCGCGCTCGCGGACTTCAACGTCGAGCTGGCACGCGCGCGCGATTCGCTCGCACGCGTCGAGAAGCGCATCGAGCGTTTAGAACAGAAGGTCGAAGCCCGCGGCGCGCATGCGCCGGGCGGCGCCGCCACGTCGCGCGGCACGCGCTAGTCACCGGGCCCAGCCATGCGTTTTTTTCGTTTCCTCAAGATATTTTTTACGGTCATCCGCTTCGGCCTCGATGAAATGATGCTGAGCCGCATCAACGACCGGCGCGTGCGTCTGCTGCTGCGTATCACGACGCTCGGCCGCAACTTCGATGCGCCGCCGGGCGTGCGCCTGCGGCTCGCGCTCGAAAGCCTCGGGCCGATCTTCGTCAAGTTTGGCCAGGTGCTGTCGACGCGTCGCGATCTGCTGCCGGTCGACATCGCCAATGAACTCGCGAAGCTGCAGGACCAGGTGCCGCCGTTCGATTCGGCGGTCGCGATCGCGCTCGTCGAGAAGTCGCTCGGCGCGCCGGTCGACGTGCTGTTCGACGACTTCGAGCGGGTGCCGGTCGCGAGCGCATCGATCGCGCAGGTGCACTTCGCGACGGTGAAGGCCGGCCAGCATGCAGGCAAGGCGGTGGCGGTCAAGGTGTTGCGCCCGAACATGTTGCCGGTGATCGATTCCGACCTCGCGCTGTTGCGCGACATCGCCGTGTGGGCCGAACGTCTGTGGGCCGACGGCAAGCGCCTGAAGCCGCGCGAGGTGGTCGCCGAATTCGACAAGTATTTGCACGACGAACTCGACCTGATGCGCGAGGCCGCTAACGGCAGCCAGTTGCGGCGCAACTTCCAGGGGCTCGATCTGCTGCTCGTACCCGAGATGTACTGGGAGTTCTGCACGCCCACGGTGCTGGTGATGGAGCGCATGGTCGGCGTGCCGATCAGCCAGGTCGATACGTTGCGCGTGGCGGGCGTCGACATTCCGAAGCTCGCGCGCGAGGGTGTCGAGATTTTCTTCACGCAGGTGTTCCGCGACGGCTTTTTCCACGCCGACATGCACCCCGGCAATATCCAGGTGAGCCTCGATCCCGCGCACTTCGGCCGCTATATCGCGCTCGACTTCGGCATCATCGGCGCGCTGTCCGACTTCGACAAAAACTATCTCGCGCAGAACTTCCTCGCGTTCTTCAAGCGCGACTACCATCGCGTCGCGACGCTGCACCTGGAGTCGGGCTGGGTGCCGCCGACCACGCGTGTCGAGGAGCTCGAAAGCGCGATCCGCGCGGTCTGTGAACCGTACTTCGATCGCGCGCTGAAGGACATTTCTCTCGGGCAGGTGCTGATGCGCCTGTTTTCGACGTCGCGCCGCTTCAACGTCGAGATCCAGCCGCAGCTCGTGTTGCTGCAAAAGACGATGCTGAACGTGGAAGGCCTCGGCCGTTCGCTCGATCCTGAACTGGACCTGTGGAAGACCGCGAAGCCTTATCTCGAGCGCTGGATGAACGAGCAGATCGGCTTGCGCGGCTGGTACGAGCGCCTGAAGATCGAGGCGCCGCAGTGGAGCAAGACGCTGCCGCAGTTGCCGCGCCTCGTCCATAACATGCTGGCCGAGCGTCACAATCCTGCCGGCGGCGTGAACGACGACGTGATCCGCCAGATCCTGCTCGAGCAGAAGCGCACCAACCGTCTGCTGCAAGGCCTGTTGCTGTTCGGCGTGGCGGTCGGCGTCGGCGCGGTGCTGGCGCGGGCGTTTCTGGCTCTGGCTTATGGTGGATAGAATCCGATGAGCGATCCGACCCAACCTCCCGCACCCGATTTCGCGACCCGCGATCCCAACTCGCCCGAGTTCTGGAGCGAACGCTTCGAGCGCCACTTCATACCGTGGGATCGGGCGGGCGTGCCGTCCGCGTTTCGCGCGTTCGCCGAACGGCATCGTGACGCCGCCGTGCTGATTCCAGGCTGCGGCAGCGCGTACGAAGCGGTATGGCTCGCGCGCCAGGGCAACCCGGTGCGCGCGATCGACTTCTCGCCGGCCGCCGTCGCGGCGGCGCACGCGCAGCTCGGCGCGCAGCACGCAGCGCTCGTCGAGCAGGCGGATTTCTTCACCTATGCGCCGCCGTTCGCGCCGGCGTGGATCTACGAGCGCGCGTTCTTCTGCGCGCTGCCACCGGCGCGCCGCGCTGACTACGCGCAGCGCATGGCCGAGCTGCTGCCGGCCGGCGCGTTGCTCGCGGGCTTCTTTTTTATCGGCGCCACGCCGAAAGGGCCGCCGTTCGGCGTCGAGCGAGGCGAGCTCGACGCGCTGCTCGCGCCGCACTTCGAGCTGCTCGAAGACGAAGCCGTAACCGACTCGATCGCCGTATTTGCCGGACGTGAGCGCTGGCTCACCTGGCGGCGTCGCGGCTAAGGACGCGCGCCGCTCTTGAGAGATCCGCGGGTCGTCCCCATCTGGCGCGGTGGCGGGCGCGTCGCGCGTTCGCTTCCCGAAATCCCGGGAACGGACATCGTTTGCGGCTATAATTCAAGGCTTTGCAAGCGTTTACAAGATTTCAGTAGGGATTTGGAGTAGGAAAGGATCATGCCGATCTACGCTTATCGATGCGGGTCATGCGGTTTCGGGAAGGACGTGCTCCAGAAGATGAGCGACCCCCAGTTGACGCAGTGTCCCGAGTGCGGAAAAGACACATTTAGCAAACAACTCACCGCCGCCGGCTTCCAGTTGAAAGGCTCCGGCTGGTACGTGACCGATTTCCGCGGCGGCAACGGCGGCGCGAGCGCGCCGGCCACGTCGGAAGCGAAGTCCGAGCCGGCCGCGGC
>ABYL01000193.1 GCA_000173575.1 Burkholderia sp. H160 | reverse complement strand
CTCTGCCGCCGAAGCGGCGTCCGGTCCTGCCGCTTCCGCACCTGCGCCGGCGAGCCGGCCGAGCGCCGCGTCACTGCGTTCGCGCGAAGCGTTCCGCAATCGCATGCGCGACGACGACGTTCAGTAAGGAGCGCACAAGAATATGAACCGAATCATTGCGCTCGTCGTCGCCGTCGTCATCGTGCTGTTCGCGGCATCGTCGATGGTGTTCGTCGTCGATCAACGGCATATGGCCGTGGTGTCCGCGCGCGGCGACGCGACGCCCACGCTGCTCGGCCCGGGACTGCACGTGAAGCTGCCGCCGCCGCTGCAAACGCTCACGCTCGTCGACAATCGTATCCAGTCGCTCGACGCGCCCGACGAAGACCATTACGTCACGTCCGACAAAACCGATCTGCTCGTCAATCCGGTCATCAAGTTCCGCGTGACTGATCCACTCAAGTTGATCGCCGAAACGAAGGGCGACCTGCAGAGCCTGCCGGACCGGCTCGCGCTGCTGTCGCGCGGTGCGCTCGGCGACGCGTTCGGCAAGTTCACGCTGTCCGACGCGCTTGCCAAACAGCAGGCGGTCTCTGAAGAGGCGCGCGCCGCGATGGACAAGAGCGCGGCGTCGCTCGGCGTGTCGGTCGTGGATGTGCAACTGACGCGCGTCGATTTCCCGGCGGCGGTGGCCGACTCGGTATTCAAGCGCATGATCGCCGCTCGCGAGCAGGCCGCGGCCGACGAGCGCGCGAAGGGCGCCGCCGAAGCCAACCAGATCCGTGCGGATGCGCTGGCGAAGCAGCAGCAAGTGCTTGCAGAAGGCCTCGCGCAGGCCCAGGGCATTCGCGGTGAAGGCGATGCGAAGGCCGCGGAGATCGCCGCCGAAGCGTTCAGCAAGGATCCGCAGTTCTACCAGTTTTATCAAAGCATGCAGGCGTACCGGAAGACCTTCAAGCCGGGCGATCTGATCGTGGTCGACTCCAGCAGCGAGTTCTTCCGCTTCATGCGTAGCCCGACCGGCGGCGCCGCCCCGGACGCTTCCGCGCCTGCTGCGCGCAAACGCTGATTACCGAAGGCCGCGGCATCCGCATCGCGGCCGCTTCACTCGCATGGACATAGCTGGTTCGTTATTGCTCGCGATCGCGTTGATGCTGATTATCGAGGGGATGTTTCCCTTCGTTTTTCCGAGCGCCTGGCGGGACACCTTCCGTAAAATAGCGGAACGGCCGCCGCATCATATTCGCGTCGGCGGGCTCATCGTGATGCTGTTCGGGCTGATTCTGCTGTTCATCGCGACCTGAAGCGGGCTTCCTTGTCTGGTGAATGCCGCGTGTCGTTGGCGTAGAACGCCGCGCGAGCGTCTATAACAGCCGCCAGAATCAAGCCGCTGCACGCCATTCACACTCATTCATCGGCGCTTCAAGACGCCGTGTTCAACGCCGTAGGACTGTATCGATGTCGACCTGGTTGCTTCCCGAGAATATTGCCGACGTGCTGCCGTCGGAGGCCCGCAAGATCGAAGAATTGCGGCGTCATTTGCTGGACCGTTTCCGCTCGTACGGCTACGAGATGGTGATGCCGCCGCTGCTCGAGTACCTCGAGTCGCTGCTGACGAGCGGCGGTCACGATCTGAATCTGCGCACCTTCAAGCTCGTCGATCAGATGTCGGGCCGCACGCTCGGTCTGCGCGCTGACATCACGCCGCAGGTCGCGCGTATCGACGCGCATCTGCTGAACCGTCAGGGCGTGACGCGTCTTTGCTACGCGGGCAACGTCGCGCATACGCGGCCGCGCGGCCTGCATGCAACGCGCGAGCAGATCCAGATCGGCGCGGAAATCTACGGTCACGCGGGCCTTGAAGCGGACCTCGAAATCCAGCAGCTGATGCTCGATGCGCTGCGTCTCGCCGGCCTCGCGAAGGTGCGTCTCGACCTGTGTCACGCGGGCGTACTGGCGGCGCTGATCGAAGCCGAGCCGGCCGCCGAGGAACTCGGTCAGGCGCTCTACGACGCGCTTGCCGGCAAGGACGTGCCGCGCCTCGTCGAGATGACCGCGCAATTCTCGCCGGTGATTCGCGACGCGCTGCGTGCGCTGCCCACACTGTACGGTGACGCGTCGGTACTCGAAGAGGCCCGCGCGCGTCTGCCGAATTCACCGGCGATCGCCCGTGCGCTCGACGACCTCGCGTTCCTTGCGAGCCAGGTCGACGGCGCCGAAGTGATGATCGACCTCGCCGATCTGCGCGGCTACGCCTATCACAGCGGCGTGATGTTCTCCGCGTACGTGGACGGCGTGCCGAATGCGGTTGCGCGTGGCGGCCGTTACGACCATGTCGGTCAGGCCTATGGCCGCGCACGCGCGGCAACCGGCTTTTCGCTGGATCTGCGCGAAGTCGCGCGCATCTCGCCGATCGAAGCACGCAGCAGCGCGATCCTCGCGCCGTGGCGGCACGACGAAGCGTTGCGCGCCGCGGTCGCGGCATTGCGCGATGGCGGTGAAGTGGTCATCCAGGCGCTGCCTGGCCACAAGCACGATCTCGATGAATTCGCATTCGACCGGGTGTTGGTCGAGCGCAATGGCGCGTGGGTAGTCGAACCGCGCGCTTAAGTCGCATCTTCCGATCGATGTCGCCGGGGACGTGTCCCCGGCGTTCGCCATTGGGCGGTCAAGCGGCCGCGCATCCCTCGCAATACTCAACATAACGTGCATGCCGTTGAGCGGAAACGGAAAAATTCCGGACGCTTCCGCGAACATAGGTAAAATACGTTTTTAACCAGCTTACGAAACAACATGTCTGCCAGCGCAGTGAATGTGAACCCCGGGCGCAACGTCGTCGTCGTGGGTACCCAATGGGGTGATGAGGGCAAGGGCAAGATCGTCGACTGGCTGACGGACCACGCTCAGGGCGTCGTTCGCTTCCAGGGCGGTCACAATGCCGGTCACACGCTTATCATCGGCGGCAAGAAAACCATCTTGCGTCTGATTCCGTCGGGCATCATGCATCCCGGCGTCGCGTGCTATATCGGCAATGGCGTCGTGTTGTCGCCGGAAGCGCTGTTCAAGGAAATCGGCGAACTCGAAGCCGCAGGCATCGACGTTCAGAAGCGCCTGTTCATTTCCGAAGCCACCACGCTGATCCTGCCGTATCACATCGCCATCGACCAGGGCCGCGAAGCGCGCCGTGGCGCGAGCAAGATCGGCACGACCGGCCGCGGTATCGGTCCGGCCTATGAGGACAAGGTGGCGCGCCGCGGCCTGCGCGTGCAAGACCTGTTCGATGCGCAAGCCTTCGCCGAGCGTCTGCGCGAAAACCTCGACTATCACAACTTCGTGCTCACGCAATACCTGGGCGTCGCCGCGGTCGACTTCCAGCAAACGCTCGAGACGATGCTGAGCTACGCCGACCGTCTGAAGCCGATGGTCACCGACGTGTCGCGTCGTCTCTACGACGTCAACACGAACGGCGGCAATCTGCTGTTCGAAGGCGCGCAGGGCACTCTGCTCGACATCGATCACGGCACCTATCCGTTCGTCACCTCGAGCAACTGCGTCGCGGGTGCCGCGACGGCAGGCGCGGGCGTCGGTCCGCAAAAGCTCAACTACATCCTCGGCATCACCAAGGCGTACTGCACGCGCGTCGGTTCGGGCCCGTTCCCGAGCGAACTGTACGACGCGGACAACGCGTCGCGCCAGGACCCGATCGGCCTTGAACTCGCCACCGTCGGCAAGGAATTCGGCTCGGTCACCGGCCGTCCGCGCCGCACCGGCTGGCTCGACGTCGCCGCGCTGCGCCGCTCGATCCAGATCAACGGCGTGTCGGGTCTGTGCATGACCAAGCTCGACGTGCTCGACGGTCTCGACGAAGTGAAGCTGTGCGTCGGCTACACGATCGACGGCCAGAACGCCGATCTGCTGCCGCGCGGCGCGACGGAAGTCGCGCGCTGCGTGCCGGTCTACGAAACCTTCGCGGGCTGGAAGGAGAGCACGGTCGGCATCAAGGAGTGGGACAAGCTGCCCGCAAACGCGCGTACGTATCTGACGCGCGTGCAGGAAGTCGCGGGCATTCCGATCGACATGGTCTCCACCGGTCCGGATCGCGACGAAACGATTCTGCTGCGTCATCCGTTCAAGATCTAAGCGATGCAAGGTGTACCGATGATCGCGATGAAAGATCCGCGTAATGACGACAAGAACCTGTGGGTCGGCTGGGACGAATATCACCGGCTGATCGAGGTGCTCGCACTTGCCGTGCACGAATCGGGCTGGAAATTCGACCAGATCCTGTGCCTCGCGCGCGGCGGTCTGCGCGTCGGTGACCAGCTGTCGCGCATCTACGATCTGCCGCTGGCGATCCTTGCAACGAGCTCGTATCGCGAGGCGGCTGGCACGGAGCAGGGCGAACTCGACATTGCGCAATACATCACGATGACGCGCGGCGAACTGCACGGCAACGTGCTGCTCGTCGACGACCTCGTCGATTCGGGTGTCACGCTCGCGCGCGTGCAGCAGCATCTGAAGGAACGCTATCCGGCGATCACCGCGGTGCGCTCGGCGGTGCTGTGGTACAAGGGCTGCTCGAAGGTGAAGCCCGATTACCACGTGCAGTATCTGCCGACCAACCCGTGGATTCATCAGCCGTTCGAGGAATGGGACACGGTGCGTCCGCATAACCTCAGCGCGTGGATCAAACGCGGTATCGCGCAGGCCGCGGAGTCTTCGGACAAGTAACGCGAAGCCGCGTGCTTCATCGCCGTGTCACAAAGCGGAGCCCAGTGGGCTCCGTTTTTTTATGCGCGCCGAGGCCGTTGCGACGCCCGGATCGCGGCAGACGCGTCCATACCGCAGTGCTACACTGCGCGGACGTCCACGTGGCGTATCCACAACACGGCGGGCGGTGCCGGATGGGCAGTTTAGAATAGCGGTCGTTTTTTTCGCCCGGGAACGGATTTCCTCGCGTCCATGACAGATAACAATCACGTACACAAACAGCCGCTACCCTCCCTTGCGATTGCCGCGATCGGAGTGGTGTTCGGCGATATCGGCACGAGCCCGTTGTACTCGCTGAAGGAAGCGTTCAGCCCGTCGCACGGTATCCCGTTGACCGATCAGTCGATCCTTGGCGTGATCTCGCTGCTGTTCTGGGCGATCATGATCGTGGTCGGCGTCAAGTACGTGCTGTTCGTGATGCGCGCCGACAACAACGGCGAGGGCGGCGTCCTCGCGCTGATGGCGCTGGCAATGCGCTCGTTCGATCAGAAAACGAAAATGGCCGGCGTTCTGATGATGCTCGGCATCTTTGGCTCCTGCATGTTTTACGGCGACGCGGTGATCACACCGGCGATCTCGGTGATCTCGGCGGTCGAAGGTCTCGAGATTGCCGCGCCGCATCTGGCGCATCTGGTGATTCCGCTGACCATCGTGATCCTGATTGCGCTGTTCTGGATCCAGCGGCACGGCACGGCCACGGTCGGCCGTCTGTTCGGGCCGATCATGACGCTGTGGTTCCTCGTGCTGGCCGCGCTGGGCCTGTGGCACATCATGCGGGAGCCGAATGTGATTCGCGCGCTCAATCCGTACTATGCGTACACGTTCATGGCCGCGCACGTGCTGCAGGCCTACGTCGTGCTCGGCTCGGTCGTGCTGGTGCTGACCGGTGCCGAAGCGCTGTACGCGGACATGGGCCACTTCGGCGCGCAGCCGATCCGCATGGCGTGGTACGTGCTCGTGATGCCGTCGCTGGTGCTGAACTACTTCGGCCAGGGCGCGCTGCTGATGCACGACTCGAAGGCAATCGAAAATCCGTTCTTCCTGCTCGCGCCTGACTGGGCGCTGTTGCCGCTCGTCGTGCTGTCGACGGTGGCGACGGTGATCGCGTCGCAGGCGGTGATTTCGGGTGCGTACTCGCTGACGAGCCAGGCGATCCAGCTCGGCTACGTGCCGCGCATGAAGATCCTGCACACGTCCGAGCTTGCGATCGGGCAGATCTATGTGCCGGTCGTGAACTGGATGCTGCTGTTCATCATTCTGTGCATCGTGATCGCGTTCAAGAGCTCCGACAATCTCGCGGCCGCGTACGGTATCGCCGTGACGGCAACGATGGTGATCACGACCATCCTCGCCTGCGTCGTGATGGTGAAGGTGTGGAAGTGGAACAAACTGCTTGTCGGGCTCATCATCGGCGTGTTCATGGTGGTCGACATGGGCTTTTTCGGCGCGAACCTGCTGAAGGTCGAAGAGGGCGGCTGGTTGCCGCTATGCATCGGCGGCCTGCTGTTCTTCCTGCTGATGACCTGGTTCAAGGGCAGGATGATCGTGAAGGAACGCACGGCCGCTGACGGTATTCCGCTGATGCCGTTCCTGCAAGGCCTGCTCGCGCACCCGCCGCATCGCGTGTCGGGCACCGCGATCTATCTGACCGGCAGCGATTCGCTGGTGCCGGTCAGCCTGCTGCACAATCTGAAGCACAACAAGGTGCTGCACGAGCGCACGATCTTCCTGACCTTCATCACGCGCGACATTCCGTACGTGAAGGACGCCGACCGCGTGACCGTGAAGGACATGAACGGCGGCCTGTGGCTGGTGAAGGCGGCCTACGGCTTTAACGAAACGCCCGACGTGAAGGCGGTGCTGCTCGACGTCGGCCGTACGCACGATATGACCTTCGAAATGATGGACACGTCGTTCTTCCTCGCGCGCGAAACGGTGGTGCCGACGCAATTGCCGGGCATGTCGGTGTGGCGCGAGCGTGTGTTTGCGTGGATGCATCAGAACGCCGCGAAGCCGACCGACTTCTTCAGCATCCCGGCCAACCGGGTCGTGGAACTGGGGACGAAGATCGAGATCTGATTGCCCGTACGTGACGTGCGGGAGCGCAAACAAAAAGCCCACGGAATGCGTGGGCTTTTTGTTTATGCGCGTGTGTAAGCGATCGACCGCTTACTTCTGCTTGAGCTTCGCAAACGCGGCCGCCATCGCGCCACCCGGCTCCGGTTCGCGCGAGCGTTGCGGCGCGCCGCGTCCCGCTCCGCCGCGATTGAAATTGCCGCCCGAACCACCGCGCTCCTGCTGCGCGCCGCCGCCGCTGCGCGCGGCCGCCGCGCCGGGTTCGTCGTCGAGACGCATCGTCAGCGCGATACGCTGGCGTTTCACGTCGACTTCGAGCACCTTGACCTTGACGATCTGACCGGCCTTCACGACCTCATGCGGGTCCTTCACGAACTTCGTCGACATCGCCGAGACGTGCACGAGACCATCCTGATGCACGCCGACATCGATGAACGCGCCGAATGCCGCGACGTTCGTCACGACGCCTTCGAGCACCATGCCCGGGATCAGGTCGCTGACCTTCTCGACGCCTTCGCGGAATGTCGCGGTCTTGAACTCGGGACGCGGATCGCGGCCGGGCTTTTCGAGCTCGACCAGAATGTCGCGCACGGTTGGCAGACCGAAACGTTCGTCGACGAATTCGGTCGGTGACAATCCGCGCAATGCGTCGCGATTGCCGAGCACTTCACCGACCTGCTTGCTGATCTTCGCGAGGATGCGCTGGACGACCGGATACGCTTCCGGGTGCACCGACGAACGGTCGAGCGGATTCTCGCCATTGTTGATGCGCAGGAAGCCGGCCGCCTGCTCGAAGGTCTTGTCGCCGAGACGCGGAACCTTGCGCAGCTGCTCGCGCGACGGGAACGGCCCGTTCGCATCGCGATAGTCGACGATGTTGCGCGCGAGTGTCGCGTTGAGACCCGACACGCGCGCAAGCAGAGCCACCGAGGCGGTGTTCGCATCGACACCGACCGCGTTCACGCAGTCTTCGACGACCGCGTCGAGCGAGCGCGCGAGTTCGCGCTGGTTCACGTCGTGCTGATACTGGCCGACACCGATCGCCTTCGGCTCGATCTTCACGAGCTCGGCGAGCGGGTCCTGCAGACGTCGCGCGATCGACACCGCGCCGCGCAGCGACACGTCCATATCGGGGAATTCCTTCGCGGCGAGTTCGGACGCCGAGTACACCGACGCGCCCGCTTCCGACACGACGATCTTCTGCAGTTTCAGTTCAGGATGGCGCGCGATCAGCTCGCTTGCGAGCTTGTCGGTCTCACGTGACGCGGTGCCGTTGCCGATGCTGATCAGCTCGGCCTGGGTCTGCGCGGCGATGCGCGCGAGTTTCGCGAGCGAGCCGTCCCAGTCGCGGCGCGGTTCGTGCGGGTAGATCGTGTCGGTCACGAGCACCTTGCCGGTGCGGTCGACTACCGCCACCTTCACGCCGGTGCGCAGGCCCGGATCGAGACCGATCACGGCCTTCGGGCCAGCCGGTGCCGCGAGCAGCAGGTCCTTCAGATTGCGTGCGAACACGCGGATTGCTTCGTGTTCTGCTTCGTCGCGCAGATTGGTCAGCAGCTCGTTTTCGAGGTGCGGCTGCACCTTCACGCGCCAGCACCAACGGCATACGTCAGAGAGCCACTTGTCGGCGGGGCGGTTCTGATTGGCGATGCCGAAATGCCGCGCGATCAGCGCTTCACCCGGATGCGGCACCTGCGCGTCGAGCTCAACGCCCAGGCCGAGCTTGATCATCAGCACGCCGGCATTGCGGCCGCGGAAGAGGGCGAGGGCGCGATGCGACGGCACCGTGCGGATCGTTTCGGCGTAGTCGTAGTAGTCGCGGAATTTCTCTTCTTCCGCAGTTTCCTTGCCTTCCACGACCTTCGACGAGACCACGCCCTGGTTGAACAGATAGTCGCGCAGCTTGCCGAGCAGCTCGGCCGTCTCGCCGAACTGTTCGGAGAGGATGTCGCGCGCGCCGTCGAGCGCGGCCTTCACGTCGGCGACGCCTTTTTCCGCGTCCACGTATGCGGCGGCTTCGGTCTGCGGATCGAGCAGCGGATTGCCGAGCAAGGCGTCGGCGAGCGGCTGCAGGCCGGCTTCGCGCGCGATCTGCGCGCGCGTGCGGCGCTTCGGCTTGTACGGCAGATAGAGGTCTTCCAGCACCTGTTTGCTGTCGGCGGCTTCGATCGCGCCGCGCAGCTCGTCGGTGAGCTTGCCCTGTTCGTCGATGCTCGCGATGATCGCCGCGCGCCGGTCTTCCAGCTCGCGCAGATAGAGCAGGCGTTCCTCGAGATTGCGCAGTTGCGTGTCGTCGAGATTGCCGGTCACTTCCTTGCGGTAACGGGCGATGAACGGAACGGTTGCGCCTTCGTCGAGAAGTTCCACCGCGGCCGCGACCTGGCGCGGCTGGACGGACAGTTCGGTGGCGATGCGCTGGACGATCTTGAGTGCTACGGTTTCCGTCATAAGGTCTTGGTGTTCCTGCGGACTCAGTGATGGGCCGCGCGCGGGCGGCAAATCGGGACAGGCCGGGCGTGCGCCGCGACCGTGGAGCGGGGCATTTTGCCATAAATGCCAAAGGGCTCAACCGCGCGGTGTTAGAATTTCGGGCATGTTCCGTTGACCCTCTACGACGTTGCCAATCTCCTTGTCCCTCAACCGCCTGGTCTCTTCGCCGGCGTCAGGTTCGCTGCCGGGTTTGTCTCGGGGTTCGTCTCAATTGCCGCTGGTTTCGTCGCGCTTGTTGCGTCCCTCGCTTCTGTCGATCGCTGCGTCGTGCGTGATCGCAACTGTGCTCGCCGCGCCGGTGTCGGCGGTGGCGCAGAGCACGACGCCCGCCGGTGCCCAAAGTGCGAGTGAGGCAGCCGCGCTGGACAAATCGTTCGAGGAGCGTCAACAGGTGCTCAATCAGCGCACCGACGACAACAACTATCAATACGCGGTCGCGCAGCACAACTGCTACAGCCGCTTCTTCGTCAATCACTGTCTGAACCGCGCGCGCGACGCGATGCGCACCGTGCAGGCGGACATCCGCAAGGAACAGCTCGCGCTCGACGCCGAGCAGCGCGCGCAGCGCGCCCGCGAGCGTGACGAGCGCACGGCATTGCGGCGTGCGCAGAACGAGGCGGAAGCGCCGCAACGTGCCGCCGAAGACGCGCGCAACGAGCAGGCGTATCAGGAAAAGCAGCGTCAGCACGCGCTCGATCAGGCCCAGCGCAACGCCGAGGCACCGCAGCGCGAAGCCAATGCGCAAGCCTACGAGGAAAAGCAGCGCCAGCACGCACTCGACCAGGCACAGCGCGGCATCACGCCGGCTCAGGCGGCGGCCAATCAGAAGGCTTACGACCAGAAGCAGAGCGACTACCAGCGCAAGCTCGAGGAAGCGCGTCAGCAGGGCGCGCAAAAGGCCGCGGAGCGCCAGCAGAAGCAGGAGAATTTCGAGCGGAAGCAGGCTGACGCCGCGCAGCATAAGCTCGATGTCGAAGCGCGTCAGAAGCAGGCCGGCGAGAAGGCCGAGCAGAAGCGTCAGGACGAATTGAAGCAGCAGCAACTCGAAGAGCAGCAAAAGCAGCAGCAACAGGAGCAGCAGTAAACGTGCTGTGGTGGCTGTGCTGTAGAGTGAGCCATGGCGATCATGGCCAGCGCCGCCGTAGTCGCCGTAATGCGTTTTGAGCCGGACAGCAACCTCAGGCATCGGACCGCGCGCACGCGGTTCGTGCCGTCGACCAGAGGAGGCGAGCATGCGCGATCGTCATCACGTCATCGACGCGAACACACTTCGCGACCGCATTCTGCAATTGGAATCGGAGCATAGTGGGCTCGACCGGTTGATCGACCGGATTTCGGATCAGCCCGGCATCGACGACTTCGAGTTGCAGCGCCTGAAAAAGCGCAAACTCAAAGTCAAGGACACCATCATCTTGCTGCAATTGCAGCTCGAACCGGACGCACGCGCCT
>ABYL01000194.1 GCA_000173575.1 Burkholderia sp. H160 | reverse complement strand
CGGCGTCACCGGCGTCGCGGACCGGACCGTTGTCAGAAAGGCCTGACACCGGTCAGTTCGCGCCTGCTTGCAGCAGCCCCCGGCAGTGTCGCGCGATCTGCTTTTCCTCCTCGGTGTGCAGCACCCTCACCTTACCCGTCGGATCGTTCTCGACGAGCCCAACAAACGCGAGCCCATCGCATACGCGCCGCCGGACTTCGACGCTATGCTCGCCGATCCCGCCGGTAAACACGAGCAGATCGATGCCGCCAAGCAGTGCCGCGTACCCGCCGATCGTCTTGCGCACCGCGGTCGCAAAGGCATCGATCGCGAGCAGCGCCTGCGCGTCGCCGGCCGCTGCACGTTTGCCGAGCGCCTGCATGTCGCTTTCGCCGTCCGCGTAACCGGCGAGACCGCTGTGGCGATTGAGCAGCGTTTCGAGCGCATTGGCATCGAGCTGTTCAGCACGCATCAGATACAGCAGCACTCCTGGATCGAGGTCGCCGCAGCGCGTGCCCATCGGGATGCCGCCGGTCGGCGTCAAGCCCATCGACGTATCGACCGATCGGCCATCGAGCAGCGCGCACACGCTCGACCCATTGCCGAGATGCGCGAACACCGCGCGCGATGGCAACGCCGCGCCGAGCTGCCTGACCAGCGATTCGTAAGACAGCCCATGAAAGCCATAGCGGATCACGCCGGCGTCCACATAGCGGCGCGGCAAAGCGAACCGCGCGGCGCGCGGTGGCAGCGTCGCGTGAAACGCCGTGTCGAAGCACGCAAAGTGCGGTGCGTCGCCGAAAATCTGCGCAGCTTCGTCGATCAGTGCGAGTGCCGGCGGGATATGCAGTGGCGCGAAGTGCAGCGCATGGCGCAACTGACGGCGCACGTCGTCGGTGATGCGCTGGTGTGCGCGCAAATGCGGGCCGCCATGCACGACGCGATGCCCGACCGCGACGGGGCGCGCATGATGCTGTTGCGCGAGCACCTGCGAGAGCTTCTGCAACGCCTCGGTCTGCGATTCGAGCGTGGGCTCCTGTTGCAACAGCATGCGGCCATCCGCCGTTCTGATCCGCAGGCGGCCGTCGGCGCGGCCGATGCCCTCGGCCGCGCCTTCGAGCAGCAGCGTTTCGTCGTCGTCCGAGTGCGCAAAGAGCCCGAACTTCAGCGATGACGAGCCGCTATTGAGCACCAGAATCGTCCGTTCCTGATCGTCGTTGTGCATGACGTCCTCGCTCAGCCTTTCCACGTCCAGTTGCGGATTTCCTCCTTGTCGATCCCCTCCTCGTGCGCATACGCGAGATGCTCGATGATCTGCCCGCGCAGCCACTCCTTCGTATGATCGCCGACACCGCGCAGCGTGGGTACGCGATCGATCGCATCGATCGCCAGAGTGAAGCGGTCGACGCCGTTGATGATCGCGAGTTCGAGCGGAGTATTGATGTTGCCCTTCTCGTTGTAGCCATGCACGTGCATGTTGCCGTGGTTCTTGCGGTTGTACGTGAGCTTGTGCACGAGCGCCGCATACGCGTGGAAGTTGAAGATCACCGGCTTGTCGGTCGTGAACAGCGAATCGAAATCGCGGTCGGACAGTCCATGCGGGTGCGCACGCTCGGGCATCAGGCGGAACAGATCGACCACGTTGACGAAGCGGATCTTCAGCGTCGGGCAGTGCTCCTTCAGGATCTGCACGGCGGCGAGCGCTTCCATCGTCGCGATGTCGCCCGCGCACGCCATCACGACGTCCGGTTCGGCGCCCTGATCGGTCGACGCCCAGTCCCAGATGCCGATGCCTTTCGTGCAATGAATGACGGCCGCGTCCATGTCGAGATAGTCCAGGTGCGGCTGCTTGTCGGACACGATCACGTTCACGTAGTCGCGCGAGCGCAGGCAGTGGTCGCCGACGCTCAGCAGACAGTTCGCATCGGGCGGCAGATAGATGCGCACCACATCCGGGCTCTTGTTCGTGACCACGTCGAGAAACCCGGGGTCCTGGTGTGTGAAACCGTTGTGATCCTGGCGCCACACGATCGACGTGATCAGCAGATTGAGCGACGGCACCGGCTGCCGCCAGTCGAGCTCGCGCTTGGCTTTTTCGAGCCACTTCGCGTGCTGGTTGAACATCGAGTCGATCACGTGCACGAACGCTTCGTAGGTCGCGAAGAGCCCGTGACGGCCGGTCAGCGCATAGCCTTCCAGCCAGCCTTCGAGCGTGTGCTCGCTGAGCATTTCCATCACGCGGCCATCGGGCGACAGGTGGCCGCCGTCGGCGTCGCCCGGTTCGAGCTCGGCGAGCCAGGTCTTGCCCGACGCTTCATAGACCGCGTGCAGCTTGTTGCTCGACGTTTCGTCGGGACCGAACAGCCGGAAGTTCGACATGTTCTTGCGCATCACGTCGCGCAGGAACGTGCCGAGCACTGCGGTCGGCGACGTATACGCCGCCGCCGGTTTCTTCACGGCCACCGCGTAGTCGCGGAACGGCGGCATGTCGAGCGTCTTGCACAGCAGCCCGCCGTTCGCGTGCGGGTTCGCGCTGATACGGCGCGCGCCTTCGGGCGCGAGCGCGCGCAGTTCCTCGACGAGCCGGCCGTTCACATCGAACAGCGTTTCGGGGCCGTAGCTGCGCAGCCAATCCTCGACGATCTTCAGACTCTTGCGATTGCTCACGGCATCGGCCACCGGCACCTGATGCGAGCGCCACGAGCCTTCCACCTTGTGGCCGTCGACTTCCTTCGGCCCGGTCCAACCCTTCGGCGAGCGCAGCACGATCATCGGCCAGCGCGGGCGCGCGGTGTCGTTGTTCTGCCGCGCATGCTGCTGGATCGCGCGAATTTCGCCGATGCATTGTTCGAGCGTCGCGGCCATCTGCTGATGCATCGTGGCGGGATCGTCGCCTTCGACGAAATACGGCTTGTGGCCGTAACCGACCATCAGCGCTTCGAGTTCTTCATGGGGAATGCGCGCGAGCAACGTCGGATTGGCGATCTTGTAGCCGTTCAGATGCAGCACCGGCAGCACCGCGCCGTCGCGGATCGGGTTCAGGAATTTGTTCGAATGCCAGGACGTGGCGAGCGGGCCGGTTTCCGCTTCGCCGTCGCCGATCATCACGGTGACGATCAGATCGGGGTTGTCGAACGCGGCGCCGTAGCCGTGCGACAGGCAGTAGCCGAGTTCGCCGCCTTCGTGAATCGAGCCCGGCGTTTCGGGCGTGCAATGCGAACCAATGCCGCCGGGGAACGAGAATTGCCGGAAAAAGCGCCGCATGCCGATTTCGTCCTCGCTGCGGTCCGGATAAATTTCCGAGTAATGGCCTTCCAGATAACAGTGCGCGAGGCTCGCGGGCGCGCCATGACCGGGGCCGGACAGAAAGATCACGTCGAGATCGTGTTTGCGGATCAGCCGGTTCAGATGCACGAGCACGAAGCTCTGACCGGCGTCGGAGCCCCAGTGGCCGAGCAGCCGGTTCTTGATGTGCTCGGGCTTCAGCGGTTCGCGCAACAGCGGGTTGTCGCGCAGATAAATCATGCCCACCGACAGGTAATTGCACGCGCGCCAATAGCGGTCGATGTTGCGCAGCGTGTCGGGATCCAGAACTTGTGGCGGGGTGGGATGCGAGGTTGCTTCGGCCATAGCGTCACTCCTCGAAAAGGACTGTCAGGCTGGTTGGCGGATGATGCGGTGCAATCGAAACGAAGCCGTGGTGCGCGGCTCGAATGTACTAAGCTGCTCAAACGGGGGCGAATGCTTTCCAGCCCTTGCAGTATGTCGCGCTGAATGTGGCATTCGTACTGCAATTGCCTTGCGCTGTGTGCTTTCTTTTTGTGTTTCTCTGACTCAGGTCAATGGCCGCCATGTCGACATCTCCCAGTGCGCTGAAAGTGCTCAAAGTCCTGGTCCTTACGCTCGTCTTGCTGTGCGTGGCGATCGCCATACCGATCGGCGTCTTCGGGCTGCTGGTCAAGCTGTTCGGACACGGCTAGCGCAAAGGCGCCGCTGCCAGCGTGCACCGCGGAGCAACGATGCGGGACAAAGCGTTGGGCGCGTGACGCCAAGACGTCGCGCATGAAACGACGGCGCCTAGTTGCCCCTCACGCGACGCAACAGACCTTCCACGTCGATCGCCGCCAACTCGCCAATCCGCTCGATCGCCACGTCCGCGGCCGGATTGCTGGCGATTTCCTTCGGATCGAACGCATAGTGTCCCTGGCGCGGAAACACGGTCGTCAGCTCGGCGCCCCATGACTTCTTCATCGCGCTCAGAATCCGCAGCTTGTCGTCGACCATCACGTAATGGCGCGCCGGATAGCACTCCATCACCTGATCGAGCATCAACTCCTTGTGGATATAGATCAGCACGCGCCCGTCGACTTCGTCCCACAGGCCCGAGCGCGAAATCTTGCGCGGCTGGAACACCACGTCGCCATCGGACAGGATCACGGTCGGTCCGTACTGGCCGACATGCCGCAGCGCATCGAGCGCCCCCGGATAGAGCCGGTTCGCAAACGGATACTCGATCAGGAACGACGACATCAACAGCAGACGCGTGTCGCGTGGATGCTCGGTCCGGTAGCGTTGCAGCGCGCCGAGGTAGTCGGCGTAACCGAGCTCAATGCGCAGGTTTTCGAAGATTTCCCAGTAGCGGGCACTGTTCTCCTCGCCGAACTGACCCATCATGTGCGCGCGCAGATCCTGCAGCACGTGATCGTTGTCGAGCAGCGTGTTGTCGCAATCGAATAGAAACACGACGTCGTGCGGCGTGGCGGTGGTGATTGGCATCGCGGCTCCTTGGGGCGGGTTCGCGGGGACGATTCGCCGGATCGGCGTGTTGGCGGGCTCGGGCTCGCGGATGACCTGACCTACTTCAGCCCGCCGTCCGGCGCGGCAGGTTTTTCCGCGTGGCCGCCGAAATCGTGCCGCATCGCAGACAGCACGCGGTTCGCGAAATCGGCCTCGCCGCGCGAACTGAAGCGCCCGAACAGCGCCGCGCTGAGCACGGGCGTCGGCACGCCTTCGTCGATCGCCGCGGCGACGGTCCAGCGTCCTTCGCCCGAATCCGACACGCGGCCCGTGTAGTTTTTCAGTTCGGTGTCGCTCGCGAGCGACCCGGCGATCAGGTCGAGCAGCCACGAGCCGATCACGCTGCCGCGACGCCAGACCTCGGTGATATCGGCCAGGTTCAGATCGTACTGGTAGAACTCGGGACGGCGCAGCGGCGACGTCTCCGCATCGACTTCGCGCGCATGCTGGCCGGCGTCGGCATGGCGCAGCACGTTCAGACCCTCGGCATAGGCGGCCATCAGGCCGTACTCGATGCCGTTGTGGACCATCTTGACGAAGTGCCCCGCGCCTTGCGGGCCGCAGTGCAGAAAGCCCTGCTCGGCAGTGCTCGCGCCCGCCGCGCGGCCCGGTGTCGCGCTCGCCGTGCCCGCGCCTGGCGCGAGCGTTGAGAAGATCGGTTCGAGCCGTTTGACGACCTCGGCCTCGCCGCCGATCATCAGGCAGTAGCCGCGTTCGCGCCCCGCCACGCCGCCGCTCGTGCCGACGTCCACATAGTGAAGCTGGCGCGCGCCGAGTTGCTGGCCGCGGCGGATGTCGTCGTGATAGTAGGAGTTGCCGCCGTCGATCACGACGTCGCCCGCCTCCAGCAGTGGCACGAGTTTGTCGAGTGTCGCGTCGACCACCGCGGCGGGCACCATCAGCCACACGGCGCGCGGCCTGGCGAGCTTCGCGACGAGATCTTCGAGCGAGCTCGCGCCGGCCACGCCCTCCTGCTTCAGCTTCTCGACCGCCGCCGGCTGCACGTCGTACACGATGCATTGCTGAGCGCCCTTCGTCAGGCGCCGCACCATGTCGGCGCCCATCCGGCCCAATCCAATCATCCCTAGCTGCATGGCTCGCTCCTGAAGATGCTGCGTTGCGCCGTCTGATTTTATGGTCGTCGTGTTGCGGCGGCGTGGCTGCCCTTAAGCATAGGCGCTGTGTCGAGAGGTGCGCCGAATGGTTCGATACAAGCCGCATTTTTTGCAGAAGCGCGGTGCAGCTTCAAGTTGCGCGCGGCGGGAGTCATTCGCTACGTTCGGGCACGCGCGTGCCGCGTCGCGCGGCCAGCTTCGCGTATTGCGCTGCCGCGAAGCGCTGCACCGCGCGCCACATCAACGGATAGCGATAGCCGGGCACCGCGAACAGCACGAGCGCGCACAGCGCGAGCAGCCCGCAGAACAGGAACGTGCCGCGATAGCTGAACGCCTGCACGAGCAGCCCCGACAGCACGCCCGACAGGATCGAGCCGACCCGCGCCGCGTTGAAGAACAGCGCGGTCGCGCGGCCGGGCGAATGCGGCATCAGATCCTGCACATAGGTCATGCCGAGGCACGAGGTTACGGCGACCACGAACGCGTTCAGCATCTGCATCGGGATCAGCACGCTGACGTTGCCCGCTAGCGACATCGCGACGAAGTACACCGCATGCACGGCCGCGCACGCGGCAAGCCAGTTCGGCTTGTGCAGCGACGACGACTTCGCGCCGAGCGCGAGCATCATCGGGATTTCGGTCAGCGCGCCGAGGCCGAGCATCACCGACACATCGAGGTGCGTTCCGTTCAGCCCGTGCACGATGTAAAGCGGCAGCACGATCATCGTCGCGTTCGCGGCGAGGCCGAGCAAGGTCAGCGCGGTCACCGAGCGCAGGATGTCGTTCGCCGATGCGACCGGCAGCGTTTCGTGCGCGTCTTCGCCGGGTTGCCTCAGTGGCGGCACCGTGATCGACGCGGAAGGTTCCGACGCGGTGTCCTCGACCGTGTGATCGCCGAGATGGCTTTGCGGCTCGCGCATGCGCCAGACGATGAATCCGCAGGTCGCGAAGCTCGCGGCCGCGAACAGGAACAGCCCGACGAAGCTAGTGGCGGCGAGCACCAGCGCGCCGACCGACGGCCCGAACACCCACGCGGCTGAGAGGATCGTGCGTAGCGTTGCGCTCGCGAACACGCGCTCGGCGGGGTCCGGCACCGGCAGCGCGGCGCGGCTAAACGAGAACACCATCGAGATCGCCGAGCCGCCCGCGCCGATGAACACAATGCCGACCACCAGCAGCAGCCGGTAGTCGCGCACCACGCACAAACTCAGATAACCGAGCGCGGCCGCGATCAGCGCCGCGAGCAGCAACGGTCGATGCCGCCCGCTCCTGTCGCTCCAACGACCCGCGAGCGTACTCGCGAGCACGCCGCTTGCGGCAATCAGCGTCATGAACACGCCGAGCCGGAACGGCGTCATGCCGGCGCGTTCGACGCCGAACAGCGACAGATACGGTGCGGTGAAGGACATCGCCACGCCGAGCATCAGCGTGGCGGCGGCGAGCGGCTTGAAGCCAGGAATGCGAAGCAGGTCGAAAAAACGCGCAGTTTTCAACACGGGGACGGTGGGTCGGATGGAGCGGGCCTCGCTGCGCATGAATGCGCTGCAAGGCACGATAGTCGTCGCAGGTTCGGGGCCGGAACGATCCGGGCATTATCGACCTGGAGCGCGGCTCGCGTAAACCCGCGAAGAGTTGTCCCAAATCCGTGAGGCGCGCGCTGCAGATGCAATGAGCATGAAACGCCTCCACGACGAATTGAACAGACCTTTGATCACACCACGACATAGCCGCGCTGTTCGAGCGTCCAGCGATGCCACCGGTTGCCATACACCCCGCAGGCGAGCGCGAACACGATCGACAGCACGAAGCCGATCAGATCGGCCGTCTCGCCCCACAGGCCAATGCCGAGCAGAATCACGTTGATGCCGAGCATCACGAACGCGGCGAACCACATTCGCTTCGACAGCGCCCAGATAAAGCCGAGCAGGCACGCGCCCCAGCTGAAGCCAGTCGCGACCGGGATGGGGTCCTTGTGTTGCGGATGTTGCAGATAGATTCGTGCGTTCATTTTTTGCCAGGTTCTTTGTGATCTCGCAACTCTCGATCGGTCGATCGATCGAGCACGCGCCCGCAGCTTTTTAACACGTCGCGGCGACGCTGCGCATCACAGCTTACGAGCGCCTCGCTGACGATCCGCGGCATAGCTGCTACCCTTTGCAAATACCCTTTCAGGACACGCCGCGACGAGCAGGCGCGACGCACGTACCCCAGCAGCGGAGCACGCATGACCACCCCGACAGCTTATTCCCCGCAAGCCCCGACACGCGCCGAGCTCGACGCGCTGTCCGGCGTCACCGTCGTCGAATTCGGCACCAACTGGTGCAGCATTTGCCAGGGTGCGCAGGCATCGATCAGGCAGGCGCTCGCGCCGCACGCGAGCCTGCGGCATCTGAAGATCGAGGACGGCCCCGGTCGACCGCTCGGCCGCTCGTTCAAGGTCAAGCTGTGGCCGACGCTCGTGCTGATGCGCGACGGCGCCGAGGTCGCGCGCGTGGTGCGGCCGCGCAACGCCGGGGATATCGAGGATGCATTCGCGTCGCTCTGATTCGCGTCGGGCGTAAGTGCCCGTCATTCACTGCCTCATCGCACCACCCATCCGCCATGCGCCAAGCCATCCATCACTTAAGCGTTCAGGCCCGCGGGCGCGGCCTGGTCGAATTTACTGACGACGCACGCCGCTTCGTCGACGATACGGACATCCGTACCGGTCTGCTGACGGTGTTTTGCCGGCACACGTCCGCGTCGCTGCTGATTCAGGAGAATGCCGATCCGTCGGTGCGGCGCGATCTGGAGCGCTACTTCGAGAGCCTCGCGCCCGAAGACGGCGGGCGCTACGAGCACGACACCGAAGGCCCCGACGACATGCCCGCGCATCTGCGCGCGGCGCTGACGCAGGTGCAACTGTCGGTGCCGGTCGAACATGGACGGATGCTGCTCGGCACATGGCAGGGGCTGTATCTGTTCGAACATCGGCGCCACGCGCAGCCTCGCGATATCGTGTTGCATCTGCTTGGCGAATGAAGTCCCCTATTGCACCCACCCCTCACGCAAAGGAACCTGTCACCGGCATCTCTCCGCACACCGCATCGAACGGAGCCAACCCAAGGGAGACACCTCATGGACACCCGTAGCGAGCTGCAAGCCACCGTCAACGCAATGGTTCGACCCGGCAAGGGTCTTCTCGCCGCCGACGAAAGCGGTCCGACCATCGCCAAACGCTTCAAGACGATCGGCATCGAATCGACCGAGGAAAACCGCCGCGCCTATCGCAACCTGCTGCTGACGACGCCGGGTCTCGGCGAGTTCGTGAGCGGCGTGATCCTCTACGAGGAAACGCTCGGCCAGAAAGCCGACGACGGCACGCCGTTCCCGCAGCTAGCCGCCGCGAACGGCATCGTGCCCGGCATCAAGGTCGACCTCGGCAAGGTGCCGCTCGCGCTCGCTCCCGGCGACGAAATCACCGAGGGCCTCGATGGTCTCGCCAAACGCTTCGTCGATTACAAGCGGCTAGGCGCGCGCTTCGCGAAGTGGCGCGCGGTCTACAACATCACGTCGAGCCTGCCGAGCCGGCTCGCGATCGAGGCGAACGCCGATTCGCTCGCGCGCTACGCCGCGATCAGCCAGGCAGCGGGCATCGTGCCGATCGTCGAACCCGAGGTGCTGATGGACGGCGAGCACACGATCGAGCGGTGCGCCGAAGTGACCGAGGCCGTGTTGCACGAAGTGTTTCATGCGCTGCATCGGCATCGCGTGGTGCTCGAGCATATCGTGCTGAAGCCGAGCATGGTGCTGCCCGGCTCCGAGCATCAGCAGCCGTCGAGCACGGCGCATATCGCGGCGGCGACCGTGCGCGTGCTCAAGCGGACGGTGCCTTCGGCGGTGCCTGGTCTCGTGTTCCTGTCAGGCGGGCAGTCGCCTGAAGAGGCCACCGTCAATCTCAATGCGATGAACCGGCTCGGCACGCTGCCGTGGAATCTGAGCTTTTCATACGGGCGCGCGTTGCAGGAACCGCCGTTGCAGGCGTGGCGCGGCCAGCCGGGCAACGTGAAGGAAGCGCAGCAGGCGTTGCTCAAGCGCGCGCGTTTGAACGGCGCGGCGGCCCTTGGCAAGTATGACGCGGCAATGGAGAAGGATTGATGCGCGAAACGGTGCCAAGGCATCAGGTGCCGCAAGCCACCAGCGCATGCAGTTCGTCGATATTGAAAGGCTTCGCGAGAATCGCGATCCCGAGCCGCCGCGCGCGGTCGAGTTCGTCGGCGTAACCGGTCATCAGCGCGATCTTCTGTGACGGCCACGCGCTGCGGACTTTTTCCGCAAGGTCGATACCGTTCAGCTTGCCCGGCATCTGGATGTCCGACAGCACGAGCTCGAAGCGCTCGCCGGCACTGAGCACGTCGAACGCCTGGTCGGCGCTCGGCTCGTGATGCACCTCGCAGCCGAAGGTTTCGAGCACCGCGGTCACACCGGCCGCGACGTCCTCGTTGTCCTCGACGAGC
>ABYL01000195.1 GCA_000173575.1 Burkholderia sp. H160 | reverse complement strand
CTCGCTCTCGCATTGAGCATGCGTTGTTCGCCACAATGCGCGCCAGCCGCGCCTCGAAACCGTGCATATCAGGAGATCACGGCAGCCGACGGCTTCGTCGCATCGTCGTTGTAAATCTCGCACACGAAGGCCAGATGCCGCTCGGCGGCCTTGCGCGCCTTGGGTGCATCGCGTGCGATCACGGCGTCGTAGATCGCCTGATGCTGGCTCATCAACTGCTTTTCCATCGCGTCGTCGTAATCGATCAACCGATGATACTGGCGCATGCCTTCGCGAATCAGCGTATGAATGCCGTGCATCACATGCGCCAGCGCGACGTTGTGCGTGGAGTCGGCGATCGCGAGATGAAACGCGGCATCGAGTTCGGCGAGATTCGCACGATCGCGAGATAGCGAAGCAGCCTTCAGCGCCTCGAACGCAGCGCGGATTTTCTTCAGATCGGCCGGGGTTGCGCGCTGCGCGGCATAGACCGTCGAAATCGCTTCGAGTCCCTGGCGCAACTCCAGAATGTCGGCACTGGTACGCGGATTCTGCAGCAGCAGTTCGGCAAGCGGCTTCGAGATGATCGGCGCGGTCACGTCGACCACCGTGAAGCCACCGCGCCCCGAGGTTTCGATGTACCCGTCCGCTTCCAGCCGGATCAGCGCCTCGCGCAGCGACGGCCGCGACACACCGAGCTGCGCCGCGAGATCGCGCTCGGCCGGTAGACGGTCGCCTGGCATCAGCGTGCCCGCCGAGATCAGTTGCTTGATCTGGTCGGACACTACGTCGGAAATGCGCTTGCGTGCGAAGGACGGAATCGGGGTGAATGGCATAAGCGGCAATCGATGAAGCCGGTTGACGGAGCGCTCGGCGACTCCATGGTGCGTCAAATTATACCGTTCGCCACTGTGCGCCGATTCGCCGGTCTCAACGCGGTTGCGCCGTATAAAAGCTCACGAGATCGCGCTTCATCGCGTGCAACGCGGCATCGTCGAGATAGACCATATGGCCGGTCGGATAGTAGGCCATGCGCACGTTCTCGCGCAGTGGCCGATCGAGGCCGAGATGCGCGAGCGCATATTCGGTCGCATAGAACGGCGTGGCGAGATCGAAGTAGCCGTTCAGCGACAGCACCCGCAACTGCGGATTCTGCCGCATCGCCTCGGCCAGATCGCCGCCCGCGTAGGGCAGCTCCAGGCGCTCGCCCCACCATTGGCGATGTTTCCAATCCCATTGCTTCAACGCGTCGTCGCTGAACACGAGGTAACGCTCGGTTGGCGTGTAGTGCAGATCTTCCGCGAGATGCTGATGAAGCGCCGCGTTGAACGCATTCGACACGCTGCTCACCGACGCATCGAAGTCGGGATCCTCAGACGCATCGTCGTAGTTGCGGCCTTCGACACGCGCATCGTAGCGGCCCACGTTGCGCGACTCATTGCGCAGCAACTCGTTGCGAAAACGTGACGGATATAAACGCAGGCGGCTGCGCTTCACGTAGCCCGCGTCGAGGCCGGTGAAGTACGCGATACGCGCGGCGATCGCGTCGCGCTGATCGTCGGGCAGCGCATCGCCCTGCGCGAGCGCCTGCGCATAGGGTCCGCGCGCGAACGCCCGCGCTTCGTCGAGAAAGGCCGGCAGGCTCGCGGGCTTCGGCGTGACCTTGTCGTGATACCACGCGATCGCCGCGAAGCTCGGCAGATAACTTTCGCTCTTGAAATCGAGGCCCGGCGAGAATGCCGCGGAATTCAGCACCGACGACAGCAGGATCACGCCGTTCAGCGCGATATCGTTCTGCCCCAACCGGTACGCGAGCATCGCGGCGCGCGCGGTGCCATACGATTCGCCGAGCAGGTACTTCGGCGAATTCCAGCGCTGATTCACCGTCAGATAACGGTCGATGAATTGCGCAAAAGCGCTGACGTCCTGATCGACGCCCCAGAAGTCCTTGCCCGTACCGTGGCCGACCGGTCTCGACAGGCCCGCGCCGACCGCGTCGATAAACACGAGGTCGGTGGTGTCGAGCAGGCTGTCGGGGTTGTCGTCGAGCGTGTACGGCGCGGGCGGCGTGCTCGCGGGGCTCGCGGTACGCACACGCTTCGGGCCGACCGAGCCCATCATCAGGAACACGCTGCCGGCGCCTGGCCCTCCGTTGAACAGAAACGTGATGGGACGCGTCGCCGGCGTTTTGGTGGGTACCGTGTACGCGACATAGAACACGCTCGCGTTGGCCGCGCCACTCCTGTCGTGCAGCAGCAGATTGCCGGCGGTCGCCGTGTAGTCGAGCTTGTGGCCGTCCAGGCGAAGCGAATGGGTGGTGACGCTCGCGGTTTCAGGCGGCACCGGAATTGCGGGCATCGACGCTTTGTCGTTGCGTGGCTTGCCGGCCGCATCGGTTGAGTCCGGTGCGTTCGATGCAGCCTGCGTGTCGCCACGCGAAGCCGCCCGCTTGCGAGGCGCGACGGGCGCGGATGCAGCGGCGTCCGCGCTTTCGGTCGTTTCCGTGCTTTCCGCGGTGCTCGCCGTACCGACCTGCTCGGCCGCGATGCACCGTTCACCGAACGGCGCCACACTGGCGACGAAAAGCGTCACCGTCAGCGCGGCCGCCGGCAATCCCGCTGTCAGCGAGCGGCGCAACGAAGGAGAGAAGCGAAGGATCATGAAGTTGTCTGTCACGAGTCGAAACGCGCGCGAATCCCGCTGGCCTGGTTCCATTGCAAACCCGGCGCTCGATTCTTGACGCAAGTTTGCGCGGCGTCAACGGTCGGCGTCACAGCACGCCCAATATTACAAACCGCTTGTTCCGCGACGTGGCGCACACGTGCACAGTCATGGCAGAATCGACAGCGCCTTCGTCGCCTAGTCGAGAATACCCAATGGACCAATTGGTACTGGATGCATTCGACGCTGCCTCGCTGATCCCCGGCTTTCGTGCGCCGCAATTGCCGCATGAACTGCCGGACCGCCCGACTCTCGACGCCGCCGACCACGCGATGCGGCACTGGACGAGCACAGTCAGTGGTCCACTGCCCCCCGGCTCCGACGTCCACCGGCGCGAAATGTGCCGCATGTTTCAGGAAACCTTCAATCCGTATCGCCCGTCCGTGCTCGCATGGCCGCAGCTCGAAGCCTCGACGCTCAGGCGCATCGTCGAGCTGCCGATCTGGGACATCGCCGTGCAAACCGAAGGCAGGGCACGCCTGCGCATGGCCGCCTACGCGGCGACGCGAGACGACCCGGACTTGCGTGACGCGCTCGCGCTGAACGCGTGGGAAGAAAACCGCCATAAGGAAGTGTTGTCGCGGATGGTGCACGCGTATGGCATCGGGCTCGCGAGCGAGCCGCCCTATATTTATCCGAAAGACACGGAACGGGCTTACCTCGTGACGGGCTACAGCGAATGTATCGACAGCTTCTTCGCATTCGGCCTGTTCGAGGTGGCGCGGCGCTCGGGCCTCTTCCCGCCGGAACTCACCGAGACGTTCGAGCCGGTGATGCAGGAAGAGTGCCGCCATATCCTGCTGTTCGCGAACTGGGTCGCGTGGCATCGCGCGCAGCTTTCATGGTGGCAACGCATCCGCTTCGAGATCAAGGTGGCGGGCGTGTGGGCGTTTCTCGTTTGGGAGCGTATTGGGCTCGCGCGTGCGATGGATGCCGACGGCAACGTTCACGAGCACGATAACAACTTCACGGTCAACGGTGCGCAGTCGGTTACGGATGTCGATATCACCGTGCCTGAATTGATGCGCCTGTGTCTTGAGGAGAACGAACGGCGCTTTGCCGGCTATGACCCACGGTTGTTGCGCCCGGAAACGATGCCGTGGCTCGTGCGGTTCGGGTTGAAGTTCGTGCGCACGAAAAAATAAATCGCGCTGCGGATTCGAGAATTGCGAATCGCTGATCGACGGTCGAAGTTGCGTCCCACAAAATCTGCTGGCGCGCCCGTCATGCTCGCGTCAGGTTGACGCCATGCTGCTTGCGTAAGCTACGACTCCAAACGAACGAACGTCAAGGAGAGTGCGATGGAGTCCTTCCCGCTGTTCATCATTGGCTCGCCCAGGTCCGGGACGACCTTTCTCTGTTCCGTGCTGAACGCGCATCCTCTGATCCAGCTGACCAACGAGTGCCGCATCTTTGCGTTGCTGAAGGACTTTCTGGAAGTCGGCTGCCATCGTGCCGATCTGGTCGGCGAAACGTCCCGCGAGCGGCTTTGCGCGTTCAGCCGTCGTACGCTTGGCGGATGGGTCGAACGCTTCTATCGGGAAGAGCTGAAGATCGGCGCGCCGATCTGGGGCGACAAGCATCCGTCGTACGCGGACCCCACGGTGCTGTCGGGCCGAACCGGTTCGATCGAACGCCTGCCGCGCTCGGGCTCATGTCTGCGTCTGATACGCGAGCTGCTGCCGCAAGCGCGCTTCATTCATATCCATCGCGATCCTCGCCACGTGGCCAATTCGCTCCTGCACAAGCATTGGACCGGCTCGATCGAAGACGGCATTCGCGTCTGGGGGCAATACGTCGGCGAGATCAACGCATTCTTCGAAGAGATACCAGCGGCTCACGCGCTGACCGTTTCGTACCGGAAGGTCATCGAAGAACCGCGGGCAATGGCGGCCCGCATCGGCCAGTTTCTGGGTCTCGCGGATGCATCGCCGATCAGCGACTTCCTGATCGCGCAACGCAGTTCACCGACACCGTTCAGCGATCCGGTGACCGATATCGGCGATCTTTATCTGATTCCCGATACGGCGGCGAGCGACGACACGCTCCTCGCACTCGCGGGAACGCAGGCGCGACTGCTTGGCTATGCGGCGGCGTGAGGCGTTGTTGGACCGGTCGTCAACATCCCCCTCTCACCCCCTCATCCCCTCCACAAACGCCGCGATTCTCTCGCACGCCTCGATCAGCCGATCCTCGCCCACCACGAGCCCCAACCTCACGAACCCCTGCGCCGTCTCGCCGAACGCACTGGCGTCGAGCACGGCCACGCCTTGCGCGCGAAACAGTTGCCACGTGAACTCCGTTGTATCGAGCCCGGTCCCGCTGACGTCGACCATCAAGAACATGCCCGCTTCGGGCAACAGGCACCGCAAGCCCGGCACGCGATGCAAGCGCTCGAACACGACGTCGCGCCGCCGCCGATAGATCTCGCGAATATCGGCGACGATCTCCGCCCTGTTCTCCAAAGCCGTCAACGCGGCCTGCTGGATGAAACCCGGCAGGCCGTACAGCATCGCGAGCGCGAGCCGCGTCATGTGCTCGATCAGCGTCGCAGGTCCGATCGCCCAGCCGACGCGCCACCCCGCCATCGCGTGCGACTTCGACAGACTGCCGAGCGTGACGGTGCGCCCGGCCATGCCAGGCAGCGACGCAATACTCACGTGCTCGCGCTCGAACGTGAGCTCCGCATAGACCTCGTCGGACAGCACCCACAGGTCGTGCTCGCAGGCAAGCCGCGCGATGCGCTCGAGATCGGCGCGCTGCATCACGACGCCGGTCGGATTGCACGGCGTCGCGAAGAAGATTGCTTTCGTACGCGGTGTGATCGCCGCTTCGAGCGCGTCGCAGTCGACGTGAAACGCGCGCGCCGGATCGACCGGCACCGCGACGAGCGTCGCGCCTGCTGCGCGCACGCAGGCCTCATAGGTCAGATACATCGGCTCGGGGACGATCACTTCGTCGCCCGCTTCGAGCAGGCACAGCGACACCGCGAACACGCCGTTCTGCGCGCCGGCGGTCAGCACCACGTTGGCGACGCTCACGTCGCAGCCGGTCGTACGCGCGTGTTCCGCGGCGATCGCCGCGCGCAGTGGCTCGCGGCCGGCCATCGCCGTGTAGTGCGTGTCGCCGGCGCGCAACGCATCGATGGCGCGTTCGACGATCGGCGCGGGCGTCGCGAACTCCGGATCGCCGACGCTCAGCACGATCACGTCTTCCCCTCTCGCGGCCGCCTGCTGCGCGACACGATGAATTTCCCACGCCGACGTACGCCGTCCTTGCAGACGTTCGACCAGATTCGAATACTTCATTGCGCATATCTCTTTGCAGTTCGACCCGCCAATTTAATGGCATGCCGACGAAACGTCCAGATACGAAAAAGGGTCATGCGGGCGGACAACCTCGCATGACCCAGTGCGCAATGTACTGCTGTTTGATTGACGGCTTTGTTGCCACCCCCCGCGCGATAATCCTGACGCGTTTAAAACTGTCGGCGCAGTTCCGCCGGTGGCACCTTCATCAGATGCCGGTATTTCGCCACCGTGCGCCGTGCGACCAGCACGCCCTGATCCGCGAGCATCTTCGCGAGCGTCACGTCGGACAGCGGATCGCGCGTATTTTCCGCGGCGATCATCTCCTTGAGCAGCGCTCGCACCGCGGCGGCGGAGCAGGTGCCGCCGCTTTCGGTGCCGAGCTCGCGCGGGAAGAAATGCTTGAACTCGAAGATGCCGCGCGGCGTCGCCATGTATTTGTTGCCCGTAGCGCGCGAAATCGTCGATTCGTGCAGGCCGAGTTCATCGGCCACATCGCGGAGCACCATAGGCTTCAGCGCAATTTCGCCGTACTGGAAGAAGGCCTTCTGATGCGCGACGATGGATTCGGCGACGCGCTGAATCGTATCGAAGCGCTGTTGCGAATTGCGGATCAGCCAGCGCGCTTCCTGCAACTGCTGCGCGAGCGGCGAACGGCTCCCGCCGGCCGACTGCGCGAAGAGTTGCGCATACATGCGATGGATCCGCGCCCTCGGCTGCACCGCCGGATTGATCGACACGACCCACTTGTTGCGCACCTGACGCACGATCACGTCAGGCACCACGTAGTTATCCTCGGCGCGGCCGTAGCAATTGCCCGGCTTCGGATCGAGCTTGCGCACCCGCGCGCAGGCCACGCGCAATTCCTCCGCGCTGCAGCCGATCTGTTTTTGCAACTCGGCCTGCTCGCGGCGCGCGAGACGCTCCAGATGATGCTCGGCGATTTGCCGCGCGACATCGCGCCCCGGCGTATCGGCGGGCAGCGCATTGATCTGCAAGACCAGGCATTCCGACAGCGAACGCGCGCCGAGCCCCGGACGATCGAGCGACTGCACGAGGCGCAATGCCACCAGCAGCTCTTCTTCGGTCAGCGCGGGTTCGAGATCGACGCTCCCGGCCAGCTCGGCAAGCGATTGACGCAGATAGCCGTCGTCGTCGAGCGCCTCGATGATGAAGCGGGCCATCGCGCGATCGCGGTCGTCGAGACGGTACAGGCGCAGCGCGTCGTGCAACTGCTCGCGCAGCGTGGGTTGCGAGCGGGCCCATTCGGCCGGGTCGCTCCCGTCCGCGTCGCCGTTCTGGCGCATCGAGTTGCGCGAACCGTAGTCGCCGGAGAACTCAGCCGGCATGTCTTCCTGGCCCGCGTTTTCGAGCGTATCGCCAGTCCCACTTTCCGCCGGCACTCCGTCCGGTTCGGCGGGGGCAAGCGTGCTGGCCTCGGACGGCGCGCCGGGGTCTTCGCCCGGCGTCGCGCTGGCGAGCGCGACGTCCTCCGTCTCCGACGAGTCGTATTCAAGGAACGGATTGGTATCGAGCGCCGTGCGCAATTCCTGCTGAAACTCGAGAGCCGACAATTGCAGGAGGCGCACCGACTGCTGAAGACGAGGCGTCAGTGCAAGCGACTGCCTCGTGCGTAGTTCCATTGAAGGCATTGAAGTAGATCCCGTTAATTGGTAACCGATGACTGAATGAGCCGTTCTCCCCTCATTAAGGCAACCTCCGTACCAGTTCGCGCAAGGCACTGTTTTGATTGCGGTTTGCTCCTTCAGGCGCATGAATAGCCCGCACTGCTAGCGCCGGTTTTTACAAGCGGCAGGCAATTTTCGGTCCCTTGCTTCACAACCCGGGCGACCTCGCCAGATCCCGCCGCGGCCCTATTCGTCAGTCGAAAAACCCTTGTGGACGGGGCTTGCGCGAGGGGCGTCGATTGGCGCGAACCGGGTGGGCACGGTGGTTGCGGATCAGCGGCTTCGGTCGCGCTCGGCCACCGGCAACAGGACCGCCATTTTCATCAACACCTGAAGGAGAAAACCATGAAGACGATCCAGCTTCTGAAGACCGTGGGCAGCATCGCCGTTGTCGCATTCACGCTGAACGCGACCGCCCAGACGACTGCCCCGGCTCCGTCCACATCATCGGAAAGCGTTGGCCAGCATATCGACGACGGCGCCATCACGACCAAGGTCAAGGCGGAGCTGCTTGCCGCGAAGAACATCAAATCGACACATATCCACGTGAAGACCCGCAAGGGCGTCGTGTCGCTCACCGGTTCGGTGCCTTCGGCCGACGAGAAGTCCGCTGCCGAAGATGTCGTGAAAAACGTGGAGGGCGTGTCGAGCGTGAAGAACCATCTGAAGATCGCGGCCGACTAAGTCGCGCGCGATCGGTTCGCGCCGATTCGACTTAGTGGAAAATGACAGAGCCGGCGTAGCCGGCTCCTCCTACTGCACTGACGCTCTGATCAACGCTTCATCGCCGCATACTGGTCGCGCAGATCGCGCATGCGATCATGGGTCTGCAGCACGCCCTGGTATTGCCGCTCGACGATCGCCCGCACGTCGGCCGGCAAATCCTTTTCGAGCGCATCGTGATAGTGTTTCTTCGCGACGTCCTCGCCCTTTTCGCACTCGGCGAGAATCGCATGGTCGCTGCGATCCTTCACCGCCGACTTCACGTCGACCCAGCCGCGATGCAGCGCACCGCTCATGCTGCCGCGGTTTTCGGGCTTGCCGCCCAGTGTCTGTACGACATCCTGCAGCTCACGTACGCCGCGCGAGCAGTCGTCCGCACTTGAACGGAACAGCATCTTCAGCTGTTCGTCGTGCGCATCCTCGGCTGCCTTCATAAAGCCCTTTTCGCCATCCTTCGACGTTTCGACCAGATCGTTCAATACGGAAACAACGTTGGTAGCCATTCGATACCTCCTGGGGTTTGGTACATCGCAGAGTCCGCCACGCGAAGCCTTTTAATTGCCTCGCGATCAATCGGTTCGACGCGCGGCGGGGTGCGTGGAATCCCTCGCATGACGCGTGCCCGGCATGCGTTGCTGGTGTCACTCATGCTTCTCCGCGAATTCCTCAATCGGTTCGGGCGTCTTGCGTGGATCGAAATCGGCCCAGCGTCCCTGCTGCCAGCGGCCGGACGCCTTCTCGATCGTTACGCCGCCGGCTTCGTGCAGCACGCGTGCGGCATCGAGGTGATTGTCGGGTGACACGTGCACGGCAACGAGCACGCCAGAGAGGCGCCTCTCCTCGTGATACGGCAGGTGATGGTCCGATTTGCCGTGCTCGTGGGTGTCCGACATCGAGCCGATGAGCGAGCCGACATACGCACCAACGCCAGCCATGATCAACGACACCAGCAGCGGCACGGAAAACACCGCGAAGATCGCCACGCCAACGACCGCACCGATCGCCGCGCCGATCGTCACGCCCATGCCCACGCCTTTAGACCCCTCTCGCGCGCCACGGTCGGTGTCGGTTTCACCGTCGATCGACGAGAGCGCGTGCTGGCCACGCGGACTAACGAAAAACAGCGTGACGTCCTCTTCGACGAAACCTGCATCGAAAAGCTTTTGCGCCGCACTTTCCGCAGCGGGAAAAGTCGTGAAGCGTGCTGCGACGATGAGTGACATAAGGCCTCCTTATCGTTGAATGGCGTTCGCGGACCATGCCGTCGCCGCGTGGCGCGCATTAATAGCAACGTCCTCGGTCAACGTGGCGCGCGGCGGCGCTACGCCGCGGCGCCGCGATCCGGGTCCATGCCTTCAACTCTGAACGGCTCGCTATGTAGCACGACGCCTGCTCCGTTGTTCTGGTCGAGTGCTTCCGCGCAGACCGAGAAGCGCACGGTCAGATTCGCGCCGTCGAAGGCCGTGGCAGGATCGCGTTCATGACGAGCCCTTCATCGTGCCGGCGAGTTGCTGCGCCATCTCGAGGTGATGCTTGATGGTCGGCAGCGCATGCGCAGCCGCGGCCTTCAGCTGCGAGTCCGTGCCGCTCTCGCTTTGCTGCTGGAACAGATCCACCGCACGCTGATGCGCTTCCACGCCAACCTGCTCGACGTAGGCCTGATCGAACTCGGTGCCCTTTAACGTCTGCAGCTTGCCGACCAGCGCGGAATCCGCGGACGGCGCCGGCTTGAAGCCTTTCTTCGCAACCAGCGCGTCCATCGCGTGCGACAGCCTTGTGTGGTCGGCGATCATCTGTTGCGCGAACTTCCTGACGTGCGGATCGCTCGAGTTTTTCAGCGCGATCTTGCCGGCGGCGATTTCGGTGGCGTCCGACTTCGACGCTTCGAGCACGAACTGCTGATCCGCGGGCGACAGCGTCGTGCCGCCGCTCGGCGCGGCGCTCGCGGGCGCAT
>ABYL01000196.1 GCA_000173575.1 Burkholderia sp. H160 | reverse complement strand
CAACCATTGCAGTACGGCGAGCGCCCGCGCCCGGAAATCGACCCGGGTTCATCCGTATCGACAGTGTGCATCAGGGCGACCGGCGGGGCCGGCAGGGGCCCTATCACATCAACGCGGTGGACTGCGTAACGCAGTGGGAAGTGGTGGGCAGTGTGCCCGCGATTACTCGCGAGTACATGCTGCCGTTGCTGCGCGCGATGCTGGCACAGTTTCCCTTCATGATCATGGGCCTGCACTCGGATGGTGGCAGCGAGTACATCAACACCGAAGTCGCCGGTTTGCTGGAGGAACTGGGCATCGACTTCACCCGCTCACGCCCTCGCCATTGCAACGACAACGCGCTGGCTAAAGCGAAGAACGGCGTTGTCGTGCGCCGCCAGTTGGATCCAAGCGGTTCGTTCGGTTAGATGCATGATTTTCGGAACATTCCCATTTTTTCTGACACCAGTCCGGTTTATAAATCGGGGCCTCCAACCAATGACCCACGCCGGCCACGCAAATGTCAAATGGCAAACCGGCAGGTATCGATATAAGACGAGAACACCATGAGAAAACCTCTCAGCTCCATGCTCCGCACGCTCGCCTGCGCAGGCATGCTTGCTACCTCTGCTTCCTGGGGGATCACTTCTACTCCCTCTGGAAACTTCGTTCTCAGCAAGGGGGACAACTCAAGCATCAATTTTTCCTTCAACGTCCAAAGCGATCCGGGCGATAGGAGCTTTGTCTTCTGGCCCCAACAGTTCGGGTTCGAGCGCGGACCTATCGGCTACCTCGGCCTACAACGAGTCAGTGATACCAAGAAGATCATCTTCTCCATTTGGGACGCAAGATCGTCCATCGCATTGATGGAGGGGGCTATTGCAGAACCATTCGGTGGCGAGGGAACTGGACAGCATGTCCTCGCGCCATTTGATTGGCAACCAGGGCACGAATATCAGTTCAGGCTTGAGGATGCTGGAAACTCCTGGTGGGAAGTATCAGTGACTGATTCGACTACCTACGAACGGCGGCGTCTGGGCAAGATTCAGGGGCAACCCTCATGGGGAAAACTACAGCGGATTGTGTCAACGTTTACCGAGGTATTTATCGACGGTAACAGTTGCGAAAAAATTCCCTATGCTCGCGCCGCGTTTGGTTCGCCAAGCTCTGACAATGGTGTTGGTAAGACGACTCAAATTACGGAACGCACATACGGCACCTTCACCAATCCCTGCACGCTAAACCAGATCGTGGGCGCCAAGGATAGCGTCAACGTTGGCACACGATCCGACAAGATTGGATCTACTCTGGTTCATCAGATTGGATTGAGCAATGGTCCGCAGAACTGGGGCGATTTCGATAGGCGCGGAATCATTGGAGCCATTTTTTCGAGACCGGATTCGAAGACCGGCAAAACAGAGTACTTCAGGCTTAACGCACTGGGGCTGGATGGCCGCTATTGGTATTTTCCAGAGGATCATTCTGACAATTATTTCTGGTCATATCTCGGAACCCAGGAGCCTGACTATAACAAGAATCCGGTCATGATACTTTCTGATCAGATCACCCAGCAGGGCAATCTGAATAAGCTCGATGCCGGCGGCGTTTTTATCAACAGCGTGCTGGGTAAGAGTCCGGTGAAGTCGACGCAGATTACGACCTCCGACAGCAATTGGGTCGACACCATTAATCTTCCGCGTACGACGGTGGATGGAGCGATCGTACAGACTGCGATACGTTCGACACTGCCCGTTAATGTCGTCGTCAACGACACGTCTGTCCCGCTCAAAGCTGGAGCGACAAAGAATTTTACCTATTCCTTTGGCGAGTGGGACGGCCTCCCTGATGTGATCCTGAAATCGCAAGCAGATTTGAATAATCTGGATGCGACCGGCAACTATCTTCGCAAATTGCTCCAGCAGAACGAGTACGTCCATGTCGTGACTACTGACGGAAACTGGATCGGCCAGTTTAATTTGCCGCCGAACGCCCCCAATGGCGCAAAGGTCAGGGTCCGCGTGCAGTCAACTTACGGGGTGACAGTGACGTATGGCTCGAAATCGGAGTCCTTCATCAAAGGGCAATCGAAGGTGTTCAAGTATGTCCAAAGCGCCTGGACACCCTGCCAAACGGGCCTGTCGTGCCAGGAATGAGGACGAGCAATTAGCGATGGTCTGAACAACCGCCGCACGGCGTGCGGCGAACAGCCGCTCCAGCGACGTCTGGAACTACACCGCGGGCAACGCCGCGTGAACGGTCACAGCGCGCTTGCGGCGAGGGGGAAATCGCTACGGGCTACGCCCTCCACGACTTCCCCCTCGTAACCCATCCCGGTGCCAAAGCTAAAATAGCTCTTCCTTTAACGATCACCTCACCCAACACCTGCTCTTGCTCAGGCTCATTTCCGAATTGGAAAATTCTGATTGTTTTGGCTATCTCATTTCTATTGCATATTCCTGGTTACGCTGGATCAATAAAAAAAGCGGCAATGAGCCGCTTTGTCTGTCAGGAATTGACGCCGGTTAGTGTTTCGTCACGGACGGTCTAAAGTCCACAAGGTTGTCCCTTGAGATTCGCACAGCGTCAATGAGAAGGTCTGCCGCATCGCGTGTTGTCAGTCGCCGGTTCGGAATGCCTTTGGCGTCCAGTGCAATGATGATGAACAATTCGTGATCGCAGCGATTGAGCCGGTGGTAGTCGTTTCCGACCTCGAATGCGAGCTTGGGGTAGCCGCCGACGCGACTATGCCCGAAACGCCTGCCTCGGCCCGCCCCGCATAAACCAACTTGAAGACCGCTAACGTCAGCCGTCAACTGCAACGCCTTCCTGATGAAACAGCGCCAGGAAATGCTCCGCAGGCGTACTCAGCGGCCGGTCGCGCCGGACGATGCTCCCATACGACGGCAACTTCTGTCCGAGCGAGTAGTGGATGATCGCGACGAGCCCATGTTCCGCATTACGCTGCGCAACGGTCAGCGGAATCACGCCCAGCATCTGGGAACGGTCGACGAGATTCATCGTCGTGAGGATCGAACCGGTCTCGATCAGTCCACGCGGCATGGGCTGGTGATGCAGGCTGAACTCGCGCTCGACCACTTCGCGTGCAGGGCTGCCGGCCGGTTGCAGGATCCACGGATAGGCGAGGAGTGCCGGGAACTCGACCTGCTGAGTGCCAACTAGTGGATGATGACGTCCCGCGACAATCGCCAGCGCCTCGTCATCGACAGGACGAAAGATGCATTCGGGGCCGACGTCACGCCCAATCACGACCTCCAGCACGCCCTCCCGGAGTTGCGGCATCAGGCGGTCGCTCGTATCCACTGCGATCTCGATTGCCAGCAGCGGAAAGCGCGCCTTCAACTGCACCAGCGCTTCGGTGAGCCGCCCCGGCGCGGCCGCCATGATGCTGCCGATCGCCAGCCGTCCGGCACTGCCGAGCTGAAGTTCTGACAATTCCCGGTTCAGTGCCTCCATGCTGCCGCGGATTCCGCGGAAATACCCCAGCACCCGCTCTCCAGCGGGATTCAGGACGAGGCCGCGCCCGACACGCTCGAACAGCCGCTGGCCAAGCGCATCTTCCAGCTCCTTGAGCATCTTGGTTGCGGCCGGCTGCGTCAGGCCGAGCCGCTCGGCCGCCGCACGCAGCGTCCACGATTCCTCGATCGCGAGCAGCAGCGCAAGCTGCCGCATCCGCAGCCGGTTGAGCAGCTGCGGCGTCGAATCCCGTTTGTCGATGGAACCCACTCTGATTACCTCAGGTTATCAATTTATCAAGAGTTTTCAATTTACCGGAGCCCCGCGTCTACCTAGCATGAACCCCATATCACAACGCGGCGCCGCTCAGGGCGTACAAAGGAGACTTTCCATGCATGCGACGTTACAGGCTCGGCACGGCCGGGCCACGGGCGACGGAGTCCGCGCATGACGGCTGCATCGACATTGCCAGTCGTGGCGTTGACGCTCGGCGATCCGGCCGGTATCGGCCCGGAACTGATTGCGAAGCTGCTCTCGCGTCCTGAGACGACTTCACTCGCGAACGTCGTGCTGATCGGCGACCGCTGGCTGTGGGAGGCAGGGCAGCGCGTCGCGAAAGTACATATCGACGTGCATCCCGTGACGTCGCTGGCTGAGGTGCGCGACCGGCCGTCGTCTGCGCTGCCCGCATTCCTTGCCGTCGACACGATCGATCCGGCGCAGGTCACCGCGGGCCAAGCCGGGGCGGTGGGCGGCCGTGCCGTGCTGAGCGTCCTGAACATGTGCATGGATGCCGCGCTGGCGGGCGACGTCGACGCGATCTGCTTCGCGCCGCTCAACAAGCACGCGATGAAGCTCGGCGGCCTGGCGCACGAGGACGAACTTCATCACTTCGCCGAATACCTGGGGGTTACCGGCTACTTCTGCGAATTCAACACCCTCGGCGAGCTATGGACCGCGCGTATCTCGTCGCACATCCCGCTCAAGGATGCACCGCGTTATCTGAATGTCGAACGGATTGAGCAGGCGTCGGAGCTGATCTATCGCTCGCTGCTCGCGAACGGCGTCGTCGCGCCCAAGGTGGCGATCGCGGCGTTCAACCCGCACGGCGGCGACGGCGGCATGTGCGGTCGGGAGGAAATCGACATCATCGAGCCCGCGGTGCGAGCCTTACAGGCGCGCACTTTGCCGACCGACGCGCCGTTTCATGGCCCGTTTCCCGCCGACACGATCTTCCTGAAGGCGCAAGCGGGCGAGTATCAGGCAATCGTGACGATGTACCACGACCAGGGGCAGATCGCGATCAAGCTGCTCGGTTTTTCGCGCGGCGTGACGGTTCAGGGCGGCCTGCCGGTGCCGATCACCACGCCCGCGCACGGCACCGCGTACGACATTGCAGGGCGCGGCAGCGCCGACGCCGGCGCGACCTGGCAGGCATTCCAGATCGCCTGCCGGATGGGCACGGCACACCGGCTGCAGACGATTTCGGCGTGACCGCCGACACAGGAGACAACACGATGAAGATCAAGGCAGTACGCGCACGCGTCTATCAATGGAAAGGCAAGACCGTCCCGCCGCAGGGCAATTTCTGTTCGAATGCGATGGATTTGTTGTACGCACCGCAAGAAACGATGAGCACGTTCCGTTTCCACTCGTGGACGGTCGTCGAGATCGAAACCGACACCGGACTGGTCGGTCTCGGTAACGTCGCACTCGCACCGCAGGTCGCGAAGACGATCATCGACGAGTACCTCGCGCCGCTCGTGATCGGCCAGGACCCGTGGGACTACGAATATCTGAACCAGCGGATGTATCGCGCGACCCACGCGTGGGGACGCAAGGGCATCGGCATGGCGGCGATCTCCGCAGTCGACATCGCAATCTGGGACATCCTCGGCAAAAGCGTCGGCAAGCCGGTGTTCAAGCTGCTTGGCGGTCGCACCAAGGAGCGCATCCCCTGCTATTACTCGAAGCTGTACCGCACTGACCTCAAGGAGATGCAGGCCGAAGCGCAGCGCTATCTCGATCAGGGCTTCCGCGCATTCAAGATGCGGTTCGGCTACGGGCCCATCCACGGGCAGCAGGGCGTGGTCGAGAACCTGAAGTCGGTCGCCGCGATCCGCGAAGTGATCGGATATGAGAACGACCTGATGCTCGAATGCTATATGGGCTGGAACCTCGAATACGCAAAGCGCATCCTGCCGAAGCTCGAGCGCTACGAGCCGCGCTGGCTCGAAGAGCCTGTCATTGCCGACGATATCGACGGCTACGCCGAACTCAACCGTCTGACCAGCATCCCCATCTCGGGCGGCGAGCACGAATTCACGCTCTACGGTTTCAAGCAGTTGCTGGATCGCAAGGCGGTCTCGGTGGTGCAGTACGACACGAACCGGGTCGGCGGCATCACGATGGCGCACAAGATCAACGCGCTGTGCGAGGCCCACAGCGTGCCGGTGATCCCGCATGCCGGTCAGATGCATAACTATCACCTGACGATGAGCACGCTCGCATCGCCGATGAGCGAGTACTTCCCAATGTTCGATGTCGAGGTCGGCAACGAACTCTTCTATTACATCTTCGATGGCGAGCCGGTCGCCGAAGATGGCTTCCTCCAGTTGCGCGACGACGTGCCGGGTCTGGGTCTGACGCTGAAGACCGAGTTCCTCGATCAGTTCGAGATCGTGGAGTGACCCGCGGGCGGCGTACGCCAGGACATACATAACAGACGGCACACCAGAAGGCCGCACAAACCAGACATATAACCGGAGACAACATGAACATACTGAACCCGGCCAATCCGGCGTACGACGCTGGCGAGGCCATTCCCCGCCGCCGCTGGCTGCGCGTGATTCCGCCACTCCTGATGGCCTGCATCATCTCGTACATGGATCGCGTCAATATCGCCTTCGCGATGCCGGGCGGCATGAATGCGGACCTCGGCATCGGCGCGAGCATGGCGGGCCTTGCGGGCGGTATCTTCTTCTTCGGCTACCTGTTTCTGCAGATTCCCGGCGGTCGCCTTGCGGCGCGCGGCAGCGGCAAGAAGTTCATCGCCTGGTCGCTCGTGAGTTGGGCGGCGCTGTCGGCGCTCACGGGGCTCGTCACGGAAACGTGGCAACTCCTCACGTTGCGTTTTCTGCTTGGCGTCGCCGAAGGCGGCATGCTGCCCGTGGTGCTCACCATGGTCAGCAACTGGTTTCCCGATCGGGAGCGGGGCCGGGCCAATGCGATGGTCATCATGTTCGTGCCACTGGCGGGCATGATCACTGCGCCGCTTTCCGGATTCATTCTTGCGACATACGACTGGCGGCATCTGTTCTTTGCGGCGGGAGGGCTGTCGTTGCTGTTCCTGCTGATCTGGCTGCCGTTTGCCGATGACAGTCCGGAGAAAGCGCGTTGGCTGTCGCCGCGCGAGAAGGCGTACATCCTCGATGCGCTGCGTCAGGAACGCGAAAGCGCGTCGAGCAACTCGCACACGGCGGCATCGTTTGGCGCACTGCTGCGCAACGAAACGGTCTGGCGGCTCGTTCTGATTAATTTCTGCTACCAGGTCGGCATCTACGGCTATACGCTATGGCTGCCGACGCTGCTGAAAAATCTCACGCATGGCGGGATGGCGCAGGTCGGAATGCTGGCGATCCTGCCGTACGTCGGCACCATGCTCGGCATGAGCGCAACGTCGTATCTGTCCGACCGGACGGGCAAGCGGCGTCTGTTCATCGTGCTGCCGTTGCTCGGCTTTGCCGCGTGCCTGTTCCTGTCGGTGCGGTTCCAGGCGACGATGATGGTGTCGTACGCATTCCTGATCGGCTGCGGTTTCTTCCTGCAGGCGGCGGCCGGCGTGTTTTGGGCGATTCCGCCGAAGCTCTGCAGCGTCGAGACGGCGGGTAGCGCGCGCGGCCTGATCAATGCGCTCGGCAATCTTGGCGGATTCTGCGGACCGTATGCCGTAGGCGTGCTGACGCAGCACTTCAGTTCGGCAGTCGGTGTCTACTCTCTTGCCGGCGCGCTCGCGGTGGCCGGGCTGTTGACGATGACGCTGCCTGCGCGCTGCGAGCAGTGACCTTCACAATCACAGACGATGCGGCGTGAGCCGCATCGCGCACACCCTGGAAGTACGGAGACTCACAATGAACGACGTGCTGTTGCTGGTGCAGAAGTGCGCCCATACCTTCAGCTTTTACGACCTCGAAACGAAGGCCGCGCTCAAGCACATCGTGCTGCCGAACTTCCCGCATGAATTCACGGTCGATGCGCAGCGCCGCTTTGCCTACGTCGGCATCTTCGGCATCGAGACGGCCTGGTCACGCGGCCATGATGGCAATCACCTCGTGGCAGAGATCGACCTGACCGAACGCACGCATACGCGCACGCTCGACCTGTGGCCGTACTATCGCCCGCACGGCATGGCAAGCGACCATGAGGGACGTCTGTATGCAATGAGCGAGGCGCACGACATGCTGCTCGTGTTCGACCGCCCGCGCGAGCAACTGGTGCCGAACATGGCGGTGCCGTCCGGCGGTGTGAAGACCCATCTGGTCACGCTGACGCGCGACGCGCAATGGGCGTATGGCGTGCATCTGCTGTCCAACACCGTGACGCGCTTTCATCCGCGCGACGCGACGGTGCCGGCCCGCGCAGTCATGCCAGGGCCACGCCCGGAAGGCAATGCGCTATCGAGCGATGAGCGTACGCTCTACGTCGCCAATCG
Organism: Burkholderia sp. H160; assembly: GCA_000173575.1. Taxonomy (GTDB): domain Bacteria; phylum Pseudomonadota; class Gammaproteobacteria; order Burkholderiales; family Burkholderiaceae; genus Paraburkholderia. The sequence goes on along the minus strand of ABYL01000196.1, from coordinate 2,189 downwards.
CGGCGACGATACGCTCGTGGCAATCGACACCGAGACGATGACATGTGGCCGTCGCGTGAAGACACGCAGTGATCCGAACCGGATCTACCGCACGACCGCAGCAGACGGCCGCGATCTGTTGTTACTGACCAATTCGGGCGAGCAGTCGATTTCCGTGTTCGACGCTGAACTGCTGGAGGAGATCGAACGCGTGAAGTTGCCGGCGAATCCGACTGCGCTGTCATTCCACCCTTCGCGGCCAGCCGCGTACGTGTCGTTCCAGGACGATCATGTGCGCGAACTCGATCTGTCGTGCTGGCGTTTCGTCAGCGCGATGCCAACACTGCGTGAACCGGATGCGTCGTATGTCCTCACGGGCGAGCGCTGAACTGAACGACGCCGGCGTGGCGGGCGCGATGCCCGAGGCACTTGTCGATGCGCACCATCACCTGTGGCGGCTCGACGCGGGTGCGCATTATCCGTGGCTGCAAGACGCATACGATCCCGCGCATTTCATGTTCGGCGACTATCGGACGTTGTGCGCCGATTTCTGCGTCGACGATTACCGGCGCGCTACTGAAAATGCGCCGATCGTCGCGAGCGTGCACGTCGAAGCCGAGCGCGATCGCCAACAGGCACTGGCGGAAACGCGCTGGCTGCATGAGGTCGCGGCGCGGTACGGGTTGCCATCCGTCGTCGTCGCGTGGGTCGACCTGCTTGCCGACGACGCACCGGAACGGCTCGCCGAGCAGGCGGAGTGGCCGCTCGTGCGAGGCGTGCGCTTCAAGCCGCGCACTGCGTCGGAGCCGACGCAGACCATCGACGGTCCCGGCACCTTGCGCGATCCACGTTGGCCGATGGCTCTGGAACGGCTGGCGGCCCAGCGGCTGCGCTGGGATCTGCGTGTGCCGTTCTGGCATCTGGAGGAGGTGTCAACGATGCTCGCCGACGCGCCGCCCGTCGATGTGGTGCTCGAACACGCGGGGCTGCCGTGGGATCGGTCCGACGCAGGTCTTGCACACTGGCGGCGCGGGATGGAGGCGCTCGCGGCGAATTCTCGCGTGTCGGTGAAGCTGTCCGAGTTCGGCTTGCGCGATGCTGGATGGAACGCGGCTGAGAACGGCAGCATCATCCGCGACGTGATTGCGATTTTTGGCTGGACGCGCTGCATGTTCGCCAGCAACTTCCCGGTGGCGGGATTGCGTGTGACGTTTCCCACGCTGCTTCAGACCTTCGCGGCTGCCATGTCGGACCTGAGCGAGGTGGCGCGCCGCGCTGTCTGGCACGACAACGCGATCCGGCTGTACCAGATCGAACTGCATGAAGAAAGGACCGGTGCGCGGCTGGCGCTATGAAGCGGCAAAATCGGCAAACGCGGCGCGCCCGAGATTGCCGAGCACCGTATCGTTCTGCGGCGTATGAATGCGCGCGCACAGCACGTCGCGATAGTGGCGCTCCAGCGGGTTGTTGCGGCTCAGTCCCGGATTGCTGCTCGCTTCGAGCGCGATCTGCACGGCTTCGATCGCGTGCTGGCTGACCAGATACTTGATCGCGGGTGCTTGCGCCGCGTCAACGCGACCCGCCGCGCCCGCATCGAGCAGCACGCGATTGTTGAACAGCAGCGCGTCGATGCGGCCCGCCATCTGCTGAAAACGCTCGAGGCTCGACAATGGCGCGCTGAGCCCGGAAGGCGAGCGCTGCGCGGTCCATTGTACGAACCAGTCGCGCGCGGCCCGCGCGACGCCGTCGTAAATCGACGGTAACAGGACGTTCATCCACATGCCGGTCAGTGGGTCCATGCCTGCGGCCTGCTGCGGCGGTTGCAGGTCGACTGCGTGGTCGAGCGGCACGCGCACGTTGTCGAAGATCACCTCGTGACTTCCGGTCGCGCGCATGCCGAGATGATTCCACGGCTCGCCGAAGCGAATACCGGGTGTATCGCGATGCACGAGCCACGTGCCGACGCGCGGCGACGCCTCATCCGTGCGGCCCCAGACCGCGAACCAGGTGAGCCCCGGGCTGCCGGTCGAATAGAGCTTGCGGCCGAACAGCCGCCAGTGATCATCCTCGCGTCGGCCGATCGTCGCGGGCAGGCCGCCGCGCGACGGCGAACCAAGTTCAGGCTCGACTCGCAGCGAGTTAATCAACGCGCCGCGCTCGACGGCATCGCGTGCGATGCGCTCCTTGAGCGCGGCCGGCCAGTTCGGATT